>CAZBSD010000005.1:53377-102817 GCA_964494735.1 uncultured Syntrophomonas sp.
CTGCCGCCTCGATGCGGCTGTCGGGGATCACGCCGGTGCCAAAAGTATCCACCGAGATGGAAACCGGATGAGCCACACCGATGGCATAGGCCAACTGAATCTCGATCCGGTCGGCTACTCCCGCTGCCACCAAGTTCTTGGCTACGTGACGGGCGGCGTAGGCGGCGGAACGATCGACCTTGGTTGGATCCTTGCCGGAGAATGCTCCCCCGCCGTGACGGGCCATCCCCCCGTAGGTATCGACGATTATTTTGCGGCCGGTCAATCCACAGTCACCTTGAGGACCGCCGATTACGAAGCGACCAGTAGGATTAATGAGATATTTGGTAGAGTCATCCAGCATGTCGGCTGGTATGACCGCTTTGACTACCATCTCGATGAGGTCCTTTTCAATGGTATCATGATCTACCTCAGGATGATGCTGAGCTGATACCACTACCGTGTCGACCCGAACCGGCTTGCCATCCACATATTCCACCGTAACCTGGGTTTTACCGTCCGGACGCAGGTATTCCAATATCCCCGCTTTGCGCACCTCGGTCAGACGTTGGGCCATTTTATTGGCCAGATAAGCCGGCATAGGCATATAATCTTCGGTTTCATTGGTAGCGTAACCGAACATCATGCCCTGGTCACCGGCACCTATAAGTTCCAATTCGTCATCGCCCATATCACCCTGTTTTACCTCGAGGGCTTGGTTGACCCCCATAGCTATATCGGGCGATTGCTCATCTATGGCGGTTAAAACAGCACACGTCTCGCAGTCAAAACCAAATTTGGCCCTGGTATAACCAATGCTGCAAACAACACTGCGGACCAATCGGGGGATGTCGACATAACAATTGGTGGTGATCTCCCCGGATACCAGCACCAGACCAGTGGATACCAGGGTTTCAGCCGCAACCCGGGAAAAAGGGTCTTCAGTCAACATGGCATCCAGGATAGCATCCGATATCTGGTCGGCCATCTTGTCCGGGTGGCCTTCCGTAACTGATTCTGAAGTAAAAAGTTTTGTGGACAATGGTCCATCTCCTTTCCAAAGACTATAGCAGCTCAGCGACTCTATCCAATATAGCCCGGGCTACATCCTCTTTGCTGGTTTTGGGCAAGTGTCTGATGTCGGCCGCGCTTCTTATTATTGTACATATATTGGTATCACAGGCAAACCCGGCCCCATCCATGGTGACATCGTTGGCCACAATGAGGTCCAGATTCTTGGCGCCCAGCTTGCCCAGCGCATTCTCCAGTACGTTTTCCGATTCGGCCGCAAAGCCGACCATTATGCAGCCGGGCTCTTTCTTGGCTCCCAACTGTTTCAATATGTCTGGATTCTGAACTAGTTCCAGGGTTATCCGCCCGTTGCCGTCATCAGCCTTTTTAATCTTTTGCCCGGCCGTCATAGCAACTCTGAAGTCGCCTACCGCCGCGGCTCCGATTATGACATCACAACCAGGCTGGTGCTGCAGCATCACTTCACACATATCCCGGGCGCTACGTACCGGGATGAAACGTATGCCAGGGGGAATCGGCAGCTGAGTGGAACCGCTGACCAGTATCACTTCCGCACCGCGGGAGGCCGCTTCCCGGGCCAATGCATATCCCATCTTGCCGGTACTGCGATTGGAGATAAAGCGTACTGGGTCGATATCTTCGCAGGTGGCCCCAGCATTGATCATTATCCTCTTGCCGCACATATCCGGTCGGGGTGCCAGCAAGGTCTGTATCTGTTTCAATATATCGTCAACTTCAGGCAGGCGGCCCTTGCCAGTGACCCCACAGGCCAGCAGTCCGCTGTCGGGATCCAGGAAATGATATCCCAATCCCTGTAAAATCCGCATGTTGTTTTGCACCACCGGGTTTTCGAACATGTTGGTGTTCATCGAAGGAACGACTAAAACCGGTGCGGTATTGGCCAGCACCACCGTCGACAACAGGTCATCGGCCAATCCATGGGCCATCTTGGCAATGAAATTGGCGGTAGCCGGTGCTATCACCAGCAGGTCCAGTTGCTCGGCTATCCCCACGTGTTGAACTTTCCATTCCTGGGTTGCGGTCCAAAGATCAGTAACTACCTCCCGGCCGGACAGAGTCCGCAGCGTCAGAGGAGGTATAAATCGGGCCGCTGATTCGGTCATCATCACGATAACTTCGAATTCGTTTTTCCTGAGTTTACTCACCAGATCGGCGATCTTATAGGCGGCTATGCCGCCGCAAATACCTATGCCGACTGTCTTGGTCATCGTCGTTCATCCTCTCATGGGGTGGGTTTGGAATGGTTGTTGATGATTACTTTATTATTGATGATGTCGTCCAGGGCGTCGGTTATCATTCCGGATAAACGGTAACTTTCCTCATTCCGTTTTTTCTCCGACAGGGTGCGGGCCCTTTGCGCGGCGGCAACCACCACCGCGTATTTGCTCTGGCCGATCTTCATTAAATCTTTGGCAGAAGGTGGTATCAAAAGAAAATCACTCCTCAATAATATTTTACCCGGCAGCGTTCGGCTATGATTATTGCCTGGACTTTATGTATTGCATCTTCCAGGCGGTCATTGACAACCACGTAATCATAATATCTGGCCATAGCCATCTCAGCATGACAGGCGTCCAGCCGATCCTGAATGCTTTGCTGGGAATCCTGGCCGCGGCCGTGGATCCTCTCCACCAGGGCGTCGAGGCTGGGAGGCTGAATAAAAATAAACACCCCTTGCGGCATTTTCTCTCGCACCTGTCTGGCTCCCTGGATATCGATCTCCAGCAAAACATCGTAACCGCTGTGCAAGGTTTCGACAACCTCATTCTTCAGGGTACCATACATATGCGAGTAGACCTGGGCGTATTCCAGGAACTCGTTATTCCTGATCCTGTCCTCGAAATCACTGGGTTTTATAAAGAAATAATCTTGCCCATCGGTTTCATTCAAGCGTTTGGGTCGGGTGGTGGCTGAAACTGACAATCTTATATCCGGCACCTGGGCCAGCACCGCCTTGTGTATGCTGCCTTTGCCAACCCCGGAGGCACCCGACATTACGAACAGTATTCCTTTGCTGGTCATCTTAACAATCCCGCTTCCCGCTAAGAGATGTCTTCACTCCCGCTATCCTTGGAGCTTAAACGATTGGCTACCGTTTCCGGCTGCACCGCTGACAATATTACATGGCCGCTGTCCACCACTATTACCGCCCTGGTCCGGCGCCCATAAGTGGCATCGATCAGTACACCCTTCTCGCGCGCTTCTTGAATAATCCGCTTGATGGGAGCTGATTCAGGGCTGACAATAGCCACTATACGGTTGGCAGCTACGATGTTTCCAAACCCTATGTTCACTAGCTTAATATCCATAACATCTTCCGGTCGACCGGATACACCCCCTTCATTTCTATTCGATATTCTGTACTTGTTCTCTTATCTTCTCCAATTCCGCCTTGACATCTACAACTATCTGGCTCATCTCTATATCGTTGGCCTTGGAAGCCACCGTATTGATCTCCCGGAACATCTCCTGCACCAGGAAATCCAGTTTGCGGCCCACCGACTGGCGGTCAGACAGCAGGTCACTCAGGTGTTTGATATGGCTCTTAAGGCGGACTGTCTCTTCTGTGATGCTGGCCTTATCTGCAAATATGGCCGCTTCTTGGATTATTCGGCCCTCATCGGCCACGTTGTTGGTCAGTTCGACTATCCTTTTCAACAACCGTTCCTGGTATTCCTTGGCCACCAGAGGGGATCTGATGTCCAGTTTCTCAACTGCGGTCAGGATATAGGCGTTGCGTTCGGCAATATCCCGGGCCAGATTGGCGCCTTCTTTGCTGCGCATTTCAACCAGGCTTTCCATGGCCTCATCCAAAGCCCTGACCAGGACGCTCCAGATTACTTCGGGATCTTCCTGTTCATCTACCAGGTTGAAAACGTCAGGCAGCCGGAATATGTCAATAACCCTGAATTCGGAAGGAATATTTAGATTTTCTGCTAAATCCTTCAGGGAATCATAATAAGCGATAGCCAGACCTTTGTCAACCTTGATATTCCTCGCCATATCTTGCGTTTTCTCAATATTTATGCTGATATCTATGCGACCCCGCTGCAGGTGTTTCTTGAGTTCTTCTTTGATTCTTTCCTCTAAAAAGGCATACCGGCGCGGTATACGGGTATGGATGTCGAAATAGCGATGGTTGACTGTTTTTAGTTCACAGTTGACTTCGTAACCTTTTTCCTGCACTCCGCTGCGGCCGAAACCAGTCATGCTTCTTATCATTTAAAAACCTACCTTTCCAAATGCTGCGTACATCCTGTCAAAGGTTTCCTGTAGTCTTGCCTGGCTTACAGTCAGGGCTATCCGGAAATAACCCTCGCCGTATTGTCCATACCCATTGCCGGGGGTTGGTTACAGGTCATCGGCATGGGCCCAGGATTCTACCGTGGTGACCACAAAATCATTGCCTAAACCATGCATCTTGATAAAATCCATAAAAAACCTCCCGGATTACACCAAAATGGCTGATAATTTCCTATTTTAACATAGTTGGAACCCGAAACAAAAAGACTGGGTTGAGGTATACAATATATCGGGATAGGTAAGAAATAGACTAGCCGCTCCTGAATGGGTTGATCCAGGCTGGCCGACGGCTATGGGAATACTGGCTTGACATCGGGGGCGGGATTGAACATACTACAAATGCAAACGTTTGCATCTGCAGCGGTCCGCACCATCATCAGACATAAGAATGGAGACTTGGAAGTGGAAAAGTACAGCGATACCAGCCGAAATCTGCCCTCTCGCCTGCGATGGAGCCTACTGGTCCTGGTGGCACTGGTTTTATTGGGGTCAGGGTGCGGAAACAAACCGGTGACCGCGCCAGCCCGCGATGGGGACAAGCTCAAGGTGGCGGTCAGCATTGTTCCCCAGGCTGCCTTCGTCAAAGAGGTTGGCGGGGACCTGGTCGAGGTGGTCACCATGATCCCTCCCGGCGGCAATCCAGAAAACTATTCACCAACCCCGCAGCAGATGATGAAGTTCAGCGATGCCGATATATATTTTACGGTCGGGGTGGCCGCCGAGCAGGCCAACCTCCTGCCCTACCTGGCAGGCGCCCGGTCCAATCCAAGAATTATAGACCTGCCTTCCCTGGTCGATCAGAAATATCCTCCCGTCACCTTTCCGACTGGGGAGCGCGACCCCCATATGTGGCTGTCTCCCAAACGGGTACAGGAGATAGTACGTATAACCGCCCAGGAATTGACCCGGCTTGATCCCGTCCATGCCGACACCTATGCAGCCAATGTCAGCATTTATAATGAACGCTTGGATAGGTTGGACATGGACATCAGGGCGGCCCTGGACGGTGTGCCCAATAGAACATTTATTGTCTACCACCCCGCTTTCGGCTATTTTGCCGATGATTACGGCCTGACCATGATCGCTTTGGAGGAGGAAGGTAAGGAGGCGACCGCGCTGGAACTACAGCAGGTCATCGATCTGGCTCGCAGCCACAGCATAAAGGTGGTATTCTACCAGGCCGAAGTCGACAACAAGCAGTCCCGCACCCTGGCTCAGGAAATCGGCGGACAGGCTGAGATGGTTGCCCCATTGGATCCTGATTATATAGGCAATCTGGAGAAGATCGCGCTTACATTTAGAGCGGCTTTACAATAGCAAAGGGTGTGTGTTCCCATATGATATCCGGTTCCAACCGCGATCATGCGGTCCTAATCGAAGACCTGAGCGTCAATTACGGTTCTATACAGGCTTTGCAGAACATTGACCTGCAGATCCCCTATGGAGATTTCGTGGGTATAATCGGCCCCAATGGCAGTGGCAAGAGTTCTCTGCTAAAATCCATTTTGGGCTTGGTCAAACCGCAATCTGGTAATATATTAGTTTTCGGGGTGAGTCCTGCCGTGGCCCGGGCCCGGATAGGTTATGTACCGCAGACAACCAATATAGATCGGGATTTTCCCATTACCGTGGGTGAGGCGGTTTTGATGGGACGCCTGGTCGGGAGAGCGGGACCTTTTCACCGTTACGACCGCCAAGATCGCCAAGTGGTTAACCATTACCTGGAGCGCTTGGAGATATCCGACCTGATTGACCGTCAGATTGGACAGTTATCCGGCGGGCAGCTCAAAAGGGTGCTGATAGCCCGCGCTCTGGTAGTCGAACCCCGTATGTTGCTGCTGGACGAACCAACCGCAGGGGTAGATGCCCATTCCAGCTCCCAGATTTACGAGTTACTGCGTGATCTAAACCAGGAAATTACCATAATCATCGTGACCCACGACACCCTGGCGGTCAGCTCTTACCTGAAGTCGATCGCCTGTATCAACCAAAGTCTCTACTACCACGGTGACCCCAGCCTTTCCAGTGAACTCATAATGAAGGTGTACGGCTGCCCGGTGGAACTGATCGCCCACGGGGTGCCCCATCGGGTTCTGGGTGACCATTCCCATGGAGGAGCACCATGTTAAACGCCATCCTTAATTATTCTTTCCTGCAGCATGCCCTGCTGGCCGCCCTGTTGTCGTCCATAGCCTGCGGAATTATGGGCACCATCATAATAGAGAAGCGCTTGGTGATGATGAGCGGAGGAATTGCCCATACCGCCTTTGGAGGAATTGGTCTGGGCTATTACCTGAATATCGAGCCTATCATCGGGGCTTTGGCTTTCTCTTCTGTTTCATCGCTGGGAATAGCCTTGTTGAAGCGTAATTCCCATACCAATTCCGATGTATTGGTAGGAATGTTCTGGCCGCTGGGGATGGCTTTGGGTATACTCTTCATTTCATTCACACCCGGTTATCCCCCCGATATGACGTCTTACCTGTTCGGCGACATCCTCACCGTTTCCCGCTCCGACTTGCTCTTTATGCTGGGTCTGAATGCGATTATCCTGGTTACTGTAGCTGCGTTCTATGATTTAATCGCTGTTTACCTGTTCGACGAGGAATTCGGCACCGCGTTAGGCCTCAATATGACCTTCATCGATTACCTGACCTTTTTTATGATTGGTTTGACGGTAGTTGTGATAATCCGGGTAATCGGGATAATCCTGATCCTGGCCCTATTATGTGTCCCCCCGGCTATCGCCCGTATGTACACCCATAACCTTAAAAAAATGATGGTGGTCTCCATTGGCCTGGGTATCATCCTGTGCCTGCTGGGACTGTGGCTCTCATACCAACTGCAGCTGGCTTCAGGAGCGGCCATCGTTATAGTATCAGTTCTGGCTTACTTCCTGTCCGCCAGCCTGCAAAAGCTGGGTTTAAAAAATGGCGGCCGTACCAAGACTGTTAGCTTCCTACCCAGCAACCTACCGGAGTGAGAATACATGAATATACTCGCTGACCTGGAGAAGTTCATAGCCGACCAGGGTTATAAGAGGACCCGCAACCGCACCATTCTGCTGCAGGTTCTGCTGGAGCAGACGGATTGGTGCAACGCCCGGGAAATATACTCCCATGTTTTGGCCCGGGCTCATAAAGTCGATTTCTCCACTATCTACAGGAATCTAGATATCCTGACCGCCATCGGGCTTCTATCCCAGGTGGAGCGAGCCGACGCGGTAAAATATTATGCTCTCAACCAAGCTTCCGGGAATCACCATCACCATCACCATCTTATATGCCGGTCATGCCATCGGATCACCGAATTGAAATTCTGCCCTTTAATTCTGATGGACGCAGAGATACTGCAGGACTTTGCCGAGGTGGAATGCAAATTCGACCTCTACGGTTTCTGCCACGAGTGTCAGCAAAAAGGCAAACTGAATAACCTGGCCGAGTCCGAAGACTAAATATTGCCATCTTCTGGGTCGCATACTGATGGGGCTGATGGGGATCTCAATACGGTGCTTTTAGAGGCGAGAGGTGGAATGGACCAGGTTTAGTCTTCCCCGCAGGGCGTAGCCAAACATGCGCCAGAAGAATTTGAATCCTGCCAGCATCAGAATTATCAGCCATTGTCCTCCGTTAAGAGGCACAGTCTTGAATATGGACTGCAGAGCGGGGACGTATAAGGCACTGAGTTGCATACTCATGGAAATTAGTACCGCGCCGATCAAATATCTGTTGCTTAGAAACCCGAGCTCAAAGGGTGAATGCCTCTCCGACCGGCATTCGAACACATAGAACAACTGCCCCAACACCAAGGTGGTGAAGGCCATACTGCGGGCCAGCCCTAATCCTTCCAGTCCGTTAACACGCGCCCAGGTAAATCCCAGTAAGAAAGCGGCTAGAGTTATGGCTGCTATATATGTTCCCCGTCCGAAGATTATCCAGCCCAGCCCGTGGGCAAACACGCCTTCGTTCTTGGGCCGCGGTTTTCGTGTCATTATCCCTGGTTCGGGCGCTTCCAGGCCCAGGGCCATGGCGGGCAGACCGTCGGTGACCAGGTTGACCCACAGCAACTGGATTGGCAGGAGGGGAAGAGGCAGCCCCATAAGAGAGGCAGTGAACATGACCAGCACTTCACCGATATTGCAGCCCAGCAGATAACGAATGAATTTGCGGATATTATCATAAATGGCCCGCCCTTGATACACAGCCTCAACTATGGTAGAGAAATCATCGTCAGTTAGGATCATGGCCGATGCTTCCTTACTCACCTGGGTACCGCTAATGCCCATGGCGATACCGATATCCGCTGATTTAATGGCAGGGGCATCATTTACGCCATCCCCGGTCATGGCTACCACCTGATTATTCCGTTTGAGAACGCCAACGATCCGATTCTTATGCTGGGGGCTGACGCGAGCGAACACCCGGTTATGGATGGCTTTGTGGTAGAGGTCCTGGTCGGTGAGGTGGTCGATGTCATTCCCGCTGATGATCTCCTGGTTCTTGCTTATACCGATCTCACGGGCGATGGCCAGGGCGGTTTGGGGATGGTCCCCGGTTATCATGATCGGTACTATACCGGCATTAAGGCACACCCGCACTGATTTGGCGGTACCGGCCCGAGGCGGGTCGATCATCCCGCACATGCCCACTAGGACCAGTTCCCTTTCCAGGTGTTGGTCGGACATAGCCCCCCAGTCCTGGGGCAGGGCCCGATAGGCAAAGCCAAGGATGCGTAATGCTGATGCTGCCCATGTCCCCTGCATCCTTAGGAAATAGTCCCGATCTGAGGCGCTCAGTTTGACCGCCTGGCCATTTTTCATAATGTGGGAACAGGAATCAATTATGACATCAAGGGCTCCCTTGACCAGCAGGCGTGGGTTATCCGAATTCACCACTACGCTCATCATCTTGCGCTCGGAGTCGAAGGGTATTTCCCGCAGGACATCCTGGCGCTGCCGTACCCCGGCTTTGGTAGCCATGACGATCAAAGCCGCTTCGGTGGGATCACCCAGGATTTCAATTTCGCCCTTGATATCCTTGACTTCGGAATTATTGCAGGTGAGGGCTATTTCCATCAGGGTCAAAAGACTGCCTTCTGCTTTGACTGCCTTTCGGTCTGTGTCCACTATCCCCCCTGCTGTACCATATCCCTCTCCCTGTACATTGATCATACTGTCGAAGGTGGCCGCCTTCTTGACTGTCATCTGGTTGCGGGTAAGGGTACCGGTCTTATCCGAACAGATCACAGTTGTGCATCCGAGGGTTTCAACCGCCGGCAGTTTGCGGACGATAGCATTCCTTTTGGCCATCCGTTGAACACCCAAGGCCAGTACCACGGTTACGATAGCCGGCAGACCTTCCGGTATGGCCGCCACCGCCAGGCTGATGCCGGCCATAAGCATGGTCATTATGTTCTCGCCCCGCGCGATCCCCAGCAAAGTGACCACTGTACACACCGCCAGACATATGACTATTAGGATCTTCCCCAGACCATCCAGCTTGAGCTGCAGGGGGGTCATCTCATTGGCGGTGGACATCATCAGCGCGGCGATCTCACCCATCACTGTATTCATACCGGTGCCCACTACTATCCCCCTGCCTCGGCCGCGGGTGACTGAGGTCCCCATGAAAGCCATATTGACTCTATCGGCCAGCGGGCAATCTACAGGACATATTGCGCTGGCGCGTTTTTCGACCGGGACCGACTCGCCCGTCAACGTGGATTCGTCCGTCTCCAGAGTCGATGACGAGGCTATACGCAAATCGGCCGGCACCTTGTCGCCGGATTCCAATATGACCAGATCCCCCGGTACCAATTCGGCTGCAGGAATCTTCAGGCGCCGCCCGTTCCTTATGACCCTGGCTTCCGGGGCAGCCATCTTTTTGATTTCCTCGAGGGAACGTTCGGCTCGATATTCCTGGATGAATCCCAAGACCGCATTTATGAAGACGATAGTCATGATGGTCAGGGCATCGGCCATTTCGCCAATGATTCCCGACACTACCGTAGCTGCCAACAGGACCAACACCATGGTGTCAGTGAACTGATTAATCAATATCCGCCATGGATGGATGGGTTGGCCCATCTCCACCACATTGCTGTATTCTTGCTGACGGAGAGCCACCTGGCGATCACCCAAACCGACGTTCAGGTCGGCAGCAACGACCTCCGCTACCTCGTTTATGTCCTGGTTCCACCATTGGCTGTTGGTCATTGTCACGCCTCCAGAATACTATCTCAGACAATATTATTCTTGGACCGGCAATAAAAGACCAAAAGGACAACCCGTTAAGGTTGTCCCCACATAGATATGACGCTGATTGGACCGATTCCTAGGGAAAAGGCGGACTGTCCAGGAGGGTGGCCAGGTCTTTAAGCTGCTCGGGACGGAAATATTGGTCATCCAGGAGGCTCAAGAAAGTTGTGCTTTCGTGTTCAAACACCAATCGGTCCTGAATCGATTCCAGCATACCCAAAGACTTTAGAATGAATTCACTAACCCGACGACCAAACATGATCACGTACCGGGGTTGAAAAATATGCAGTTCTTCGATTACGTAGCCCAGGCAATTCAGGACTGCCTCATCGTCCGGTTTGACAGGAATGCCAATGCAGGGTTGACTGGTCAGACGGCATTTATTCTGGGTGTCCAGAAGAGAATTATTGACCTGGCAGGGAATCCCTGCCCCCATCGGACAAGCTTTAGGCTGGCACCGGACCATGAATGTATGATAGACCGTGTCGACGCTGAAGTACTTCTGAACCCCGTTTCTTATCTCAACTATCCAATCGATGTCATAAGAACGGTCATCCCCGCATTCGAACACAATAACCACCTGGGGGACAAGATCGCCTTTACCCAGTGAGGGTTTACTGGTGCATTGCAGCAACGAAGGGCAGCGTCTGCATTCGGCGATGCGGCCCTCAAGCCGGATAAGACCTTTAATATTCATTTCGCGACGATTGGCATCCATGTGACCGGTCTTCCTATCTGTGCTCATGTAAAAGCTGTATTGTCACCAAAAAAATACCGCTGGGCAGCGGTATTGTATAGCCACTTGGCAAAAACCATAGGGCCTGCCTGAGAGTGTCGCCTAGCTTTAAAATCAATTGATCTTATACAAATACTCGCGGGTCCGTTCACTTATACCCCAGGTCGCATCCGTCAAGCGGGCGGATACGTAACTGCGGATATTATCATCCATGTCCGGGCTTTCCAAGTCAAAGAGGATATAGAAGGCTCTTAATATATCGTTCATATTAGCCATCAACCTCTCTGGGGGGGACATCTTAAGCAAATTGTCCTTACTGCCGTAAAAATAAACCATTCTGCGCAGTATCCACATTATTTCAGCGTTGCTGAACATCCGTTGAGCCAGGATTTCATTCAGCAATTGGCCGGGGCCTATCTTGTATTCGCGCGTTTCCAGTTCTTTATATTCCACTGTGTCAGTGATAGAAATCGATATTCCCAACAGATCTTTTTCCAATTATTAACCTCCCGTGTTCCTTATCTGATGACCCTGCGGGCGCCCACATATCTTGATGCATAATAGGTTTCACTCATGGCCGAATAGATGACCCCGCCGCTGCGGGGTGAACTGGAATGAATGAACTTGCCGTTGCCGGCGAATATGCCCACGTGGCTGATTCCGCCGGATGTATTAAAGAATACCAGATCCCCCGGGATCAGGTTGGCTTTGGTCACCGCTGTGCCTTGACCATATTGCCCGGCGGCAGTGCGGCTCAGGGTGATACCGAATTGTTTGAATACGTAGGAGGTGAACCCGGAACAATCAAAACCGCCTGGTGCCGCTCCTCCGTATCGGTATGGGGTTCCCAGGTATTGTGCGGCCTTGGCCAATATGCGGGATGCAGTGGCGCTGTCGCCTGACCTCGAAACCGATGGGGCAACAGGTGTACCGCTGACTTTAAGCGTATCACCGGCAAAAAGCGCATCGCTGGTCAATCCGTTCAAAACCCGAAGATTGTCCACTGTGGTTCCATACAACTGGGCTATACTCCATAGGTTATCACCAGGTTGGATAACATATGATGATACTACAGCTGGTGCGACTGGGGCTGCGACTGGAGTTACAACTGGAGTTACAACTGGAGTTACAACTGGAGTTACAACTGGGGCTGCAACTGGAATCACAACTGGGGCTGCAACTGGAGTCACAACTGGGGCTGCAACTGGAGTCACAACAGGAGCTATAACTGGAGCTATAATTGGAGCTATAACTGGAGCTTCCACTGGAGTCACAACAGGAGCTATAACTGGAGCTGCCACTGGGGCTTGAATTGGAGCCGGAGCGGTGGATGCAGGTGCTGTACCGGGAACCTTAAGCGTTCGGCCAGGAAAGAGCGCATCGGATGTCAATCCATTAAGGACTCTAAGATTGTCCACGGTGGTTCCAAAACGCTGGGCGATATCCCATAGGTTGTCTCCGCTTTGAATAACGTACGAAGATGTTCCAGCCGGGACGTTAACAGTATCCGAGCCCTTGACTGTAGCAGTTGATACTCCAGCCGAACCGGAAGCAAAGCTCAATTTCAGTACCTGACCGATCTGCAGGTTATCAGTATTCAGGTTATTGATTTGCCTTATCTGTTCTACCGTCAAGCCGTTGGCGACCGCTATATCCCATAAACAATCCCCTGATTTGACTACATAGGAAGCAGGTGTAGCTGCCACCAGACTGCTTCCTGCCAATATGGATAACAATATAGCTAATACGCACACCTGCGCCGCTCTTTTCATTATATCCCTGCCCCTCTAAAAACATGTAAATTAATCCAAGTTTTCTTTTCTATAGAGGGAGTCGAAAATCCTGCAAAGAGCGTAAAAATTTATTATTTATGTTGATAAAAGTCGCGGATGGTCTCCATAGTTTGCCGGTCAACACCCGCGTATCCCAGTCTGGTTCGGCTGTCGGGACCGGTTCCATGGAAATCCGAGCCACCCGTCGTCAACAAATTGTGTCGCCGCGCCAGCTCTTTCAATTCCTTGACCTCCGAAACATCGTGTTCCGGGTAATATACCTCCAGTCCCGCTATCCCCATCTCGATGATAGCATCAATTTTGGCTTTGTCATGGATCAGGCCAGGGTGGGCCAGTACACTAATTCCGCCCGCCTGGTCGATGAGGTGAATAGCCTCCTGGGGCGAAAATTTATAACGCGGTACATAGGCTGGTTGGTTGCGGCCAATATATCGGGCAAATGCATCGGCCTCAGATTGGGCATGGCCGGCCGCGATAAGTGCTCTGGCGATATGGGGACGCCCTATGAGCCGCCCGCCCGCCAAGGTGCGCACCTGATCCATGTCGATATCGATACCGAAAAGGCTAAGCCGGGCCAATATATTCTCGGCTCTGGTAATTCGTTCACGCTGAATATAGGCCAGACGTTCTGTCATTCGGCTATCCTGGTCAGTTACGAAGTAGCCAAGGATATGTACTTCATCCTCCCCATAATCGGTGTTTATTTCAATGCCAGGGATGAAATCCAGCTGGATTTGGTGTGATCTGATGAAGTCCTGGGCTGGGGCTACCCCTTGCAGCGTGTCATGATCGGTTATGGCCAGGCCGTCCAAACCTGATTTCAGTGCCAGTCTGATCACTTCGACCGGGCTTAGAACGCCATCTGAAGCATTAGTGTGAACATGCAGGTCATACATACGAATTATCTCCCTTTTACAGAATCAGGACATTACTGCGGTTATCACCCTAAGGGCGTTGCCACCCAGTATCATTTCGATCTCTGCCCGGGAAAATCCTTTTCCCGCCAGCAGGTCTGGCATCTCTCCATAGCGGCCCACTTCCGCCATAACCATGTGATCAGCACCATCGAAATCGGAACCCAACCCCACATGTTCAGCTCCGACCAGTTCGGCGATATGAACGATATGGCTGAGCATGTCATCGACTGAGACGGCCCCGCCCTCTTTGACAAAATCTGCCACCTGGGTGACACCGACCACACCTCCATTTTGGGCCAGCGCCTTAAGTTGTGTATCATCGAGGTTGCGCCAGTGCGGACATAAAGCGCGGGCATTGGCATGGGTAACCAGGACCGGTCTGGAATACAACTCCAGAGCCTGGTAAAAGGAAGGGATGGAGATGTGGGCCAGATCGAGCAGCATGCCCATGCGGTCCATCCGCCTGACCGTTTCTATTCCCTTCAAGCTCAGACCCCCGGCGTTAGCACCTTCTCCCCCGCCGTCGGCCAGGAGATTGCGATCGTTCCAGGTCAGACCCATGCTGCGCAGACCGCAGCGATAGAGAATATTCAGGATATCCAGGTCGCCGCCCAGGCATTCAGCCCCCTCCAGGTGCAGCAAGCAGCCGATTTTGTCCTGATTTGCAGCCGCTTCAAGATCATCAGATTGGGCCACATGGTACAGGTAGGAACGGTTATTTTCGATATCCGTCCAAAAACGGTCGACCTGCTTAAGTATTTCCCTTAAGCAGGTATTGCTCTCCGCCGGCCTGGTAAACAGGGCGAAGAACTGCAGTCGCAGGCCAGATTTTAAAGCCCGCCTAATATCGAAGTGACCGTCATTTTCCAGCAACGAGCCGCCGCTGGCATATAGGGAAGATATGGTGTCACAGTGCAAGTCAACAATTTTCATACATTTGTCCCCTCCTGTTTAAGTATAATCGAGTTTTTACTAACATCAGCGGGATAGCAGCAAAAAACCTGCTTCATAAGCAGGTTTCATATCCAATAAGTATTTATTATGATGAGGATGGCTATTTACCTGGGCTCGACGATCAGCTTTATGGCGGTTCTCTCTTCGTCGTCGATTATTATGTCGGTAAAGGCAGGGATGCATATCAGGTCCATTCCGCTGGGTGCTACGAACCCCCTGGCTATAGCGATGGCTTTGATTGATTGGTTGATGGCTCCGGCCCCGATAGCCTGAATCTCTGCCGCACCTTTTTCCCGGAGCACTCCCGCTAATGCACCTGCAACCGAGTTAGGGCTGGATTTAGCTGATACTTTTAACACTTCCATATATTAGCCTCCTTCAATAATAAATACGCTTTTGTAGTGTAGAATGAAAAGGTTGCTTTTATAGAAGTATATTCTAAATGTATTAACTAATTCCTTCTTTTTCAAGCTTGACGTTGGTATTATTTCATTATTATGGTAATTCTGCGATCATTCCATCAGGCGGGTGAATCTCTCTATACTAATCGCTTGGCCGCCATCTTCATTTAGTCCGATTATCACTCCCTGCATCTGCGCCTGGCCGGCGGCGACTTCGAAGCGGGTGGGACGACCATTAAGGAATTTTTCCACGATAGGGCCAATCTCCATACCCAAGATTGAATGAGTCGGTCCGGTCATACCCAGGTCAGTGATGTAGGCGGTCCCTTTGGGCATAATGCGTTCGTCCGAGGTTTGGATATGGGTATGCGTGCCTAGCATAGCAGTCACGCGGCCGTCAAAGTAATAACCCATGGCAAGTTTTTCCGAAGTGGCTTCCGCGTGTATATCCACTATAAAATAATCAGCCGAATTGCCCGCTTCCGCCAAGATGTCGTCGACGGCCTGGAAGGGACAGTCAAGCGGGGGCAGGAACATACGGCCCGAAACATTGACGACCGCTATTTTTTTGTTGAAACCGGCTGTGTAGACATGATAGCCCTGTCCGGGACAAGGGCCGGGATAATTGGCGGGCCTGATCAATCTGGGTTCATCATCTATAAAGGTGAGGATATTCTTGTTGTCCCAAACATGATTTCCCATAGTCAATACG
Source organism: uncultured Syntrophomonas sp. (assembly GCA_964494735.1). Classification (GTDB taxonomy): domain Bacteria; phylum Bacillota; class Syntrophomonadia; order Syntrophomonadales; family Syntrophomonadaceae; genus PHAA01. Next base: position 69,482 of record CAZBSD010000005.1, read on the forward strand.
TCAATGCCAGCGCCCAGCAATTCATCCCTCACGTCGCCGGTAAGACCTCTTCCGCCGGCCGCGTTTTCGGCATTGGCAATAGTAAAATCGATGTTTTTCTCCCGTTGCAATTTGGGGAGCAAGGCCTTGATTATGGCCCGCCCCGGCCGACCGACAATATCTCCGATAACCAGTATATTCAATTATACTTTCCTCCGTACTAACGGTTAAACACAAAAACCCTGCCCTGGTCGCGATAGACGAACACATTACGGTAAGATTCCTGCCCGGATTTGATTTTGCTGAGCACTTGTTTCTTTTCGTCACTACTTAGTATGGCAGCGGTTACCATATCATTATCGTCTCTTATCAGCCACGATGCAAATTCCTGACGGATTAATCTTACAAAAAGTTCGATCTCCTCTTCGATCAGGGTTTGGCTGTCGCGATACAACCTCAGTATGGTGACCCCCGCGTGTTCAATAAATTTCAAACTGATATGTATCGGCTCCAGGTTGCCCATCCTATAGAAAAGTGCCATGCTTTTCCGGCAGATATCGATGAAGCGGTTGCCCTGTTGTTCGTTTAAACTGGTGTTTAGTGCAATCTCAATCTTAACAATATCCCGCACGGTATCAAATTTGACTGCACTGAGCTCGGTGTGGCGCAGAAACACGGTCACCAGGGCATCCAGACCAGATCCCTTGTCCATAACGAATTCTTCCCCTTTTCTAGAATAGCTATCATTTCATGATACGCGGGTGATTTTCCTGCTTTCAAAGTCATGTAAATTCCACCAAATCAGGAAGACTGCCCGGTGATTGAACCTCTGGCAGTGGGCAAATCCGCCGGTCAATACATTTAAATGGCCCGTTCAAGCGTATCTGCATACTCTTGAACGGGCCATCTCGGGCTTTACCTGGGCTACATAGAATTTCTTTATTTGGCTAATTCTACTGAACGGGTTTCTCTGATCACCATCACCTTGATCTGGCCCGGGTAATCGAGTTCCTGTTCGATCTGCCGGGCTATGTTCTTAACCAGGGTTATCGTCCCCAGATCATCGATCTGTTCAGGCTTCACAATGATCCTGATTTCACGGCCAGCTTGAATGGCATAAGATTTATCCACACCTTCGAAGCCATTGGCCAGGTTTTCCAACTTCTCCAGTCTCTTTATATAGGATTCTAGTGTCTCCCTGCGGGCACCCGGACGGGATGCGGAGATGGCATCGGCGGCTTGTACCAGTATGGCCTCAATGGTCTGGGGCTCCACATCACCATGATGGGCCTCGATACCATGGATGACCTCTTTGCTCTCCCGGTATTTTCTGGCCAGGTCGACCCCGATCTCAACATGCGGTCCCACAACCTCGTGGTCCACTGCTTTGCCGATGTCATGCAACAACCCTGCCCGCTTGGCGAGCATTATATCTACATCCAATTCGGCGGCCATGACCCCAGCCAGATGTGATACTTCGATGGAATGTTTCAAGACATTCTGTCCATAACTGGTCCGGTATTTGAGCCGTCCCAGCAGCTTGATCAGCTCGGGATGCAGTCCATGAACACCGACTTCAAATGCCGATTGTTCACCAAGTTCCCGCAATTGCTGATCGATTTGGGTTTTGGATTTATCAATCATTTCTTCGATCCGGGCCGGATGAATTCTTCCATCCGATACCAGGCTCTCCAGGGCTACCCTGGCTATTTCGCGGCGAACCGGGTCAAAGGAGGACAAGATAACCGCCTCGGGAGTATCGTCAATGATCAAATCTACCCCTGACAAGGTTTCAAAGGTGCGGATATTGCGCCCTTCGCGGCCAATAATCCGGCCTTTCATCTCATCGTTGGGCAGGGCTACCACAGATACGGTGGATTCAGACACTACATCGGCTGCGCATCTTTGGATGGCCAGAGAGATAATATTTTTGGCTTTCTTATCCGCTTCTTCTTTAGCCTCGTTTTCTAAACTTCTGATCATGACAGCAGTTTCCTGTCTGATCTCATTTTCAACATTAGCCAGCAGCAAATCCTTGGCTGCCTCACTGGTCAGTCCCGACAGTCGTTCCAATTCCTTCAACTGCTGGGTGAGTACCATCTTTACATCCTGTTGCGACTTATCGATGTCCTTTTCCTTCTGTACCAGAATCAGTTCTTTTTTCTCGGCATTTTCAGTCTTCTTGTCCAGTTGTTCTTCCTTTTGCAGGACCCTTCTCTCCAACCGGTCCAGGTCTCTGCGTCTGTCCCTAAGGTCCTTTTCAGCCTCCTGACGAGTCTGGTGTATCTCGTCCTTGGCTTCCAATAGTAGTTCTTTCTTTTTAGCTTCGCCTTCTTTGGCGGCTTCTTCTATGGTTCTGGCTGCCTGTTCCTCGGCAGATCCCATTTTGCTCTCGGCTATATTCTTACGGCCGAGATAGCCGGCGCCTAGCCCTATGACGGCTGCCAAAACCAGATAAACTAGTACCTCTGTTGTAATCTTCTTCACCTCCTTAGTAATGTTCGAATGTTTGAGTTGAGGCTCCCATAGCAAAAGCCGAGTAAAAACTCGGCTTAAAAACTGTCCCGCCATTCCTATTTACCGCTTGCCCCAGCCCGGCGCCTTCACTCTGGAAAAGCCGCCCGACCAGTTACCTGTATTTGCCACGATAAACCTTCGCTTAACCAAATTCTCATTATGAATAATTATATTCAATCAAAAACAAGCATTTATTTGAACTGCTTGAGCAGTTGAAACTATCAGCTTACCAGTTATGAAAAAATATATATGTCAAAAAACTCTACTTGGCTAAGTAGCGAGACATCTTTTCAGAGCCTTATAAAGATTTTAGACAGTTTGGTTAATAGTGTCAAGCTTCAATATCCGCTGGATTGGCGTTTTTTAAGGCTATCTTGGCTTTGATCCTTTCGACGCAAATACTGTAAATCTCAGGGTTAGTCTTTAGGTAATCTTTGGCGTTCTCACGACCCTGGCCCATACGTTCACCTTCAAATGCATACCAGGAACCGCTCTTCTGAATTACGTCCAGGTCGGTGCCCATATCCAGTACGTCTCCCTCCCGGGATATGCCGGTACCATACATTATGTCAAACTCAGTAATTTTAAAGGGTGGTGCTACCTTGTTCTTCACCACTTTTACCTTGGTGCGGCTGCCTACCTGCTCGGTACCCTGCTTGATGGGTTCCGCTTTCCTGACTTCAATGCGCAGGGACGAATAAAACTTAAGTGCGCGCCCTCCGGTAGTAGTCTCCGGATTGCCGTAGACGATGCCGATCTTCTCACGGATCTGATTTATAAATATCACCACCGCATTGGATTTGCTGATATGAGCGGTCAGTTTTCTTAACGCCTGGGACATCAGTCGAGCCTGCAGGCCTACATGACTATCACCCATCTCTCCTTCTATCTCGGCGCGAGGAACCAGAGCCGCTACTGAATCGATAACGACGACATCGATGGCTGCGCTGCGGACCAGAGCCTCGGCTATTTCCAAGGCCTGTTCCCCATTATCAGGTTGGGAGACCAACAGGTTGTTTATGTCTACCCCTAAACGCCGTGCATAAAGCGGATCCAGGGCATGTTCGGCGTCAATAAAGGCCGCCATCCCACCATCCTTCTGGGCCTGTGCGATGGCATGCAGAGCCACCGTCGTCTTTCCCGACGATTCCGGTCCGAAAATCTCTACCACCCTGCCCCGGGGAAGACCACCCACCCCCAAAGCCATATCCAATGAAATGCAGCCGGTGGATATGACATCAATATTCATAGCCGCATTCTCGCCCAGTTTCATGATCGAGCCTTTGCCAAACTGCCGTTCGATGGTCTTGATGGTATTGTTAAGCGCCTCGACCTTGTCCTGTTTGAGCTCCTTAGTATCCATTCCCTCTCCTCCTCAAACATATGTTCGGTTTCGTAAAGTATAGCCCAATCGGATTTTCGGTGTCAATACAAATTTATCCTTTTAGGTAAAAAGAGCCCATCTCCAAATATTTCGGTCCTGATTTACCCAAATCACTCATCATAAGATGGAAGCTTTCCACTTTAAATCCAACCAGCTTGTCCCGGGCCGGAAATAGTTCAATGGATTTCTGCAGCTCTTTTAGATTTTTCTCGGTCCGGACTCTTCCCAAAGTCAGATGAAACCTATGCTCTTTTTCGGGATCATAGCCCAATTCACCAAGGTAGGTATCCACACGTTCCCCCAGAAAAGCCGCTTTATCCAATTCTCCTTTGATGTTCAGCCATAACACCCGGGGGCGTCTGCTGTTGGGGAAGTACCCCAATTCTCCGGCCGACAGGTAGAATGGGGGGACGGCATCGCCGGCCAGACTGAGCTGTTTCTTCAGCGCGGGGACATCGGAACCGTTGACGTCGCCGAGGAATTTAACTGTTAGGTGATAATTTTCGTATTCGACCCATTTTATATCCGGTTGGCTGTGCCCCAGATGATTTCTGATCATGCGGGCGTGCTGCTTGACACTATCAGGAACCGCTATGGCTACGAACATTCTCATGACTCATCTCTCCCCGCCTTGTTATCAGTGATACTCGATGTGCCGGCGTAACAGATCAAGCGCTGATTTGGACGCCAGGATCCGTGTCAGCTCCCGGTCTGGAAGTCCCAAACGCAGTTCCCTAACCTCGCATCCGCTTTTGTGAGCCAAGGCGATGTAAACCAGACCAACCGGTTTTTCTTCGGAGCCGCCGTCTGGCCCAGCTAATCCGGTGATAGCAATGGAATAATCGGCACCGGAAACGAAACTCAATCCCATCGCCATTTCGCGGGCGGTCAGGGCGCTGACCGCTCCATGTTGAGTCAGGGTGGCAGCACCTACCCCTAACAGACGTTGTTTGGCCTGGTCTGAATAAGATATTACTCCACCCCAGAAATACTGGGAACTGCCGGGCAGGTCGGTTATCATTTTGCCCAACAGCCCGCCGGTACACGATTCGGCTACGGCAAGACTGGATTTGTGCTCCAGCAGCAACCGAGCCGTCTTTGTGACCAGGGTGTCATCGCCGCAAGCGAATACATCATGCCCCAGGCGGTCCAAAATCAACCCGGTCAGTAATTCCAGTCGGTCGTATCCACCTGAACCAGAAACATCGGTCGGAAGGGTCAATTTGACATGAATCTCGCCATCTACAGCCAATAAGGCCACGGAGATGTCTTCCGGGGCATTCAACAGGTCGCTAAGTATCTCCTCTACTTGAGACTCCCCCAAGCCGAGTATTTTTATAGTCCTCTTGTTTAGCGGCCGGTTTTTAATGTTACAATCCGATTGCAGCCGCGGTTCAACCTCATTAATGAACATACGCTTCATCTCGCGGGGCGGCCCGGGCAGGAGGATCAACAACCGCCCATTCTTGTTGAGATACATTCCCGGGGCGGTGCCAACCGGATTATCAAGTACTGCCGCTTCAGCCGGGAACATGGCCTGGCGCAGGTTGATCTCGGGCATAGGCCTCTTACGACCGGCAAAGTATTGGCGCAGCCGCTGTTCTTCCTCGGACCGCAATTCCAGCTTACACCCCATCATTTCACAGGCTACTATCTTGGTGAGGTCGTCGAATGTGGGCCCCAGTCCCCCGGTGCTGATGACTATATCGGCCGTGGCTATTCCAGATGCGAAAGCCCTCTCCAATGATGGCCGGTCATCCCCCACAATAGACCGGCCTACAATCGGCAAGCCCATATCGGTAAGCCGGGTGGTTAAAAATGTTGCGTTGCTGTCGATGGTAGCGCCCGACAATAGTTCATTGCCGGTGGAGATCAAGTATGTGCGGTGTATGGCAGTCCCACTCCTAACTCCATTCGGGTTGGTCTTCTAATATTATAAGCAATTTCGCACTTAAGTTGCGGAAAGATAAGGGATATCCAGACAAAGAGGCGGCAGCAGCAGGATGGGCTATCCGTGGGTGAGCTTACCGAGCTCTACCTTTAGAAAGGTCATGGGTGGGTTATTGGTCCCGGCCGATTTCGTTTGGGCAGACTGGTGATACTTAAAATGTGATCTTGTTTTTCATAAAATATTGGATGCCCGAGATCAGGGTGATCAAAACCGCTATATACATCACCCATTGCCCCAGGTGCAGGCTAGCCAGCGGGTAAACCAGATGCTCCAGCATGATGACCATCACCGCCGTAACCTGCGAGATAGTCTTCAATTTACCCATTTTACTGGCCGGAATTACCAAACCTTCTTCAGCTTTGACCACCCGCAAGCCGGTCACAGCAAATTCACGGCCTATGATTACGATGGCAATCCAGCCGGCTAATTTGCCTAACTCCACCAGGCTGATCAATGCGGCTGTGATGAGCAATTTATCTGCTACCGGATCCAGGATGGCGCCCAATTTGGTAGTCTGTTTCCATTTGCGGGCCAGGTATCCGTCCAAGCTGTCGGTAAGGGCCGCGAACAGGAATATGGCTGCCGCCAGAGTGCCTCCATAAGGAATGTTGGTCAGCATCAATACTACTATAATTGGAATCAGTATGATCCTGAATATGGTGATGCTATTCGGAATATTCATCAAAAGGTTCCCCAATCATATCATAATCCCGGACCCCGATCATCCGCACTTTGATAAATGACCCCTTTTCAAGTCTGGCCTGGCTCTTGACCATGGTCAGTCCATCTACTTCGGGAGCCTGGAAAAAAGCCCTCCCCAAGTAGAGGTTGCTGCCGGCCCGGGAGGAAATCAAAACGTCCTCATCCTTCCCGACCCGCGCCTCATTTTTAGCGCGGGTAATGCCCAACTGCAGGTTCATGACCGCATCCAGCCGGGCCATTTTAATCTCTTCCGGCACCTGGTCCGGCATAAGACCAGCTGGAGTGCCCTCTTGGGCAGTAAAAGCGAAAGCCCCTAACCAATCGAATTGGGCCCTATGAATAAAGTCCAGCAGAGACTCGAAATCTTGGTCGCTCTCCCCGGGAAAACCAACCATAACCGTAGTTCTGAGCACCAGTTGGTCGATCTTCTCGCGCAGTTCGTACAGCAATGAATCGAGCTGTTCCAGGTTGTGGCGACGGTTCATCCTGTTTAAAACAGGGTCCGAGGCATGCTGGATGGGTATATCCAGATAGGGCAGGACCTTGGCCTGGTGAGCCACCGCCTCGATCAGGTTGCTGTCTATGTGAGCCGGGTGAAGATACAGAAGGCGTATCCATTCCAGTCCATCGACTGCAGCCATTTCTTCCAGCAGATGGGGCAAGCCCGGGCCGCCCAGGTCTCTTCCATATACCGCTGTATCTTGCCCGATCAGGACCAGTTCGCGAACGCCTCGCCGTACCAGATCGTGCGCTTCCAGGACAATATCGGCCGCCAGGCGGGAACGTAGGTTGCCCCTTATGGATGGTATAGAGCAATATGTGCAGCGGTTGTCACAACCCTCGGTTATCTTCAGGTAGGCGGAGCCTGCCGGTGTGGTCAACACCCGAGGTCCGGTTTCGATAAACTCCCCCGGTGGTGGTCCCACCATCAGAGGACGTTCTCCTGTGAGCATCCGGTTGACCGCTTTGTCTATCTCCAGGAACCGGGATATTCCTACCACTCCATCCAGTTCGGGCATCTGGTCGAGAAGATCCTGACCGTATCGTTGGGCCAGGCAGCCAGTGGCCACCAGATATTGCAGCTGTCCTGCTTTTAACTTGCCGGTATCGATGATGGTGGAGATGGCTTCTTCCTTGGCGCTATCAATGAAACCACAGGTATTAATTATGATTATATCTGCTCTTTCCAGCTTATTGCTGATGCTGTAATGGGCCTTTTTCATTGTCGCGATCATTATCTCGGTGTCGACCCGGTTCTTGGAACATCCCAGACTTATGAAACCAACCTTCATTACCTGAGTCACCTATTCTGCCCTGCCATCGATGAAAAACTTCTTCTCCACGATCTGACCGGAGGAACCGAGCGATTCAACCGGTTGGCCGTTCAGACTGAGAATTATTCCCCCTGCATTGCCGGTCCTAAGTCGGATCCGTTCGGAGGCCATAAATGATTGGGTCTCATCCTTGCCCATATTCTGGGCATAAATCACCTTTCCGTCAGCTTCTATCTGGACCCAACTTGTCTGCCGAGCCTCAACCACCAGGTTTAACTGAGGGTGCGGGCTCTCCCCTGTACTCAGAGCGGTGACCGCCGGGGTTTCTGGTCCGGCACTGATCCTGGTGAAGGTCTTGTCCGCTATTTGACCGGAAGTCCCCAACGCTACGACTGGATCCCCATTCAGTCGCAACTCAATGCCTCCAGCATTGCCAGTCCGCAGTTGTATCTCATCCGCGGCGGTGAAGGCCTTACTGTCGCCGGGTTCCATAATTCCAACAAACTGTACCGCCCCATCGACTGTTATCTGCACCCAACTCCGCTCCGAAGCCACGATGGACAAGGTCATCTGCTCGGGCGCTGCTGTTTGGTTGTCCTGCCCAGCCGGAGGAGCCGGTTGCTGGACTTGAGGGGGCGGGTTTATACTGCGTTGGGTAATGAAATCGGCCACATAATTGCCTAACCATAATGCTACCACTAGGAACAGCGCCGCCGCCAGGACGTTGCGCCAAGGAAATCCAAAGGCGGTTGTCGACACTGGTTCAGGTGGTGGAGCTTCGACCGGTGGGCTGGTATAGGCCAGATTCTTAAATTCATTTACCAGGCGGTCGGCATCCATTTTTAAGAATCGGGCATAACTGGCCACGAAACCGATCGAATATACCCGGGCCGGCAGACTCTCGAAGTCTTCATTTTCCAGGGCAGCAAGGTAATGCTGGCGTATCTTGGTATCCTGGGAAACCTGGGCCAGAGTGTATCCCTGTTTCTCTCTTTCCGCCCGTAGCTTGTCTCCAAAGCTGGCTATAGAAATCACCCCGTCTGCAATTTAGTTGGCCAGGTTTCTTTCACCTACGGCCTGTGATGTTCCGCTCGCGATTCTCATAGCTTGTCGCATGGGATAACCTGACGACAGTCCGTAAACCAGACCAGCCATAAACAGATGTAGTTCCCGGCGGCTGTCAAAGGATTGGTTGGGCGGCAATGGATAGTCCCCCACCCCTGAGCGGTTTATGAGGACCATATTATGTTTACCATCGCTTATTATGGTATTCTGAGTTCCGTCCTGAAGCAGATCCAAGCCTATGTTCACGTAACGATCATAATCATCAAATGTATCCACACCCAGAACCAGCAGATTGGCCCGGTTGAGAGCGGGAGGACGGCGCCCATCGACATACCAGGTGGCACAGATGCAGGTGCTCTTGTCTGGCCGGCCGGCCAATCGGCTGCCGATGTATTCCAGGAAAGGGGTCTCAACCAAGAGCCAGTCACAATTGGCGGCTATCCACTCCCGCGCTGCCATCGCCTGCTGGTAATCAGCTTGCGTAAAACCTTCATTGAAAAGGACACCACTGGGAGAAAGAACCTTTTTACAGGTCCTTTTGGTTGGGTGCCGATATATGTTGGCCACATCCACATCCATAGACTTCAGCTGGTCGAGGATGATGGTACCCATGTCATCGTTGCCCACGATAGTTACCAGCTTGGAGCCGACTCCATACTCGAACAAAGCCTGGCAGACGTCGTAGGCAAATCCTGAGTTACGAATATCGATTCGGCTATTATCAGGCTCTCCTTGTACTCTTATCTCCAGGTAAACCTGGCCCAAAACTACAATGGAAACCTTCTTATTGAATACATAACCTTTGCCCAGGATTACTCCTTTTTTCATCAGGTTGGATATATGGACGGCTATCGAAGAGCGGCTGATGCCAAAATGCTGGGCCAGTTCATCCTGGGAAATAAGCGGTTCCTTCTGCAGTGCTTCGACTATCTCTTTCTCTCTGGCGGTAAGCTTCATAACCAGCCTCCCAATGAACCTTATATATGCTTACGCCCATACTAACATAGTTTATTTATTAGCGTATAGTTTTTCCAATTGTTGCTCATCAATCAGGATTTCCCGTTTCTTGTTGGGATCAGCCTCGGAAACGATGCCTCTTTCTTCAATAATATCCATCAAACGGGCGGCTCGAGCGTAGCCTACCCTTAGTTTCCGCTGTAGAAAAGAGACGGAGGCCTTCTGATTTTCCACGATAACCCGTACCGCTTCCCAGAAGAGTTCGTCTCCGCCGTCGTAATCGGATTGCTCCAGGGTCAGCTCGATATCGTGAAACTGGTCTACATTTTCACCGCTGGCGGTCTGGCTTTTAATGAAATTAACGGTAGCTTCGATATCACGATCAGACACAAAGGCCCCTTGTACCCGGTGAGGTTTGACCGCGCCTACCGGTGAGAATAGCATGTCCCCTTTACCGAGAAGTTTTTCCGCTCCGCCTATGTCCAGGATGGTTCGGGAGTCGGTCTGGGAAGAGACTGCGAAGGCTATCCGGGAGGGGATATTGGCTTTAATTATACCGGTCACCACGTCCACCGATGGCCGCTGCGTGGCAACAATGAGGTGCATCCCGGCGGCCCGGGCCATCTGAGCCAGCCGGCAGATGGAATCTTCCACCTCGACTGGAGAGATCATCATCAGGTCGGCCAGTTCATCGATCACTATGACAATGAAGGGCAGAGGCGGAGCGGATTGGTTATACCGGTATATATCCCGGACACCCAGGTCGGCAAACATCTTGTAGCGTTTCTCCATCTCCGTGGTCATCCAACGCAGTACCACTGCAGCCTTCTTGGGATCGGTGACTACTGGGGTCATGAGGTGGGGAATGCCGTTGTATACCGTCAGCTCTACCATTTTGGGGTCGATGAAAACCAGTTTCAATTCATCAGGAGCGGCGTTGTAGAGCAGACTGATGATGATGCTGTTCAGGCATACGCTTTTGCCTGAACCGGTCGATCCGGCTATGAGGAGATGCGGCATGTCACTCAGTTTAGCCACTACCGGATTGCCGGAGATATCCTCTCCCAGGGCGATAGCCAGGGGACTGTTGAGCTTCTTGAAAGATAAGGCTGCCAATATGTTGCGCAGTCCAACGCTTCCGACTTTGGAACTGGGCACCTCGATGCCGATGGCCGACTTGCCAGGTATAGGGGCTTCTATGCGTATACCCGGGGCAGCCAAATTCAATTGCAGGTCGTCGGTGAGACTTATTATTTTACTTATCTTGACCCCAGGCGCGGGGGTAAGTTCATAACGAGTCACCGCCGGTCCGCAACTGACCTGGTTGACTTTGACGCTTACCCCGAAGCTGGCAAAGGTGTCTTCCAATACCGCGATACTGTCCTTGATGTTTTTCTTGTCTATGGAGCGGTCGCTTTCAACCGCCGCCAGCATCTCGATGGAAGGCTTGATGTAGGTGCTGGCGTCTTCCCGATTGCGGTGGACCAGTTCCAATTGGCTGGAAGCCCGGCTTTTCGTCACCGCTACCTCTTTAACGGGGCGGTCCGGAATAGGATGGCTGACCATTATCGGTTGGTCCCCGCTTGGACCATGTCTGGTTTCGCCATTGATGATCACGGCTTCACTGGTCAGTGATGGAGTCAGCGGATTGGCTGCCGGCTCCTGATTGTAGAACATGAGCTCGGAGAGATTGTTTTTGAGGATCTTTAACCGGGCCCAGACAAGTGTGGTTATTTCCGACAGGGACTTCTCAAGGATCATCACCACCGACAGCAACAGGCACAGGACCAAGAGGACGGCAGTTCCCAACCTGCCCAACAGTCTAAAGGTCACATAACCCAACCCTCCGCCCAGGTAACCGCCCCCCATCCCCTTCAGTGCGGCTTCCCACGGATTCAAGCCCAGGGGTATCTGGAAAATGCTCACATACACCAGAATGGACAATATCAGTATGACCAGCCCCCACATGCGGATGGACCACCATTTCTTGAAAATACCCAGGTGTATGGACCAGAAGAGCAGCGCTATAGGGGCGATAATGGCCACCGTGCCGAATAAGGCCTTGAGAACGATCGACAGGTATGTGCCCAGTACTCCTATAAACTGCCGGTCGCTGGCGATGCCGTCGGAATTATTCAGAACGACCAAGATAAATACCGCCAGCATAAACAAGATGGCGGAGGCTATCTCGGCCCGCAGAGGTGTGCGTGGGGTCTCTGTCGGGGCGGAGCTATGGTTGGCTATCGGCCGGTTATTCACCCGGCTGACCTTTTTCCTGGCCATGTTTTTTCACCCTTATGAATAGAATAATATTCGCCTGTGGAAAACAGTAAGTTGAGGCAGCTGTACCTCTGCTTGGGATAAAGCTGCGAAATATGCTCTGCGCCAGGCATCCGCGCCCATTCGCCGGCCCCATGGTTTACAACAAGAAATGAGCCAGGATAGTGAGCGTCCCTACCCCCCAGCAATAATAGGAGAAAACTGACAAGCGTCCGTTACGGACCAGGCGCATGACTATCTTTATGGCCAAAAATCCAAACACCGCTGCGGTCAGCGGTCCCACTATATATGGCAGCACACCGCCGCTTAAACCTTCTGCGGGCATGTCCTTCAACTGTACCAAACCGGCCCCCATGATTACCGGGATGGCCACCAGGAATGAATAGCGGGCGGCGAAGGTGCGGTCCAGTCCGGCCAGCAGTCCGCCGGCGATGGTGGAGCCGGAGCGGGAGATTCCCGGGATTATGGCGATCCCCTGCAAGAGGCCGATGAACAACACATCCCAGTAGGAAGTTTCCTCCACGTCCTTCATATTAAGAGAATTATCAGCCACTTTTTCGGAGAATTTGAGCACCCAACCAGTGATCAATAAACCGATGCCGACCACCAACAACGACTCGAAGGCCTTCTCAAAATAGGGTTGGAGAAAAAATCCCATCAGTCCTGCCGGTATGCACCCAACTACTATCAAATAGGTAAGCCGGCAAAAGGGCCGCCTCAGGATGGCATAGATGTCGTCCCAAAAGGCTGCCAAAACGGCCAACAGGGTACCCATATGGAGCAGCACATCGAAAGTCAACGCACCTTCGTTGATGCCGAAGATATGTTGAAAGATAACCAGGTGTCCCGAGCTGCTGACCGGCAAAAATTCGGTCAGCCCCTGCAGCATGCCCAAAAATAGCGCCTGTATGATCGTCAATTGGATAGCCTCCCCATAAATGCTCTAGTAATTATAGCATAGCTGTTTGTGAAAAATTACTAATAAAAGGGCACGCTCCATCGAACGTGCCCATGTTTTAACAATCAGGGATGACAACCCGGTTACCGAGATATGATCATACCCGGCTGATATTTCTGGTCCATGTAATCCATCGGGTCGGTGCTGTTTACTCCGATAACCCTGGCCTGATTATAGGCAAGTGGTTCAGCACTGACAAATCCGCCCGATGGCAGCGGGATCTGCACCGTTTCCCGGTATTCAACCGCATTGATGATGTCTTGGGGATCAGGCAGATAGATGATCATTGCATGAATCCTCCGCCGTCTTTGAGTTCGTGCAGTTTGCGCAAGGCGTCACCGATTCCCCCAACTTGGTCGAGAAGACCGCAATCCACCGCATCACGGCCCACCAGGACCGTACCGATGTCGCGAGCCAGGTCCCCAGTCCTGAACATCAGTTCGCGGAATTTGGCCTCGCTGATATGGGAGTGCTCAACTACAAATTTGACCACCCGGTCCTGCATCTTGTCGAGGTATTCATACGTTTGTGGTACCCCTATAACCAATCCGGTCAGCCGAATGGGGTGGATGGTCATGGTAGCAGTGGGGGCGATAAAGGTATAATCGGTGCTCACCGCGATGCTGGATCCGATCGAATGCCCTCCTCCAACCACAATCGATACGGTTGGTTTGGACAAGCCAGCGATCATTTCAGCCAGCGCCAGGCCCGCCTCGACATCGCCCCCGACCGTATTGAGGACAATAAGCAGCCCTTTGATCTGGGGATTCTCTTCTATGGCTACCAACTGCGGTATTACATGTTCGTAGCGGGTGGTCTTGTTCTGGGGTGGCAGGACCAGGTGGCCTTCTACCTGACCGGCGATAGTCAGACAATGGAAGTCGCTCTTAAAATTCGGTATCTCTACCTGGCCCAGTTCCTTTATATTCTCGAGTTTGGGGTTCTGTTCAGGCGCCTGGGTCTCCGGATTCTCATTCAAGTGGATGTACCCCTTTCTACGTTGGCATGATTTTTCTTAGATTTGCCGCAACCCCATCAAAACATACATCCGCCCATCTTACTGTCAGGTTTCGCGAAATGGGTCAACAAAAAAATCCCCCGCCGTTGCCAGCGAGGGATGGTCGGGTCGAAAATACCATGGCTAGGGACAATGCCGCTAGATCTCCATAATTATGGGCATTATCATCGGACGCCGTCCGGTCACCTCGAAAAGATGCTTGCCCAGCTTGTCGCGGATCTGAGATTTTATAATTGCCCATTCGGTGACATTCTTGCGGGCTGACTGCTCCATGGCTTCACGGACCTTGAGCCTGGAGTTTTCAATAAGCTGCTCCGATTCCCGTACATAGACGAAGCCCCTGGTCACTATATCCGGACCAGAAACGATCTCGCCGGTCTCTTTGTTGATCGAAACCACCACGATCATGATGCCGTCCTGGGACAATTGGCGCCGGTCGCGCAGCACGATATTACCAACATCGCCCACCCCCAGTCCATCCACCAATATCTTACCGGCGGTAACCTTGCCGGCTACCTGGGCTTTCTTCTTACTGATCTCGACTATTTGTCCATTCTCCACCACGAAGATCCGTGACATGGGAATTCCCAGACTGGCAGCGATCTTGGCGTGTTTGGTGAGATGCCGGCTCTCGCCATGGACCGGGATAAAATAGCGGGGTTTAATAAGGTTCAAGACCAATTTCAATTCTTCCTGGGAAGCATGTCCGGAAACGTGTACCCCCATCTCCCGTTCGTAGATAACCTCGGCACCCTGCTTGAACAACAGGTCGATAGTCCGGGAAACCATTTTTTCATTGCCGGGGACTGGGGTTGCCGAAATGATTACCGTATCACCGCTGTTGATACCCACCCAGCGATGGTCGGCAGTCGCCATCCGGGTCAAAGCCGACATGGGTTCCCCCTGCGACCCGGTAGTGGCGATAACCAGCTTTTCAGGGGGATAGCGGTTGATCTCCTCCAACTCGATCAAGGTGTTGTCAGGAATATCGATATAGCCGAGCTGGACTGATATCCGCACATTATTCACCATACTGCGGCCTACCACCGCTACCTTGCGGTCATATTTGACGGCGGTATCGATTACCTGCTGGATACGGTGGACGTTGGAAGCGAAAGTGGTTACTATAATCCGCCCTTCACACCTGCCGAAGACTTCATCGAAGGTGCGTCCCACCACCTTTTCGGATTGTGTGAACCCAGGTCGGTCGGCATTGGTGCTGTCGCTCAACATCACCAGCACACCTTTTTCGCCCAGTTCCGCCATCTTGCGGAAATCTATGACTTGTCCATCCACGGGCGTCTGGTCGATTTTGAAGTCGCCGGTATGAAATATGATACCCAAGGGAGTATGGATGGCTATCCCCAGTGCATCGGGTATGCTGTGACTGACTCGGAAGAATTCGATCTCCAGCTGGTCGATTTTGATAATGTCCCGGGGACGGACGATGTTCAACCGGACATTACCCAGGCTGTTCTCCTTCAGTTTTCCTTCCACTATGCCCAGGGTCAGCTTGCTGCCATAGATAGGAGGGTTGATCTCCTTGAGGACATAAGGCAATGCCCCCACATGATCTTCATGCCCGTGGGTTAATAGGATAGCTTTGACCTTGTCTTTGTTTTCAATCAGATAAGAAATATCAGGAATGACTATATCAATACCCAGCAACTCGTCCTCGGGAAACATGAGTCCGCAATCGATGACTACAATAGTATCCTGGTATCTGATTGCCATCATGTTTTTGCCGATTTCCCCCATACCGCCCAGGGGAATTATGTTCAGCCGTGCATCATCAGGCACCCAAACACCTCCACATTATTCAATTATTTATTAACAACTTAAATCCGCTCATTATCCGTCCAGATAATTATAGACCATTGATGAATCCGATTCAACCGATTGGTTACTAATAAATGAAGCCGAAGTCTCGGCCCCAACTGCACATCCAGCCAGGCGTTCAGCAGCCCATGTGCTGTCTTTATTTGAACAGCAAAACAGCCGGCCACAAGGTTCCGGCTGTTATGAATACAGGTATAAGGCACAAAAACTTGATTAATAGGTCTACAAGAGATTGTAACTGGTCAACAATTGTTTCAATTGGGTGATCTCACCTACGTTGGCCCCGCACATGGGTAGGCGCACCCCGCCCACATCCATGCCCATGAGATTCAAAGCCTGTTTCACCGGTACCGGATTGGTAGTGATAAACAGACCCTTGAACATTCCGAACAGCTCATTGTGCAGCGCTTGGGCACCCTTTACGTCTCCTGCCGCGAAGGCTTCCATCATCTGTTTTATCTGCGGGCCGATCACGTGGGAGGCGATGCTCACAACCCCTTGCCCCCCCAATGCCAGCATGGGCAGGGTCAAGGAATCATCCCCAGAGTATACAGACACTTTCTCGGGCAATATGTTCTTCAAAACCGACATCTGATCCATCATCCCGGTCGATTCCTTCAGTGCCACAACATTATCAAGCGCCGCCAGCCGGGCAACCGTTTCCGGCAGCATATTGATACCGGTGCGGCTCGGTATGTTGTAGAGCATGATAGGGATGGAGACGCTCTCGGCCACCGCCTTATAATGCAGGTACAGACCTTCCTGGGAGGGCTTATTGTAATAAGGCACCACTAGTAATAGGCCGTCCACGCCCAGTTTTTCGGCTCCCTGGCTGAGTTGTATGGTCTCCTGGGTATTATACGAACCGGTACCGGCCCAAACCTCTGCCTTATCACCCACGGCAGCCTTGACCTGGGCAAAAAGCTGCAATTTCTCGTCCTTGCTGAGCACCGGTGATTCTCCCGTAGTACCGCTTACCACAATACCGTCACTGTCACGCTCGACCAGGAATTGGGCCAATTCAGCGGCCTTCTCATAATTTACCTGCAGTTGATCATCGTAGGGTGTTACCATAGCCGTAAACATTCTAAAGCTCATATCCTCATCCCCATCTTTCTCTAACTAATAATTACCCAGCTCGAACTTATCATGTAAGGCCTGTACTGCTTTCTTCATATCTTCCTGCTTAACCAGGCACCATATGTTGGTATACGAGTCTCCGGCTTGCAGTATATCGATGTCCTTTTCCTCCAGAGCCTCGACTACTTTAAACATTATACCAGGGATCCCGGTCATGGCTGCCCCAACCACGGCAACCTTGGCGCAATTGATCTCCATGTCCGGATTCAATCCCAGTTCCTTCAATATTATTTCGGCCCGTTGGGCTTTTTCGCGGCTGACGGTGAACATAATCGACGATGGCTGAACGGTAATAAAGTCGACGCTTATATTCGCCCCGGCCATAGCCTTAAATACCGTCAAGTCAGTCCTGCCCTGAAGACGACTCTGGTCTTGCTCTACTTTGATCTGCACTACATTGGATGTATAGGTGATCCCAGTGATCAGGCGATCACTGATGATCTTGACCGGTTCGTTGATAGTGTAGACTTGATTGGATACAAAAGTCCCGGGCGAATCCAGGAAAGTGGAACGGATCCGCAGGGGGGTTCCCTTCTGCATGGCAATTTCAATTGCCCGAGGATGGACTACTTTGGCACCATCACGGGCCAGTTGGCATATCTCATTATAATTTATCGAATCGAGCAGGCGCGCGTTGTCAACGATACGCGGATCAGCCGTCATAACCCCCTCGACATCGGTATAGATATCAATATATTCTGCATTCAAGGCTACTCCCAAAGCCGCTGCGGTAGTATCACTGCCGCCGCGACCCAAGGTGGTCTGGTCGCCGCTGTCACTAATTCCCTGGAATCCGGCCACTACCGCTACCAAGCCTTGCTCAAGGTAGTCCATTATCTTCTGGGGTTTCACATAAAGGATGTGGGCATCACCAAAATTACCGTCGGTAACTATACCCGCCTGTTCTCCGTTCAGGAATGTTGCCGGCATCCCCTGGGCGGTTAGCTGATTGGCCAGCAGCACACCGCAGATGGTTTCCCCGCATGACAAAAGGATATCCAGTTCCCGCGGCAAGGGTTCAGGATTGACCTGTTTGACCAGATTGATCAGGGTATCAGTTGCATAGGCGGCGTTTTCACGGCCCATGGCTGAGACTACCACTACTGATGCATAACCGGCTGCTTTGGCATCTGCTACTATATCGCATACCCTAGATCTTAATTCGTTGGTCGCCAGGGATGTTCCGCCGAACTTCTGAACTAAAATCTTCAATAGGTTCACTTCCTAATATAGGTTTTGAGCCACAACAATCTCCGCGATCTGAATGGCGTTGGTGGCCGCGCCCTTACGGATCTGGTCAGCCGCCACCCATATGGCCAAGCCGTTTTCAACGGAGATATCCTTCCTTATCCGGCCTACGAAAACCTCATCGCGGTGTGAGGTGCAGAGGGGCATCGGATATACTTTGGCGCCGGGGTCGTCCATAACCACCACTCCCGGGGCGGATTGCAGAACCTTACGGGCTTCATCGGCTCCCAACGGTCTTTCCGTTTCCAGATTGATGGATTCTGAATGGCTGCGGAAAACCGGAACTCGTACCGCGGTAGGCGCCACCTTTAGATCAGCAATACCCATGATCTTGCGGGTCTCCCAGACCAGCTTCATCTCTTCGCGGGTATAATCGGCCTGAACAAATTCATCAATATGCGGTATCAGATTGAAGGCAATCTGGTGTTGGAAAACCTGGGGCGTTACCTGGCCGTCCTGAAGATAATCGCGGGCCTGTTGGTAGAGTTCGTCCAGCCCTGCCTTACCAGCCCCAGAGACGGCCTGATAGGTGGAGACGACTACCCTTTTGATCCCGGCTGCCAAATGAATGGGGTTGATGGCTACCACCATTATGATGGTCGAACAGTTGGGATTGGCAATAATACCCTTATGAGAGGCTATAGCCGCGGCGTTAACCTCAGGGACTACCAAGGGCACGTCTTGTTCCAGGCGGAAAGCATAGCTGTTATCGATGACTACACAACCGTTGGCTGTTGCTACCGGGGCCAACGTCCGGCTGATGTCGGTTCCAACCGCAAATAAAGCCAGGTCAGATCGTTTAAACGCCTGTGCATCAGCGATGCCCACGGTTAAAGTCTGACCCTTGAACTTGAGCTTGGTGCCAGCCTCACTGGGGTCAGCCAAGCATAACAGTTCTCCGGCGGGGAAATTTCTTTCCTCCAGGACTTTGAGCATCTCCTGTCCGACTGCACCCGTAGCTCCAACTACAGCTAGTTTTACATTGTCAGCCACGTTACTACCTCCTGCACATTGCGTTATCTATGATTATGCTTTCATATTCTAACATAATCACAGAATCATCTACAATGTTCCCAGTAAAAGTGGCTGTACCTGCTTACCCTGCAATGCACACACGGCTGTATCAACTACCTGGTCCAAATTGGCTACCAATGAATTGCCTTTTTGAAAAGGATCATCCTGGCGGAAGGGCACAAAAAAGATGTTTTTCATGTTCAGCAGCATACCCAGATTACGGGCGTTAATACCTAGGGCGTCATTGGTCGAGATGGCAATAACAACCGGTCGCTGGTTGCGCAGGTGCGCTTTTATAGCCATCAAGGCTGGGGTGTCAACTATGCCATTGGCCAATTTGGCTATGGTATTGCCGGTGGCCGGCATTACAATAACCAAATCCAGCAGGCGCTGGGGGCCGATCGGTTCAGCCCCGGTGATAGTGTTAATGATCGTTTTGCCGGTTATGCCCTGGAGGAATTCTTTTAAGTCGGCAGCCTGGTAAAATCTGCTGTCGGTGGTATCGACCGAGTTGGAGATGATCGGGTAGATTATTGCCCCCTCAGCGATTAGATTCACGATTTGTTGACGGGCTGCATCCATGGTGCAATGTGAACCGGTCAATACTGTTCCTATCTTTACTCCGGTCAATCTTGTTTCATTCATTCTGATCACCCCCTACGAACCAAACTGCAGTTCTTTTTCGGATGGCGAGAACTCGGCTATCAATATCCTCGGTACTACATCGGCCAGGATCTTTCCAGCCGATACCGGGGCCACTTTGCCGGGTAAACCTGGAGCCAGGATGGCCTTCAACCCATAGGCATTGGCCGCTTCAAAATCAGTCCCACCCGGCTGAGTGGCCAGGTCAACTATCAAAATATCAGGATTGGCGTATTTGAGTACCTCGCGGTTCAGGATCATTTGGGGGACGGTATTGAAAACGATGTCACTATTGCGCATGATCTCATGCATGTCGTCATAGGTCGCCCGGCTGCAGCCCATCTGGTAAGCCCGCGCCAATTGGCCGGGATTGCGTGCTACTACGGTCACCTCTGCTCCCAAGGCTTTCAATGTTGCCGCCATGGTGACGGCTACCCGACCGAAACCGATAACGCTGGTACGGCTGCCGTGGATGGTGCTTAACGTCTCTTCCATGGCTATCTGCAGCGCACCTTCCGCGGTCGGGATGGAATTCAGGATAGCGATCTCATCCATCTCCACGATCTCCAACAGTCTGAACCGGTATTTTTCCGCCCAGTCCTTCAGGAACTTGCGGGCCGATCCTATGATCACCAAGGCGTTCGGGGCCATACTGACTATCGCGGGTTCAGTCAGCAGCAGTTCCTGATCAGAATAGACGGCCCTGACCACCCCTTTCTCGCTGGTACCCGGCAAAGGCAATATCAATACCTCGATGTCCTTGCAGGCCTGCTCAACGCCGCCCACTACAAAGGCCCCGTGGCAGACCCGTTCTTTGGGAAATCCGGTTACTACAACAGTAGCACCGCGTCTAACCAACTCTTCCACCAGGATCAGTTCCCGGTCATCTCCACCAATCACCGCTATCTTGATTCCAGACAGGATTGAACACACCTAAGTCCACCTCCGGGTTTTTACTCTGTGACTAGAGTTAATAGCATTATATGTACTGCGCATAAACCTGTGTCTGTCCCACCATTTGCTCGTAACCAAGAAAAAAGAGAGCTTGCGCTCTCATCGATTCAGACCATAGTATTTTGGGAATAATTCAGGGACAGGCGACGGCTTCAGCATACAAAGGAGTCAATCCTCAGCAGTACTGATGGTAGTGGTTATAACAATTTTTCCAAACCATAGACCAAGCCTTTGGTATCCATTATCTTCTTGGCTGTCATGACCACTCCCGGCATGAATCCTATTCGATCGATGGAATCATGACGGATACGCAGGCTCTGACCTACTCCCCCAAAGATGACCTCCTGATGGGCCACAAAACCGGGCAGACGAACACTGTGAATCCTTATCCCGTTGAGTTCTCCTCCCCGCGCTCCGGCGATCTTCTCAAACTCCCGGCTGTTTCGAAGCGGTCGGCGTTGCCTGTGTTCGGTAATCATCTCCGCGGTTTTGATGGCCGTCCCTGATGGAGCGTCCATTTTTTGGTCATGATGCAACTCAATTATCTCCACATCGGGAAAATACTGAGCCGCTTCCTGGGCCAGTTTCATCATCAGTACTGCCCCGATGGCAAAATTGGGGATCACCGCCACCCCAACCCCATTCTCCAGCGCAGCCCGTTCCAGTTGCTTCAATTCCACCTCATTCAATCCAGTGGTGCCTATGACACAGTTTGTCCCGTGTTGAAGGGCAGCTTTGGCGTTGTTATATACTGCCTGGGGATTAGTAAAATCGATCATGACGTCCGCCTGGTGTTTTTCCAGCCACCCCTCCAGATCGTTGTCGACCGGCATCGGCAATTGTACCGCAGCCTCGCCAGACTGGGCTGCCTTGGCGCGGATATCTATCAGCCCCACCAATGTCAATTCCTCATCTTGATAAACTGCCCGGGCTGTCTCCTGCCCCATTTTACCAAGGGCACCCGACACGATAACCCTGATTTCTGCCGCCATCGCCTTACCTCCTTGTTGCCTAAGGAATATTTTTATCTATTTTGGCGGGATAGTCAAGAAAGGGTCTGCTGTCAAGGGTGGTTTTCTATAGTATAATAATTGCGGTAATTATTGATTGAGGTGAATAAAAATGCCGTTTGACGGTCTGGCTGTACGCGCTATAAGCCGCGAACTCGACCCGCGCCTAAAAGGTAGCCGCATCGATAAAGTTTATCAGCCCGAAAAGGATGAATTGGTGTTCTCCATCCGCCAACCGAGGGGAGGTTCGGCCCGCTTGCTTATATCAGCTAATGCGAAATGGTCGCGCATCCATCTCACCGAGGAGCGGAAAGCCAATCCCACCCACCCCTCCAGCTTCTGCATGTTGCTGCGCAAATACCTGGAAGGTGGCAAGATCAAAGAGATCAAGCAGATAGGGATGGAAAGGATCATCCAAATACGCATCGAGGCCATGAACGACTTCCGGGAATGGCAGGACAAATTGCTGATCTGTGAATTCATGGGGCGACACTCCAACATCATCCTGATCAATCCGGAGTCGAATATGGTATTGGATGCCATTAAGAGGATCAACAGCGAGATGAGCTCCTTGCGGGAGGTAATACCGGGCCGCGAATATTCTCCGCCCCCATCCCAGGGAAAGCTGGAGCCATTGTCGGACGATTTCGAATCGTTTGCAGCCGCTTTTTGGAAACAGGACGAAAACATGGATGTCGCTACCGCCCTATTCAACCTTTATACCGGAATCAGTCCGTTCAGCGCCCGGCATATATGTTCGGCTGCCGGTTTATCCACCGGTACTTCGGTAGGTGAATGCGGCCAATATGAACTGAACCGGATTTACCAGGCCACCCGCGCTCTAATCCAAGACATCGATCAGGGGAGCAGTGAGCCCACCCTACAGTATCGAAAGTCGACACCGGTAGAATTTTCGCCCTATCGGCCGATGGCGGTACCCGACGGGCTGGTATTGAAAACCTACCCCACCATGAACGAGGCCTATGACACGTTTTTCACCCAAAAGCTAACCCAGCTGAGACTGCAATCCATGCAGGAGAGTCTGGTCCGCAAGATCAACGAGCATCTGCAAAAGGCCTATCGCAAGAAATTCTTGCAGGAGGGCGACCTGAGTGAGGCCGGCCAAAAAGACCTGTATAAAACCTGGGGCGAATTATTGACTTCCTATGCCCATCGCTTCAAAAAGGGTGATACGGTCGCCATGGTACCCGATTTTATTACTGGTGAGGAGATTGCCCTGCCGCTGGATGTCCGCTATACGCCCATCCAAAATGCGCAGCGCTTTTTCAAGATTTACAACAAGGCCCAGGGGGCCAAACGCCATCTGGTACGGATGATGAGAGAGAATCAAGACGGCATAGATTATCTGGAATCGGTGGCGGTAGCGGTCAAACAGGCCGACCGTCCAGCCGAAATCGACGAGATAACTGAGGAACTGGAGAAAGAAAAATATCTGGCGGCGGCTCCGGCCCGAGCCAAAAAGAAACCTCAGCGGAGCACACCGCGGCAATTCCTGTCTTCAGATGGTTTGGAGATCAGAGTTGGCCGCAATAATCTTCAGAATGACCGACTGACTTTGAAGGAGTCCAAACGCACCGACCTCTGGCTGCATGCCCAACAGATTCCCGGCAGCCACGTCATAATAAGTCTGCCGGCCCACATAACTTCCATCGACCAGGTGCCGGATCGCACCCTGGAAGAGGCAGCGAGTTTGGCGGCCCGTTTCAGCCAGGCGTCCACATCAGCCAAAACACCTGTCGATTACACTTTCCGCGCCAATGTGAAAAAGCCCGGCGGAGCTAGGCCGGGCATGGTCATTTATGATAACTACTGGACCTTAATGGCGGTCCCCAATGAGGACTTGGTTGAACAGTCAACAGATATGGCAGCTACTAAGGAGTATCGGTCTTGACATAATTCTGGTTGAAGAACTCTCTGAATTTTTCCCGATTATGAGGTTTTTCCCGGTACATCAGATTGTCGGCTTCTTTAAACACATCCTCCATATTTTCCCGGGCGCTGGTCTTTACCGCCCAGCCCAGAGACAGGCTTACGGGGACCGGTGGGGTGTGCTGGCGGGAAGCGGCCGCCTGTTCACGGATGCGCTGACAGGCTGCTTCTACAGCTTCGGGGACACATTGGGGCAGTAATATGGCAAACTCGTCCCCGCCGATCCGGGCCACCACATCGCTGGACCGGAACGAACGCAACAGGATATTGGCTACGGTCGAGAGCAATTGATCCCCAGCCTGATGGCCCAGATTATCATTCACCAGTTTTAATCCATCCACATCACAAACTACGATGCCAACCGGGTCAAACCGGCCGCTCTGCAGCCGTTCCATCTCTTCTTCGAAGTAGTTGCGGTTGTAAAGCCCGGTTGGTTTATCATGCAGATTGAGATAACGCAGCCATTCCTCCATCTCCTTGCGGTCGGTGATGTCGCGCACCAACACCTGGACCAGAGTCTTGTCCCGTAACTGGATATGGTTCAAGCTTATCTCCACATCCACCGGGCTTCCGTCCGCCCGGCACAGGCCGATTTCGAACAACATCGCTTCTCCCTGCAGTACCCGCTCACCGTTCTCTTTCAGTATGTTGAATGTATTGCGCCCATCCAACTGGACCGGGGGAATAAATTGCTTGGCCGAAGAACCGCGCAGTTTTTCCAGTTGCACACCAAATATTTCGGCAGCCCGACGGTTACAGTCTATGATATTGAGCTTGTCGATCAGGAGGATGCCGTCGTTGGCTGTTTCAAACAAGAGCCGGTATTTCTCTTCGCTTTCCCGCAGCCTCTCTTCCATGGCCCGGTGATCAGCATCGATTATCATCGTATCATCCATGTGCCTCACCTCCCGAAATCTGGTCTTACTTTATTATATCAACTGAGCCGTCTTCGTTGCACCTGGCTTCGTTACCTTCTTCCAGTATATAGATCTTGTTATGGACTTTATCTATAGCTATATCCCGGTTAACAATGGTGGCCACTTCCTCTTTGGTGACCAAGGTCCTTATTTGCACACCGTTATCGTAGAATTCCAGGTGCATCTTGTCGCCATTGTCTTTATTGATGGTCTTTTCCTGGAAATTCCGGTATGGTTTTAAAAATACGTATTTATAACCACCCTCGACGAACTGCATCTCCTGCCCGTTCAGAAATGTCTTCATTAAATATCTACCCCCGTTAACTACGGCTGCCGGGCTTAATGGCCTCTCCCCGTCCTTCTCTGCACAAGGGGCAATCATCGGGGGGCCACGATTCGATATCCATGGTCAGTACCGCTTCCTTGCGAACACCGAAATCGACTTGGCCGGCACTGCGGTCGACCAGGACTCCAACTCCAATCACCTCAGCACCAGTGGCCCGAACTATTTCCATTACTTCCACAACTGATCCCCCGGTAGTGACTACATCTTCGACCACCAGAACCCGACTGCCCGGCTGCAGGGTGAAGCCGCGCCGCAAGGCCATCTGCCCGTTTTCCCGTTCACAGAAGATACCCGGCACCTTCAGCTGGCGGGCTGTTTCATAGGCCACAATAATTCCGCCCATGGCAGGACCAATGACCACCTCTATCTTGTCGGCGGCGAATTTTTCAGCTATATGGGCGGCCAGCTGCTCGGTAAATTGCGGATACTGCAAAACCTGGGCGCACTGCATGTAACGATTGCTGTGGCGGCCGCTGGTCAGTTTGAAATGGCCTTCCATCAATGCCCCGGAGCGGGTGAATATACTAATCGCTTCTTCCTGGCTTAACATCATCTAGCCTCCAATTCATCTACTATTCTTTGGGCGGCCGCAACTGGATCGTCGGCCTGGACTATGGGTCGGCCTATGACCATGAAATCTGCTCCCTGGTCCAGTGCCTGCCGCGGGGTAGTGATCCGCTTCTGATCATTGGCGGCTGACCACAGCGGCCTGATTCCCGGGGTAACGATCTTGAAATCGGGACCGCAAGCCTTGCGGATGGGCACGATCTCCTGGGGTGAGCAGACCACCCCGCCGATACCTGATTGCTGAGCCATCAATGCCCATTTTACCACTAATTCCTCCACACTCAAACCGGTGACCAACATGTCGTCGGTCAATTCCTTCGGTCCTATACTGGTGAGAACAGTCACTGCCAATAGCAGCGGCGGCGCTATGCCCAGAAGCTCTGCCTGACTGCGGGCGGCTTGAGCCGCCTGGCTCATCATCTCCCGGCCTCCGGCTGCATGGATATTGAACATAAACGTATTAAGTCGGGTGATCACCCGGGCTGCCGAAGCTACCGTATTAGGAATGTCGTGCAGTTTGAGATCCAGAAAAACTTGGCCGCCGAGATCATGTACCCGGTTGATGATATCCGGCCCCAATCCGTTGTATAGCTGCATGCCTATCTTGAAAACTCCCACCTGGCCGCTTAGCTTTTTGACCAACTGCAGGGCTTCCTCAGCTGTGTCAACATCGAGGGCTAAAACAATCCTGTCCTTGGCTTGCATCTCAATCCTCCTTCAATATTCACTACAAGGTTATCTCTGTACCGCAGCCCCCACCAATTCACTTATCCTTTCAATCCCGTGAGAATGCAAATATTCCTGGATACCCAGTAATACATCCAAGGCCGCCCGAGGATTGACAAAGTTGCCGGTGCCGATGGATACCGCCGAAGCCCCGGCCATAATAAACTGGAGGGCGTCACCGGCATCCATGATTCCCCCTCCCCCCAGAATGGGAATATCCATTTCCCGATGGACCTGATAGATCATACGTAAGGCCACTGGTTTGATAGCCGGTCCGGACAAACCGCCAAAGATATTGGCCAGCACCGGTCGGCGGTGTTCGATATCGATGGCCATGCCCATGAGGGTATTGATCATGGAGAGAGCGTCAGCGCCGCCTTCCCGGGCAGCGTGGGCGATTTCAACGATATTTGTTACATTGGGACTCAATTTGGGCATCACCGGCAAGGAGGTTTCCTTCTTAACCGCTTCCACCACCTGTTTAACCATCAAGGGATCGGTTCCAAATTGGAGACCGCCTTTTTTCACATTGGGACAGGATATATTGAGTTCGATACCGGCAATACCGGTATGCCCTTCCAGTTTGGCCGTTACCGCGGCGTAGTCGTCGATACTGTTGCCGGCCAGATTGGCTATGACGGTGACCTGCTTGGCCCGCAGATAGGGCAGGTATTCGTTCAGGAAGACATCCACACCAGGATTTTCAAGGCCGATCGCATTGAGCATACCGGCGGGGGTCTCGATAATCCGCGGCGGAGGATTGCCGAATCGAGGCTCCAGGGTGGTGCCTTTGACGATGACCGCACCGATGGCCGCAATGTCAAGGTAATCCTCATATTCACGGCCATAACCAAAGGTACCCGAAGCTACCGCCACCGGGTTGCTCATTTTGATCCCGCCCAAGTCGGTACTGAGGTCAAGAAAGCGTTGGTCACTGTTATTCATTGCCGGCAAACTCCTCTCCCCAATGGCCAGATTGAAGTCGGATCGACTTCATATTGAAAACCGGTCCATCCTTGCAGATTTTAATATAGCCGGGCTGCAAGAGATCGAGCTGGCAGGCGCATCCCAGGCAGGCGCCTACTCCACATGCCATATGTTCTTCCAGGGAAACCTCACCCCATACGTCATTGTCATTGGCCCACCGGCAAACCAAGGCCATCATCGGGGTGGGGCCGCAGGTATAGACCTGGTCATAGTCGCCCGGGTCCTCTTGACCCAGCAGATCGGTGACCAGGCCATGGTATCCCCGGCTTCCATCCATACTGGCTACCTTAACATCTACACCTATATTCTCGAATCTTTGGGCAGCTCCCAGCTGCGCTTCTTGGGCTGCCCCAAACAGCAGCCTTACCTGGCTTCCTCTCTCCATTGCTGCCCGGGCCAGATACATAAGGGGGGCAACCCCCACCCCACCCCCAACCAAAAGTGCTTTTTGGGGTGAAGCAGTTAAGGTAAAGCCCTTGCCTAAGGGCCCCATTATATCGATGTAATCATCCGCCGGAATCTTGGCCAGAAGACTGGTACCGCGTCCAGCCACCCGGTACAGCAGGGAAATGATCCCGCTGTCAGCCAATACATCGTATATGCTTAAGGGCCGGCGCAACAGAGGGTCATGGGTATCCGTGGGGCGGATATGCAGGAACTGACCCGGTTGGCATCGTCCAACGGTAGCCGGTGCCGCCACATCCATCACATACCAGTCGCTGGCCACCTGTCGGTTATCCAGCACTTTGCCTTTTTCCAATCCAGACATCATATCCATCCTTCAATTAGTATTAGACCATCCGGCCTTCCTGGGCGACTATCCGACCTTTGACTATCGTCATCCAGGGCCAGCCTTTCAGTGTCCTGCCCTTAAACGGGGTATTTTTTCCCTTGGAATAAAAGTCAGCCGGGTTGACCGTTTTAATCGCCAACGGGTCCAGAATAGTGATATCAGCATCGGTGCCGACGTCCAGGGTTCCCTTGTCGATGCCCAGTACCTCGGCCGGCCCGATGGTAAACAACTCCACCATCTCACTCCAGTCCAGAATATCCTTGCTCACCAGGGCATCCATTATCACCGCCACCGCTGTCTCCAGTCCCGATATCCCAAACGATGCCAGCTCATATTCACAATCTTTGCTTTCAAAGTGATGGGGAGCGTGATCGGTAGCAATGCAGTCGATCGTTCCGTCCTGCAGCGCTGTCCGCAATGCCTCCAGGTGCTCAGATGAGCGCAGGGGTGGGTTGACTTTGGTATCGGTATCATAATCGCCCACTATCTCATCGGTCAAGACCAGGTGATGGGGCGTAACCTCACAGGTAACATTGAGCCCGCGGGCTTTGGCTCCTCTTATCAGGTCCATGGAACCGCGGGTGGAAGCATGACAGATATGGACGCTGCCCCTGGTCAATTCAGCCAGGACGATGTCCCGGGCTACCATTATCTCCTCAGCCGCCGTTGGTATGCCCTTTAAGCCGTAGATGACGGAATGGTATCCTTCATGCATCTGACCATCTCGGCTCAGGCTGCGATCCTCGCAATGGGACAGCACTGGCAGGTCGAACATCTTGGCATACTCAAGGGCATTCCTCATCAGGTTGGCATCGCTGACCGGTTTACCATCATCGCTTACCGCCACGCACCCGGCTGCCACCAGATCAGCCATCTCGGTGATCTCTTTGCCGGCCTGTTGTTTGGAGATACAGCCAATGGGGAGCACATTTACTATTCCTGATCTGACCGCCCTTTCGCGTACGAATGATGCCACCGCGGCGGTGTCGATGACCGGTTCGGTATTGGGCATACAGCAGATGGTGGTGAAACCACCGGCGGCCGCGGCGCGGGTGCCGCTGGCGATATCTTCTTTGTATTCAAAACCCGGCTCGCGCAAATGAACATGCATGTCTATGAACCCTGGGCACACAATCTTTCCAGCGGCGTCGACGATAATGCCATCGCGATCCAGGATGTTTACCTCGACCGCTTTTATCAAACCGTCCTCGATCATTACGTCCATGACTGCATCGATGTCATTGGCGGGATCTACTACCCGACCGCCCTTAATAAGTAATTTCATCGCGCGATCCTCCCATCATCAGGAAAAGCAGGGCCATCCTCACGGCTACACCGTTGGTGACCTGTTGATTGATCAGGGCACTGGAGCTATCCGCCAAAGCCGATGAGATCTCGACCCCTCTGTTCATGGGGCCGGGGTGCAGTACCAGCACATCATCCTTGGCCCGCTTCAGCTTGTCCGGGCTGAGCATGTACAAATTGGCGTATTCATCCAGAGAGGGGAAGAGGCCGCTCTGCTGACGCTCTTTCTGTATCCTCAGAACGTTGATGACGTCGACGCCGTCTATGGCATGGTCCAGGCTGTAGTAGCTTTTAACTCCCAGTTTCTCTATTTCCGGGGGCATGAGGGTGGAAGGACCGCATACCCTCACCTCGCAGCCGAATTTGGCCAGGCCATAGATATTGGAACGGGCCACCCTGCTATGCAGAACGTCGCCCACAATTGCCACCTTCAATCCTTCCAGGGTGCCTTTTTTCTCTCTGATACTGAACATATCCAGCAGAGCCTGGGTGGGGTGTTCGTTGGTGCCATCGCCGGCATTGATCACCCGCATACTCGTATTACGGGAGATGTAGTGAGGAGTGCCGCTCATGGAATGCCTGACCACCATCAAATCAAAGCCCATCACTTCGATGGTCTTGATGGTGTCCCGCAGGGTTTCCCCTTTTTGCACACTGCTGGTGGACACAGCCAGGTTGACGGTGTCGGCACTTAGATACTTGCCCGCTATCTCGAAAGAGGTGCGGGTGCGGGTGCTGTTTTCATAGAAGACGGTCACCATGGCTTTGCCACGTAAAGCGGGCACTTTTTTGATATCGCGGTTGATGATGTCTTTCATCGGGACCGCGGTGTCCAGGATAAGCTCGATCTCTTCGCGATTCAACTGCTTCATGCCCAACAGATCTTTGTGTTCGAATCTCACTACTAAGCCTCCTTGCCTTACAAAATCGAAAAAGCCTTTCACTGTGCACTGACAGGAAAGGCTTCTAACCTAACTTGCTTCCCTTGCCAGCCTCTCGGGACTAGTTTAAAGGGTGGTCCTTCATTGATCTACTATCTCCTGGAGTACTACCTCCTCTTTGTGGTCAATCTCCTTCACCAGGACCGATATGACTTCGTCGCGCGAGGTGGGGATATTCTTGCCGATATAATCGGCTCTTATGGGCAATTCGCGGTGGCCCCGGTCTACCAGCACCGCTAGCTGGATGCTGCGGGGCCGGCCTAAATCAATCAGCGCATCCATGGCGGCTCGGACTGTCCTGCCGGTGTACATAACGTCATCCACCAGTATAATATTAAGATCATTGATATCAAAAAATACCTCGGTGCGATGCACCTGAGGCTGAGAGGAAAGAGTAGTAAGATCATCACGATACAGAGTGATATCCAGGATGCCTACCGGCACTTGAATGCCCTCGATGGAATTGATCTGTTCGGCCAAACGCACCGCCAGCGGTCCGCCGCGGCGTCTGATTCCGATCAAGGCCACCCTGTCCACTCCTTTGTTCTTCTCGATTATCTCATGGGAAATGCGGGTGATGGCTCTCTTGATGGCGATCTCGTCCATTATGACTTTCTTTTCTTGAAGTTCCAACCTTCGACCTCCTCTCGCAGGACACGATCACATCCCGGCGATGACGACAATATAAAAATACCTGCCCTCGTCAAGCCGAAGGCAGGTATTCCAACCATCCAATCCTTGCTAGCCTCACGGAGCCAACTTAAAGGTTCTTTTCAAATTCTAACCAAGCAAACACCTGATGTCAACGTCAACCAATCTGGTCCAGCAGGTCCAGAATATTAACAAAATAGGGCGGTAAAGGACTGGTGAAATCCATGTATTGGCCGCTGCGGGGGTGATCAAAACCCAGCCGGTGCGCATGCAGCGCCTGCGAATCCAGATCAAAATGCTTTTTGGCCGACCCGTATAAAGGGTCACCTACCACAGCGTGTTTGATGTGGGAAAAATGGACCCGGATCTGATGAGTGCGGCCCGTCATCAGGCTGATTTTGATGAGGGTATAATTATGAAAGCGCCGCATGACTTCATAGTTGCTGAGGGCGGGACGCCCCTCCTTGATCACCGCCATTTTCTTGCGGTCCAGTTTGCTCCTGCCGATGGGAGCATCAATAGTGCCCAGATCTTCTTTAATAACTCCATGCACTAAAGCGATGTACTCCCGGGTGATGGTGTGTGCCTTTATCTGCCCAGCCAGGCTGCGGTGGGCCATATCGTTCTTGGCCACCACCATCACCCCGGAGGTATCCTTGTCGAGACGGTGGACAATACCAGGCCGCAATTCACCATTGATACCGGACAGGTCCTTGATGTGGTAGAGCAGGGCGTTGACCATGGTATGCTCCCAGTTGCCGTGAGCGGGATGGACCACCAGACCCTTCGGCTTGTCGATGATGGCCAGGTCTTCATCCTGATAGATGATCGGCAGGGGGATATCCTCAGGGCTGATGGCTACCGGCTGTGGCTCCGGCATTTCCACAGTTACTTCCTGTCCCTCACCGAGACGGTAACTGGCCTTGACTCTCTCCCCGTCGACCCACACCCGGCCCGCCTTTATTAGATTCTGAACCGTGGAACGGGACAGA
Source organism: uncultured Syntrophomonas sp. (assembly GCA_964494735.1). GTDB lineage: Bacteria > Bacillota > Syntrophomonadia > Syntrophomonadales > Syntrophomonadaceae > PHAA01. Next base: position 101,589 of record CAZBSD010000005.1, read on the forward strand.
TCGACTAGGGTATCGGCCACAAAAAGGTCAAGCCGTTCCCCTTCCATATCCTCCCCAACTACCAGTCTCTTGTGGCTGATTGTCAAATGTGTGCCTCCTAAGGAAGACATAATTATCCGAGAAAGATTCCTGCAGACATTACCATCAATATAGGATTAATTGTACTAAATCACGATTATAAAGCAAAGCCGGCCTCCCGCTGAGGCCGGCCCATCTGAATGCAACGATGGAAATCAACTGCAGGTTATTTGGGCTGAAGCGGATTATCAGCCACAATGCTTTCCACTTCTTCGAATCCGGTGGGGAAGGCATAGTTATATCGGGCCGGCAACGCGAATACATATTTGGAGCTGCGGGCCAGTTCCTTGGGTCCCATCGGTGCTGCACCGATACTGAAAGCCTCTTTTTGCAGGGAATTCCACTGCTCGAGGGTAAATACCAATATGGGTATATCCTGGCGCGGTTGGGTTGAGCTCCACTGGGGGTGACGGATGGACAGTTTCGGACCCTTGGCCACCACTTTTCCCTGGTTATCTGCGCCTAACCCTAATCCTTGCCACTCTTCCTTAATTATGGTATATCCCTGCCAGCTGGCTGGCAGCACGAAGTCGAATCCATACTCCGCATTCTGGTATAATATGGTGTTTTCTTTTAGCCCGGCTCCCAAACTCACCGATCCTATCAGCCACCGATCGCCCGACTTGGTCAGTTTCAATTCTATGGGCTGCCGAAAGGCTGCCCCTCCCTGGTTCTTTTCTACGCTGGTTACATAGACTATCTGACCCTTGACTCCATATCCTCCCTCGTACTTATCGATGCTGGCGATATCGATCCGATCCGGCCAGGGGCTGGATACCGCCCGTCCAGGAGCACTGGCCGGTTGGCTTTGCCATTGGGCCAACAGTTCCGGGGTCACCAGTTCACCGTATTGGGCTTGAAGGTCCTGGCGCAACTGTTCGGATGGGGCCTGCAAGGAAACCATCTGCAACTTTTGTCCGAAGGTCATAACTGCCGATGTTACCACCTGGCGTTCCTGTTCTTCGGTCTGGACAGGGCTGGGCGGGATCTGTTTACTGTCTGGCTTGTTACCACACCCTAACAGCGACAGGCTGAACAGCAGGACCAGCAGTATCGTAATAACCCTTTTCATCATAGTAGCCTCCTTAATATAACTATAACTCAACTTTCGCAGTTGACGAAATCTGAATTTTAAGCTGCCTTACCAAGTG
>CAZBSD010000006.1:0-84576 GCA_964494735.1 uncultured Syntrophomonas sp.
TCCGGTTAACAGCCGGATGCTCTACCGTTGAGCTATCGAGGAAGGACCCAACGAATGTAATTATATAATCATTAAGATACCGTGTCAATAAGCCCTGATCAAATTTGGCGGGGCCACCGAGCCACTACCTGGACCGATTATTCAATGTAGTCCTTTAGTTTTTTACTCCGGGAAGGATGCCTCAGTTTGCGCAAAGCTTTGGCTTCGATCTGTCTTATCCGCTCCCTGGTCACCCCGAATTCCTGCCCCACTTCCTCCAAAGTGCGCGGACGCCCATCATCCAGGCCGAACCGCAGGCGCAGTACCTTCTCCTCCCGGTCGGTGAGGGTATTCAATATCCCATCCATGTGTTCCCGCAAGAGGACAAAGGAGGCTGATTCTTCGGGAGACTCCGCTTCCTCATCAGTTATAAAATCACCCAGATGACTGTCATCTTCTTCGCCGATGGGTGTCTCCAGCGATACCGGTTCCTGGGCCACCTTCATGATCTCGATCACCCGTTCCACCGATATGTCCATCTCTTCACCCACCTCGGTGGGGGTGGGTTCACGGCCCAAGGTCTGCAGTAGGCTGCGCTGCACTCTGGACAACTTGTTTATGGTCTCCACCATATGGACCGGGATCCTTATAGTACGGGCCTGGTCAGCGATGGCGCGGGTTATAGCCTGCCTTATCCACCATGTGGCGTAGGTACTGAATTTAAATCCCTTGCGATAATCGAATTTCTCGACCGCCTTCATTAGTCCCAGGTTACCTTCCTGGATCAAATCCAAAAACAGCATTCCCCGCCCCACATAGCGTTTGGCGATGCTTACCACTAACCGCAGGTTGGCTTCCACCAACTTGCGTTTCGCTTCTTCATCTCCGTTTTCGATCAACAGAGCCAGCTCTATTTCCTCGCTGGCGGTCAGCAGCCTAACCCGTCCGATCTCTTTCAAATACATGCGGACCGGGTCATCTATCTCAACCCCTTCGGGCACCATCACTTTTTCGTTCTCAATACTCTCCGGTTCAACCTCATCTACATCATCTTCATGCTCCCCGTCCGGGCCCACAGTAATGCCCAGCGTCTGCAGATGCTCCAGTATATCATCGAGTACGTCCGGCTCCAGGCTAAAACTCTGCAATTCTTCCATAATCTCTTCGTAAGTAAGGTTTTTCTTTTTCTTGCCTTTTTCAGCCAGACTGCTTATACTTTCTGCAATTTTGTTATCTTTCACAGTGAACCTCCTTCCCGGGCAAAATGTGTGACTTTACTGATCCCTGCCATCAATCTGATCAGGGCATAAAAATCACCTTGATCAGACAGTTTGTCTATCTGATCAAACATACCCTGCCATTGGCTCTCTGCCTTCTTCTGTTCCACCCGCATTACAAACTCTTCCACTTCCATATCTAGATCATTACCCTCTTCGTCCAGCAACATTGCGATCAGGGCATAGGTTGAGGCAGTATCATCGGAGGGCTTGCCGGACAGCATTTGGCTCAGCCGGGATTCGCAGTCCCCCGCCAGCTGATCATACTCCTTGATGAAAGCCCGATATTTTTCATTGGCGAAGAAGTTTATGCCGATACGGCCTTTGATATTCCGGTAAAGCTCCGGGTCTTTCAACATGGCTGCCAGAATTTTCTCCTGTAGACCATATTTACCGTATTTAATATTATCCCTGATTATTCCATTATTATTCCTATAGCGCCTGTTATTACGGCGGCTATGACCACGGTTGTACTCCTGGGAAATCAGTTGCTCTTCCACTCTTAGTTTACGGGCCAGCGTTTTTAAGAAAGAATCCTTTTCCATCCCGCTGGTTATGTTTTCTATATCTTCCCTAAGAGCATCGATTATACGCAACTTGTTTTCCAGATCCAATCGCGGAGCGGTATTGATCAATCGGTTTAGTTTAAATTCAATATCGCTATACACATTATTCTCGATATACTGCCAAAATCCCTCTTTCCCTGAATAATCTATGAAATCATCAGGATCCTGGCCGGCTGGCAGGCTTATAATCTCGACCTTGATCTCGGCTTTCCGCAGGACTATCGCAGAACGCAGTGTGGCGTTCTGGCCGGCTTCATCACCATCATAGAGAATGGTCACCTTTTCCGCATACCGGCGCAACAAGCGGGCCTGGTCCTCAGTCAAAGCCGTTCCTAAGGAGGCTACCACGTTCATAATGCCCGTCTGTTGAAGTTTTATACAATCCATGTATCCTTCCACCAGGAACGAATTGTTGTTATGGCGGATCGATTCACGAGCCTGGGCCAGACCATATAGATTCTTTCGTTTGGAAAAGATATCAGTTTCAGGGGTATTCAAATACTTGGGCATTGCGTCTCCCAGGCTTCTCCCCCCAAACCCGATCACATCACGGTTGAATAGCATGATCGGAAATATGATCCGGTGGCGGAAGAGATCATAGAAGCGCCCCTGGGAATCATTGCGTTTGGCCAGCCCTGAAGCTTTTATCGTCTCCGCACCATAACCCTGGCCCAGTAAAAAACTGGTCAGTTCCTGCCACTCATCACCGGCGTAGCCCAGCCTATACAAATCGATAGTATCTTCACTGATCCCCCGCTTGCTCAGATAGGAACGAGCCCCATCACCTGCCGGCGACATCAGTTTTTGGTTAAAGAATTGGGCAGCGGTATTGTTGATGGTGATGATCGCTTTTTGATGATCGACTTTACCGCGATCCTTGGGCCGGCTTATGTCGACCCCCGCCTTGGCCGCCAGGATCTCCAGCGCTTCTCTGAATTCCAGCCCATCCTTTTTCATCAGGAAGGTGAAAATATTGCCGCCAGTGTGGCAGCCAAAACAGTAAAACATCTGCTTATCCCGGCTTACACTGAAAGACGGGGTCTTTTCACCGTGGAAGGGGCACAAGCCCCAGTGGTTATTACCCTTGCGGCTGAGCTGAACCGTTTCCGAAATCAATTCCACAATATCCAGTTGGGATTGTATCTGTTCTATTTTATAGTCATCATCATAATGCGCCATGACTTCAACCTACTATTCTATATCATAGGGGAAATCCCTTTTTAACCTGCAAAAAATTTAGGACCCCCGCTTCAGCCATTATCCCGCCCGGTTATTCTCCGAAAATACGTCTGGTGTCAGGCACCATCGACTGGGGGATGTAGATTTCCTTAAAGAGATTGATGCAGTAAGCGTCGCTCATGCCCGATATATAGTCCAGCACCGCTCTTTCCAGGCCTTCTTGGTCAGCGATTTGCACATACAACGGACTCATCTTGTTAGGGTTCTTCATATAATAGTCGTACAGGCTGGAGATTATGAACATAGCTCGATTTCTCTCTTCCTGGCATACTGGGCCCCGGTAAATATTCACAAACATGAATTCCCGCAATCCCCACAGCGCCCTTTCTACTTCCTGGCCTGGTTCAACCACTGCCACCTGCCCTGCATCCATTGCCTGGCGGGTATGATTAATAGTATCTATCACCAATGTCGCTATCCGCTGGCTATGGGTGGTTCCCAGAACATTCAGGAATTCAACCGGGATCTGGTCCAGAGTCAATAGCCCGGCTCTAATTGAATCGTCGATGTCATGCTGTACATAAGCTATCTTGTCAGCGATCCTGATTACTTGGCCTTCGAGGGTCGCTGCATGTGGTCCCCCCTGCCCGTAGCCACTGTGACGAAGAACTCCGTCCAGAACTTCCGCAGACAGATTCAGCCCGCTGTCTCCTCTATGCTGCTCGACCCGGGTTAGGACCCGCACGCTGTTTTCGCTGTGCTTAAAGTCACCGCCGGTTATCTCGTTTAATACCTGCTCCCCGGAGTGGGCAAAGGGGGTGTGCCCCACATCATGAGCCAGAGCGATGGCTTCGATCAAGTCCAGGTTCAGGTTTAATCCGGCACCGATTGTGCGGGCGATCTGATTTACCTCCAGGGTATGGGTTAGTCGAGTGCGATAATGATCACCTGGCGGCGCCACAAATACCTGGGTCTTATGTTTAAGACGCCGGAAAGACTTGGAGTGTATGACCCGGTCCCGGTCCACCATGAAACAGGTGCGGATAGGATCTGGCTCCTCCCTTTTATGACGTCCCGCTGAATCCCCCGCCTTAACCGCATAGGGGCTCAAGCCAGCCGCCTCCCGGGTCTCAATTTCCTCCCTGATCATTACCCTCTTCACCTCTTTCGCATAGCTGCCGGCCGCGTCTTGGCGAATACACTTAATACGCTGCCGGACAACAAAACTTTCTATCATTCCATATACTACAACACCCGGTTAATTCCTCTAAAAATCCACAACTTAATGATCGGGATGGTCGGCAAGGCTTCGGTCAAATTAAAAAGAGCCCTGGCAAACCAGGGCCCCACATATAAGTGCTGGATTTGCTAACCGTTGTTAATGGCTGCCTGGGCCGCTGCCAAACGGGCAATGGGGATTCGATAAGGGGAACAACTTACATAATTCAGACCGATAAGGTGACAGAACTCCACTGAACTCGGTTCGCCGCCGTGTTCACCACAAATGCCCATCAGCATATCCGGTCGTACCGTCCGGGCTTTTTCCACCGCGATTTTCATAAGTCCGCCTACCCCTTTGCGGTCCAGGACAGCGAAGGGATTGTCCTTCATTATCTTCCTCTCCAGATAGACGGGAATGAATTTGCCTTCCGCATCATCCCGGCTGAATCCCAAGGTGGTCTGGGTCAGGTCGTTGGTCCCGAAAGAGAAGAATTCTGCCAGCTGGGCAATTTCGTCAGCCACGATACAGGCTCGCGGCAGTTCCAGCATGGTCCCCAGCACAAAATCGAGTTCCTTATTGTGAGCTAGTTTGAGTTCGGCATAGACCTCCAGGATGTCCTCGCGCAGTAGGGTGAATTCCATCTGGTCCATGACCAAGGGGATTTCCACCTCGGTGCAGGTGTCAATTCCCTCTTCCTGGAGCAGGTACATGGCTTCAAATATAGCCTGGGCCTGCATTCTGTAAATCTCCGGATATGTCAAGCCCAACCGGCAGCCCCGATGACCCAGCATCGGATTGGATTCTGACAAGGTATGCACCTTCTTGGCCAGCTGTTCCTTGGCAAAGATCTCATAGGGATTGGCATTGCGGAATTTCATATCGGCCAGCTCCAGCATCAGTGTCTCATGGTGGGGCAGGAATTCATGCAGGGGCGGGTCCAGCAGCCTGATGGTTACCGGATGTGGTGCCATTGCCTTGAGAATCCCGTAAAAGTCGTCCCGCTGATAGGGGAGCAGTTTGGCCAGGGCGGCTTGTCGGGCGGACAGGTCATCGGCCAGTATCATCTCCTGAACGCTGGGTAGTCTATCCATAGCCATGAACATGTGCTCGGTGCGGACCAATCCTATTCCCTCCGCTCCAAATTCCCTGGCTTTCAGAGCATCCTCGGGAGTATCTGCGTTGGCTCTGACGCCCAGCTTTTTAATCTCATCAGCCCAGCTCAACAGGGTTTGAAATTCATCCGACAGGGTGGGTTCAATCATGGCTACTTCTCCCAGCATGACATTACCGGTGGAGCCGTCCACCGTAATAATATCACCTTCATTAACGGTGATCCCGTTGACGCTGAATTGTTTGGCGGCGAAATCAATCTTTATGCTCTCACATCCGCACACACACGGTTTACCCATGCCCCGGGCCACTACGGCGGCATGAGAAGTCATACCCCCCCGGGCGGTTAAGACCCCCTGAGAATGAACTATCCCATGTATGTCGTCGGGGGCGGTCTCGTTACGGACCAGCACCACCCTCTCACCCGCTTCACCCAATTTCTCAGCCAGATCGGCATTCAGAACCACTTTTCCACTGGCTGCCCCGGGGGAAGCCGGCAATCCTTTGGCAATAGGCTCCAACTGCACAGAGGTATCTATCTGTCTATGTAAAAGCTGGTCGATCTGTTCCGGATCTATTCTCAGCAGTGCTTCTTCCCTGCTTATCAGTCCCTCACTGACCATGTCAACCGCGATCTTTACGGCCGCTTTGGTGGTCCGCTTGCCGGTCCTGGTCTGCAACATATAAAGGACTCCCTTTTCGACGGTGAACTCTATGTCCTGCATATCACGATAATGGTTTTCCAGGTTGTTACAGGTGTCCACGAATTGTTGATAGACGGAAGGCAGGTTTTCCTTGAGTTTGGATATCGGCAAGGGTGTTCTTATGCCGGCCACAACGTCCTCACCCTGGGCGTTTACCAGGAATTCTCCATAAAGTTCGCGTTCACCGGTTGAGGGGCTGCGGGTAAAGGCCACCCCGGTACCACAATCCTCGCCGAGATTGCCGAATGCCATACACTGAACATTCACAGCCGTGCCCAGGTCATCACGGATTTTGTTGATGCGTCTATAGACTATGGCCCGCTGATTATTCCAGGAACCGAACACTGCTTTAATAGCCATAATAAGCTGTTCTTTTACGTCCTGGGGGAAATCGATACCTTTATCCTGTTTGACCTGCGCCTTATACTCTGCAATTATTCCTTTGAGCTCAGCGGCGGGTATTTCATAATCAAATATCAGGCCCAGTTTTCTTTTATATCTCTCGATAATGTCATCGAAGTGGGAATGGTCCATTTCCAGCACCACATTGCCGAACATCTGGATAAACCTGCGATAGCAATCAAAAGCGAACCTCTCGTCACCGGAAAGGGCGGCCAGGCCCTGGACGGACTCATCATTAAGCCCCAGGTTCAAAATGGTATCCATCATACCCGGCATCGATACGGCGGCACCGGACCTCACTGAAACCAGCAAGGGATTGCCCTTGTCGCCAAAACTCTTGCCGGTCTTTTTCTCCAGAGTAGCCAGCGCCGCCAATGTCTGGTCCATGGTTCCTGCCGGAAAGTCCTCATTCAAAGCCAGGTACTCATTGCAAGCCTCTGCAGTTATGGTGAACCCCGGGGGAACTGGTAAACCTATATTGGTCATTTCCGCTAAATTGGCACCCTTGCCGCCCAGGATCGCGCGCATATCCGATTTACCTTCTTCAAACAGGTAGACCCACTTCTTACTAGACATTACTTAACCTCCTATAGTAAATTTCGAGTATTTTGCTGGCTGTTTCTTCGACTGCGCGGTTGGTAACATCGATAACCGGACACCCGAGTTTCTTCATTATCGAATCTGCATATTCCAACTCCTCCATGATCCGGTCGTAGTTTGCATAGCTGGCCTGTCCCGTCAGTCCCAGGGTCTTCAGTCTTTCGATACGGATATTGTTTAACAGCTCAGGTTTAATTATCAGACCTATGACTTTGCCCCGGTCCAGTTGGAACAGTTCTTCAGGAGGGGTGACCTCAGGTACCAAAGGCACGTTGGCGACCTTAACCCTTTTGTGGGCCAAATACATGGAGAGCGGTGTTTTAGAGGTTCGGGACACGCCCACCAAAACAATGTCAGCCATGGTGATGCCTTTGGGGTCTTTGCCGTCATCATAGCGGACCGCAAATTCGACCGCCTCAACCCGGCGGTAATACATTTCGTCGACCCGGCGCAGCAATCCCGGTTCTCTCCTGGGAGTTATGTGGCTGGCCTCCTCGAAAGCCGCGATAATCGGGCCCAATACATCTACGCATACGACTCCCGCTCGGCCCGCCTCCTGGCGCAGGTATTCTGCCAACTCATTCAAGACCAATGTATAGGCGATCATAAAGTTGTTTTCCACGGCTTGATGGACGACTTCGGCTATGGTGCCTTTGTCACTTATATTGGGTATTTGTCTAATCTCCATGGTTCCAGAATTAAACTGGCTGGCCGCCGCTCTGACAACCATCTCGGCGGTCTCACCAATGGAATCAGACACTATAAAAACCCCGGGCAAATGCTCAGACAATATTCGATACCTCCTCTTTATTTCAGAGCCAGGTCCAGAAACAACCTGGTTATATTGGTCTTGGTGATCCGGCCCACCACTTCCTGGCTTTCTCTGCCCGAACTACTTCCTATCCTGCGGACTACCGGTAATGAATCCACCTCATGCTCCACCAGTCTTTTGACCGCTTCCACCACTTTATCATCGATGTCAGCAGTTATAACGTTGGGCATGCGGGTCATTATGACACTGACCGGCACCTTATGGATATCCCCTTTGCCCATTGTGGCCTTCAGCAGGTCCTTGCGTGATACCACTCCAGCCAGATTATTAGCATCCTCTACCACAAACAAAGTGCCGATATCTTCCAGGAAGAGAGTAACGATAGCATCATATATGTTCGATTTCTCCTTGACCACCACGGGCAGAGACATTATGTCCTTGACTGTGTAGTGATTAAGCAACTTCTTGATCTTGTTGTTGTAACCGTCAGCTTTGTAGGTGTACCCTACCCGGGGTTTGGCCTCCAAATGACCAGACATGGTCAGGACTGCCAAATCGGGGCGCAAAGCTGCCCGGGTGACTTCCAGGATCTCAGCTATGCTTTCACCAGTGATAGGCCCTTGCGTTTTCACTATATCCAGGATTTTCTCTTGCCGTTCATTCAGGTCGATGTTTTTCACCACCAATTATGCTATACTTTTTGGCTCAAACCTCTTCAATTACATATACTTTATAGACTAATAAAAACCTGTTTGGCAAGGGAAATTTTTTATTGCAGCACTTTTGTAAAGTCAGCCAGAGTGTAACACAGCTGGGCAATTGACTTCAGCAGTCCCAGTCGCGCCGCCCGCAAGTCCTGATCATCGGCCATAACCATGACTGCCTCGAAAAAGGAATCTACTGAAGGGCGTAATCCCGCTATCATGGCCAAACCCTCAGCATATCTGGTTTCACGGATAGCCCCTTCGACTTTCGGCTTAATTTTAGATAGATTTTCGTACAGGGCTTTCTCACTGGAATCCACAAAAAGCTCCGGGTGCACGGCCAGGCTGTCCCATTGCTTGGATAGGTTATGGGAACGATTGAACACCACCATGAAATCATCCCAATCTCCCGAATCCTTGAATAAACGTATGGCATCAGCCTGGTTGGTTATCTGCTGCAAATCGTCGACCCCCTGATACAATACCGCATCAATTAAATCATATGAGTATCCCCGATCCAGCATTACTCCCCGCATCCTCTGCAGGATGAAATCCATCAGGTCGTTGGTTGTATCCTCGGCGCTGCGGCTCAGCTGGAAGCTGGCCATGGCATTATGGGTCTCGGTAATCAAGTCACGCAGGTGAACCGGTAATCCCAAGTCGATCATCATGTTCACCACCCCCAGAGCCTGCCGTCTCAATGCATAAGGATCCTGGGAGCCGGAAGGCTTGATGCCCATGGCGAAAAATGCGGTCAAGTTGAATAGTTTTTCGGTTAAAGCCAATACCTTGCCGGTTTCAGAAACGGGCAGCTTATCACCGGCAAACCGGGGTAAGTAATGCTCCAATATGGCCTCTGCCGCTTCGGCGTCCTCACCAGCCTGCAATGCGTAATACCTGCCCATTATCCCTTGTAATTCAGGAAATTCATAAACCATGTTGCTAAGCAGGTCAGCCTTGCACAAGAAAGCCGCCCGGTCCAGTCTATCCGGGTTGCTCATGTTCAGGCGGATCCCGATGGACTTGGCTAGCCGGCGCAGACATTCTACTTTATCCAAAATACTGCCAATCTTTTCATGGAAGAGGACATCTTTCAAACCCGGTACCATTTGCGGCAGGGATTTGCCTATATCCTCCTTCCAGAAGAAGAGAGCGTCCTCCAACCGAGCTTTCAATACCCTTTCGTTGCCGGCCTTGACCAGGTCCAGGCAATGATCGGTACCGTTTCTGACTCCGATGAACCCGGCCATCAGCTTGCCTTCCGGATCAAAGAGGGGAAAATACCTTTGGTGGGCTATCATGCTGGTGGTCAGGACCTCGGCCGGGACGTCGAGGTAGGATGGCGAAAACTCCCCATGAAAAGCGGTTGGATATTCCAACAGGAAGGAAACTTCGTTAAGCAAGTCTTCGTTATCCATGGCCACACCGCCGGCCTGCACCGCGACCTCTTTGATCTGGGACCAGATCATCTCCTTGCGTTGCTGCTGGTCAACAATGACGTAATTATCGCGCAAGACATCAAAGTATTCCTTTATACCGGCTACTCTGATATTGCCCGGAGCCAGGAAACGATGTCCCATGGTCCAATCGGAACTGTTCACATTCTCAAGCCTTAACTCCAGGTGTTGATCGCCAAAAAGAGCCAGCAACCAACGTATGGGGCGGGCAAACCGGGTCTGGAAATAGCCCCATCGCATCGAGCGGGGGAAGCTCATGGTATTTATGATCTCGGTCAGTAATCCCGGCAGCAGTTCCTCCGTCCGGCCGCCCTTTTCTTGCCGGACCGCGTAGACGTACTCGATACCGGCTACGTCTCTGGTTTCCAAAGCCGATATATCAATTCCCTGACCGCGGGCAAAACCAAGCGCCGCCTTGCTGGGGGTGCCGTCCTCCAAATAGGCAGCAGTTTTCTTGGGCCCGCGGTTCTCTATAACGGTATCCTTCTGTTTTTCGGCCAGGTCCTTAACGTGCAGAACCAAACGCCGCGGGGTGCCGAGGGTAAAGATCCCAGAGAAATCAAGGTTGCTGTGCGTAAGCTTATCGACCGCTATAGCCTTCAAGTCATCAAGTGCTCCCGGCATCAATGCCGACGGTATCTCTTCCACCCCTATTTCAAGAAGCATGTCTCTGCTCATTACGCTTCGACCTCCTTTGTCGTCAAGAGTTCTGCTCGCAGCCGTTCATCCTTGATCAGCGGATATCCCATCCGTTCCCTTTGCTCAAGGTACTCACGGGCAACGGTGCGGGCCAGGTTGCGCACCCGGCCTATATATCCGGTACGTTCCGTTACACTGATAGCCCCGCGGGCATCCAGCAGGTTGAAGAGATGCGAACACTTGAGAACATAATCATAAGCCGGCTGCGGGAGTTTAAGGTCAGCCACCCGCCTCGCTTCCTCTTCACACAGGGTGAACATGGCAGTCAGTGTTGGAACATCAGCAGCAGTGAAGTTGTAGTGGGAATAATCCACTTCCGCCTGGTGGTGCACATCGGCGTAACTGATACCATTGACCCACTCTACATCAAAAACACTCTCCTTGTTCTGGATATACATGGCTATGCGTTCAAGGCCGTAGGTTATCTCGGCACTTACCGGATAGCAATCGAAACCTCCACATTGTTGGAAATAGGTGAATTGGGTAATTTCCATCCCATCCAGCCATATCTCCCATCCCAGACCCCAGGCTCCCAGAGTAGGTGACTCCCAGTTATCCTCCACCAACCGGATGTCATGTTTCTGCGGTTCGATGCCCAAGCGGCGCAGGCTTTCCAAGTATAATCCGATCACGTTGTCCGGGGAGGGCTTCAGGATAACCTGGAACTGGTAATAATGCTGCAACCGATTGGGGTTTGCTCCATAGCGCCCGTCGGTAGGTCTCCGGGATGGTTCCACATAGGCCACGTTCCATGGTTCGGGCCCCAGACAACGCAGGAAAGTGGCCGGATTCATGGTACCGGCACCTTTCTCCATATCGTATGGCTGCTGGATTATGCACCCCTGCTGCCCCCAGTACTCCTGCAGGTTCATTATGATCTCCTGGAAATTCATTGCTAGACCCCCTGTGTATTATTATTTGAAATCAACACCCTAATAATTAGATTTCCCTTTTTTCAAAAGGCCCCAGGTACGAATCAATCAAAAATAAAAAACGCCCGTAACCTAACAGGGACGGGATTAAACCCGCGGTTCCACCCTGCTTGACACGTGGCCCACTTCATTACTGCCATTGCTCCGAAACGCCTTCAGATAAAGGCCCTGCCGGTTCCCATCCCACCCGGCTTTCTGGAAGGAACTGTTTATCTTACTCCTCTTCATCATTGCGTGGCTATTAAATTCATTGATAGTTTATCAACCGCAAACATCGCTTGTCAAATGGAAACCGGCACGGCTTGCTTCAGCCACCGGATAGTATTCTTAACCTTGAATTTCCTCTCCACATGATATTCCAGGTAGCGTTCCAGAAACGTCTCCAATTGCCGCATGGCCTCCGGTGAAGCCTTGACCCGGCGTACCGCTTGCAGTGATCCCTCGGTGAGCAATCGCACCAAGGCCAGACAATCTCCCCGCAGGTGCATCCGACTGTTTTCATCAGTGGGGCAGGAACCGCAAACCAGACCGCCGTCGGCCAGACTGAAGGAATATACGTTGGATACCGAACCGCCGCAAAGCACACAGCGATCCAGAACCGGTTTATAGCCAAGATTGACCAGCAAGCGGCTCTCAAAATAGCGCACCAGCATCAGGTTAAGTCCCTCTTCGTTGATTGTCTCCAGTACGGACCGCAAAGTATTGAATAGGGGCGGGATAGGTGCCCTATCCATCAGACTCTTGTTGAGGATCTCAAGCATATACATATTATAGAGAGCGCGATTCAAGTCTTGGCGGGAATTGCCATAGAAATCTATAACCCGGCCCTGAGTTATCAGGTCCATCTCACGGCCCTGGCTGAAGAAGAGGAGGGAATGGCAAAAAGGCTGCACACAACCGCGCAGACTGCTCTTGGATTTTTTGACCCCTTTGGCCACCGCCGTCAACTTGCCCTCTTTTTCGGTGAAAACCGTGATCAGTTGGTCGCTCTCCCGGAGGTCGCGGGCTCTTATGACGATGGAAGGACTGCGGTAATACATATTGGACTCCTTAGGCATCTGAGTAGTCACGCTTGATGGGCAGCAACGGATTTAGCGGGATGTTGGGCAGGCCTGCAATAATTTAGCGGCATTGCTGGTACCTATTCTATCTGCCCCGGCAGCGATCAGGGACAGGGCATAATCCAAGTCTCTTATTCCACCTGAGGCTTTGATCTTAAGCGAAGATCTCTTTAATCTCTTGATGCTGACAATATCATCGAGGCTGGCCCCGCGATGGGCATATCCGGTCGAGGTTTTGATAAAATCCGCATCGGTTTGATTGATGATTTCAACCAATCCAACCAGCTCATCCTGGGTCATTAAGGCAGTCTCAACTATAACTTTAAGGATGAAGTGCTGTTGCCGCTTTAAGGCCGCAATAGACTCGATCTCCTGCCGCACCACCTTGTAATCTCCGTCTTTTAACGCTCCAATATTGATGACCATGTCCAATTCATCAGCGCCCTCACCCAGAGCCCAGGCGGATAGGTATGATTTGCTGGCCAGACCATCGGCACCCAGGGGGAATCCGATTACCGTACAGAGTCCCACCGCGGTACCAGCCAACCAACCTTTACAGAGGGAGAGCCGATAAGGATGAACACAGACCGCAGCTACCCCATATTGGGTTGCTTCCCGGCACAATTCCTCAATATCGGATTCCCGCGAGTCGGGTTTCAAATTAGTACTATCTATATATGAAGCTAAGCTTATGGTTTTCAAGCTCTCTCCTCGCATTTGATTCAAACCAACCTTAACTGCGGTAACCGAGTTGATTCAGGTTGTTCTGGTTATCACGCCAATTTTTCTTGACCTTGATCCAGAGGTCCAGGTACACCGAGGCCTCCATCATTTTCTCAATATCAACACGGGCCTGTTCACCGATCTTTTTCAGCATCTGGCCCTTTTTGCCGATGATGATACCCTTCTGAGAGTCTCTTTCGGTGTTGATGACCGCCCTTATATAGACCTTGCCGGGACCTTGATGTTTGAACTCCTCTATCTCCACCGCCAGCGAATGGGGAACCTCATCCCGGGTCAGAATCAACGCTTTCTCCCTGATAAGCTCCGCCACTATGAACGACACCGGTTGGTCAGTCAAGTCTTCTTCGGGATAGTACAATGGGCCTTCCGGTAGATGGTGATAGGTGGATTCCAGCAACCTTTCCAGGTTGGTGCCCTGGGCGGCAGAGACGGGAATGCACTCGGTGAATATCATCTGGTGGCAAAACGGCTGCATGAACCTTTGGTTTTCCTCTGGCTCGACCAGGTCTACCTTATTTACCAATAGGAATACCGGTACCTTGCTGTTCTTAAGCTGGTCGATGATGTACTGCTCCCCAGGCCCAAAAGGACTGGTGACGTCGGTAATGTAATAGATGAGGTCCACCTCTTCCAAGCTCTGGGTAGATACCTTCATCATATATTCCCCCAAGAGATGCTTGGGCTTGTGGATCCCGGGCGTGTCGATAAAAATAACCTGACCCTGCTCTGACGTCAGAATTCCCTGGATCCTGGTCCGGGTCGTCTGCGGCTTATCCGATACGATGGCTATTTTGGAACCTATCAGTTTATTGACCAAAGTCGACTTGCCCACGTTGGGTCGGCCAACTACGCTTACAAATCCCGATTTCAATTTTATTAACTCCTCCTGCCAGGATAAGATCCCTAGGCTCTATGTAATAAACTGCCCCACTAGGCCCCAAACAACCCTAGGTCATCGGTTCTATCTCTAAAGAAAACGCATGTGGCAGCATCTCGCTCAATGGGTACTGCTGTAGATGACCCTGTCCGTTACAGATGATTATCCTGGTGGCAGGTGAGAATTCGGCCAGGACCTGAAGACAAGCCCCGCAGGGATTCAGGCTGCCGCTCCCGCTGGAGGTTATAGCCAAAGCCTCAAATTGTCTCTCACCAGCCAGGACCGCCGAGAAAATGGCCGTGCGCTCAGCACAGATAGTCAGGCTGTAGGAGGCGTTTTCTATGTTGGCACCGGTGAATACCTTGCCCCTGCCAGTCAATAGAGCAGCACCTACTCGAAATTGGGAATAGGGAGCATAAGCCCTTTCCTGGGCTTCACGCGCAGCTGCCACCAGAGCCTCGGTTTCCATCAGGCACCCTCCCCTCATTTTATCAAAACCTGCAAGTGAGGACCGAACAACAGTATCGCCATGACCAACGCATTGATTGCGGTAAGGAGCACAGCTCCGGCGGCCATATCCTTGGCCAATTTGGCGACCGGATGTCGCTCCCGGCAGGCCAGGTCCACCGTAAGTTCTATGGCAGTATTGATCGTTTCCGCAGTGAGCACCATGAAAACCGTCAAACTCAACAAGGCCCATTCGGCCGGGGCCAGTCCCACCACGTATCCTAAGGCCACCGCCAGAATAGCCGCCAGCACGTGTAGTTTCATGTTGGTCCCACTGGCTATGGAATAATAAATACCCTGAATGGCATAGAAAAAACTGACGGCCAGTCTTTTCATCTCGGTCTACCTTCCCAGTTTGACACTCTGCAGTATCTTCTCCTGCATCGCTTGCATTTCCTTTTCCCCTGATCCGGAATCATGCTCAAACCCCAACAGGTGCAGCATGCCGTGGATAGTAAGAAACCCGACTTCGCGAGCCAGGCTGTGCCCATATTCCTGGCTCTGGGCCAACGCCTGTTCCAACGAAATGACGATATCGCCAAGTATATTTATCTCCTCAAAAGAATCGTAATCAGGCTCATCGTCGCCCACATCATTCATGGCAAATGAGAGCACATCGGTGGGGGTATCCTGGCCGCGATAAATTGAATTAAGCTGACAGATATAGTCATTATCAACCAGCAAAATGCTTAATTCCGTATGCGGTATGAGCTCATTAAGGTTGGCGGTTGCATCTACTACTGTGTTAATGACGTTTTCCAACTGTTGGTCAAACTCAACCTTGGTCTGTTGGTTTGAAATCATCGTTTCCAAATTGCTCCCTCCTTTTGGTGAACTCCTGCACAATGTCCGGGTACTCTATACGCTTATGATAGACCCCGCCCAGAACGCTGCAAAACGTGTTACCCAGAACATCCAGGTCCTTAAAAGTCAGGTCACACTCATCCAACTGGTGGTCGGTCAATTTATCCCGGATAATCTTGCTGACCATGGCCCGGATGTTATCCATGTTAGGGTTGGGCAGGGAGCGAACCGCCGCTTCCACCGCGTCAGCCAGCATGACCAGCGCCACTTCTTTGCTTTGAGGCTTGGGTCCCTCATACCTGAAGCTTTCCTCGTTCACCATGCCTTCCCCTTCTTCGGCAATGGCCTGGGTGTAAAAATACTTGGTCAGGCTGGTGCCGTGATGGCTGGCGATAAAATCAATTATAACCTGGGGCAGATGGGCTTCCCGCGCCAGCTCGACCCCTTCTTTAACGTGGGATATTATGATCAAAGCGCTCAATGCCGGGGCTATCTTGTTGTGCGGTTCGTCAAAACCACGTTGGTTCTCCACAAAGTATTCGGACCGCTTGATCTTGCCGATGTCGTGGAAATAAGCCCCCACCCGTACCAGCAGGGGGTTGGCTCCGACCGCTTGGGCCGAAGCCTCCGCCAGGTTGCCCACCATCAGACTATGATGGTATGTCCCGGGTGCTTCGATAAGCAGTCTCTTCAAGAGGTCCTGGTTGGGATTGGACAGCTCCAGCAGTTTTATCATACTGGTGATCGAGAAAGCAGTCTCCAAATAAGGCAAAGCACCTATGGTTAACACGGCTGAAAGAATACCTGAAATCACCCCCAGCAGTATGCCTACCAGGGCTACACTGAGATTGATATTGCCACTTATGAATCCTACCGCCAGAATGGCGGCCGCGTTGGCGATGGCGATATAAAACCCGGCCCGGGCCAAGTCTCCAGTCTGACTCAAGCGGGTTACCCGATAGACACCTACCGTACCACCTACGAAGGCAACGGTTATCAATGCCAGCTGGTTGCTTTCGGTCAGCAGACCCACAAACAGGGCCATTATCATGGTGATGAAGTAAGACAAGCGGTTATCGATCAAGATGGCAATCAGCATCGAACCTGCCGCTATGGGAGCCAGATAACCGGCCAAAGCATTAATCTCCGGCCTTTCAGAGATGGTAACTGCCGTTAAAACACGAGCCAGCAATACTACAATCGTCACGATCAAACCCAGCAGCAACAGCAAACGGTCATTCTGAAGGATATCCCGGTGGTAGCGCTTTAAATACTCCCTGACTAACCACATGCCGAGCAGTACGAATGCGGCCAGTCCGATCAAAATCAAGGTATAGCTTTCTGTCCTTTGAATACCCAGTTGTTCAAGGACGGATATCTGTTCTGCAGTTACCCGGTCCCCTTCCCTTACGATAACCTCGCCCGCCAACACATTCTTTCGTACTGGCTCTACAGATTCCCGGGCTGTTTGGATAGCGATTTCAGTAGCCTGCTGGTTATAGATCAAATTAGGACGGATGGCATCGATGGTGATAATCTGCACTATCTCTATAGCTGCCGGGTTGAAGGCTATCTTACTGGCATCACTTCGTACCTCTCCATATATGTTGGTCAAGACTTCCTGGGTGACGGGTTTGCCCATCGCCCGGTCTAGAATTTCCAGACTGGCTTGCCGCATCTTGTCCACATCTTCAGCGGAAGCGGTTAAGAGATAGTTGGTCAAGGTGGTCAGATTGTAGCCTTTGTTGGCATCGTTGCGGCTGACCTCAACTTCCAGCAGATTTCTTATGGGAGTTCTTTTGTCAGTAGCCGCAGACGTCAGGATGTTGTTGATATTGTCGTAAACACTGTTGACCTGAGCGCGTGCACCATTTAACGCCTCCCGGTCCTCCTGATATGACTTCTGAACCTTGGCCTCGGCCTGATTTCGCAGTTCCTCTGTCTCTTTTTCGTCAACCACCACCGCATTGGTTTCTGATACTATATTACGTTTGGCTACTTCATCCAAGCGCAACGATACCTGCTGAGGATTGGAAGCGCTAAAAAGAGTGACGGTCATGATGACAATAAAAGTTAAAGCCGCCACCGACCTGATCAAATTCGGATTCCTCATCAGCCGGCTGGTCTTGCCCTCGATAAAATATTTAAAGATATTGGCCAATTTCATTGACAATTCTCCTCAAATGCAGGCCCGACTATTGTTTGGCTTCGAAAACCTCATATGCGTTGATGATCTTCTGGACCAGGGGGTGGCGCACCACATCCTCTTTCCCAAGGTATTCAAACGATATACCCTTTATCCCGCTCAGGATCTTCTGTATCTCGATCAGTCCTGAATATTCTTCACGGGGCAGATCCACCTGGGTGATATCGCCGGTGACCACCGTTTGGGAACCAAAACCGAGACGGGTAAGAAACATTTTCATCTGCTGCGGTGTAGTGTTCTGGGCTTCATCCAGGATTATAAATGCACTGTTCAAGGTTCTGCCACGCATGTAGGCCAAGGGGGCGATCTCGATAATATTCTTGTCCAGATAACGCTGGGTAATATCCACCCCAAGAATATCAAACAAGCTATCGTATAACGGGCGAAGATAGGGATTGACTTTTTCTATAAGATCCCCAGGCAGGAAACCAAGTTTCTCTCCGGCCTCAACTGCCGGCCGCACCAATATGATACGTTCTACTTCTTTATTGCGCAGAGCCCGGGCCGCCATGGCTACAGCCAGATAGGTCTTGCCCGTGCCAGCGGGGCCTATGCCGAAAACCACATCATCTTTCAAGATAGCCTGGACATATCTCTTCTGACCCATGGTCCTGGCTTTAATCGCCTTACCGCGGGCGGTAGTTATCAAGGTACCGGATACAATGGCCTGGTAACCTGGTCTCTCGCCTTTTTTAAGCAATTTGTCAACATAACCGATATCGTTGACATTGAGCTGCCCTTCGCGTTCCACCATCTCCATCAGGTCTGATATCAGCTGCATGGTGTAATCTACTTGTTCTTCAGGTCCATGTACATAAATGTCTGCTCCCCGAGCAGACATTTCAGCACCGCTGATTTCCTTCAGGTAACGGAAGTTTTGATCTCCCGTCCCAAAAAAGATAGCAGCATGTTGGTTATTTATAATGGTATATTTACTTTCCTTTTCGGCCAAAAGCCACAATCCTCCCGGTTATAACCATTATTACCTGAATAGTATAGCATAAAAAAGGGGCTATCTACTAATCCCCTTCCTTTATAGCCCGGGGTGTTCCGATATCTTCAAGCCCCTCCACGAATACCTTGATCCTTACTATCGAGTCGCTGGGCGACGATAATACTTCCATGCGCGAATCTACCACCTTTACATTCCCCTGCATGCTCGCTTTAAGGTTTTGCATGGCCGCCTCCCGAGCGGTTTCGACTGCTTCATTTTCGCTAAATTTAGTCGTCTCCACCACTTGCTCGCGGTAATCGTTCCATCCCAAACTCCAGTTACCGATACCTACTCGGATCCTCTCCCTCTCTTCGAATGAGGCAAAAGGTACGTCCCCTTTCCCGGCTATAACCACCTCGCCCCAAGGGGTTCTTAAATAAATCCGGTCATATTCTTTCCCGGTCAAGACGGTATCTTCCCGGGCCCGTCTGCTCTCCCCATACCCTTCATACCAGGTCCTGGCTTTTACATGGCCGCGGGCTCTGACCAGAGTTGGACCTGTCATGGCATTGGGGTCCACCGGAATGCCTTCAAATGGTGGGGGTGGGATTACTATACCTGAGATCAGCACATCACCTTTGACCACCACTTTACCGGCTTGAACGCTAGCCTGACCATTGAGTACCAAAACTTCCGCCACCAGCCCGTCGCGCTCCGCTACGATGTGGCATGGTCCATTTATATCGGGGTCGGGCAGAATCTTCTCGACCACCTTGATATTGGTTCGCACTCCCTTGATGTCACATTCGATATAAGACAATTCGTTAAGTTCTCTAAGCATGGCTTCCTCCGCTTCGATGCGGCTGAAACTCCACTTGCCTGCCCCAGGGTAGATCCCGTTGCGAGCAGCCGACGCCAGAATCCTGGTACCATCCACATTCTGATTACCAGTCACATCGACGAACCACACAAACGACGACATGATATAGAGGACCGCAACAAAAAGGGCAGCCCCTCCCAGCAGACCCATTCTTCGCTTCAATATCTTCTTATAGAAAGGCAATCCATCTCTTTTCAGGACCTCGAGTTCCAGTTCATGTTCATCTGCTATGGTTTTGAACGCTTCGTAACCGCTGTTTCTGACCTTCATGTACAGGTAGGTATCATCCCTCTTTATATCCCATATATAAATACCTCTGGATAAGGCCAGATTGATTATCTGCTCCTGGTGTCCGCCTCTCAACCGAAGCGAGATAAAGCCTCCCATTTGGTCGGAAAACCTGCTAGCCATTAATACCTCCGATCAGTCCAAATACTTGACCATGATGATTTCCCCTATGATCCTCATCTCATCAGGCATCAGTGCTTGGATCTCCAGGTTCTCACCGTTGATCTCCAGGAATCCCCGGGTCAGATTTATCCGCATACGGGTGGCAGAATATTCGATTATCCCTTTATGATTCTCCAGGTACATCTGATTACGACCGGTTATGGTTAACTTGGGCAGATCCAGGACTATATCGGCCGGGATCTCCAAGAAATCAGCCATCACTTTGCTGAGAGTCTCTCGCTTGCTATCCATCCCCATCTCCTCCCCTTCCTCAAACCATACAGCCGGCGTTTCACATTACGTTTAGCTCCCAACCTGAACAAATCCGCAACGATATATACTTATCACCAAATATATGCGTGAGAAGAGGGCTAAATGCGCGATTGTGCCGCGAAAACCCTTTCTTAAAGCCAGGCAAAAAAAAGTGCCGGCTTTACACCGACACGGGAGAATCTATTATTTATGGTACCAATCCGTTTATTCTACCAAATACCCATAGCCACGATACTCAGCAGAAAAGATACCAGCACCAGACCAACGATGATTACCGTGACCTTCCTCTGTTTCTGGTTTTGCATACCTTTGTTCATAAATGACATCTTAAACCCCTCCCATTGATCGATTCAACAAAAAAGTCTGGAAAGCATTGCCCACCAGACTCTTGATTAGCATATCTAAAGTTAGAATTTCTTCTTCTTACGGGCCGCTTCAGATTTCTTCTTCTTGCGGATACTCGGTTTCTCATAATGTTCGTGTTTCCTAATATCTTGCATAACCCCTGACTTCTGGCACGTTCTCTTAAACCGTTTCAGAGCACTGTCCAGGGATTCATTTTTTCCTACTTTAACTTCGCTCATAATATCCCTCCCCTCACCTGACCGGGCTGATAGACGCCATTATATTTTACATTTCATAATGGCTTAAAGTCAAGATTATTCGGGAGGCCAACCCATCGGTTTGCCGCCCAGTATGTGATAATGCAGGTGGAAAACAGACTGCCCTCCCCATTGACCACAATTGTTTACCAGGCGAAAACCCTGTTCGGCAATACCTTCTTGTTGAGCCAGACGTGAGGCTAGTAACTGTATGCTACCCAGCAATTCTGCGTTTTCAGGACCAGCATGGTTTAACGATGGAATATGAGCTCTGGGTATTATCAGGAAATGTACCGGTGCAGCCGGATTTATATCCCGGATAGCGATGAAGTTATCATCTTCATATATTGTATCCGCAGGTATTTCCCTGGCTGCAATCTTACAGAATAGGCAATCGGGCGCAGTCACAGTTTGTCACCTCCTTTTGCAGCAAGCTTATCTAATATCCAAGTAGACGGTAATGCACAGTAAATCACTCTGTCCATGGCGTTACTTTCTACATTTTATCAGATAATGGACCTAATACAAGAGGCGCGTATAAAACTTACCCGTATCCCACCATGTAGGTTAAGCCCGTTCGTACCGATTCATACTTACAGTAAATACCTATGCTTGGCTGGGCAATATCATCTCGGCCAGAATATCTTTAAGTTTGGCCGATTCCCCAACGTTCAGGCTGATGCCCTTGCCCATCTTACTGTGTTCAGGGCCCCAGTCTCGAATGTCCAGTTTAGGCTGTCGCTCATTCCAACTGACCAGGTTGACTTCCTTCTGCCATCCCTTGGTGCTTACCGATAACACTCCCAACGACTTGGTAATTTCAAATGTAAAATCCGACATGCAATAACCTCCCCAGCCTTGAATAGCAGGCATAATTTTTGGGCCCACCGCCGCTTCTTTTTGTAACGTCATCCCGCAACGTCGTCCCATTTATTCCATATTATTACATCCTATCGGAAATGTCATCAAATTTCGAACAGAATGTCCAAAAAATAAGCATTGTCTGCCTTTGCGGGGCAGACAATCACGGTTGAAATGAAGCCATTGTGCGAGCCGAAACTGAGAATGGAGGAAGCAGCGACCTTATCAAATAATCTCGCTGCGAGATGAGTTGGTACTAGCCGGTCCATTTTAAACTGTATACCTGGTACTAGTCAGTCTGTGGTACAATCCCCACAACAAAGTCCGAACGCACCTGATCCAGCCTTACGTCCACATACTCTCCAATCAGGTCATCGCGGCATGTAAAACGCACCTCCATATAGTTATCACTGAGGCCTGAATAAATGCCTGCGGATCTTTTTTGTTCCACCAGGATGGGCATAATCTGGCCAATCTGACTCTGGAAAAACTGCCTCCTTTTTGTATTACCCAGAGAGAGTAATCGTTGGCTGCGGTCCTGTTTCACATTCGCAGCCACCTGCCCGCTCATCTCGGCGGCAGCGGTCCCCTCCCGTTGAGAATACTTGAAAACATGCAACTCATAGACTGGAAGTTCCCGGATCAAATCAAAAGTATCCTGAAAATCGGTTTCGGTTTCGGTCGGGTATCCTACCATCACATCAGCCGTAAAGGCTGCTCCAGGTACGATTTGGGCGGCCTTTAGAACCAGTTGCCGGTAGTATTGCCTGCTATAGCGTCGCCCCATGGAGGCCAGGATACGATCACTGCCACTCTGTAAGGGTATATGCAAATGACGGCACAATCGATGGTCGCTGGCCATCAATGACAATATCCGTTCGGTTATCTCCAAGGGTTCGATAGAGCCCATCCGGATGCGGTAATCACCAGCAACCTGGGTCAGGATATGCTCCAGCAGGCGGGTTATATCCCAGTCCGGCAGGTCCAGCCCGTAGTGACCGGTATGTATGCCGGTCAGCACTATCTCTTTATATCCTAAGGCGAGTAATTGGAATATTTCAGCCACAATATCCTCTGGTCTCTTGCTGCGAACCGGACCGCGGGCCCAAGGTACAATGCAATAGGAACAAAAACTCTGACAACCGTCCTGAATTTTCACAAAGGCCCTGGTACGACGGTGTTGCCGGGAATATAGCGAAGGCTTCAGGACCTGACCCTCTTGGAGTGGATCCATCCAAACTTTGCGGCCGAGGGACTGCCCGGTCACATAATCGTCTACAATGGCGCCAATCTGCTCCTTGGCCTGGTTGCCTATCACCAGGCCGACGCCTTCCATTTCGCTTATCTGTTCAGCATTCATTTGCACCATACATCCGGTAGCCACAACCAACGCCCCCTGATTGGCGCGCAGCGCCCGCCGTAACATGGCCCTCGATTTGCGGTCACTGATGTGGGTTACCGTACAAGTGTTGATGATGCAGACATCAACAGGGTCACCAAATTCCTTCACTTGGTAACCCCGTTTCAGGAAGTCCTCTATTATTTGTTCTGTCTCCACCTGGTTGACTTTACACCCCAGGGTATGTATCGATATCCTCTTCACTTTCCTCTTCCTGCTGCCTCAGTTTGACCAGTTTTGCCCTTACCCGATCAAATCCCAAGCATAACTCAATACGTTTCTTTAGAAATATTTTCCCGGTGGCGAGCTGCTACCCCGATCCAGTCGACGTCCCGAAAAACCTGTTCTATTTCAAAATCGTTCTCTTCCAATGCCTTCTTTACCGATGGCCAGCGGCTGTCGACAATGCCTGAACCAAACAAGTAGCCTCCACCCGTCAATACCGGCGCCACCGCCGGGATCAGTTCGACCACTACCTCAGCGGTGATATTGGCCAACACCATATCGGCACGACGACCACGGATGCTTTCCACAATGTCCCCCGCCTGTGCTTCGATCCTATCCTCCAACCCATTCAGGGCTATATTTTCCCGAGCAATACGGACTGCCAGCTCATCTATATCCATGGCGAACACATTATTGGCCCCTAATTTAATTGCGGCAATTGATAAAATTCCGGAACCACAACCGGCATCAATAATGTTTTCGCCTCCCCGGACGTATTGGTCCAAAAAGCGCAGGCAGAAGCGGGTAGACGCATGGATGCCGGTGCCAAAGGCCATGCCGGGGTCGATATTAACGATAACTTCGCCATCCTGGGGGGTGTATTCCTCCCATGAGGGTTTAATTACCACCCGTTCACCGACCTTGAATGTATGATAGTATCTCTTCCAGTTTTCTTCCCAATCCTCATTGCGGACATCATCGATGAAGACCGAACATTTAACCTGAAAGTTGCTTTCCACCGCTTCAATAGATTGAGAGAAGGCGGCAGCCACGTCGCGGTCCTCCGGGAAGTAGGCTTTGACCACCACAAACTCATGGTTGAGGAAATCTTCCGAAACTGATTCCGGCTTCCATTTCTCGCTGATATACTTTCGGGCCGCCTGCGGGTCTTCGATCACTACACCCCCAGAGCCCATGTTATGGAATATGCCGGCAATGGCCTCAACGCACACTCCTTCGGTGAGCACACTGAACTCTTTCCAATTCATAAAGTCGACTCCCTAACCCATCGCATCTTTTAATTTATCGAACAGACCCTTTTTGGCTTCTTTGTCCTTCTCCTCCCCCTCACTAAAGAGGGAAGACAATAGTTCCTTTTGTCTTTTATTGAGGCGGGTAGGTATCTTCACATTTACGCGCACCTTAAGGTCACCGTTACGATGTCCCTGCAGATGGGCGATACCCTTGTTTTTCACGGTCAGTATGTCACCGGGCTGGGTCCCCTCTGGGATGTGTAATAGATGACTGTCGCCCCTGAGCAGCGGTACCTCCACATCAGCCCCTAATGAGGCCTGTACTATATTTATATCCATATCGCACAACAGTGTATAGCGGTCTCGTTTGAAACGGGGATGGTTCTTGACCACCACCACAATATAGAGATCGCCAGGGGGCCCGCCCATAATCCCTTCTTCACCCTCGGCTTGTATCCTCAACCTGGCTCCGGTATCGATCCCGGCTGGAATCCGCACATTGATGGCCCGTTTTCTTTTGACCTTGCCCCGACCTTTACATGAACTGCAAGGTTTCTCGATGATTTTGCCTTCTCCGCCGCACCGGTTGCAGGTATGGGTAGTCTCAAAGCGTCCAAAGGGAGTATTCTGGACCGATCGTACCTTGCCGCTGCCTTTACACTGAGGGCAGGCGTTTATGTCCGATCCTGGCTCTGCACCTGTCCCGTCACATTTTTCGCAATTCTCCACCCTCATTATGTCCATCTCTTTTTCAGCCCCGAATACGGCATCCTCGAAGCTGATATCGAGTCTAACCTCCCGGTCAGCCCCGCGCTGGGGTCCACTGCGGCGTTGACCCCCAACGCCGCCGAAGAACATATCGAATATATCCCCAAATCCGCCCATACCGCCAAAATCGGCCCCACCGAAGCCGCCGCCCATACGGGTCGGGTCGAAAGCGTCGTGTCCGTATTGGTCATAGGCAGCTCGCTTCTGCGGATCACTTAAGACTTCATAAGCCTCCGCAACTTCCTTGAATTTCTCGGCTGCATCAGCATCCTCTTTATTGACGTCGGGATGGTATTTCTTCGCTTTTTGCCGATAAGCTTTCTTTATGTCTTCAGGCGAAGCCGCTTTGGTCAGCCCTAGAACCTCATAATAGTCTCGCTTGGAGGCCATTTCCCCCCACCTTCCTGATAAGCCTCACTTATTTGCCGGGTTGATCATCATCCGGGATATTATAGTCGGCATCGATTACATCATCGTCGCCGCCGGTCGAACCACCTTGCTCAGGATTGGCATTCTGGTACATCTTGCTGGTGAAGGCGTACATGGCTTTAGTCAATTCCTCAGTCTTGCGTTCGATCTCATCCACATCATCACCAGCCAATGCCTTCTGTAGATCTTCTTTGGCGGTGTTGACTGCAGTCCGGTCGGCTTCATCTATCTTATCTTCAAACTCTTTCAGGTTTTTGTCAACTTGGTAAATAATACTGTCGGCAGCATTCCTGGCCTCTATCTCCTTGAAGCGTTTACCGTCTTCTTCGGCAAACTTCTCGGCATCTCTTACCATCCGTTCGATATCATCATCGCTCAAACCGCTTGAGGATGTGATGGTTATCTTCTGTTCCTTATTTGTTGCCAGATCCTTGGCGGTAACATTTACGATACCGTTCACATCTATGTCGAATTTCACTTCGATCTGGGGTACTCCGCGGGGGGCCGGTGGGATTCCGGTTAGTTGGAAACGGCCAAGGGTCACATTGTGCTGGGCCAGTTTTCTTTCTCCCTGCAAAACATGAATATCGACCGAAGGCTGATTATCGGCAGCAGTTGTAAACACCTGACTCTTGGAAACCGGGATGGTGGTGTTACGGTCGATTACCTTGGTGAAGACGGCGCCCAGCGTCTCTATTCCAAGGGATAGAGGAGTCACATCGAGGAGAACCACATCGGTTACCTCACCGGTCAGGACGCCGGCCTGGATGGCGGCACCGAGTCCCACCACCTCGTCGGGATTGATACCCTTAAATGGATCTTTTCCAGTGTAGGTTTTGACTGCGTCTTGAACCGCCGGTATGCGGGTGGATCCGCCCACCAGGATGACCTTGTCGAGATCGGATGCCTTCAGGTTAGCATCCTTCATGGCCTGCTTCATGGGCCCTACCGTTTTTTCCACCAGGTCGGCGGTCATCTCATTGAATCGGGCCCGGGTCAAGGTCCTTTCCAAATGCAGGGGACCATCATGGGTGGCTGTTATATAAGGTATGTTGATATCTACGCTCATTAGACTGGATAATTCATGCTTGGCCTTTTCGGCTGCTTCCTTGAGCCGGTGCATGGCCATCTTGTCCTTGGTGAGGTCCACGCCGTTCTCCTTCTTGAATTCCTGCCCCAGCCAATCGATGATCCTCTCATCGAAGTCATCCCCACCCAGCCGGTTATTGCCACTGGTGGCCTTCACCTCGAAGGTGCCATCTCCAATCTCCAGAATGGAAACATCAAATGTTCCCCCGCCCAGGTCAAAGACCATGATGGTCTGGTTCTCTTCTTTATCCATACCGTAAGCCAGGGCCGCGGCGGTGGGCTCATTGATTATCCGCAATACTTCCAGGCCGGCGATGGTGCCGGCATCCTTGGTCGCCTGCCGCTGGGAATCTGTGAAATATGCCGGCACCGTAATTACGGCCTTGGTTATTTTTTCGCCCAGGTAGCTCTCTGCATCCGATTTCATCTTCTGCAGTATCATCGCGGAAATCTCGGGCGGAGAATACTTTTTACCGTCGATACTCACCTTATAGTCCGTACCCATGTGTCTTTTGATTGAGGATACGCTTCTCTCAGGGTTGGTGGTAGCCTGCCGTTTGGCAATCCGGCCCACCAACCGCTCGCCGGTCTTGGAAAAACCCACAACTGAAGGGGTAATCCGCTCCCCTTCGATGCTGTTTATTACGACTGCTTCCCCGCCCTCCATCACAGCGATAACGGAGTTGGTAGTCCCCAAGTCAATCCCAACTACTCTTCCCATCTAAAACACCTCCAAAAATTATGAGCTTACCTTGACCAGGCTCGGTCTGATAACTCTATCATGCATTACATATCCAGTTTGGAATTGCTCAATAACCGTGTTTTCCGGATGCTTTTCACTGGCCTCTACGGTAAGCGCTTCATGATACTGGGGATCGAAGGGTTTACCGACGCTTTCGATAGCGGTCACTCCCTCGCCCCTCAGCGCCTCCTCCATACGGGTGGCAACCATCTCCACACCTTTTACCAAAGCCTCAACATCTTTGGATGCCCGAGCCGTTTCAATAGCCCGGTGCAGATCGTCGATGATGGGCAGGATTTTCTTGACCATATTGACATTGGCGAATTTCAAATACTCTTCGCGGTCCCGGGCGCCCCGCTTCTTGGTATTCTCCACCTCAGCCAGAGCGCGCAGGTAATTGTCGTAATTCCGTTGGGCTTCTTCTTTTTGTTTGAGGATTTCTTCATTCAACTTCTCTTCCATAGTCTTTTCCGGAACAAAGTCGGATGCAGTGGTTGCCTCCGCGGACGCAGCGGTTTGGTTTACTGATTCCGATGAGTTTTCTGCCATTCTATACTTCACCTCTATTCTATCGAATCCTGGTTGTTAAATTCCCCATCCTTCATTTTGATTATGGTATTGATCCTTAGGATCGCGGTGGCTACTTCCCCAGCCGTCTTGAGCGCATATATTTTGACAAGAGATGGGTCGACTATGTTTCGGGAAAGGGCATCGATCGGATTGCCGTCATCGCAATCTATAGTTATATTGGGTGAACCCTTATGGGTCTGTTCAGCTATCACCTGACTGATCTTCTCCAGGGGATTAAAACCGGCATTGGCGGCTATACATGCAAATGGCCGCAATAACGCCTCTTGTACAACCTGCACCCCATATGATGCCATCCCCTGCAAATCTCCGATAAGGTTATCCAATTGTTGGGCTGCCCATACCTCAATGGACCCGCCACCCGGCAAGGTACCGTTTTGTACGGCTGCCTGCAAAGCTGCCGCCGCATCACGAGCGATCCGCTCCTTTTCATCGACCACTTCTTCGGTAGCGGCCCCCATAAGGATGGTAGCCCGAGCCTCCCCGCTGCCATCAAATACCCAGATGTTATCCAGCCTATCATCAACCTGGATCCGCCCTGCCCGGCCAAGGTATCCGCTTAACTGCTCTTCGGGGCGGTTGAGGGTGCTCCTCTTCACCTTGCGGGCTCCGGTATGCTTGCACAGAAGATCCAGCTCGCGCCGCGAAGCCCTCTGCACCGCTATGACTTCGGATTCGGTAAATATCTGTTCGGCGATATCATCAACACTGCGGTCGACCAACACCAACTTTACGCCCATCATCGATATTTTGCGCAAATTGGCCTCGTAAACTTTTTTATTTTCCAAGTAGTGCAGGAAACCAGCCTCTGTATGCCGGGATTCAGTATCTATGTCTTCCGGCGCCAGTGCGTCATCTATTACCAGTATCAGGGCGTCCTCTTGGCTGCGAGGCATATCCCGGTTAAGCGGGGGGCGGTTCACTATTGTCCCCTTAAAAGCTCGGCTGACCGCTCCTTCCCTGGCCACTACTGCCTCACAGAATCTGTAATCGGGATCCAAAAGTTTTTCCCGACCCACGATCCTGGCCCCATCCAATACCAGCTTGGCTATTTCCATATGATCCCGCCCAGCTGTGGCAGCCACATCGAGTAGAATCGGGTCGTCCATCGAATCGACCCGGCGGCTGTGTTGCTCCATCAACTTCACACTGTGCTCGACGCCCAGTCTTATGCCCTCGATCACCCGGGTAACCGGCACTCCTTTGATGACCTGGTTGGCACCCTCGGCTACCATCGTCCCAGCCAGAATCGTAGCTGTGGTAGTACCGTCACCTACCTCTTCCTGCTGGGCCTTGGCGGCGTTGATGATCATTCGGGCCGCCGGATGATTGACCGCCATCAATCTCAATACGGTTACCCCGTCATTGCTTATCACTACGTCACCCAAGCTGCCTACCATCATTATATCCAATCCTTTAGGCCCAATAGTCCCCTCGATGGTCTGGGCCAGTAAACGGGCAGCATTGGCATTACCCAACAGAGCCTGGGTTTTTTCGTTTGTCTCACCTTTATGAATAGGATTCTCCGGCATGGTATCTCCCCTGCTTGCCTAACTCGATTGGTTTTATTTTAATCCCCGGTTGTTCAGAAGCTCATCTACTATCCGGCTGACAGATTCCACTGTCCCGGCAGCCTTCCAATATTCCATCCGCACCGGGCCGATGACGCCCAACTTACCCATTTCACCACCGGTTTTATAGCCGGCAAAGACCAGGCTCATCTCTTTGATATCATCCAGTTTGTTTTCCTTGCCGATCCTGATACTTACTTCTTCGCTGATTTGGTCAGGCAGGATTTCTTTAAGCTGGCCATCCTCTTCAAAAATGGTAAGCACCTTGCGAAGTTTGTCCAAGTCCTTAAATTCCGGTTCTTTGATAATGTTTAGTGCACCGGTGATCACCACCCGGTCATCCTGGGAGTGGTCGAGCAGATTGTCCAGAGCCTCAAGGGCTTTGTCAATCACCTGGCGCCGGCTCCTGATCTCGTCGCGCAGCGCCATGAGGTCGCTCCGTTTTACTTCTTGCAGACGCTTGCCGCTCAATGCCCGATTAAACAGATCCCCTATCATTTTGAGTTCATCAGGATGCATGGAATTGGAAATGTTTATCCGGCGGTGAAGTATGATGCCGATATCGGTCACCACCAGTACGATCGCCTGCCCTTCCTGGATGGGGATTATCTGCAGGTTATGAAACTGGCTCAGTTTAACGGATGGCACTATGATGAATGATGCATAATTGGTTACCTGGGACAAAAAGTGACCCACCCGCTGGACCACATCATTCCA
This sequence comes from uncultured Syntrophomonas sp., assembly GCA_964494735.1. Taxonomy (GTDB): domain Bacteria; phylum Bacillota; class Syntrophomonadia; order Syntrophomonadales; family Syntrophomonadaceae; genus PHAA01. The sequence continues at coordinate 30,305 of CAZBSD010000006.1, forward strand.
TTCCTGGATGCGGTCGTCGAGGGCTTGATGGAGAAGGTCAATCTCCGCGGCGCTGGGTATTTCGCTCTCCATCATGAAGTCCACATAATAACGGAAGCCCTTTTCGGAGGGGATCCGGCCCGCTGAGGTATGGGGCTGCTCCAGGTATCCCATTTCTTCCAAGTCGGCCATCTCATTTCTGACTGTGGCAGCACTTATATTAAGGCCGTGTTTTCTGACCATCGCCCGCGAACCAACTGGTTCGGCGGTGAAAACGTAGTCCTTTATGATCGATTCGAGAATCCGTTTCTGTCTTTCCGTCAATGACATAATTCTCATCCCAATCTGTTAGCACTCTCGCGCTTCGAGTGCTAAAGCGGTTTATTAAAAAATAGCATGAGCATAATCGCTTGTCAAGCCTGGTATCACTCCATAAAGTCGCTCAATATCGCATTGGAAATAAAATAAGCCGGGGGGGATAAAGCTATCCGACGATCGTCCACGATCAACAATCCCTGGGATTCGAAACGGTCGATGGTGGTTTGGTAGGCCTCCAGGGGATCCACGCCAAAACGGTCTTGGTATTGAATCCGATCAATCCCGGCTGTCAGCCGCAGACCCATAATAAATGCCTCATTGCACGCTTGGCGGGCATCAATGGTCTCCAGTATTTTTGTGGGGGGAAGTGCTTTATGGGTCAGGGCCGCCATATAATCTTGAAGCGGCGGCAGGTTGAGGATGCGCTGCCGGCCGTCGAAACTGACCGCCCCCACTCCGATGCCTAAATATGGCCGCACTCGCCAGTAGGCGAGATTATGCCGGCAGTGCCGGCCGGGATAGGCATAGTTGGACAGCTCATAATGCTCGAAGCCCAAGTTCAACAGTAAATCGCGGCCTATATAATAAAGGTCGGACTCCTCTTCATCGGTTAGCATGGCCAGGCACCCAGCCTGAATGTCATAAGCCAAAGGCACATTGGGTTCAAGTTGTAAGAGGTAAGCGGATATATGCTGGGCACCACTATCTGCTGCTTGGGTCAGATTGGCCAGCCAATCAGAGAGCTGTTGTCCTGGAGTACCATAGATAAGATCGACATTCACATTAGTGAATCCGGCCTGGTAAGCCCAGTCGATGCATTGGCGGGCTTGGCTGCTGTCATGCATCCTGCCCAGGATAATGAGTTCGCGGTCGACAAAACTCTGAACCCCTATCGATAGGCGGTTGATTCCTGCCAGACGGAGGTTCTCCAATTTCTGCCGGTTGACGGTGGCTGGATTCACCTCGATGGTTATTTCCAAATCATCAGCCGGCTGACAGTACTGGTGCACGGCATCAATTATCCGCGCAATATGGGAAGGCTCCAGCAGACTGGGGGTACCGCCGCCAAGATAGATACTGGCGAAGGGAAGCCGATATTCATGCCCACGCCGGGACAATTCCTGGGCTAAACAGCTGCTATATTTGTCAAACATGTGGGGATCGATCATCGGGAGGGAATAAAAATCGCAGTAGCTGCACTTACGCCGGCAGAACGGGATATGTATGTATATCCCCATCGTTGCGGGACTATTTGTCACCATCTATCTCCATGACCGACATGAAAGCATCTCGGGGTACTTCCACCCGGCCGATCTGCTTCATCCGTTTCTTGCCTTCCTTTTGTTTCTCCAACAGCTTCTTCTTGCGGGTAATGTCACCACCGTAGCACTTAGCCAGCACATCTTTCCGCATCGCTTTTACGCTCTCCCGGGCGATGACCCGGTTACCGATCGAGGCTTGTATGGCTACCTCGTAAAGCTGGCGGGGTATTATCTTGCGCAGTCTCTCCACCAGAGCCCGGGCCCGATAATAGGACTTCTCCTTATGGCATATACTACTCAGGGCATCGACCGTCTCCCCGTTCAACATAATATCCAGCTTGACCAGGTCCGACACTTCGTATCCGCGCAGATCGTAGTCCAATGATGCATACCCTCTGGTTCTCGACTTGAGGCCGTCGAAAAAATCCACCAGTATTTCTGCCAAGGGGAGACTATAGCTTATCACTACCCGGTGGGGGGTAAGGTATTCCATGTTTAGGAATTGGCCGCGCTTCTCCTGACATAGTTCCATAACCGTTCCCACATATTCATTTGGCACCATTATCGAGGCCTTCACAAAAGGCTCCATAACCTGATCGATCCGCTGTGGATCAGGCCAACGGCTGGGATTGCGGACGGTCATCTCACTTCCGTCGGTGAGGACCAGGCGATAGATAACGCTGGGAGCGGTAGCCATGAGAGTCAAATCATACTCCCTCTCCAGCCTTTCCTTAACAATTTCCAAGTGGAGCAAGCCCAGGAAACCGCAGCGGAAACCCAGACCCAATGCATCAGAGGACTCGGGCTCGTAAACCAACGATGAATCATTTAATTTCAGCTTTTCCAGGGCATCCCGAAGCCTTTCGAAATCGTTGTTTTCGAGCGGATACAGTCCGCAGAAAACGACCGGCTTCACCTCTAGATACCCCTCCAGGGGCTGCTGGGCAGGATTCTCGGTGCTGGTTATGGTATCCCCCACCTTGGTGTCGGCTACATTCTTTATAGCGGCGGCCAGATAACCCACCTCGCCAGCCCTCAGACTCTCCACTGTTGTCATAAAAGGCGACAATACCCCTATCTCGGTTACTTCGAAGTCCCTGCCGGTAGCCATCATGCGGATCATGTCACCCTTGCGTAATTCCCCGGAATCGACCCGGATGTATGATATGGCCCCCTTATAGGCGTCGAAATAGGAATCAAATATGAGCGCCCGCAGCTGCCCGCCGGGGTCTCCATGTGGGGCGGGGATCTTGGCAACTATGGCTTCCAGCACGTCCTGGATACCGATGCCGATTTTGGCTGAGATAGGAATGATCTCTTCCTGGTCTAGTCCCAGCACATCTTCCATTTCCTGCTTGACTACCTCCGGTTCAGCACCAGGCAGGTCGATCTTATTTACGACCCCGATTATCTCCAGGTTCATATCCATAGCCATGTAGACATTGGCCAAAGTCTGGGCTTCGATCCCCTGGGAAGCGTCTACCACCAGCAGGGCACCCTCACAAGCGGCCAGGCTTCTGGAAACCTCGTAGGAGAAATCAACATGGCCGGGAGTATCGATAAGGTTCAGTATATATTTTTGACCGTCACGAGCGGTATAGTTGAGCCGCACCGGCTGCAGCTTGATGGTGATCCCCTTTTCCCTCTCCAGGTCCATTTTGTCCAGAAACTGTTCCCGCATCTCTCTGGCACTCAGTGCCCCGGTAATCTGCAGCAGGCGGTCTGCCAAGGTGGATTTGCCATGGTCTATATGAGCAATAATGCTGAAATTCCGAATCCGGTCCTGCAAGTACAACCCTCCATCAGGCTAATGTGCGTCCTCTATGACGCCCTTCATTATAACCTATCGGGAGGATGCTCCACAATCAGCCGGTTAGGACGGATTTTTAATTTGTCCTTACTTTTGTTATCATGGGATTGGAAAATGTGTGAGGGGGTAGTAATTTTGACCGATATTTTAGTGGCGTTCTTGATTCCGGCCGTACTGGTCGCTTTTTATATAGGACTTAATTGGCCTTTTTTCAAGGACAGCCGCATCCAACAGGCGGTAGTCGGATTGGGGATACTGCTTTATTATGCCGGGCTGGTCTATGATAATATAAATCCGAAAATAGGGTCACTATTAAGACTGAGTGGCGCTTCCATCTTCCTGGTGCTGGTACTGTATCAAGCTATCAAACAGCGCAAATAAAAGATACCCCTGTCTTTGCCAGTAGAGGGGTCAATATACAAGGGCGGTGTATTCCGCCAGGGCCTTTCCCATCTGCACCATGGACCTCCAGGCCTGTCCCTGCCAAAACCGACCGAGTTCGTTTTCAGCTGCCGCCATGCTGTCCCTGCTTATGCGAAAATTTTCGCCCAGGGTTTGCACTTTGAGCATTCCATCGGCCGCCTCCACTTGGAAAACCGGTGCCTGGGCCAGGGTCAAAGAATATACTCCGTGGGCTGATAACATGAAACCCGAAAAGGCCATGGCCACCACCAACATAACCAACGAGATCTTGACTATCCTCACCATCGCTTCTATTCTGCCTCCTTCAGCACTTCCACCAATATTTCCGCAAATAACCGGGCCGTCTGGGTAACCTCGGCCAGGGTGTTGGAATCACTGCCGAACTCCAAAAGTAAAGCCCGGGGGTGATATTCCTGATTGTAGGTGCCGGCTTTGGTAATGACTCCCTTGATCAGTCCGGGATACATTTTCTCGCCCTGGCGGTAAATCTTTTCAGCAAAAGCATAATTCTGCTTCCATTTGTCATGGGGTTTGCGTTCGTTGGTACCCACCACGATCAGGATGCGGGCACACTTCTTGCCGTCTATGGCAATAGTGGATGCCTTGCCCTCTCCGGGTATGCTATCCCGGTGAATATCGAAAATCCCCATTATGTTCTTGTTGGCAGTAACTATTTTATTGACCGTCTGGCGCGACTGGGTGTAGCTCTTGTTGTAATCCTTATCGTGAATGGTATCTACGAATTGGGCGGGCAAGCCTTCTTTTTGCAGAGAACTCTCAATATTTGACGCCACCTCGTTGATCAATCCACGTTTGCCGTCCAAACGGGCCTTGCCGCTGTTGGGGATATAGGTCTCACCGCTGTGGGTGCAATACAAGAAAATCTGGCTCCTCTGAAATCGGGCCATGGTATCCGCATCCAGCGCCGCCGGCTCCTGTACCGTTGCGGTGTCCTCAATGGGCGGACTGACATCTTCCTCGGGATCCATCTCCTCAGCCCCCTGAGGTTCAGTAAAAGCCAAAGCTTGAATGTGGGCACTCAGCATTTTCTCTGGCTTGGTCGAAGCGCTGTACTCACCGTCCAGCACCTTTACGGGAGCATTATCGATACCGGCCAGCAGCACGTTATTCTCCTGCAGTAGAAGCTCAGCTTGTCTTTCCGTGATCTGCACCCCGGAAAAAGGCCAAAGAACCCGCTCGAAGGTCAGATATTGGATTCCTTCAGCATACTTGCGGTTGATATCCATACTCAAGCCGATTATTATTACCATCAGAAACAGTTGTATCAACAATATCCCTTTAAGAAAAGAAAGAAAATTGCGTCTTCTCAACCCCAATCACCGCCCCCCATGCTGGTAAATTCTATTCCTGTAAAGAGCAAATAGAACCAAAAAGCGGGACAAGGTTCGGATATTTTGTTAATAGTATGACGCTGGCAAAAAAAGCTATGCCTTGGCGTTGCAAAAAATATTTCATAGTGATATAGTGTGTCTGTTAGCTTTTTATATCCAAGGAGGTGAAAGTGTGGCAAAAAGCAAGACTCCTGCCAAGAGAGCCAGGAATGCGGAGAAAGCCAGAGTAAGGAACAAGTCCTACAAGAGTACTCTGAAGACTAGTATCAAGCGGTTTGAAGTATCTCTGACTGGTGCTGATGTGGATGCAAGCAGGGAAAAATTGTTGCAGGCAACCTCCCTGATCGATAAAAGCGTATCCAAGGGTATATTGCACAAGAACAATGCAGCCCGCAAGAAATCGCGGCTGACCAAGAAATTCAACCTTATCGCAAAATAAATGGATTTAATTAAAGCCTGTTCGATGAACAGGCTTTTTTCATTGGGATCGACGGCTGCAGATGGCCACCAGCAACGTCTCCATAACGATGCGGGGATCTTTGCTTTGGCTCTTGAGAATGGTGTCGGCTTCCAACAATCTCCCGAAAACCGTTCTTATGTGCTGGCGGTCGAAATTGGCCGATTTATCCCGCATCTTTTTGACCACAAAATCCTTCTGTCCGAGCGCTGCAGCTATCTGAGTATTGCTGTAACCCGCTTCGGCCCCAAACATAACCTTGCTCAAGGTTAAGAACTGCTGGGTGATCATGGCCAGTATAAGCAGATGGGGCTGACCCTGTTCCAGTAGTTGGCTGAATGCAGCCAGAGACATCTTCAGGTTGCGGTTCAGTAAAGCATCAGTGAGTTTGAATACCTTGGTCTCTTCCCGGCTGTCCAAGTGTTCTTCTATTTCCGCCACGCCCCACACCTGTTCCCGATGGAGAAGCGACATTTTTTCAAACATATTCTCCAGGTAATACATATCCTGTCCGCTGCCCGCAATCCGAGCTATCGCTGCCGGGGCTGCCTTTTCCTGGCGTTTCTCCAGTTCCAGCCGGCACCACTTCTCCATGTCAGCGGCGGCCAAGGGTCTGATATTTATGACCCGGGCCTTCTTCTGCAGCATTTTGGCGATGGGATTGGCCGCATTATGTTCCACTGCGGTCAAGACCAAAATTTGCCCCTGGTTGTCCCTCTGCAGATAATCCTCCAGAACCTGCAGGTACCCTTCGGCTTTCTTGGCTTTGCGGGGAGCTTTGCCCAACCATCCCGGATTCCTGATGATGACCACCCGGCTCATGGCGAAAAGGGGACTGAAATCCAATATCGTGCCCAGTTCCTGGGGAGAGGTTTCATCTCCATCAACTGGAATTACCTCAGCATCCTCCCCGCTGTGGGCGGTCATTTCAGCCACGATTTCTTCTATCTTGTGGTTTATCAGATAGCTCTCCGAGCCCCATAAAAAATAAACTGCGTTGTCCGCCATATTATTACTCCTCATGCCCTGCCCGATAATCTATCTATTATTATAACTATTAACCTGGAGATGGGCATAGTGAGTGTTGGCCGGCAATCCATCAACCGATTTGATCCCTCAGTTTTTTGTCACCATTTCAACCAGGCTGCTATCCTGCTCATGAAGTTTCCCTGCCATAAAAAGACAGACCGGGAGGCTCGCCGGGCAGGATTAAGGCTGCGCCAAAGATGATTAAAAAATAGCAAGGCCAAAAGGGCGGATAAAATTTCCGCCACCGAAAATGCCAGCCACATCCCATTCAAACCCCACCAACGTGACAAGATCACAATGGAAGGGAGGAAGAATATCGCCTGTCTGGTCATTGACAGGGTCATGGCACTGATTCCCCGCCCCATAGCCTGCAACACGCTGCCCAGGATTATTATTGGCCCCATCACCGGCAGGAACAGGGTGGCCAAGCGCAAGCATACCACACCAGCATCGATCACTTCCTGGTCGGACGTGAACCACTTCATCAGCCATTGAGGCTGGAGCTGCATGGCCAGCCATCCGGCGATGACGAAGATAAGCGAACCAAACATGGCCTTTATGATGGTCTCCTTGACCCGATCCCGGTTGCCAGAACCATAGGCAAAACCGATTATGGGCATGGAGCCCTGGGTCAATCCATATACCGGCATATAGAATAGCGACCTTATCCTTGAAAATATGCCCATCACGGCCACCGCGATGCTGCCGAAGCCCAACAGGATCTTGTTGAATATGACCAGCAGTCCCACGCTGAACAATTCCATGAGCAATGCCGGCAGACCCACTTTATAGATCCCCATCAGGACCTTGATATCGGGACGGAAATTGCTTTTAGACCAGGAGAGGTAGACTCTTGACTTGTACATGGCAATCATGGCCAACACCGAGCAGAAGGCCTGAGCGGCTACATCAGACCAGGCAGCGCCAGCCAGCCCCAACGGTGCAAATGGACCCCAACCGAAGATGAGCAGGGGGTCAAGCAGCACGTTCAGGATTATGGCAGCCAAAGCGGTGATCATAGGCCAGGAGGTATTTCCCTCCCCCTGCAGTATATTGCCACAGGTCATGGGGATAAAGGTGAAAAGGCTGCCCAGCAGAATGATAGTCAGATACTCCAGGCACAATCCATACAATTCCGGGGTGCATCCAAACAAAGTCAACAGATAGTCAACATAAACCACCCCTACCCAGGTAAATAAGATCCCATAGAACACACAGATTATCATTCCATGCCAGGCTATGTTATCAGCCTGGCGATAATCCTGTTGTCCCAGGGTGCGGGATAAAAGGGAAGTGATCCCGATACCGGTCGCCGCTCCCAGTGATACCAGCAATATTTCAATTGGGACGCATAGGGTTATGGCAGCTAATGCATCAGTACCCAGCCGAGCCACGAAAAATGTATCGGCCAGGCTGAACAGGGAATATATCATCATCCCTGAAATGGCAGGCAGGGAGAGCCTGGCCATCAGGAGTCCGACCTTCTCCTCCAGTAAAAAGTTGTTGAATTTCATACCACCCTCCTAACTAAAGGTATGTAGCTGAGAGGGCGATTAGTATGAAACCCTTCTACTTGGACGGCTCAGCCAGAGTAGTTGCGATCATGTACTCACAGCCATTACTGTTTATAACCACCGCACCATGTACATCGGTGCGCAGGATCCTGGTCCCGGCATCTTCCAAAGCAGATAAGACCGATGGATGGGGGTGGCCGAAGGGATTATCGGCCCCTACCGAGATTACCGCCAACGGTGGCTCCAATCGATAATAGAAGTCCTTGGCAAGAGAACCCTTGCTGCCGTGGTGGGGAATCTTGACAATCGTGATCGGATTTCTGATCGTATCACCTATTGGTTTCAATTCATCCGCCGAAACGTCTGCGGTCAACAAGGCGTTAAATTTTTTATAACCGATCATCAGTACCAGCGAGTTCTGATTGGGATCGCCCAAGCCATCTTGTTTTTTAGGATGGAGAACATCAATGTGGAATTCCTGATCCATTCCTACCGACTGTCCTGCATACAACCCCAAAAGGGGGATATTGCGCTGCGCCGCTATTTGTCTAAGCTCCTGGTATGCACCAGCATCAGCCAGAACCGCCGGTAATCCCACGCACCCTACCGGTATGGCCTGCATAACCTTCAACAAACCCTGGTAATGATCTATGTCCGGATGGGTGCTGATCACCATATCCAGCTGGCGGATGCCGCGGTGGCGTAAATAAGGGAGAACTATGCCACCGCCCACATCGAACAACTGACTTCCTCCCCCATCCACCAATATGAATTTGCCCCCCGGACTCTTAACCAGGATTGAATCACCCTGGCCGACATCTATAAATACCATTTCCACCTGACCGGATTGGCGGTATCCAGCCGGAACAACCAAGACGGCCAGCCAGACCATGATAACTGCCACAGCCGGCTTAAACAACCTACGCCACCTTTCCACCCGCCAAGAAAACAGCGCCAGGAGCAGCGATCCATAATACAGCCATACCCCCAGCACGCATGGCGTGGCTACATACAGGTAAGCTCCGGGCAATACCTTTACCCAGTCGACAACCGCCATGATCATCTCGATGAACATCCCCGCCGGATACAGGAATATTGAGGCCAGCGAAGAAGACAGAGGCGCCAGGCAGCTGGCTATAAATCCGAGGATTACCGCCCCACCGGCCAGATAAGTAGTAGCTATATTGGTCAGCAGAGACCCCGGGGTGAGGATATTGAAATGGTAAGCGACCAGGGGCAGGATAGCGATCTCAGCGCAGACCGGTATCAAGACCAGGTCTTTGACCCAGCCCCGCCCCGGCAGCCGGGCCCGAAGCAGCGGGAACAAATATACCAGTCCAGCTGTGGCCAGCATGGTGAGTTGAAAACTGAGGTTGAACAACTGGGCGGGATCCACCAGTAGGATGAAAACCCCGGATATAGCCAAGGCGTTTATTAGACCATTTTCCCTGCCGCTCAAATAAGCCAATAGTCCCAGCCCGCCCATCATTACTGCGCGTATGACCGGCGGCGGCCAGGCTACCATGGTTCCGTAGACTATTAAGACCGATACTCCCGCCCCAAACCGGCCCCGGTTACCCAGTCCGACCAGGGAGGCCACCCCATTAACCAGCAGTAACAGGAAACCCACATGCAGACCGCCGACTGAAAACAGGTGGACGATACCGGTTTTCTGGAAGTCTTCATATTGCTGATCCTCCATGCCGCCCCGGCCGCCCCACAACATACCCAGCAGGATGGCCGCCTCGTCCGAGGATAATCGCTGGCGGGTGAGATCTTCGGCCCGGCTCCGCAGGGTATCCATCCAACGCACCGGCCCGCTGGCAGGTGACAGCAGACGTACCATGGATGTCTCTTTAATAGTCAGATTGTAATAAATCCCCTGGTTGGCCAGATATGCAGGGAAATCGAATTGGCCCGGATTACCAGGCGGCCGGGGCGGTTTCAGCTTACCTTCCACACAAACCATGTCGCCGCGGTGGAAACCAGCATCAAACATGCATACCACCCTTATCCGGCGGGTGTATGGAGATCTGTTATCGGTATCGGTATGCAGGACAAAAACACTTTTGCCGTCATCGTAATATGGAATGCTGCCTATCCGGCCGTTCATCTCCACCCGCTCCATGGCCTCCAATAGGATGGGAGCAGGCGGAACGCAAATCATATACAATCCCATCCCAGACAGGATTATCGTTGCGCCTATCACCGCCTGCGATTGCCATTGCGGGTACAGGCGGGCCAATACCACCATGGCTGCCAGGAGCAGCGGCGCCAACCACCAGACCTGCCCATAGGCCAGGAAAATTCCGCTTCCCAGACAAATAAATACCGCCGGCCAGGGAATCATAAAAGCATCACTTGACCGTTACCAGGTCCTGCAGATCGGCGTATTTCTTGTCACCGATACCACTGACTTCCTTCAGTTCTTCGATACTGGCGAACCTTCCATGGAGGGCCCGATAATCCACGATCCGCTGGGCGATGGCCGGCCCTATGCCGGGCAGACTTTGGTCCAATTCCTGGGCGCTGGAACTATTTATATTTACTTTACCGCCTGAACCCCGACCGGAGATGTCTTGCCAGCCCACTGTTCCCTGAAGGGTGTTGACATTCAGGACATCCCCTGCCTTGGGCACCACAATAGCGTCTCCATCATCCATCTTCTGGGCCAGATTGATGCTGTTCAAATCGGCCTCGGGCAAAGCTTGAGCCATTTGTACCGCCTCCAATACGCGGGCTTCCACTGGCAGCTTGTAAACCCCCGGTGTGACTACCGCACCTATTACATATACCTGAATCGTCTCCGCTTCTTTTTCGACATCAGGTTTGGGTTGATGTTCCTCCAGGACTATTGACTGGGGTTGCTGGCTCACTTGCCGGTAATAGCTGTATTTCATCCCCCCGCCAAAGGCCAGCACCATCAGCAGAATCGCCGCCGCCATTATATATTTGTTCTCCACATCCACTATCCCACTCACCACCTTCCTGCTTATTATTCGCCGTTTCCCTGATATTTCCTTTTTTGCAACATAAATGGATGGGCGGCGGATTACGATGGACCTGCCGGTTTTGATTTCCAATCGCCGGTTTGTACAGCATATTGGGTTGACTTTACTGAGAGGTTATTTTATAATGGCTAATGTCAAATGAAGAAATAAACATGCTATGAATCGGAGTAGTAGGCAATTCCTTCGACAGAGAGCCACCGTTTGGTGGAAGGTGGCAAGTATATTGTCGAACTCGCCGGGGAGCATCGCAGGTGAATGGAGTAGCCTGGGACGGTTGTACCGTTATAAGAATGAGTGGTCAAGTTGTGGGGCTATGGCGAAGTTGGGATCGCGCTTGAATGGCATTCAAGAGGCCGTGGGTTCGAATCCCACTAGCTCCACCATATTCAACTTGTCAATCTGGGTGGCACCGCGGGAAAATTGCTCTCGTCCCTATCAGGGATGAGGGTTTTTTGATTTCTGAACAAAAGAATAGGAGGCTTGTATGGAAAATCATTATGATTTCAAATCGATCGAACCCAAATGGCAGAATTATTGGGCCCAAAACAACTTCTTCAAGGTTTCTGAAGACCCCTCCCGGCCCAAATATTATGATTTGGAAATGTTTCCTTATCCCTCCGGTAACCTGCACATGGGCCACGTGCGCAACTATGCCATCGGCGATGTGGTTGCCCGGTTCAAATCCATGAACGGATTCAACGTCCTTCATCCCATGGGTTGGGACGCCTTCGGCCTGCCGGCTGAAAATGCCGCCATCAAACACGGACACCACCCTGCCCAATGGACCTACGCCAACATAGAGAATATGAAATCGCAGCTTAAAACCCTGGGTATCAGTTACGATTGGGACCGGGAGTTGGCTAGCTGCAAGCCCGACTATTACAAGTTCACCCAATGGATGTTCTTGAAACTGTATGATAACGGACTGGCTTATAAAAAGAGTGCCGCAGTCAACTGGTGCCCCTCCTGCCAGACAGTATTAGCCAACGAACAGGTGGTGGACGGCGCCTGCGAGAGGTGTGACACCGTGGTGACCAAGCGACAACTGGCCCAGTGGTTCTTCAAGATAACCGATTATGCCCAGCGCCTCCTCGACGATCTCGGCAAACTGCCGGGTTGGCCGGATAAGGTCAAGATAATGCAGCGCAATTGGATAGGACGCAGCGAGGGCTGCCAATTCGATCTGCCCATAGAGAACAGCGAACAGATCATGACCGTATTCACAACCCGTCCTGATACCGTATTTGGGATAACCTATATGGTCCTGGCTCCCGAACATCCTCTGGTGGAGAAGGTGAGCCGGGGGACCCCTCAAGAGGAGGAAGTAAAACAATTCGTGCACCGCATGCAATTTCTCAGCGAAGTAGAGCGCACCTCCACTGAAGCTGAAAAAGAGGGGATATTCACCGGGGCCTATGCCAGCAACCCCATGAACGGAGAAAAGATACCCATTTGGATAGCCAACTACGTCCTTATGGATTATGGAACCGGTGCTATCATGGCAGTTCCCGCCCATGACCAGCGTGACTTTGAATTTGCCCGCAAGTATAGCCTGCCGGTCAAGGTGGTTATCAAGGCTCCCGATTCTCCCGCCGACGGGGACAGTATGAAAGCAGCCTATGAAGGCGATGGGCTGATGGTCAACTCCGGCGCTTTCAACGGTTTGAGTGTGGAAGCAGGCAAGAAGCAGGTTATCGCCCATATGCAGGGTGAGGGTTTTGGAGAGGGTACGGTTAATTTCCGGCTGCGGGATTGGCTTATCTCCCGCCAGCGCTATTGGGGTTGTCCCATCCCTATGGTCTACTGTGAGAAATGCGGTCTGGTTCCGGTGGCGGAGGCCGATTTGCCGGTAGTACTGCCCGAGGATGTAGAATTCCGCCCATCCGGGGAATCACCCCTTAATTATGTGTCGTCCTTCTATCAGACTGAATGCCCCTCCTGCGGGGGACCCGGGCGTCGGGAAACCGACACCATGGACACTTTTGTCTGCTCGTCATGGTACTTCGATAGATTCTGCGATCCCCATAACAGTGAGTTGCCCTTCAGCAAAGAATCGGCGGATTACTGGATGCCGGTGGACCAGTATATCGGCGGGGTGGAGCATGCCATTCTGCACCTGATGTACTCGCGGTTTTTCACCAAATTCCTCAACGATATAAACTACCTGCCCTGTGACGAGCCTTTCACCAACCTGCTTACCCAAGGTATGGTTTTGAAGGATGGGTCCAAAATGTCCAAATCCAAGGGCAACGTGGTCAGTCCCGAGGATATTATAAACACCTATGGTGCTGATACGGCCCGTTTGTTCATATTGTTTGCCTCCCCGCCGGAACGCGACCTGGAGTGGAGCGACCAGGGGGTGGAAGGTTCTTCCCGTTTCCTCAACCGGGTCTGGAGGGTGGTCAGCAGTTGCGCCGAGGACATAAAGGATATAAAATTGCCGGCCCAATTCGGGGAATTGGATGGTGAGGCCCGCAAACTTCGTTACAAGACCCATGCCACCGTCAAGAAGGTAAGCGAGGATATCGAGCTGCGTTTCAATTTCAATACCGCTATCAGCGCCATAATGGAATTGAACAACATGCTCTCCGCTTATCTCGATCAGGATGATCAGGACCTGTCGGTTCTGAAAGAAGCAGTCGAAAGCATGATAGTGCTGTTAAGCCCGTTTTCTCCCCATATATGTGAGGAATTGTGGCAGATGTGCGGCCACCGGGAAAGTGTATGCGGGCAAAGCTGGCCCCGCTATGAAGCTGCGGCTCTGGTGCAGGACGAGGTGGAGATAGCGGTGCAGATCAGCGGCAAGGTCCGGGAGCGGATGATGGCTCCGGCCACTGCGAGCGACGAGGACCTGCAGAAACTGGCCCTGGTCCTGCCCAAGATAACCGAGTTGCTGGAGGGCAAACAGGTGGTGAAGGTGATTGTAGTCCCAGGCAAACTGGTCAATATCGTAGCCCGGTAAACCGCCCATCTTGATGGGCCAATACAGAACAGAATAGAAGCCGGCCACCCATGTGTTCACACCTGGTTGGCCGGCTTAACTGTCAGATCCGGAATCAGATTTGCTGATGGTTTTCAATCGGAACCTTGCGGGCATCAGCCCACAGGTCCTCCAGTTTATAATGATCACGTTCTTCCTGGCGGAAGATGTGCAGTATGGTAGAGCCATAGTCCAGCACCACCCAGGTACCCTGCTGATAACCATCCCGCCGCAGCACCGGGACACCTTGCTCCTGCAAATGTTTCTCGACGTTGTCGGCTATACTGTGAATCTGGACCTGGTTGCGACCGCTGCAAATGACGAAATAGTCAGCGATGATGGTCTTTTCAAATACATCGAGGACGGTAAGATCAATGGCCTTCTCCTCCATCGCGGCATCCACGATCAGTTGCATAATTTTTTCCTCTGTCAGCAAAAATAAACCTCCTTCACATACATTCCAGTATTGATATTGATATCGAGCCACTATTAATGCCCCATCGAAGTAACGTTCTACCTGATAGCCTGACCTCTGGAAAGGCGCAGAAATTCATTACGGGCCTCTACCGTCACCGGGTGCAGCAATTTGCCCCGCGCCAGGCAGTAGCGGATGGTCGACTCCAGCCCTAAAAGCATGGCTTTATCGAGACTTTGCTCAGCTAGTTGGCGCAATTTGTCCAACTCCGGATAGGGAGAGCGGGTCGGTTCTATCATATCAGCCAGGTAGATAATCTTATCCAAACGGCTCATATTGGCCGAGCCCAGGGTGTGGGCCTTTACCGCTGCCAATATCTCAGCATCCTCCAGTCCCAGCCCGGTCTGCAGAAGGTAAGCACCGACCGGAGCGTGCAAAAGTTCGGGGCTTTCTCTCTCAACCGGATGGGTTATCAAACCGGCCTGGCCGGCCAGCTCAAACAATTGCCGGGGGCTCAGGTTCTTGGCATAATCGTGGAATATTCCCGTTATATAAGCCTTTTGACCATCGATACCGAATTTGATCGCCAACTGTTCGGCACAGCGGGCCACCCCCAGACTGTGTTGATAGCGCTTCTTTGATAACCGGTTCTTGATCAGCCGTTCAGCCTGTGCAGCATTATACACCATAATCCGAGCCTCTATATAGCCGGTTGGTGTAGATATAGCCCTCCACCTCCGGCGGAAGCAGATATTTGATGGTCTTGCCCCGGGCGGCCCTCTCTCTGATAGCACTGGATGAGATTTCAAATCCGGGAATAGCGATGACCTTCAGCTTCTGCCACATAAGCAGGGGTATCCCGGAAAAACATTCATCTTCCGGATTCATCTCATAGCCCGGCCGGGTTACAACAATCATACTGCACAGTTCAGCCAGCCGTTCCGGATCTTTCCAAGTGTTCATCAGCATAAACGCATCTATACCCAGAATAAAAAACAGACTGGTCAGAGGATACATCTGCTGGATGGCGGCTGCCGTCTCCACTGAATAAGAAAGGCCCTGCCTGTCGACCTCCAGTGAAGATGCCTGGAAAACGGGATTATCCTTTACGGCCAATTCCACCATGGCCAGGCGGTGGTGACTCTCCAGGATATCACCCATGTCTTTGTGGGGCGGGCGGAAGGACGGAACAAAGATGATCCGGTCCAGATCAAAGGCCTCGCGGGCGAATTCAGCCGCTATCAGATGACCATAATGGATGGGATTGAAAGTCCCGCCTATGATGCCCAATTTCTTTATCGTCATACTTGCCCCACCTGCCCTCAAGCCCCGTCACATCCGATTTCTTCTTGTCCGCCCACCATATATGCTTAATCATAACTATTGCTCTGCAAATATGCAAACCGGTGATGAAGGGATAAAACGCCAAGCACAAAAGGCCAATCTTTTGTATAATTATAAAGTATGCTTGGCTTTAATCAGGCTTTCTTTATAATCAGCCGGGAAAGGGGCTTTCCATGGTGGAAACCGATATCACGCTGGTATTTCACAACCAGGGGCTGCGCAGTTATATAGAGGTCGACCTTTGCGCCCAGTGTCCCCGCCAGGATGATAAAGGGTGCTGCGGATTTTATTCGCCCGTCTTCTATCCCACCGACCTTGTCTACCTTTATCTGCACCAGCCGGATTTACTGAAGTACATATTCTCGCTGGAACACCTGACCATACTCGATGCTTCAGTAACAGTCAACAACACTATCGAGGGCGAGAGCTACCGGTGCCGATTCCACAGCAAAGACCAGGGATGCATTCTTACCCAGCCACTGCGGGAATCAGTCTGCCGGCATTTTGTTTGTGATGGGATAGGGTGGATGCGGGAGGAGAGTCTGCAGGATTGGCGAGACTTCTTTGAGCGATTGACCGATTATGAGATCGAGACCAATAACCTATGGACGGCAATTCTTACCGAAATGGGTATTACCTTGCGCAAACCGGAGCTGCGGGAACGTTTCTTCGCCGAGTTATTGAAGCTTTACGAGGACAACCAGGCTAACCTGCCCGAGTTCATCCACTCCATGCCCGGTGAGGATACCCGTACCCTGCGCCGTCCGCTGCGATTTGGAAACGACTGGATATTATAATACTACTTTTGGAGGGAAACGGATGAAATGGAATGGTAACGAACGGATGATGGACAGCGTCCTGGAAGCAGTAGGAAGGACCCCTTTGATTCGCTTGGGAAGGATATCTGAGGATGTCCCCGCGGATATCGCCGTCAAACTGGAATATGTTAATCCCAGCGGCAGTCTCAAGGACCGGGTGGCCTATCAAATCATAGAAAAGGCGGAAGAGCGAGGAGAACTCCGGCCGGGCATGATCCTTCTGGAGGGAACCACCGGCAATACCGGCATATCGACGGCTATGGTAGGGGCCAGCAAAGGGTACCGGGTGATAATCGTGATGCCGGAAGGGATGAGCGAGGAGCGCAAGAAGACCATCACCGCTTATGGGGCGGAGTTGGTACTTACGCCGGGGGCGGAAACCGACGTGGACCTGGTATTGGAAGAGGTAGCCAGGATAAAAGAGCGCTACGGTGAAGAGATATTTGAGATCGGCCAGTTTAACCGGGCCGACAATCTGGACGCCCATTTTGACGGTACCGGCCCGGAGATCTGGGAGCAGACGGAAGGCAAGGTGGATGTATTCATCATGTGCCAGGGTACCGGCGGCACCGTAACCGGCACCGCCAAATTCCTGAAGGAACAGAATCCTGATATCAAGGTCTATATTTCAGAGCCCAAGGAATCCCCCATCCTGGCCTGCGGCAAGATCGGCAAGCATCAGGTGCAGGGTATAGCCGACGGCCTCATCCCGGAAATATTGGACTTGCAATATGTGGACGGAGTAGTCCTGGTAAGTTCGCAGGAGAGTATCACCATAGCCCAGGAGATGGCCCGCCGGGAGGGTATCTTCTGTGGTATATCATCGGGATGCAATGTTGGGGCTGCCAGGATAATAGCCCGTAAGTACCCGGACCGGAAATTGATAGTAACCATGGTTAATGACAACGGCCTGCGCTACCTTTCCACTCCCCTCTGCGGCACCGTCAATCAGCGGGAGGAATTGGAACGCGACTATCGGTTGAGTCCCGAGGATCTGGCCAAACTCTTGAGTTATAACCTGGAAATAATAGAGTAGCCTCCACTGGAGCAGGAAGGTTGGTGTAGATTTGGCCCGAGGCAGTGCGGTTATAAGCGGCATATCAGAATTGGTGCCGATCCTCGATGGCGGCGGGAGATCAACCCTGGACCTTTTAGCCGAGGCCGCTGCCCTGGCGGTACAAGATGCGGCCCTGGCCAAAAGTGATATTGACGGTCTGCTGGTTACCCCACCCAGCGAGGACAGCTATTTTCTCTGGCCTTCGCAGGTAGCCGAATATCTGCAACTGGCACCGGTTTTCATGAATATGGTGGAACTGGGCGGGGCCAGTGCGGTTGGTTCTGTAGCCCGCGCCAAGCTGATGGTGGAGGCGGACGTATGCCGTCACTGCTTGTGTATAAGCGGAGGGGTGTGGGACTCGCAGGTGTTCAACACCCGTGCCAATAAGATGGCCGTCATGTCCCGGGCTGAAATCGATTATGAGCTGCCCTACGGTCCCATGGGCTTCAACAGTGGCTATGCCCTTATCGCCCGCCGCCATATGTCCGAATATGGGACCACTCCCGAACAGTTGGCTAAAATCGCCGTAGATCAGCGCACCAATGCCCTCGCCAACCCTAACGCCCTTTTTAACCGCCAAGCCCTGTCTATTGAGGACGTCCTCAGTTCGCCGGTGATCGTGGACCCGCTGCACCTGCTGGAGATAGTACGGCCTTGTAGCGGAGCCGCCGCAGTAGTAGTCAGCCGCGCTGACAGCGGCAGCGATTGGACCCATCCACCCGTCTCCATACCTGGATTCGGCGAAGCCTATACCCATAATTCTATCCCTTATGCCCCCCATCTTAGCGGGAGTCCGATACGGATGGCGGCCCAGAGAGCTTATCAGATGGCAGGGCGAACGCCTGCCGATATCGACTTGGTCTCCCTCTATGATTGTTATACCATCACTGTTTTGATAAGCCTGGAAGATGCCGGCTTCTGCCCCAAAGGGGCGGGGGGCCGGTTTGTGGCCGACACCGACCTTACCTACAAAGGTGAACTCCCCTGTAACACCCATGGGGGGCAGCTTTCCTGCGGTCAGGCTTCTTTTGCGGGCGGGATGTCCCACGTTATCGAGGCGGTCCGCCAATTACGCGGCGAGGCCGGTTCCCGGCAGGTGCCCAAGAACCGGCTGGCCCTGGTCAATGGCAATGGCGGAGTGATGAGTACGCAGAGTTGTCTGATCCTGGGGAGGACGTAAGGATGCGCGACTATCAACAAATCTTTCGGGACAAATTAAAGAACGGGAATATGTGGCTGCAGTATTGCCCCGATTGCCATCGTTTCATTTACTACCCCCGCGAAAGGTGCCCGTATTGTTGGGAGGCCGGATTGGAGTGGCAGCCGGTGCAGGGGCTGGGTTCGGTTTACAGTTATACCGTGGTCCGGGTCAGTGCTCTGCCTGAATTCAAACCGCCATATATATTTGCCCTGGTTGAATTGGCTGAAGGAGTACGCATGGCCACCAATATCCAGGAGTGCAGCCTGGAACAAATCCACGTGGGAATGCCGGTCCGGCTAAAAATAATAACCAGAGAGGGCTGCGATACCCTCCCTGTCTTCGTTCCGTTTTGATCAACCGCCGGTTTTGCCAGGGTTTGGGTTTTATGATCCCGCCGAAAACGTCTTAGCTGCTCTAGCGGATCTGGCCATCACCCTGGATTATATACTTGCTGGTGGTAAGTTCTTTCAAGCCCATCGGCCCCCGCGCATGCAGCTTCTGGGTACTTATCCCCATCTCCGCTCCTAAGCCGAAAACTCCCCCGTCGGTGAAACGAGTGGAAGCGTTGGCATAAACAGCCGCCGCATCAACCTCATGCAGGAAGCGCCTCACCCGGCTGTAGTTCTCACTGATGATCGCTTCACTGTGGCCGGTGCCATATTGGTTGACATGGGCTATGGCTTCATCCAGGCTGCCTACCACTTTGACCGCCAACACCAGGTCCAGGTATTCCTCCGCCCAATCCTCTTCGCTGGCTGCCCGGATACCAGGCACCAATCGTCGGCTGGTCGGACAGCCCCTGACCTCCACCCCTGCCGTCTGTAATTCAGCTAACATGGGCGGCAGGAAGCGGGCCGCCACCGCACTGTGTACCAGTAGGGTTTCAGCCGCGTTGCATACCGAAGGGCGTTGCACCTTGGCATTCATCACAATGGGGCCGGCTTTGGTCAAGTCGGCGAATTCATCCACATATACATGGCAATTGCCCATACCAGTCATAATCACCGGAACCACCGCATTCTCCAGAACCGCGGTCTTGAGTCCTTTCCCGCCCCGGGGAATCAGCACGTCGATGTATTCATGCATCTTCATCATAAATACGGCTGCCTGACGATCCTCACTATCGACCAACTGGATAGCTCCTTCCGGGATACCCGATTGCGCAGCTGCGGACGAGATGATACGGGCGATCACCCGGTTGGAGTTGAGGGCTTCCTCTCCTCCCCGCAGCAGGATGGCATTGCCCGACTTGAGGCATAAGGCAGCCGCATCGGCTGTCACATTGGGTCGGGATTCATATATTATTCCGATCACCCCGATAGGAGTCCTTACCCGGCTGATATCCAGGCCATTGGGACGCCGGGAGGAATCAACGGTTTCCCCCACCGGATCCGGCAGCGCGGCAATATCCCGCAGGCCCTGGGCCATATCGCGGATACGGCTGTCGGTCAAGGTCAACCGCTCCAGCAAAGCAGCCGTCAAACCCTGGTCCCGGCCCAGTTCCAGGTCGGTACCGTTGGCCTTAAGTATCTCCTGGCTGTTGGCTTCCAGCTGCTCGGCCATATTCAGCAACGCCTCGTTCTTCAAGGTAGTCGAAACAGTAGCCAGGGTTCTGGCTGCCCGCTTGGCTTTTATCCCCTGGGCTATAAGTATCTCTTGGATATTATCCATGACGTTCCCTCCCTTATGGTTGTCAAACACATTCCACCCATAGATTGTTGCGGTGTATGACCTCATCATAGTCCTTTTCTCCCAAGATCTTCTCAATGTCGCTGGACCTTTTACCGGCGATCATTCTTATCTCCTCAGCCCCATAGTTGGCCATTCCTCGGGCTATCTCCCGACCATCGGCCCCTAAAACCGCTACCACTGTCCCTCGCCCGAAATCGCCCTCCACATCCACGATTCCGGAAGCCAAAAGACTCTTGCCCCTTTTCAGCAGGGCGTTGGCTGCCCCGGTATCGATTGTCACCGCCCCGTGTAAAACGGTTCCGAAAGCGATCCACTTCTTACGGGCCTGCAGTTTCTCTTCCCGGGGGATAAACAGCGTGCCCAGGCGCTCCCCGGCCAATATCCGCCGCAGCACATTCCTTTCGGTGCTGTTGGCGATCACCATGGGGATACCTGAAGCCATACAGACCTTGGCCCCTTTGAGTTTGGTAAGCATTCCCCCGCTGGAGAAAGCAATGCCGCGGTTGGTGGAATTGCCCTCCATCTCAGCGGTTATCTCATATACTTCATTAACCAGCTGGGCCAGATCATCGACGCGGGGATCATGGTCGTAGAAACCATCCACATCGGACAGTATAATAAGCAGGTCGGCGTTGACGATAGTAGCTATCAAGCTGGACAACATATCGTTGTCACCGAATTTGATTTCTTCCACCACCACCGTATCGTTCTCATTGATGATGGGGATGACGTCCATGCCCAGGATGGCCAGCAGGGTATTGGTGGCGTTGAGATAGCGCATCCGCTCATCCAGATCCTCCCGGGTCAACAAGACTTGGGCTACTGTTTTGCCGTATTCAGCAAAAAACTTCTCATACATATGGAGCAGAGCACCCTGCCCTATGGCAGCCAGGGCCTGCTTTTCCGGCAAGGTGCGGGGAACCTGCTTGAGGCCCATGCGGTTGGCCCCGGTGCCTATGGCCCCTGAACTAACCAGCAAGACCTCTATGTCCTGATTATGTATATCGGCCAGCTCCCGTACCAGGCGTTCCATCCGGCCCAGGTTCAATTGCCCGTTGGCATGGGTTAAAGTGCTGGTGCCGACCTTAACCACAATCCGGCCGCAATCCTTCAGCCTCTCCCGCATCACAACCACTACTCCTTCTCCCCCGGATATGCCACTACCGGTACAGTTTTATTCGCTGTAATCGAACTCCATATCTTTTATCCGGACCATATCTCCAGCCTTGATCCCTTTCTCTTTGAGAGCATCGTCGAGACCCATCCGGGCCGTAGTCCGCTGGAACCTCTGCAGGGACTCGTCCTGGGAAAAGTTGGTCATGGTCACCAGGTTCTCGATGCGTTTGCCGGATACCTGGTAAACACCATTGATGATTTCGATCTGAAAGGGCTCCTCGTCTTCAAAACGTCGAATTACCCTGGCTACGCCGATGTGTTCATCCGCCGGGATGCTCTGCAGGATCTGGTAGGTCTTTTCTATCAGTTCACTCACCCCCTGGCCGGTAACCGCCGATATCCCATAGACTCTGTCGCCGTATTCCTGCCGCAGCAGCTGCAGGTTGGGCTCCGCTTCCGGCAGGTCCATCTTGTTGGCTGCTATCAGATAAGGCCGGTTGAGCAGTTCCGGGTTATAAAATTCCAGTTCATTGCGCAGGGTGATGTAGTCATCCAGTACCTGGCGGCCATCCACCTGGGCTGTATCCAGGATGTAGAGGAGCATTCGGTTCCTTTCGATATGACGCAGGAAATCATGTCCCAACCCGGTCCCCTCGTGGGCTCCCTCGATCAATCCTGGTATATCAGCAATCACGAAGGTCTCTTTATCGCGGGTCATGACCACACCCAGATTGGGTACCAGGGTGGTAAACGGGTAATCAGCAATCTTGGGCCGGGCGGCCGATACCCGGGAGATAAAAGTCGATTTGCCGGCGTTGGGAAAGCCCACCAGGCCCACATCGGCCAACAGCTTTAATTCCAGGCGTATCCATTTCTCTTCGCCCGGTTCGCCGTTCTCGGCCATGGAAGGAGCTTTGTGGACCGCGGTGGCGAAACGGCTGTTACCGCGCCCCCCCCTTCCCCCGCGAGCGATTATGGCTTCCTGGCCGGCGCTGGTCAGATCAGCCAGCGCTTCACCACTGTCATCATCTATTATGAGGGTACCCACCGGAACCTTTACCACCAGGTCTTCGCCCCAGGCCCCATGTTGGTTCTTCCCCATCCCATGCACCCCGCGTTCGGCCTTGAAATGCTTGCGGTATTGGAAATCCATTAAGGTACCCATACCTTCATCGGCTATGAATACTATGTTCCCGCCGCGCCCTCCGTCTCCGCCGTACGGCCCGCCCATGGGAACATATTTCTCGCGCCGGAAAGCGACACAGCCATTGCCGCCGTCTCCGCCTTTCACAAATATCTTGGCATGATCAATGAACACCCGTTATCACTCCTTATCGATCCGGAACACCCTGGTCGCATCTCCATCATCCCAGCCGCTGTAGAGCATATCGATGCCGGCGGCTTCCTCATAAATGGAAAGATACACTATCTGATCTTCCTCCCCATGGTCCATCTCCCGTTGGAGGAGTTGCAAACTTCTGCCCGGTTCACCATTTGCTCTTAATAATTCCCATGATACCAGGTCAATATCCTCCAACCTCAGGGTGATGCCCTGATCGCAGGCTTTCAGCATTTGATCGTAAAAATACAGGCAGGCCGGTGCGGGCAAGGATGTAAAGATTATTCTTTCCGCATCCAGGCCTTCCACCAGGGATTGCAGGTATTCCTGCACCCGCTGTGGCTGTCCCATCTGCAAATATCCGCCGATAACCTGCAGATGATTGGCAAAATCATGTCTCATCCTGCGCAGCAGGCTGACCATAAACTCCGCATCCATACCTAATGCCCCCACATCATCCCTAATAATAGCAAAAACCCCTGGAAGATTCCAGGGGTTGGCCTTCATGCTGACAGCGCCGGTCTAGACGGTTGCGCTCTCCTCCACCGGGTAAACACTCACCTGCTTTTTGGTCTTGCCCTTGCGCTCGAATTTGACCCGGCCATCAACCGTACAAAAGAGGGTATCATCGCCGCCAACCATCACGTTTTGACCGGGATGGATCTTGGTCCCTCTCTGCCGCACCAATATATTGCCAGCTCTTACAAACTGGCCATCGCCCCGTTTGACGCCCAGGCGTTTGGATTCGCTGTCTCTGCCATTCCTACTGCTGCCAACACCCTTTTTATGTGCCATATAATAACCTCCCAGTATAAGCTATATGCTCAGCTGTTAATTACAAAATTGCTGCTGGTTCTTTAACCTTCGATCTTTTCCACCTTGATCTTGGTGAAAGCCTGGCGATGACCTTGTTTGCGGCGATAGTTCTTGCGCTTCTTGTACTTGTAGACGACTATCTTCTTGCTGCGGCCCTGCTCGATCACTTCGGCCGTCACTTTGGCCCCCGCCACCAGCGGGGAACCGACCTTGAGGCCGTTACCATCGCTGAGGATGAGTACCTCATCCAGGGTCACCTTATCGCCCGCCTCGCCGGCTAGTTTCTCAACCTTCAGGATATCCCCTTCATTAACCTTATACTGTTTTCCACCGGTTTGAATCACTGCGTACATCAATACACCTCCACATTTCTTAGACTCGCCGGTTCCAGGCAGGCTGGAAGCCATTTGCGGCCTGAACCGAGCGGTTGCAAAAACGTGCAACCATTTATTAGGCTAACACATCCAGGTATCCGAGTCAAGGTCAATGCCAGCCCACTGTCGTTCGGCAGCGGTAATGTCATGGTATAACTCATCAGGTTAATGCCCGCCTACTGACCGGGATAGATATTATATTGCGGGAGACCCAGGTTGTCGGCTGCCACCCATCTGATTTTCTTGCCGGTGGACTCCTCAATATAGTCCAGGTTTTTCTGGTCATTCATTATGAACTCCAGCAGATGGGGATGGATTTCGCACACTATCTGGCTGCTCTCCAGATGACCAAGGTTGACCAGCTTGCGTTTGACCTGGCCGGCCAGGGACATGATATTGATGATGTGTCCGCGGCCCTGACAATAAGGACATTCTTCATTATATATCTGGTCCAGCCCATAGCGTGATTTCTTGCGGGTCATCTCCAGCAAACCCAGTCCAGTCATGCCGATTATGCGGGTGTGGGCTTTGTCCTTATCCAATTCCCGGCCCAAGGCCGCGATCACTTCACCGCGGCTCCGTTCACACTTCATGTCTATGAAATCGATAAGTATGATCCCCCCGGTGCTGCGCAACCGCAGCTGCCGGGCTATTTCTCCCGCCGCCTCCAGGTTCAGCCGATGAACGGTATCTTCAAAGTCACTTTTACCGGTGAATTTACCGCTGTTCACATCTATGACCGTCATCGCTTCGGTAGAGTCGAATATCAGGTATCCCCCGCTCTTGAGCCATACTTTGCGGCGCAGGGCTTTGCGCAGCTCCCTTTCCGCCCCGTATTTCTCAAAGAGGTCCCCCTCAGAATAGTGTATATTCAAACTCTTGTTACGCCCGTTATGATCCAACAAACGCTCGATCTGGTCTTTGAGTTTAAGATCGTTGATTATAACCCGTCTTAAATCGCCATCCAAATAATCACGTAAAGCTCGTTCCAAAACCCCCAGATCCTCATAGATCAAAGAGGGGGCCTTCATCTTATCATAGCGGGATTTGATCCCGGTCCAGACATCCAGCAGGCGGCGTAGTTCCGCCAACATCTCATTATCTTCGGCTTCCTGGCAGGCGGTGCGCAAAATTATCCCCACCCGCTCCGGCTTGTTCTTTTCCATCAAACGGCGCAGATGCTCACGCCGCTGGTCGGCTACAATCTTGCGGGAAATGGAGACCTCATTTTGATAAGGCAGCAAGACCAGGAAATGGCCGGGAATGGTTAGATCCCCGGTTATGCGGGCCCCTTTTTCAGCGAAGGCTTCCTTTTTGACCTGAACCATTACTTCCTGCCCGCTTTTCAAGGCCGTTTCGATGGAGGTCCCCCGGGTAGCCGCCAACCTGGTCACATCAGCCGCATGCAGGTAGGCGTTCTTGGCCATGCCAACATCCACAAAGGCACAGGCTAATCCCGGTAAAACGTCTTTGACCCGGCCCTTATATATATTGCCCACACTCTCGTGCTGGTCTGACCAGAATACCTCGACCAGGCGGTCGTCTTCCAGTATCGCCACCCTCGTTTCCCACGGATACTGTTCGGCGATAAGATCTCTAACCAACCAAGACACCTCTCTCTGTTTGTGACCTATTACCCTTAAGGCTATACCAGCGGTGACAGCAACCGCCCGCTCCGTCTGATATAATTGCCCCGCCGCCAAAAATCCGCTATAGACCCCCGATCGACGCCAAAACCGACCAGCATCTCGAGTATCTCATCGAATCTTATATTGAGCGGTTCATTGACGCTAACCAGAGCTTCGATGATCGAGCCTCCATCTTCTGCCTGGACCGTAAGCGCAAAGAGACCGGAGCGCAGATCCTTATGAGCCAACTTGTTCTTGCCCCGGCTGGGAACCATGATCTCGGTCTTCGCCAATATCTCAGCGATAGCCGGCGCCGGGTCGGCACTGCCCTCTCGCAAACGGAACGCATAACGGCTGGCATTGATGGAATTCATCAAGGCCGGTGTGTCAGCGGTTATAGCCTGACATGAGCTGATCTTAATCCCTGGCGGCAGCGACTGGTTCATCCGCATGGTGAAATCGGCCAGGTCCATCTCCGCCAATTCCAGGTCGAAATACTCTTTCTCCCCCCAGATACCCACCGGCAGGATTGTACCCATCGACAGGCGTATATGAGGATTGAAGCCTTCGCTCAGGTGGTAAGGGATGTGGGCCCGGCGCAGGGCGCGTTCCACCAGGTGCATCATATCCAGATTGGCCAGGAACCTATGGTCGGGGCCGACCTCATATTCAACCCGCACTCGCATCGGTTCCTGCCTCCTTTACGTCCAGTTTGACATCGAAGTCCATACAGATACCGCAATCCAGACACCCGGCTTGGCGGCAGTCGGGAGTCGCCAATGCCTCGTCAGCATTCTGGTCTTCCTGGCACAGGTAGCTTTTATATACCCCGGTATCGATGAAATCCCATGGCAACAGCTCTTCATAGGCTCGGGGACGGACATAAAAATCGGGATCGACGCCCCCCTCCCGGAACGCCTCAATCCATTTTTGGAAATCAAAGTGTTCGGACCAGCCATCGAATTGGCAGCCCTTCTGCCAGGCAATGTAAATGATCTCGCCCAGCCGGCGGTCTCCCCGGGCGATTACCCCTTCCAACATGCTGGTGCGGCTGTCATGAAAGCTGAGTTTGACATTTTTGATCTTGCGCCGGGTGAGATAACGACGTTTCTCTTCCAGTTCGGCTATCGAGTTCTGGCTGCGCCACTGAAATGGGGTATGAGCCTTGGGGACGAAGCAAGCCAGGCTGGCCCTTACCTCTATCGCCCGCCGTGAGCAGCGCTGGCCGATCTCCCTGACCCGTGTCAGCAATTCCAACAGCCCGTCCAGGTCGGCTTCCGTCTCGGTGGGCAATCCCAGCATGAAATACAGCTTGACCGAATTCCATCCCGAGCTGAACGCT
This sequence comes from uncultured Syntrophomonas sp., assembly GCA_964494735.1. Taxonomy (GTDB): domain Bacteria; phylum Bacillota; class Syntrophomonadia; order Syntrophomonadales; family Syntrophomonadaceae; genus PHAA01. The sequence goes on from CAZBSD010000006.1 coordinate 57,582, forward strand.
GCCCCTACAGCCTTGAACAGCTCCTCATCGGTCACGTTCTTGTTGATCACATCCCGCAATCGCTGGGTGCCCGCTTCCGGTGCCAGGGTCAAGGTGGTTTTGCGCACCTTTTGCACTTCGTTGGCCACTTCAATGGAAAAGGCATCCACCCGGAGGGAAGGCAGGGAAATACCTATTCCCCGGTCTCCGTATGTCTGGACCAGATCCTTGACCAGGTTGGCAGCCCCTGAATAATCCAAGGTGCTCAAGGAAGCCAGCGATATCTCGTCGTAGCCGGTGTTATCCAGTTGGGCTTGGGCCTGGGTTTTCAGCACCGCCGCGCTCCGTTCCCGCACCGGCCGGTATACCGTTCCGGCATGGCAAAAACGGCAGGCCCGCTGACATCCTCGCATTACTTCCAGAACCGCCCGGTCATGAACGATTTCCATATAAGGCACAATTGGTTTCTCCGGGTAATAACCATTGTCCAGATCACCTATCAGGCGTTTGCGGATCCGGGCGGGATAATCCGCCGACACCGGCACCATGCGTTCCAAGGCCCCGTCGAGCCGATAATCCACCACATATCCAGCCGGTACGTAGATTCCTTCAATGGCTGCCGCCCGTATTAACCTCTGTTTACGATCTAAACTGCGATTGTGCTGCAAGCAAGATAAGAACTCCAGCAGCACATCTTCCCCTTCCCCTATCAAAAAGGCATCGAAGAAATCGGCGAAGGGCTCCGGGTTGAAGGCAACCGGCCCGCCTCCTATAACCAGCGGATCCTCTTCCCGGCGCTGGCTGGCCCGGATAGGAATACCGGACAAGTCCAGCATATTCAAAACATTGGTGATGGACAGTTCATATTGCAGAGAAAAACCTACCACATCGAAAACTCGCAGGGGCTGAAAGGACTCCAGTGAATATAGCTCTATGTTTTCCTGCCGCATCAACTGCTCCATATCCGGCCAGGGCGCGAAAGCCCTCTCCATCAGGTGCGGACTCCTTTCATTCACCAGTCCATATAGTATCTTGCTGCCGATGTGGGCCATCCCGATCTCATACACATCCGGGAAAGCCAAAACCATTTTCAGCTGGCTTTGCTCCCAGTCTTTCATTATCGCATTGAGCTCCCCGCCCACATAACGGATCGGTTTGGCCACCCGGGGTAATATATCTCGGAAGAGCTTGTCCTTCATAAATTGCCTCCGTCGGAAATTTAATCTTTATTATCTTATCATAAAACCTGGTCCGAAATTCAATCGTACCGGCCAGCGGCTCATGATTTAACAATCCCGCAGCCGGGCCTTGGGCCCCTTATCCAGGAAACACTCGATCAATTCGGCTTCCGATCGCATCCCGACCACATTATCACTATCATCCATGGCCAGTACGATCATGTAGAAATTAGGACGGGCCGATTCCAGAATCACCTTGAGCAGAGTGTCCTGCCGGCTTATCATCTGCTGGGCCGGTAACAGGCCATGTTTGGATAGCTCTCCCTTCTTGTTCACCAGATAGCGCATGAAGGCGTAGGCCAGCAATTTGCCCTCTCGGTGGGCTGCCCATAGCAGCAGTATCCCGACGACTATGAAATTCACACCGCCGTGGAAGTAATAAAGCTGGTAGCCGCCCCAGCCGATGATGCCCAGGGCGATGATCTTGCCTATGGCTGCGGTACGGGAAGTAGCCCGTTTATAACCGATGAACTTGGACAACACCGCCCGTAGGATATGACCGCCGTCCATGGGCAGACCCGGGCACAGATTGAAGAGGGCGAGATAAAGGTTGATGTTGATGAACATAGGCAAATAGGCTGAAGTTATTTGATCCTGCAGAAAATAAAAAATCCCCGCCATGGATAGACTGGCCGCCGGTCCGGCCATAGCCACGTATATGTCCTGATCCGGTTCCAAACCGGTAAAGTCCTCCATTTTAGCCTGACCGCCGAACGGCAGCAGGTCGACTTCGGCCACCCGCACCCCCAGTAAACGGGCCATCATGACATGGGCGATCTCATGGATGAGAACCGCTCCAAAAATGAGCAGTATCTCAACCGCCAATCCCACATAAATGTATATGGCGCTCAACAGCAGGACCAACAGGTTTACCCGGATACGGATCCCGCCGATCTTACCTATCAGCATAACTAATCAAATATGCTGTGGGGATTCACCGGGCCATCCTGGCTCCTGACTTCAAAATACAGACTGCTGCTGCTGGTCCCCAGGATGTCAGCCTGCTCCACCACCTGGCCGGGCTTAACCGCAATCTGGGCCAAACCACCGTAGAAGGAGTAGAACTCACCCGGGTGTTTGAGCAATATCGAATCCTGGCCGCCGGCCTTTTCGGTTTCCACCACCTGTCCCCCCACTATCGGTCTGACGGTCGTTTCAGGTTTCACCGCCACTACCAACCCGGAGCTGAACTTCTGCTTCTTATCGTTCTTATCCCAGTACCATCCGTAGTTGCGTTGGATGGACAGGATCTCACATGGAGGCCGCAGTACCTGCCCCCCCGCTACCGGCAAGAGACCAATTGATTCATTGGTCCCAGGTATGTGCACATAACGAGATATGACCGCTCCCACATCATAGCGGTTGTGCATTATGTAGTTGAGGACCGGTTCCACCACTTGCCGACTGGCCTGCCCCGACTGCATTATCACTCCTACCACTGCTATAATTGCGATCACCGCCAGGAGTTTTATTCTGAAGTTCTGCAGCATTGCCAACACCGCCCTGGTTTTTCTTAAAATATATAGTTTTCCAGGGGGATTTATTACAAACCAATCGAGAAGAAAAATGGAAGGTCTCTTTGCCTTCCATATAATATAGGTACGGTTGTGTTATCGAATCACTTGAACTCGTATTCGGCATCGATGGTATCGGCCCGGGCTTTCCTGACCACCTTGTTATAGACCCCATCGGGCAGAATGTAGCGGGTGAATTCCAGAATCCTGTCGATAGCCAGCAGCAGGTCGGCGGGCCCATCCCAATGAGACAGGACAACATAACGATCCACACTGTTTAAAAACCTTTTCAGTACCAGGGCAACCAGCAGTATGTCGTCTATCTGGCCCAGGAAGGGGATAGCGTCGGGTAAAAAGTCCAGCGGTGATATCATGTACATAACCGTCCCCAGTAATATCGCCTTCTCACTGGCCATCACCCGTTTATCGGCAACCAACCGGTAGAGGAGCTTGAGGAAATTGGGTATCAACAATAATGCCTCGCGGGCCATCTCCCGCAGGGAAGAATCCTGTCTGTCCATAATGCCGCTCCTTTCTCAGGTTCTCTAAAACACCAGCTTCTTACCTCTGACATTGATACTTAGCACCAATCCGACCGCAATCATGTTGGTCAACATGGCACTGCCCCCTGAGCTTACAAACGGCAGGGGTATACCGGTGACCGGCATCAGCCCAATACACATGCCAATATTTTCGAAAATATGAAACAACCACATGGCGATTATCCCTGATACGATGAGGGTCCCGTGCAATTCACGCGCCTTGCTGCTTATTATCAACGCTCTAAACAGCAGGACAGCATAAAGCACCAACAGCAAAGAAGCCCCCAGAAAACCTAGTTCTTCGCCGATCACCGCATATATAAAATCGGTATGGTGCTCGGGCAGGAAATTCAGCTGCACCTGGGTACCATTGAACAAGCCTGTGCCTGTGAGTCCACCAGATCCGATGGCGATCAGGGATTGGATGATATTCCAACCAGCGCCGCGGCCCCCCTGGCCATCCTGGTAAGGGTCAACGAAAACGACCAGTCTTTTTATCTGGTAGTCATCCAAGGGCAGCCATGCTCCATATTGGAAATGGAGGAACACCCATAACCCGATCAGTCCCAGCAAACCTATTATCAATCCCCCCAACAAGCGGGAATTGGCTCCGGCCATATACATCATGGCCACAGTTATCACCAGATATACCAGCGCCGTGCCCAAATCGGGCTGCATCAGGATCAGAATCACCGGCAATCCCATGAAGACGAAACAAGGCAGGAACTGAGCCAGGGTATTGAGCTGACCCTTGCGCCGCGCCAGGAAATCTGCAAAGGCTATTATAAGCAGGATTTTGGTGAACTCGGCTGGCTGCAAGGGCGGTAGACCCCCTATAGAGATCCAGCCGGTGGTGCCACGGACCTCGGTACCGAAAATCAACACAACAACCAGCATCAACAGGGAGGCAGCGTATATATGGATACCGTATTGCTGCAGCAAGGTATAGTCAAAATATATTATCAACACTGCCAGAACGATACCCACCGCCAGGAAAAAGACCTGCTTCTTCAGGTAGTAGTAGGGATCGCTGGTTATCGAGAGGCTGGCGCTGGTCAATATCAATAATCCGAACATAAGGATGAGCGCCAAAATTGCAATAAAACTTTTGTCGATCAGTTTTATTCTCTTTACATTCATGGGATACAACCCTCCGGGTTTAATTATAAAGGTAGGCAAAATATAATGTCCAGCGGGCAATAGCGGTGGTATACCTACAATTACGGCTAATGACGGCCAATAGACCACCAAAAGGCAACCCCTCGCCCTGGAGAGGTTGCCTGGTGCTGGTTTATTCCTTTCAACCTATTTCATAAATTGACGGCCCGCTTCAGGCTCCGGACCGGGATGTTGGCTATCAGGGCCATCGTGTCATCCTCGTTTTCCAGGTTCACGATCAGGCTCTCGACGTCTATATCCATATATTGCTGGATGACTTCAATCAGATCCGACTTCAGAGCGTTGATGAGCTCTGGCGAGGCGCTGCTGCGATCGTGGATAAGCACCAGTTTCAATCGTTCCCGGGCCATTTCCTTACTGGACGAATCCCTATTGAACAATCTGGAGATAAATTCTATCAAGGTCATCCCTCCTCTGATTAGCGAGCCAGTTTCAACATCTTGATAAACCGGATCATTATGTTCTCATTATCCTCCAAGGAGTACATGGGGACCTTTTCACCCACTATCCGCCGGGAAATGCGGCGGTAGGCTTCCCCCGCCAGGGAGTTGTTGGCCATCACCGCCGGTTCTCCGCGGTTGGTGGAAACCACTATCGATTCATCCTCCGGCACCACTCCCAGTAACTCTATGGAGAGTATATCGATGATATCATCTATATCCATCATGTCACCTTTTTTCACCATTTTGGGCCGGATACGGTTGATGATGAGCTGGGTATCCCTCAGCCCGGCTGCTTCCAGCAGCCCCACGATACGGTCCGCATCTCGAACCGATGACACTTCAGGGGTGGCCACCACGATGGCGGCATCAGCCCCGGCGATGGCGTTCTTGAAGCCCTGTTCGATCCCGGCTGGGCAATCAACCAGTATGTAGTCATATTCCTGGCGCAGTTCATTGGTCAGATTACGCATCTGGTGCGGAGTCACCGCGGTCTTGTCCTTGGTCTGGGCCGCCGGCAGCAGGAACAGGCTTTCGAATCTTTTGTCCTTGATCAACGCCTGTTTAAGACGACAAATATCGTTGACAACGTCAACTATGTCGAAAACTATACGGTTTTCCAGACCCATCACCACGTCCAGATTCCTTAGCCCGATGTCAGTATCCACCAGTACTACTTTCTTATCCAGCATGGCCAGGGCTGTCCCCAGATTGGCTGTGGTGGTTGTCTTGCCCACCCCTCCTTTGCCGGAAGTAATAACCAGAACTTTACCGCTCATCACTCAAGCCTCCCATTATATTTTCATCTTTTCGATAACTACCTTGTCTGCCCTTATGCGCGCTATTTCGGGATTTCCCACTTCTACTTTCTCCCCATCCGGGGCTCTGGTTATGTGGTCGGCTATCCGTAATTGGGTTGGATTCAAGCGGAAGGCAGCGATTACCGCCTCGTCATCCCCCAGGGCTCCGGCATGGGCCATCCCCCGCAGTGCTCCCATGACCAGGATACTGCCGCCGGCGACCACCTCAGCACCGGGATTGATATCTCCCAACACTACTATATTACCGCGGGTATAGATTTTTTGCCCGGAACGGAGATGGCGCGACAACATCACCGTGTCGCCGCCCTGTAATAACTGGTGGCTGTCCAGTGGGACCCGGTGGGGCACCTCCCCCTTGCGCTTTTTCTGGCTGTATTTCAATTCCTTGAGCTTCAGCCCGTAGAGGGCTACGATACCTTCCATCTCTCGCAGCTGTTTCTCGGTCAACCTCATTATCCCGATATCGATGCTAAGCTCATCCCGGTGACCAAAATCCCCCATAAGGTTTAGACTCTGTTCCAGCTGCACCTTCATTTCGGGCAGGTTGTCGTAAGCACTCAAATCGATGACCAATTCATTTTTCGATCCCCGGGCTGCAGCATCTGCAGACATATTGCGGCCTCCTATCCTTCCGTTAGGTAATTCTAATCATTTCTATTTTCTGGGATTATATCCTTTGATGAAAAATAAAAAGATAGGGGATATCTTGACTGATATCCCCTATCTGGGTCGTTCTTTCCTGATAAACTTTATCCAATTTGCGACATGGCCTCGTCGACTGATTCATCCCCAATACGACCTGATGATTCCCATCTGCTCTTGAGGTTCGATTTATCCCCCTATTCACTACTCCCGGCCTCCGCCAACAGTTAATCCTTGGCTGGCACAGTTGGCGGGGAGGATGCTGCTTGAGCCAGAACGGCCGAATAGTGGTCTTGAATGCCAAAATATTGCTCGAAGACATCCTTGGCCACCCAACCAGCCGACTCACTGCCGTGCTGGCCGTATTCGATGACCCCGGCAAAAGCCACTTGGGGATTATCGGCCGGAGCAAATGCTACGAAGACTCCATGGAACTCACTAAGGGTATTGTCTCCTACCCGATTGGTCTGGGCAGTACCGGTTTTAGCCCCCACCTGCAAATTGGCCGGAAAGCCATTGAACAGAAATGTTGCCGTTCCGCCCGGCTGGGTCACCTGGAGCATGGCCCGCCTGGTCTCCGCCAAGGTGTTGGCCGAAACCGATACCCGGCGGATCAGTTCCGGATCGATCTCCCGTATCACTTCCTGGCTCGGCGACAGTACCTGCTTGACCAGGTGGGGGCGCATCAGGTCGCCGCCGTTAGCCACCGCCGCCACATAGTTGACCAGGTTGATTATGGTGTACTGGTTGGCCCCCTGCCCGATCGACATGTTGAACGTGTCAAAAGGCTGCCAGTTGGTGTCAAAATTATAGTCTATCTCGTATTGGGCCTCCAGTTGGGCTTTTTCGTTCTGCATCCTTCTCTCCGCTTCTTTGACCTGGTCGGGACTGGCCTCCGCCAACAACTGGGCATACTTCTCTTCCAGTTGTTTGCGCAGGTTATCATATTTGCGGTCGATCAGCAGGGCGTTGAGTTCGCGCTTCCATTCCGGGGTGGGTACCAGGCCTTGGGCTTCATAGGGCAGGTCGATGCCCGTCCTCTGACCCAGGCCAAAATCCTGGGCCACCTGGATCATGGCTTCCTTACCGGCACGACGGGCCGCTTCCTGGAAATAGACGTTGCAGGATTTGGCCATACCGCTGTAATAATTGAGATTGCCATGCACGCCGGTGCACCGAATAAAGGGGGCAACCCAGTAACGCCCCTGGCAATTTACGTAATCGCTCAAGGGATTCATAGCTCCGCTCTCCAGGGCGGCCATACCGGTGATCGGCTTAAAGGTTGATCCGGGCGGATAGGTGACCTGGATGGCCCGGTTTAAGGCGGCGCCTGGTTCCAGGGGGTTGTATTTGTCTCCCTGGGGGAAATAGTAGGCTGCCAAACTGGAGCTGATATTACCCTTCCAATCATCAGGGCGCATGGCTGGGCTGCTGGCCAGGGCCAGCACTTCACCGCTCCTGACATCCATCAGCACTGCCGATCCAACCTTGGCCTTGGGGAATTTCTTCTGCAACTGGGTCAGGTTGCTCTCCAATGAGTACTCCATCACCGTCTGCAGTTTGGTATCCAGAGTCAATTTGAGGTTATTGCCGGGGATGGGCTCCAGGGTAACCAGTTCCCCTATGGGACGGGCATTGGCGTCCACCTCCAGACGACGCGCACCGTAGGTCCCCCGCAACTCCTCCTCATATTGTTTTTCCAGGCCCGATTTGCCCACCAGGCTGTTGATGTTGTACTGACCATCGGCGGCACCCAATTCCTCTGGGTTGATGGAGTGGATGTAACCCAATACGTGACCCGCCAGGGTTTCGTTAGGGTACGAACGTAAAGGCTCGATGTTGATATTCATTCCGGGCAGGTTCTCCCGGTCTTCCTCCAATTTGACCACCAGGTCCCAAGGTATATCGCGGACCACTACCACCGGTTCGAAGAGCCGATATTGCTGGGAGGCGATCTTTTCATCGATAATGGTCGCCGTCACCTCAGGGTAGTAGGGCTGTAAAATACTGACCAGGCGCTCCACCAAACGGCTCTTGCCATCCTTACCCGGATTGGTGAGGCTGAGGGTGTATACCAGTTCGTTGGCAGCCAGGGTCTGGCCATTACGGTCATATATTTCACCCCGGGAGGGTTTGATCGACATCAGTCTGATGCGGTTTTCCTTGGCCTTGACTTGATAAACGTCACTATTGAACAGCTGGACAATGGCCAGTTTTATACATAACACCGCCACCAGCCCAAAGATGACCGCTGTATAGGTTTTGAGCCGGGCATCCAGATTACTCTTTTTCATAAGATATGTCCTTCCTTAAGCACTCCCGCCCGGGAAGAGCGGAAATACCAAATATACAAAGGTACGGCTATAAGAGTGTTGTAAATCCCTTGCAGCAGGACATCAGTCAATATGGTCGTATCCAGGTGGAACCCCGGTATGGCCATCAGAGACAGTATAAACAGGAACATAGAATTTATAGCCGTTCCGGCTAGCACTCCAATGACCCCCACCAAGATGTTGTCCTGGAAGACATTGCCTTTCATGCGGCCCAGGATAAACGCGGTCAACCCCTTACTAATGGCGTTTACACCGATGATGCGGCCCAGGTACAGGTCTTCCCACAATCCACAGGCAACTCCATAAACGGCTCCTTTGCTGGCACCGTTGAAGATCGCGTAGAATATGACCAGGATCAGTAATAGGTCGGGAATCACTCCCCGGAAAGGGATGGTTCTGAAAAAAGTAGTCTGAAGAAACAAGGCCAGAAACGGCAATAAGGCGAGGACAATAGCACGCATCGGTATCTACTCCCCTCTGTCGGTAGGTTCGACTGGGGCCAGGAAAGACTTTATAATAAATACCTCTTCCAAGCTATCAAATTTGACGCCCGGTACCACGTAGGCGGAAAGGACTAGCCCATTGGCCTCCTTTTGAACGCCGCTGACCGTCCCGATCTGGATACCGGGGGGATAAATCTGGGACAAACCGGAGGTGATCACCCGCTCACCATCCTGTACCTGAGAATAGTAGGGTATGTTGATCATCCTTAACTGTCCGTCTCCGACCCCCTCAACGATGCCGCGGTTCTCCCGGGTCTGTTGGAAGATTGCCCCTACCGCCATATCGCGGTCGGTTATCAGCAATACCTGGGCACTGTTGCTGCTTACGTTGATTATTTTACCAACCAGTCCATCCGGGGTGATGACCGGCATATTCAAGGCTATACCATCTTTTTCGCCTTTATCAACAGTCAGGCTCTTATACCAGTTGTTTGGTGCGCGGGCGATGACCCGGGCCGCCTCCAGCTGGTATTGGCTGTTGGTAACATTCTGGTATTGAAGCAGCTGCCTCAATCTCTCTACCTCGGCCTGGCTTTCCCGCAGCTGCATTATCTCCAGGCTGAGTTGCTCGTTTTTGGCTTGTTCGGCTTCCAAGAGCAAGTTCAGGTCCTGTATCCCCAGCACCTTGATGCCGAATTGCTCCAGGCTGCGTTGAATACCAGCCATTCCTCCCTGCAAAGGGGCGTAGCTGTTTCTTACCCATCGTTCCGCGCCGTTTAGCCCCTGGTTATCGCTGGCACCCAGTTTCACCACTACGAACAGGATCAAGGCAGTCACCACCAGCGCCCAAAAGCCCTTTTTTCTAACTGATTTAAACAAACCCACTCACCCAATTAAACTATTTAAGTATTTCTTTTCGGATTCAGTATCATCCTTCTTAAAATCTCTATATTCTCCAGCACCCGCCCGGTGCCCCGAGCCACTGCCAGCAACGGTTCTTCGCAGAGGTATACCGGCATGTGGGTCTCGTAGCCAATCAGCTTATCCAAGCCGCGCAGCAGAGCGCCGCCACCGGCCATCACAATTCCGCGGTCCATTATATCCGAAGCCAGCTCCGGCGGGGTCTTCTCCAGGCACACCTTGATGCCCTCCACGATCTGCTCCACCGTCTCCCGTAAGGCTTGTTGTATCTCTACCGATGAAATCTGTATGGTCTGCGGCAAACCGCTGACCAAGTCCCGCCCTTTGACCTCGTAGTAGGCCTCCGGGTCCTCCAGGATAGCCGAACCGATGCTGATTTTGATGTTTTCGGCGGTACGCTCACCGATGAGCAGGTTGTAGTTTCGTTTGAGATGCTGGATGATAGCCTCATCCATCTTGTCTCCCCCAACCCTCACCGATTTGGCAGTGACGATCCCGCCCAAGGAGATGACCGCCACCTCGGTGGTTCCTCCCCCGATATCGACTATCATGTTGCCGGTTGGCTCGTGCACCGGCAGTCCGGCCCCGATCGCTGCCGCCATGGGCTCTTCCAGCAGGTAGGCCTCCTTCGCTCCCCCGGCCAGGGCGGCTTCTTTGACCGCTCTCTCCTCCACCGTCGTGCACCCGGTCGGTATGCTTATCACTACCCGTGGTTTAATCAGGGATTTCTTGCCTCCCAACGCCTTGTTGATAAAGTATTTCAGCATCGACTGGGTCACATCGAAATCGGCTATGACTCCGTCTTTCATGGGGCGGATGGCCACTATGTTGCCCGGGGTGCGGCCTATCATCTGCTTGGCTTCCTCCCCCACCGCGACAACTCGGCCGCTGTGGACCTGAATGGCGACCACCGACGGTTCGATGAGGATGACCCCCTGCCCTTTAAGATGAACCAACGTATTGGCAGTACCCAGATCTATACCTAAATCTTTGCTCAGTAACACTTTAGTTCTTCCTCCTTAGCCTATATTAAACCCTTTTCTTTAAAACTGCAGTAAGTTTGCTCTCCGATGATGACATGATCGAGGACCTCTATCCCCATTATCCGACTCGCCTCTACCAACCGGCGGGTTATCTCGATATCCTGTCGGCTGGGGGTGGGATCTCCGCTGGGGTGGTTGTGGGCCAGAATAATGGATGCGGCACTGCGTTTGACTGCCGTTTTAAATACTTCGCGGGGATGGACGATGGAACTGTGCAAGCCTCCTATCGACACACTCTCCTTGGTGATTACTCCGCCTTTTCGGTCCAGATATAGAACCAGGAAATGTTCCCGGTCATAAACCCGCATCTCCTGAATCAACACTGCTTCGGCATATTCCTGTACGTCTTCGGGGGAACGGATAAAATCCTTGGTTTCGATGTCCCGGGCGATACGGCGCCCTATCTCGATCGCCGCCTTGACTGTGGCCGCCTTGGCTTTGCCTATTCCTTTAAGCAGGACCAACTCCTCCAGGGTGGTATCCTGGAGATGTCTCAAGCCATGGTAGGTATCGAGTATCTGGTTGGCCAATTCCAGGGCGCTGGTCTCCCGGGTACCGCTGCCCAGAATGATGGCCAGCAATTCGTGATCATTTAGCTGCTCAGCACCCAAAGCTACCAGCTTTTCACGGGGCCGGGCATTGTTCGGCATATCCTTGATGAGGGTAGTATAGTGCACAATCAATGCACCTCCAATAAATCCAGGCCTTTCCTTCTCAACATCATGTTCAGTCTGTTAAGCGGCAATCCCACCACGTTGTAATAACAACCTTCGATACGTTCTATCAGGAGTGCCCCCCGGCCTTGAATGGCATAACCACCGGCCTTGTCCAGCCATTCGCCGTGATTCAGGTAGTTGTGCATATCATCATCTGTAAGGGGTCGGAAAAAGACGTTGGTACTCTCCACGTCCAAGTCCGGTTCTGATCCGTTTTCAGCCACACAAAGGCCAGTCACGACCTGGTGAGTGTGACCACTCAATTGGGATAACATGGCATACGCGTCATCTCGGTCGACAGGTTTGCCCATGACTCGTCCGTCCCAGCAGACCACGGTATCTGCAGCTATCACGATGCCTTCCTCCAGGCCGCTTAGTACATACCTGGCTTTCTGCAGAGCGATGCTGCACACCAACTGCTGGGGTGGTGCCGAAATCGAAAGGTCTTCGGTTATATTGGCGGGGGAGATGGTGAAATCTATCCCCATCTGGTGCAATAAAGACTGCCTCCGGGGTGATTCGGAGGCCAGGATAATCTTCTTCAATTCCGGTCCCTCATCGTGAGATCACAGTCTTTTATAGAATACCCATGCTAAAATGAACCCTAGTATGCTAAAAAAGTTGATGTTAAACATAAAGCCAAAGCTTAAAGAAAAAACGTGCAGGTCCATAGTGAAGGTAGGCAGGCCGATACTCTGTACATGTCCTAGAATTCCCAGACCAGGCCACAGTTTGACAATGGCGTCTCCGATCCAACTGCCTGCTATGCCTCCAATGACCAACAGCAGCAACAGCAATTGCCATCCTGGGTATGTTCGCGCTCTTCCTGCCACCGGTTTTTCCCCCGTCACATTTTTTCAAGTTTAGCATTACTAAGGGCCAAAAACAAGGCAATGAAAAAGGAGACCAGCCATAGAGGCGGCCTCCGTGGTTTTATTTAGCCGTTGTGGGAAAGATTGAAGCTCAGTACCTTGAGGTTGACAGCCAGGTCGACATTCCTTAGCACCACGTTGGGTGGTACCCTGAGCACTTGGGGTGAGAAATTGAGAATTGAAGCCACCCCAGCACCCACCAAACGGTCCGTCACCCGCTGGGCCTCAGTAGCTGGAACCGTAATTATGGCGATATTGATATCCTTCTCCTTAACCAGTCCCTCCAGCCTATCCAGTGAATCCACTGTTACCCCGGCCAGGTCCTGTCCCACCTTATTCTCATCGGCATCAACGATGGCCTTTATCGAAAATCCGCGCTGCCTGAAGCCCTCATACAAAGCTAAGGCCGAACCCAGTTTTCCCGCCCCGATTATGGCCAGATTCCATTCTCGATTGAGTCCCAGGATCTTGGTTAGATTGCCCAGCAGTTCGTCGACCCGGTAGCCCACTCCACGAGTGCCGAATTCACCGAAATAGGCCAGGTCTTTGCGCACCTGGGCCGAGCTTACCCCTACACTGTTGGCGATCTCCTCGGAGGAGACAGTATCGACGCCCGCTTTTCGCATGGTACTCAACTGACGTGAATATATGGAAAGACGAACAACCGTCGCCTCGGGAATCTTGTAGGCTTTCAAAATCCCTCACTCCTTTGTAATAAAAATCACTATCCCTATTATCTACATAAAGCAACCAATTGGCAAAAGGTTTCTGGATACAAAAAACCTCCGCCATTTCAGCAGAGGTCCATATCGTGTTTATTATCCCCGCTTATCCGTTGAGGAGCCGATAGCAAAGCATCGCTACCAGGGCCGCCGAAGGGATGGTGACAAACCAGGCGATCACTATCTGGCGGGCGATGTTCCACCTTACTCCCCTGATGCGCTTGGCCGCCCCCACTCCCATGATAGAGGAAGATACAACATGGGTGGTGCTGACCGGTATACCCATCAGGCTGGCCCCGTAAATGACCGTAGCAGCTGTGAAATCGGCTGCGAAGCCGTTGATAGGCTCGATGCGGAAGATCTTTCCTCCCATGGTGCGGATGATCCGCCATCCTCCAAAAGCAGTGCCGGCCGACATGGCCACCGCACAGGCCACTTTGACCCAGGGCAGAACCACAAATGTATCTACCATGCCTGCCCCGACCAAGGCCAAGGTAATTATCCCCATTGTTTTTTGGGCATCGTTGGAGCCATGGGCAAAGGAAGCCATACAGGCGGTCAGGACCTGCAGGCTGCGAAACCTGAGATTGATCCTGACCGGGGACGACTTTTGGAATATCCAAAACAGTATGGTCATTATGGCGCTGCCCAGTGCCAACCCGAAGATGGGCGAGGTGACCAATCCAATAAGTATCTTGACAAATCCATCCCAGAGGACAGCTGCAGTGCCGTGCCGGGCTATGACCGCTCCCACCAGTCCCCCGATCAAGGCGTGGGAGGAACTGCTGGGTATGCCGAAGTACCAAGTGAACAGGTTCCAGAAGATGGCACCGATCAAGGCGGCCACTATCACCAACGGCACCACATCTTCTGCGGCCACGATGTTCTTGCCGATCGTAGCAGCAACTGCGGTGCCGCTTATGGCCCCCAGGAAATTGAAGGTGGCCGCGATAATTATAGCATTACGGGGTGAGACGGCTTTGGTCGAAACCGAGGTGGCGATGGCATTGGCGGTATCATGAAATCCATTGATATAGTCGAACAAAAGCGCAAAAACCACGATTAAGAAAACCCAGCCGGTACCGAATACGTCAGGACTAAACATATTTAACCGCTATCCCCTTCAGATCATTGGCCACATCTTCACAAAGGTCCAAGGTGGTCTCGAGATGTTCGTAGATCTCCTTCCACTTCAGCATGTAGACGGCATCGTCGGTCTGCTCGAACAGACGGGCGATTCCAGCCCGGTAAAGATTGTCGGCTTCATGTTCGTGGCTCCTGATTTTCTCACAGGAATCGAGGATGGCCTGATGATTGACCTTTACATCCCGCAGCATCAGGACCGCTCTTTGGATCTCACCGGAGGCTTCTTCCAAAACATTTACCAGGGCAGGGATGAATCTCTCCTTGGGCTGCTCACACTTGTAGATAACCATCTTCTCCATAGTCCCTTGAATGTGGTCCAGAACCTGGTTCAAGGAGTGGGACAATCCTAAAATATCCTCCCGGTCAAACGGGGTAATGAATGAATGATTGATCTGGTCCATCACCTCGGCAAATATCTGGTCGCCGCGATGTTCTACCTTGTTGATCCTCTCCAGGTTAGCGTTTTTATCACTGCGATCCACAAAATAGCCTTTCAATATCTGGGTAGCTTCACATATAGCTTCGGCCGCTTCCTCGAAGTAACCGAAGAATCGCTTTTCCTGAGGCTTTAGCTTAAAAGCCAAGCTGATATTCCCCCCATCATAATTCGTTACAAGATTATTATAACAGTTACTTGGTTAGGAAGTTAATAATGGCAAATAATTGATGAAAATCCGGCGGGCCTGGTCAATAACGTAGAAGGAACCGGTTATGACGATGTACTCGTCCTCTCGGACCAAAGCCAGGCTTCGCTGCACGGCTTGTTCTATGCCTTCTTCTGCCGCCACCTCGATCTCCGGGTAATCCCGGTGCCAGACTCGTTCTACCTCCTGCCAAGCCTGACTGCGTGTTCCCTGCGGACGGGTCACGATGACCGCCCTGGTATTTTGGGCCAAGGGCTTGATCACCCCGGCGCGTTCCTTGTCATCCAGCAGGCCCAAGACCAACACCTTGGAACGTCCCGGCAGCAAAACATCCAGTGATTCTGCCAATGCCCGGGCCCCCTGGGGGTTGTGGGCAGCGTCGACAATTACCAGCGGGGAGCGGTGGACTACCTCCAGACGGCCGGGTATTCGTAATCGGGCCAGAGCTGTTCTTAGGTGGGAAGCCCCAATCACCATACCTTGATCTCTCAGTATCTGCACCGCCCGGAGGGCTACCGCCAGGTTTCGCCGTTGATATGTACCGGGCAGCGAAAAGTCCAGGCCTGGCAGCCAAAAGCCCCCTCCTGCCGCGTCTACCACCTGTCCCTGCCAAGAGGCTGGTCCTGAGGGTATAATCGTGACATCGCTGCTATTGAAGAGAGGCGCTCGCAGCGTTTTCGCCTGAGCGCTGATGACCAGCAGCGCTTCCGGACTCATAAGGCCGGCTACCACCGGCACCCCATGTTTTATTATGCCCGCTTTGTTGGCGGCTATCTCCCTGATAGTATTACCCAGATAAGCGGTATGATCGAAGTCAACCCCGGTAATGACTGCCACCCTGGGTATCACTACGTTGGTGGAATCAAAAGTCCCACCCATGCCCACTTCCAAAATGACCATCTCCACCTGGTGTTGGGCAAAATAACGGAAAGCAGCCGCAGTCAGCACCTCGAATTCGGTGGGATGCTCCTCCCCCCGCTCCAGCATGACCTGGATGGATACTTCGATCTCATCCAGGATGGCTTCAAGCTGGTCCGCACTGATTTCTATCCCGTCGATGGTGATCCTCTCCAGGTAAGAATGCAGATGAGGCGAGATAAATCGCCCCACCCTGTACCCAGCCTGGGTAAGTATCTCTGCAATTATAAGTGAAGTCGAGCCTTTGCCGTTGGTGCCGGCGACATGCACATACTGCAGTCGTTTTTGGGGGTCGCCCATGATGGCCAACAGACTGGTAATCCTCTCCAGGCCCGGTCGGCTGCCGAATCTGGTTAGCTTATGCAGCCGCTCTTCTATTCGGCTTTGAGTATCCGCAGTCGTTGTACTAAACCTTCTCTCCGCTGCCCCGCCTCTTCGGCCCGGGCCCTTTCTTTGGCGATAACCTCAGGCGGCGCCTTGGCCAGGAAACTCTGGTTACCAAGCTTGGCTTCGGTTTTAGCTATTTCCTGGGCGATATTGTTCAATTCTTTTTCCAGCCGGCCTACCTCTTTTTGGATGTCGATTATGCCTTCCAGTGGCACATAGATTTCTGCGAAGGACAGTAATGCCGACACTGCCTGGCGCGGGGCTTCCTCCATCTTCTCGACTACGGTCAAATCGGCCACCCGGGCCAGGTCCCTGACGTACTCTCCATGGGCTTTGAATAAATCAGCCACCCCGGCGTCTGGTGCAGCCATGATGACTCTGATGGCGGTTGCATGGCTCAAGTTGAATTCGGCCCGTATATTGCGGATGGCACGAATAGCTGTCATGACCAACTGCATGTGCTCCATCGCCTCTCCATCCATACGGCCTGGATCAGCCTGCGGCCATGACTCCAACATTATGGTCGGACCGTGACCGGGCAGGTAGTGGTATATTTCCTCGGTTATGAAGGGCATAAATGGATGCAGCATCTTCATTATTTCCAGCAGCACGCTGTGCAGCACCGTCTGCACCACTACCCGATCCCTTGGCTGGCTGGGATTGAACAGCCGCGGTTTGGCCAGTTCAATGTACCAATCACAGAATTCATCCCAGATGAAATCATACATCCGGCGGGCGGCCTCGCCCAATTCAAAAGCTTCCAGCAAGCCGCTGATCTCATCTATCTTCTGCTGTAACCGGCTGTAGATCCAGCGATCGGCCAGGCTCAGCTCGTGACTGGCCAGCTCGGATCGAGTATAATCCTCCAGGTTCATGAGGACGAAACGAGTCGCATTCCAGATCTTGTTGGCAAAATTGCGGGTATTCTCTACCTTGTCCCACTGAAAGCGGACATCATTGCCCGGGGTCACTCCTGTTATCATGGAGAAACGCAGCGTGTCAGCTCCGTATTTCTCTATCACATCCAGGGGGTCCACCCCATTGCCCAGCGACTTGCTCATTTTACGGCCTTGGGCATCCAGGATCAAACCGTGGATATTCACCTCCCGGAAAGGCACCTGCCCGGTATGTTCGATACCGGAGAATATCATTCGCGCCACCCAGAAAAAGATGATGTCGCGGCCGGTCACCAGGACACTGGTAGGATAAAAGTGGCGCATGTCGTCGCTGTCATCCGGCCATCCCAGGGTCGAAAACGGCCACAGGGCACTGGAAAACCAGGTGTCCAGCACGTCCTCGTCCTGCAGCAGGGTGCTCGATGTACAGCTGGGACAGGACACCGGATCTTCGCGGCTGCAAATAATCTCCCCACACTCCTGGCAATACCACACCGGGATACGATGCCCCCACCACAGCTGGCGGGAGATGCACCAATCACGGATATTCTCCATCCAATTAGTGTATACCCGGGTAAATCTCTCGGGGACGAATTTAATCTCCCCGTTGGCTACTTTCTCGATAGCCGGTTCGGCCAGGGGCTTCATCTTTACGAACCACTGCAGCGAAACCATGGGTTCCACAATGGTGTCGCAGCGTTGGCAATGGCCTAGGGCATGCTGGTGATCCTCGATCTTGAGCAGGTATCCGCCTGCCTCCAGATCCTTAACCAGCTGCCGGCGGCACTCATAGCGATCGAGTCCGGAGAATGCCCCGGCGTTCTCATTCATGCGGGCATCGGGGGTCATCACATTGACAACTTCCAGATCATGACGTAAGCCCATCTCGAAGTCGTTGGGGTCATGGGCAGGGGTAACCTTGACCGCCCCGGTGCCAAATTCGCGGTCCACATAATGGTCGGCAAAGATGGGAATGACCCGACCCACGAGCGGCAATACAACATTCTTGCCTATCAGCTGCTGGTATCGTTCGTCATCAGGATGGACTGCCACCCCGGTGTCACCCAGCATTGTCTCCGGTCTGGTAGTGGCCACCACCACGAATTGGCTTGAGTCCTGAACTGGATATTTAAGGTGCCAGAGATGGCCGTCACTATCCGCATGTTCAACTTCGATATCAGAAATGGCGGTGTGGCAGCGCGGACACCAGTTAATGATGTAATTACCACGATAGATGAGCCCCTTCTCGTACAGACGGACGAACACCTCCCGCACCGCCCGCGAACATCCTTCATCCATAGTGAAACGTTCCCGGCTCCAATCGCAGGAAGAACCAAGCAGGCTGAGCTGCTGGGTGATACGGTCGCCGTACAACCGTTTCCACTCCCAGACCCGTTCCAGAAATTTCTCCCGGCCCAGGTCGTTTTTGCTGAGCCCTTCCGCCGCCAGGCTCTCTTCCACCCTGGCTTGGGTAGCGATACCGGCGTGGTCGGTGCCGGGCAGCCATAAGGTGTTGTAACCCTGCATCCGTCTCCAGCGGGTCAATATATCCTGCAAGGTGTTGTCCAGGGCATGGCCCAAATGCAGCTGCCCGGTCACATTGGGGGGCGGCATCACTATCGAAAAATGGGGCTGGCTGAGATCCCCGCTGGGCGCGAAGAAATTTTGCTGTTTCCAGTAATCGTACCATTTGCCTTCTACTTGAGCGGGATCGTAAACGCTCGCCAGATTACCGCCGATAGCCATAAATGAATCCTCCTAAATCAAACCTAATATCCTAACTGGTCACCAGCACCGCCAGTTCCAGGGGGTCAACCTGTATACCGTCCTTGAAAACTCTCATATTTCCTCCGGAGATGTCATCGATTACCATCACCTGGCCATCCACCCGGCCATATTCAAGTTTTATGTCATAAAGGTCCATCCCTTTGGTGGCCAGGTCCTCCTTGATGATGCGGGCTACTTTGCGGGTCATGTCGCCGATCATACCAAACTCGGCATGCGTCAATAGCCCCAGTTGAACCAGGGACTCCTCGTTTATGGGCGGATCCCCCCGCTCATCATCCTTCAAGGTTACCTCCACCAGCTCGTCCAGGACTTGTTCCTTTTGGGCGTAGCGGCCATAACGTTTCAAGAAACTCCCGTAAACCTTGAAGCGGCAGATTATCTCCAGCCCATCCCCGAAGGTGACCGCTGGTCTGACCGTCATGGTGTTGGCGCTCAGGTCAGAATCTATATAATGAGTGGGGATCCCTTTCTGGGCCAGCAGTTCGAAATAGTAGCGGGACATGCGCAGAGACGCGTTGCCCATACCCTCAAGGGTACCCATCAGGCTGTTGGCACCAGGGTCGATCTGCCCATTTTCCCCGGTAACATCATCTTTCATTTTGAGCAGGTATTTGCCGTCATCGAGTTTGAATACACTCTTGGTCTTGCCTTCATATACATGCTGCATCGAGTTGCCTCCCTTAATCTAATTGTCCCACCTTAAAACCGGCTCTAAACCCGATTTGTAAAGGCCGGCCGGTTTATATAAAGATTCTACTTAAAACGCGGAACCGTTTGCAAGTCAATGTTGCTGTTTCTTGTTTCGCTGCAGGCCCTGTGCTAAGCTAAATAACGAATCGAAACCAGTCGCTGCGGCGGCGCCTACAGGAAAGGAGGCCTGCCCATGAGCAAGGCCAAGATCGGAAGAAACGACCCCTGTCCCTGTGGCAGCGGTAAAAAATATAAAAACTGCTGCCTGGTTATCGAAGGGATAGCCCAAGTCAGCGCCAAACCTTTCGACCGTTACAATACCCTCATGGCTTCACTGAAGATGAAACTGGACCAGAATTACCAGACTCAGATCAAGAAGATCAGGAAACCCATGCAGGACAGGTTCCTGCGCCTGAGCTGCGACCATACCCTGCCCCGCGAGCAGGAATCGGTTTTCTCCGACTGGCTCTGGTTTGATATGGTCGACAGTGAGGGTATGACCTTCGGCCGCGAATATCTACAAGAACACGGCGATTATATGGAAGAATCGCTGCGTGATTGCCTGGAGGCTCTGAACCGCTCCCATTTGTCCGTGTTCGCAATCGAATCAGCGGCGGGAGAAACCCTGCGTCTGCAGGATCGTCTGACCGGGGCCATCCAAGCGGTGATACTGAAAGAGCCGCTGGATTTGGATCTGGACAAATCTCCCCCCCTGCTGCTGGGGCGATTGGCCGCAATGCCGGGGGGCACTGTATTCTCAGGGATGGTGTTGATGCTGCTCGACGATA
Organism: uncultured Syntrophomonas sp.; assembly: GCA_964494735.1. Classification (GTDB taxonomy): domain Bacteria; phylum Bacillota; class Syntrophomonadia; order Syntrophomonadales; family Syntrophomonadaceae; genus PHAA01. The sequence goes on from CAZBSD010000006.1 coordinate 78,244, forward strand.
AAGGGCAGGGAGAATTCATCAGCCGCCATATGGATTACTGGCAGCGGCTCCACCCCCAGGATTCCATCGACACTCTGCTCAAAAGCCACGGGGAAGTGACCTTCGGCCTGTTTGACCATGCCAGTCATAAAACCACCCTGGCCTTGAACGACATCCGTTACCTTCCCGCCGGGGCTGACGCGGCCGAACTGATCAGCACGATCGCCAGCGGGGTCGGCTTTATCCCGGTCCACCGCACCGCCGGCACCTGCTGGTACGATTTAAAGGATAGCCGGGGACCATCCCGGGTGGGCATAAATGACGACGGCTATTTAGTTTTTTATGCGGATGTGGTCGATGACCTCCAGACTGCCGACCATCTGCTGAAGTTCGAGGACCTGGGCTGGATAACAGCCAACAGCCTGCTGCAGTTTTCTCCGCCTGCGGAGGAGCATAACGACATTTGGTATCAGGTTATCAAGGAGCGGGAAGCGGAGCGGTGGCTTCACACTGCCCATAGTGAATTGGAAAACAAAACCCCCGCCCAACTGTTGGCTGAGGGCGGAGGAAAAGAAAAGCTGTTGCAGATGCTGGACAAGTTTGCCCAGCAAGCCGGTCAAAACCAGTATGCTCTGGATCTGATCGATTACATGCGGGCTCGGATCGTTTAGGTGATGTCATCATGATCGTCATTGGGATAGAGGGCGGCAGCGATCTCTTCCAAAAGTTCTTGCTGGCCGGCCCCGCTTTCAGATGAGAAATAGAGCGGCAGTTGTTCCAAATCCATCGATTTTCTGACCACCGCCAGATTTTTGGCACGGGCCCCCCTGGATATCTTGTCGGCCTTGGTAGCCACAATAAGGAGGGGAATTCCCATCGCCTGCAGCCAGTTTTTCATCAGGACATCCTGTTCGCTCGGTGCATGGCGGATATCCACCAGCTGGATCACCCCCCGCAGCTGGGGGCGTTTCTGCAGATACGACTCGATCATGCGGCCCCAGCGGTCCTTCTCCGATCGGGCTACCTTGGCAAATCCATAGCCGGGCAGATCCACCAGATAGAATGACTCATTGATCAGATAATAATTGATTGTGCGGGTCTTACCCGGAGTGGAACTGGACTTGGCCAGATTGCGGCGGTTGCTGAGGCGATTGATGAGGGACGATTTGCCCACATTGGATCGTCCTACCAGAGCTATCTCGGGCAGGTCGTCAGCCGGCAGCTGTTCAGGTTTGACGTAGCTGCCAACGTATTTGGCTTGTTTTATACGAAAGTCCACGTTTTAGGTTTCTTCCACGGCCAGAGCCGCCTTCAGCACTTCATCCATATGGCTGACCAGGACGAAATGCATCTTCCTCTTAACATTGACCGGGATCTCATCCAGGTCCTTTTTGTTTTCCGCCGGTACGATAACCGTATCGATGCCGGCCCGGTGAGCAGCCAGAGTCTTCTCTTTAAGCCCCCCGATTGGAAGGACATTGCCCCGCAGGGTGATCTCACCGGTCATGGCGACATCGTTGCGGACCGGACGGCCGGACATGGCTGAGGCTACCGAGGTGGCCATGGTTATCCCGGCGGAAGGACCGTCCTTGGGGATAGCCCCTTCCGGAACATGAATGTGGATATCATAGTCATCCAGGGTTTCCTGGCTTATACCCAGTTCTTCGGCCTTGGAACGGACATAGGTCAAACCCGCCTGGGCTGACTCCTTCATTACATCGCCCAGCTTACCCGTCAGGGTCAGCCGGCCCTTCCCGCGGATCAAGGCCACTTCTATGGAAAGTATGTCCCCTCCGGTATCGGTCCAGGCCAAGCCGGTAGTAACCCCCACCTGGCTCTTCTGTTCGGCGGTTCCGAAACGGAACTTGGGAGTGCCCAGGTATTTTCCCACGCTGTTGACAGTGATGTTGACCACCAGGTTACGGTCTTTTACCACCTGGCGGGCAACTTTGCGGCATATCGAAGCCACCTGCCTCTCCAGGCTTCTTACCCCGGCTTCCCTGGTATACTCCCGGATCATCTTGCGCAAAGCCGCCTCGGAGAAGGTTATGTTTTTGGCCTTGAGCCCGTGCTCCTTGATCTGCTTGGGCACCAGGTAACCCAGGGCGATATTCAGCTTGTCTTCTTCGGTGTAACCGGATATCTCGATGACTTCCATCCTGTCCAGCAAAGGACGGGGTATATTATAGAAGGAATTGGCGGTAGTAATGAACAGCACCTTGGATAGATCGAAAGGGATCTCCAGGTAATGGTCACTGAAAGTGCTGTTTTGTTCCGGATCCAAAACCTCCAATAGGGCCGAGGCGGGATCACCACGGAAATCGGTGGTCATCTTATCTATCTCGTCCAGCAGAAAAACCGGGTTGCGGGAACCGGCCTGCTTGATGCTGTTCAATATCCGCCCCGGCATCGATCCCACATAGGTGCGGCGATGGCCTCTGATCTCGGCTTCGTCTCTTACCCCGCCCAGAGACATGCGTACGAACTTTCGTCCCAGAGACCGAGCCACCGACTTGCCTAGCGACGTTTTACCTACCCCGGGAGGGCCCACCAGGCAGAGAATCGGTCCTTTCATCTTTTTGGCCAGCTTGCGAATGGCCAGGTATTCCAGAATTCTCTCCTTGGGCTTGTCAAGGCCGTAATGGTCTTCATCCAATATCTTTTCAGCCAGATCCAGATCGAGGCGGTCCCGGGTCTCTACTGACCAGGGCAGTGATAAAGCCCAGTCCAGGTAATTCCTTACCACCACTGCTTCCGCGGATGAGGATGGCATCTTCTCCAACCGCTCCAATTCTTTGTTTACCTTCTCCAAAGCCTCTTTAGGCAGGGCCGCCTTTTCTATGCGCTCCTTCAAGTCCTCGATTTCAGCGCTTCTCTCGTCTTTCTCGCCCAATTCCTTTTGGATGGCCTTCATCTGTTCCCGCAGGTAATACTCCTTCTGGGTCTTCTCCATCTGTTTGCGCACCCGGATGTTGATCTTGCGCTCCAACTCCAGGACCTCCATCTCTTTGGCCAGGATCTCGCAAACATAATTCAGCCGCTTGCCGACTTCCATCTGCTCCAGCACCGCCTGCTTCTCAGGTATACGGAGATTCAGATGGGAGGCGATGACATCCGCCAAACGCCCCGGTTCCTCTATGGCCACTACCGATACCACCGTCTCCGGCGGGATCTTCTTGCTCATCCGCACATACTGTTCGAACTGGTAGACCACCGTCCGCATCAAAGCCTCGGTTTCGGCATCTTTGGCCACCAGTTCATTATGGAATTCCTCGATGCTGACCTTCATATATTCTTCATAGGGCAGAAAAGCCTTTATCCGGGCCCGGTGCAAACCCTCCACCAGTACCCGCATGGTCCCCCCTGGCATCTTGAGAACCTGCCTGATCTCGGCCACCGTACCCACTTCGTAGATATCATCTTCGCTGGGCTCATCGGTCTGGGCTTCCTTCTGGGTGGCCAGGAAGATCTCTTTGGAGCCCAGCATGGATTCTTCGATGGCATTTATCGATTTCTTACGTCCTACGTCCAGATGGATGACGGTGTAAGGGAACACCAGCAACCCCCGCAGCGGTAGTATCGGTATCTCCCGGTAATTATCTTCAGTCTGCATGCAAACACCCCCAAGTACTATCTACTATCTACTATCTATATCACCAGCTGTTGAACAGCAATATGCGATCCAAGCCGAATGTGATGGCAAAAGCAATTATAGCAGAACTGCTCATTTTAGTAAATTATGCCTCTATTATAGCTGATTCCAGCACTTCATGTATGTCGTTGACCGCTACCACCCGGATATCGGTCAGATCGTCGAAGGTATTGAGCCAGTTCTCTTGGGGGATCAATACCAGCTGGGCTCCTGCTTTGGCGGCGGCCTCTACTTTGGCGCTGACGCCCCCCACCGGTTTTACTTGGCCATGCACCGAGAGTTCTCCAGTCATGGCGACCAGGTTGTTGACCGGTCTCTGCCTAATGGCCGAGTAGACGGCGGTGGCAATGGAAATGCCCGCGGAAGGTCCATCCAAAGGAGTCCCGCCGGGGAAATTAATGTGGATGTCAAAATCATGAATATCGAGCCCACACTGGGATTGCAGCACCGTGAGTACGCTCTCCACTGCCCCCAGGGCCATACTCTTGCGTCGTAGGGTCCGGCCCCCAGAGCCCATCTCCTCCGATTCCACCACTCCCGTTACCCGCCAACCGCCCTGACCTTTGGCAGCCGGGGTTATTGCCGCCTCCACTTCGATCAGGGTGCCGATATTGGCCCCGAACACCGCCAGCCCGTTTACCATCCCCACCTGGGGCTGTTCTTTGACCTTTATTTCCAACCGGGCGGTCAGATTACCGTTGTTGATCACCTTCTGAACTATGTCGTTGGTCACCGCGGTCACCTTCTCTACTTGTGCCATTCCGGCCACTAGCTGTACGATATTAACGGCCTCCCGGCCGTTGCCGGCATAACGGCTTATTTCTTCCACCGCCTTTTCCTCCAGATGGAGATCGATCTTGGTGGCGGCATTGCGGGTTATATCCTGTAAACACTGCTGGTCCAGAGGCCGGAAAAAGACTTCCATACAACGTGACCGCAGGGCAGCCGGTATGTCGGACGGCATACGGGTAGTTGCCCCCACCAGCCGGAAATCAGCCGGCAGGCCGTTCTGGAAGATATCATGGATGTGTTTGGGAATGTTGCGGTCCGAATCGTTATAATAGGCACTCTCCAGCAACACCTTGCGGTCCTCCAGGACCTTCAGCAGTTTGTTCATCTGTAGGGGATGGAGCTCTCCGATCTCATCAATAAACAGAATTCCCCCGTGAGCCTTGGTGCAGGCCCCCGGTTTAGGCTGAGGTATGCCGGCACTGCCCATCGCACCCGCTCCCTGGTAGATAGGATCGTGAACCGATCCTATCAGGGGATCGGCTATGTTGCGTTCATCAAAACGGCAGATGGTGGCATCTATCTCCACGAACTTGGCGTTTTCCTTGAATGGAGATACCGGATTTTCACACGCTTCCTCCAAGACCAGGCGGGCTGCCGCGGTCTTACCGACTCCGGGCGGACCATAGATGATAACGTGCTGGGGATTGGGCCCGCACAAAGCGGATCTTAATATCTCTATGCCATCCTGCTGTCCCACTATGTCACTAAAATTGCCGGGACGGGCCAGGCTGGAAAGGGGTTCACTGAGCTTGACGCTGCGCATCATCTGCAGCTGCCGGTATTCTTTCTCGGTCGACTGCACCATCACCGTCTTGCGCCCCTGTTGGCTCTTGAGCATGTTCCAAAAATAAAGTCCGATCACGATGCTGAAAAATATCTGGATAAGGTAAAACATTCCTCCATAGTGGACAAAAAAATCATTCATCAGGATCGTTCCTTTCGCAACACTTCCGTTGATATTATTCCCCTCCGGAAATGCTCAAAAGCCCAGTAAAAAAAGGCAGCTTACGCTACCTTTTCCCAGAACGAGTATTATTTTATAGCTTGAAACTGATTAATTCACCCGGCGCTTGGCGTCTACCGTAACCAGCAGCGGTTTTTCCTTCTTGCTTATTACGTCCTTGGTAATTAATACCTTGGTGATGTCGATCCGCGAGGGCACCTCATACATCACTTCCAGCATCACGTCTTCGATGATGGCCCGCAAGCCCCGTGCCCCGGTATTTCTGAGCATCGCCTCTTCAGCGATAGCCTGCAGGGCTTCCGGCATAAATTCCAGATCCACTCCGTCCAGTTCGAACAGTTTCTTATACTGCCGTACCAGCGCATTCTTGGGTTCGGTCAGGATCTTCACCAGCGAGTCCTTATCCAGGGCATCCAGGCTCACGATTATCGGCACCCGGCCCACGAACTCTGGGATCAAGCCGTAACGGAGCAGGTCCTGGGGCAGGATCATGTTTAGTATCTCCCCTATCTTCTTCTCCTCCCGGCTCTTGATGTCGGCTCCAAAACCCATCACCTTTTCCCCGATCCGGTTCTGGATTATCTTGTCTATCCCTTCGAATGCTCCTCCGCAGATGAAGAGGATATTGCTGGTATCGATCTGGATGAATTCCTGGTGGGGGTGCTTGCGCCCGCCCTGAGGGGGTACACTGGCTACGGTGCCCTCCAGGATTTTCAGCAGGGCCTGCTGCACGCCTTCACCGGAAACATCGCGGGTTATGCTGGGATTATCTGTTTTGCGCGCTATCTTGTCGATCTCATCGATATAGACGATGCCCTTCTCGGCTTTCTCTATATCGTAGTCGGCCGCCTGGATGAGCTTGAGCAGGATATTCTCCACATCCTCACCGACATAGCCGGCCTCGGTCAGGGAGGTGGCATCGGCGATGGCAAAGGGGACATTCAAT
>CAZBSD010000007.1:0-11872 GCA_964494735.1 uncultured Syntrophomonas sp.
TTTTTTACCCTCTTTTAATTTTGCGTTTGTGCCGATTTTAATGTGTCGCGGGACACCAGCAAGCAAATCCGTAATAACGGTTATTCGGCCAACTGGGGCAGTAAGCGCGATACTAATGGCAACCAAATAGCCTGGTTCGGCTACAAGCTGCACATAGCAACTGATGTTATAGCAGAACTGCCGCTAGCCTTCAAAGTAACCCCGGCCAGCACCAACGACGGTATTATGCCGAAGATATCAAGACTTTTATATCTTCATGCGCTGGGCACATAGCCGCTGTAGATGCAAGACTTGGATAAGAGGTGCAGTATATTCGCAGATATCAGAGGGCTCTACCCTTCTATCCGATGATGCTCTTTATTAGTTCATGTGCGATATTTGAGCTTTCCAGCCTCATAATGCTTTCTTCGGCGCTGCCATAGCTCAACAGGTTAATGCTGCCGTACCACACCACTTTGTGATCCAGGACTGCGAACTTCTGATGCATATTTGGGCGAAAAACCAGGCTTATGTTCTCTTCTTGCAACAGCCTTAGAGCTTCTGACAAGCGTGTCTGATCTTTCTCCTTATAATCCTCATTTGGTCTGGTAACAACTACAACCTTTAGCTTTTTCCCAACTGCAACCCGCAAATATTTCATCATCTGGATAACCCGCTTCCTAGTTATGAAAGGGCTAACAATGATGATTTCTCTTTCTGAATTAATCAGATCATTACTGTATGCTGGCAAAAAGTTCTGCTTGTCAAAAATAATATCCATAACTTCTGACTCGATGCTTTCACCTTTGGCTTTATAACCTATTGAAGCGTAACCAGACAGCCGCTTGCTGTACATTCTTTCCAGCATCTTTACATGGATATCCACATAGTCATAAATCTGCACTTCATTTTTACCCTCGAACAAACGATGAAGTCTGCCCGCATATTGATGAAGAGTACCTTTCCATGAAATAGGCATAGCAAGAAAGAGGGTATCCAGCCGTGGTTCGTCAAAGCCCTCCCCGATGTATTTGCCAGTTGCCACCAGAGTCAATGGCCGGTCAATTGGTGTCTCCGTTATTCTTCTCAGCGTTTCATGGGTATCTTTCGCCCCCATACCACCAGTCAGTGAAATCACATTCGGAATAACCTTACTCAATTCCCTTGAGATATAATCCACATGAGCCGTTCTTTGTGTCAGGATAATGGAATTTCTACCGCTTGCATGACTTTGGATAACATCCTCGATAATCTGCCGATTTCGCATCTCATTGACAATAATTTCGGTGTATAATGTCTGAATCGTTATTTCTGTTTCCACTTTATCTAAGGGTATCCTGAAGGAGGTGAAGCGAGGAATGATATAGTGATTAAAAGGTCGTTTTTCTGCCTGTTTGAGAGCATTATCCCGATACCGAATCGGACCACACTGCATGAATATAATAGGATGGTGGCCGTCCTTTCGTGTGGGGGTCGCCGTCAAACCATAGACATATCTGGCGTTTGTCTCTTTCATAATCTGTTCGAAACTGAAAGCAGATATGTGATGGCATTCGTCAACAATGACCATTCCATAATTCTTGATGCACTCTTTCACTTCACCTTTCCTGTTCAAAGATTGCATAACAGCAATATCAATAATCCCACTTAAATTGTCCTTGCCAGCTCCAATCTGTCCTATTAAGCTCTGCGGTTTCTGCCGCCCCCGCTTTTTCTCTGTCTGAATTTCCGCTCTAACCTCATTGATAGTAAGAAAATTATCAATTCTCTGTTTCCACTGGGAAACCAGACTAACCTTGTCTACCAAGATCAACGTATTGGTTTTTCGTTCCGCAATAAGCTTGATTGCCACAACAGTCTTACCAAAGGCCGTTGTGCCCGATAGTACCCCATTTGAATGCTTCAGCATTTCCCTGACGGCTAATGGCTGTTCTTCCCTAAGTCTGCCTTTGAATTCAACGTCTATGTATTTCCCCTGATTGGTTTTGTAAATCCAATCTATTGAAACACCAAATTCCAAGAGCACCTTTTCGAGTACTAGTTCACAACCTCTCGGCAGAAAAATGTATTCGGCAGTCTCTTCTGAACATGAAATAATCCTTGGTTTATTGAATGTGGGCATCCTCATGGCTTGGGCTTTAAAAAACTCTGGATTTTTGAAAGCAGCCAATCGTTTGATTTGATTAAGCGCCCTTTCCGAAATACCTGATTTTGGCACGTAGAGCATGCTGCCTTTTACTATTTCCATACTCTGGGGGAAATCCAGTTCATTTAAAGTGAATTTAACTGTTTCCCAAGGTTTACACGTTTCTCGTTCATCTTTTTTTAGTACACCGAGCTCATTGCCATGACAGAGATTAGCAATAAGATCACCAACCTCTCCTTCGGACTGTCTTCTGATTGAGCCAAGAAAACCCCATTGATCATCGTAAGGCTGAAATTGCTCGTCTATGAATAGACTGTTGTTTTTATCTCTGGCTGTCTTCTGAAGGGGCAGGGCAATCAAGTTCCCAAAACCGCCTTTGGGGAGAGTATCCTGATTGGGAAATAGGCGGTCGTATGACTTGAAGTTCAATTCATGTCTTCTGTTCATGGTAAATGTAAGTATCGCCGAACCGAGTTTTCTTGCCAAGGAAGCTGAAAGGGAATGTTTAAAGAAAAACCAAACGTGGGCTCCCTTGCCGGATCGGGAGCGCTCCACCGCAATTGGAATGCCAAATTCAACGCAGACCTCTCGTATAGCAATGACATCTCTTTGCCACTCTTCATCGTCGAAATCGATAGCAAGGAACCAGTGAACGGGGCCCTGAGTAAGATTAAGTGAGATGGGAAACCATTAATACCGCCGACGAAGGTGAAAGATGGAAAGGGGGTTAAAATAAATCGCTATGGGTTCCTGTTCGTGTCAAAGACAATGTCAGGATGTCCTTTTCAATTTTATAAATAAGCAGCCAGTCAGGCGCGATGTGACATTCCCGATGCCCAGCATAGCCACCGGCAAGCGTATGGTCAAGGTACTTCTGAGGAAGGGTCTTTTCCTGAACCAGAAGATTAAGGACTTCTTCAAGTAGTATAATATCATAGCCACGCTTGACAACAGCTTTAAAGTCTTTTTTAAACCGGCTGGAATACCTGATTCTAAGCATTCAGATCCTCTATCAAAGCACTCACGCTGTCAAAGGTTTTGCTCATATTGCGATTGTGATTGACATCTTCAATTGCAGCCAAGGTTTCAACATTGGGCTTTTCAATGCGAAGGTCAAAAGGAATACCGCCGTAGCGAACGGAATAACGCAAAAAAATATTCATGGCTGTGGACATGTTAAGCCCAAGCTCGGCAAATATGGCCTCAGCCTTGAATTTTAGTTCCTCCTCCACACGAATATTTAAATTGGTTGTCTTAGCCATGATTTCAGCTCCTTTCTATACCATGATTGTATAGCATTATATGCAAGCATTCAATAGAACGTACATATCTGCTTTACGTTGTCATTACAGATATCATTTCGCAAGTATGATCTTGACAAGGCGGTACTTCATTTCGTCTTCTGCTTGCTGCAGGTATAACCAAGGGTTTTTCGATAAATATTACAAGATATGAACAGGGCGATCGCGTATTTACTTGGTGAAATCATTAGATATGGGAAACCGTATAGCTTAATAGATTCGGGCATCAAATCTGCATCTCAGTCGTTTATGAATTTATCCTGATTGCAGCCCGTTTCCTGCTGAAGGACATCATAATAACTTGGGGGCAGGCACCAAGTTATTATGATGTTCAAGCGCGCATTGTTATCCTTATTGATAACTTGGCGGAAGGAGAGAAGTAATGCAGTATTTTAAACAAAGGGGATTTTTACTGGTTTTGTGTCTGCTGTCAGTTTTAGTGCTGGCTGGGTGTGACAGTCTTAAGCAAACCAGTCCCAAAACGACTCAGACTCCGGGGGCATACGTTTTTGCCGCCTACCCTGACTATCCTGTAAATGTCAAACCCGTCGTCAAGGGCTATCGGGTAGCTGAAGACCTCAGCAATGTGGAAAACAGCAGCCGATTCAGTTTTTCTCCTCAGGTTAAGCAACTGCTGGTCAAAAATGGCTTTGTAGTAGACTCGTCCTCATGGGGAGAAGAGTTTTTCATGATGTATGAACCGAACCGTTACGATGGTATCCCTAATTTTGTTACCACTGATGCCATGCTGCACAACTACCATCTCTTTTTTGACAATCTGTTGGAAAGAACTGAAAAAGAACAGCTGATGGCTGAGTTGAAACACTTGAACCAGTTTATGATCAACGCATCCCAACAGCAGTACAATACCCTGCAGGGAGAACCCTGGGAGAATGCGGCCCGGCGAAATCTGGCTTTCTTCACTACCGGCGGTCGGTTGATGGACCCCAATATGCCAATACCTGCCCCGGTTAGGACCGAAGTTGAACAGGAATTGGCATTAATCAAAGAGCACCAGGCGGGCATGACATTATCGCCAATAATGAATATAGGCCAGGGGCAGGTTGATGTCACAGCTGGTCTGCAGGAGGATTATACGCAGTACATACCCCGGGGTCATTATAACCAGACTCCGGAACTGCAGGATTATTTTAAGGCTATGATGTGGTATGGGCGCTTGAACTTCAGGCTAAAAAGTGAGGATGAGACCAAATCAGCGGTACTTATCACCCAGGCCCTCAGCAGCAGCGCCGAAAATCTGAACAGCTGGCAGAAAATATATGATCCTACCTGTTTTTTCGTGGGAAAAAGTGATGATCTGGGATTCTACGAATACAGCAATCTTCTCACCCAGATTTACGGAAATGACATTAAAATCAGTGAACTGACCGGAGATACTGCCAAATGGAACCAATTCATGGCTGAAACTAAGAGCTTAAAGGCACCGGCAGTGAATTCCATACCCATTTTTGATGAAAGCGTACAGCCGGACCGGGAAAATGACATAAAAGGTTTCCGCTTCTTGGGACAAAGATATACCCTGGATGCCGATGTTTTTCAGCGGCTGATTTACCGAGAAGTTAAAGAGAACCCAGAGGGGGTCAGAAGAATGCTCCCGAAGGGCTTGGATATACCGGCTGCCATGGGTAGTGGCGAAGCCTATGCTATCCTGCAAGAAATAGGGGAGACCCGCTATGAAAATTATCCGGAAAATATGGATAAAATGAGAGCCTACGTTTCGGGTTTGGATAAGACCACCTGGACTCAGAATCTCTACTGGGGCTGGCTATATACGCTATTACCGCTTACGCATGAACAGTACGGCGAGGGTTATCCGTCCTTCATGCGCAATCAGGCCTGGTCCCGCAAGGAATTGAACACTTATCTGGGCAGCTGGACCGAGCTCAAACATGACACCATACTCTACGCCAAACAGGTATACGCGGAAGCCGGCGGCGGTAATGAGAACGTTGACGACCGGGGATATGTGGAGCCTAATCCCCAGCTATATTCTCGTCTGGCATCGCTGGCGGCTATGACCCGGGAAGGATTGCTCAGCCGCGGTCTATTAAATGAAAGGGATGCGGACAGTCTCCAGCGTATGCGGGATTTGTCCTTAATGCTGAAAGACATCTCTGAAAAAGAATTAAGCAATACGGCTCTGTCAGATGCGGATTATGCATTAATACGCAGTTTTGGGGTACAGCTTGAACACTTCTGGGTGGAGGCCCTGCGTGATAAAACGGATGGCAACGTCGCTAAAATGTGGGATAATCCGGCTGGTCTGATAGCAGATGTGGCCACTGATCCCAACGGCACTGTGTTGGAAGAGGGGACGGGATACATCTCGCAAATCTACGCGGTAGTGCCACTGGATGGTAAGCTGCGCATTGTTCGGGGAGCTGTATATTCATATTATGAATTCACCTGGCCGGTATCTGATCGTCTGACTGATGAAAAGTGGAAGGAAATGCTGGCCAACCAGCAAACCCCTGATCTTCCCGGCTGGACGGCATCATTTATCGCCCCCAAAAGCCGATAAGGCAAGTATGGGCTCACTAAATGAAAAGAGATCAGGTTAGGCTCGGCATAATAATTATAATTATACTGCTGTTGGCCGGCGCTCTGGGGTGGGTCAGCAGTTCCCGCGCATGGCTGCCTTTTTTGGGGGCGGGTGGGGCGGAGCAAAGAATTCTAAAAGATACGGATCATGATGGCAATTCGGAATTGTATGTGCTAAATAATCAGCATTTAAGTGTTTATGAGAATAACGCCCTGTTGTGGCAGTCAGCCCCGGACTGGATAGTGCAGTTCTTCGCAGTGGCCGATGTTAATCATGATACGGTGGACGAACTGCTGGTTATAGTCTGGAAGAAAGGCAATTACGGCCCCGACAGACCCTTTTGGATTCTCCAGGATGATCTGCGCTTCAGCAATCATCTTTTCTTATACAATCTGCAGCAGGACCAAATCAAGCCGCTATGGATGTCCTCCGCCCTGGATCGGCCCATAAAGACATTTAAGATAGCCGACTCTGATAATGACGGCAAAAATGAGCTGTTGGTACAGGAAGGAAGCTACTCTATCAGCGGATGGATCAAGGTCGCCTGTACCTCTCCTGAATTCATAGTATGGCAGTGGAAAGGCTGGGGATTTTATCGACTGTGACCTAGTCAGGTCTCTACCCCGGTTTATCCGGTCGGCAGTTCAATCCAGGTGGCCCGGGATTTGGCCAGCACCTGACCCGAAGCGTCGATAAGGGCGGTCCCGGCCTGGATCTTGCGCCGTTGTTGGCCAGCTTGCCAGCCCATGATTACGTAGGGTTGCCCGGCCGGGATGGGTCCGGAGATTTCTGCCGCCATGCGGCCCAGGACTATGACCCGGGCCTGCCAGGCCTGGGCGGCCCAGCCGCCGGGGCAATCCAGCAGAGCCCAGATCATCTCCGATCGCACCAGTCCCTGGTCGTCGATGACGGTGGCGTCCGGGACCCATACCGTGGCCAGAGCGCCCCCGGCCAGGCGGCGGTTGGCGAAAACCCGCAGCCCGTCTCCTTCGGCCCGATCCGAGCCGCATACGAAACAACCATGGTACCAGATATTTTTCATAATATCCGGGTCGGGCGGGGTATCCAGGACTTCTTCCAGAGTCGGTGCTTCCATCACCGGAAAATCACCGGCAAACGCCTCTCCGTGGGCCACCACCGTCCCCCCGTCCATCAGGAGCACTTTGTCAGCACTCCTGGTGACTGCCAAGGGCGTATCCAACGGCGGCGGACGCAGCAGGGTTACCTCGGCCGGGTTGCCTATATAACTGGCCAGAAGGCCGCAAGCATAGCCGCCGTTGGCCGATTCCGGCGGACCGTGAAATCTGCGGTTGATATAAATGGTAGTGATGTCAGTTCCCTCTTCCTGGCAGGCAATAACCTGGCATTCCCAAGCCATCGCTCTCCCAAGTGTTTGCCCCTCGTTGTCCCACCCATTGTAACACGAACAGGCGAAAACCAGTCAATCACCGGTCGAGCGGGGCGGGCAGTCAGAACACAAGTTCGCATAACTTCATAAACGTGGTTGAATAACTTGGGGACAGGCACCAAGTTATTGAGTTTAATAGTGACTCGCTGCTGCTACGTTTTCAAGAATATGGTTGACATGATAGGGCAAGGGCTTATAATGAAATTAGCTGAATGAATGTTCCGTCAGAAATGAGGAATTGATATGGCCATCGATCGGACCGTCAATATGCAGGATAAAAAAGAGCGGATTCTGGAATGCGCCATGGACGTGTTTGCGGAGAAGGGCTATGTCAATACTCGGGTCCGGGATATCATCGACCTGTCTGGTTACGGGACGGGAACCTTCTACAAATATTTCGACAGCAAAGAGAAGGTGCTGACCGAACTGCTCAGCGAGTTCCTGGATGAGATCATCGCTAGTGTGACCGCATATTTCAAGACCGAGGAAGATCTGTTCGTACGCTTTATCGAATCCAAACGGGCTATCCTCGAGGTGTTTGTCCGCAATGAGAAGATGGCGGAGATATACAGCCGGGTGCGTGGATTGGGCAGCAATGTCGACCAATGCCTGAAGGATTTCGACGATAAGCTTATCCACTTTATGAGCCGCAATAATCAGTATGGCATCGATAAGGGTGTCTTCTGCGATCTGCCCGTGGAACCCATAGCATATTCCACACTAGCCATAATCAATTACGCTGTCTATAAGTGGATAGTGATGAAAGACGTCTCGGACGAGGAGATGATCGCCCTGGTTCTTTCCTTCCACCGTTCTTTGGCCCTAGGTCTGCTCAAAGACGATTACCTCGCCCAACATCCCGGTGTCTATCCCAAAGTCGAGGCGGATGCAGCCCGGTGCTCGTCACGCCGTGACAGTCGAATCGCCAGTAACGGCTAAAAGCCAGCAACTTTGCCGGCACCAAGCTGCTTACATAGACATGAATGAAAGCTCGGTCAGATTCAGTCTTCTTAATTTCACAGGTTACAGATTATTTGACATATGAAGCCAGGCAACAGAACGAAACTCCTAAGGGGAGAGAGGAGGAGGCCGGGACACGAAATGGAGATATCAGGTCACGGGGAGCCGTCGAACTCGATTAAAAACGGAGGGGAGGATTGGCATGAAGATTGAAACTAATCTTTATGAGAAGCTGGGACAGGAGGATTTAGCCCGGCTGGCAGTGGATATGCTGCACCGGACGGTAATACATCATGCTTTTTGGTTTAAGGAAGTAGAGCATCAGCTGGGGCCGGAGGAGGCCCTGAAGATCATGAGTGACGCCTATCCCAAGAGTTATGGGATTCAAATGAATCGACTGGCCAAACTGCTGGGCTTCGAGATGGTGAATGGGGTACCCAAGTCGTTCATCGACATGCCCCACGATAAACTGGTGGATCTGATCACCGCCCTGGGGGCCAACTGGCTGGCCAACGACGGGATATGGTTCCAGTCGGTGGAATTCAAGCATGGGATGAATGACGCCAAGCGCTGTAACGATACCTGCTGGGCCAAGTATTCTCCTTTTGAAGCCTGGTCCATCAAACGTTATCTGAATCTCGATGAAAAGCCGGGCTTGGAAGGACTGAAGCAAGCCTTACAGCTTAGGATGTATGCCCGTCTCAATATTCAATCCATAATCGAGGAGAGCCCCACCAGCATCGTGTTCCAGATGAATGACTGCCGGGTGCAGTCGGCTCGCAAACGGCAGGGTCTGGATGATTATCCCTGCAAGTCGGCTGGATTGGTCGAATACGCCAGCTTCGCCCGGGCCATAGACTCCCGGATTCAGACCGAATGTATCGGCTGTCCGCCGGATGTTCATCCGGATGAGTGGTTCTGTGCCTGGCGCTTCACTATTACTGAATAATAGAGACTGGGACTCAATAATTGGCTGCTGTCCCCAAGGATGGCAGCTGAGCAAAACGGATAATGTGATTATGGTGTGATGGGTAACCCTCCCGACAGACTCAACAGAGGAGCGTTTGTGGGGAGGGTTAATTGTTTTGTCGGTCCAACAGGGTTACTTCTCCTGGAGGAAACTAATTATCATCTGCCAGGCAATAACTTGGGGACAGGCACCAAGTTATTGGGGTATTATTAGATGGAGTCATTACAAATTGAGGCGAAGATTAATGAAGAAAGCCGGATTATTTTGAGCCCGGCAAATTATTATGAACCTGGGAGTATTCATGGCAGGATATTTTACAAGAGAAAAACTCGGGAAGGGGATTCTGTGGCTGCTGGTTATTGTGTGGATGGCTTTGATTTTTGGCTTCTCAGCTCGTACCGCGCCGGAGTCCAGCGCTCAAAGCGGAAGGGTAATCCGGGTCGCTGCTGAGTTGGCAGTGCCGGAATTTAAAGCGATGTCGCCACCGGAGCAAGAGGGTTTAATAGAAGAATGGCAGCATGTAGTCCGCAAATCTGCTCATGGACTAGCCTACTTTGGGTTGGGGATTTTAAGTTCATTGGCCCTTTCGGGGTATGGGTGGTCCAGGCGTAAGCAGATCTGGACGGCATTGGCGATACCCTATGTTTACTCTGTACTTGACGAGATTCACCAGATATTCGTATCGGGCCGGGCTTTCATGTTTACCGACATCGGCATCGATATGGCAGCAGCTTCGGCGGGGGTTCTGATCACTTTCTTGATAATAACTTGGGGACAGGCACCAAGTTATTGTGGGTAAAGAAGTCAGGTTTGCTATTTCAAAGAATTGATTTTGCTATTATGCAATAAATTAAAATATATGAGGTGATGAACATTCTGCAGAAGTTGACTGACCATATTTATGCAGTCGTGCCGGAAGTTCCGCCCCGGTATCCATACAGCAACAGCATCTATATTGAAGACGAGCGGCCAGCGGTGATCGACCTGGGGGCGGGAAAGGCGTATGAGGCTCTGCCCCGAGAGAAGATCCGCTTGGTCTTGATCAGTCATTCTCATTTCGATCACATCCACGGTGACGATTTTTTTCCACAGGCAACCATATATGCCGGCCAGGAAGAAGCGGCCCCCTTAACTGATCAAGCGGCATACTTGGAATTTTACGGCTTCTACAAATGGGAACAATATATGCAGGGAATATCACAGGAGACCATCAGCCAGTTGAGCCCTCTCCCCCCTGATGTGCATGCCAAGCCTGGTTTCCGGAATTTCCCCCTCAGTGGTGTATTCTCAGATGGGCAGAGCTTCGATTTGGGTAAAACCACCGTCACAGCTATTCATCTGCCTGGCCACACCAGTGGTCACTATGGTTTCTGGTTTCAAGCAGAGGGCATTCTATTCAGCAGCGATCTGGACCTGGTGGCGGCTGGCCCTTGGTTAGGCAGCAATACCGCTGATGTGGGCGATCTGATCCGATCGGTCCAACGGATCAAAAACCTGCAGCCGCGCATCATCGTGACTTCCCATCGCAGAGTACAGCGTGATAATCTAGCGGATCAGCTTGACAGGTATCTGCAGGTGATTATCGACCGGGAGGCTAGGATACATGATCTCCTGAAAAATCCACAGGGAATAATCGATTTATCAACCCACCATTTGGTGTACCCCCACCCGGCCAAAATTTACGAGATCTTTTGGGAGAGGATGACCATTGCCGCCCATATAAGACACCTGGTCGAGGAGAATAAGGTGCGGGAAATTGCCCCGGGTATCTACCAACGGTGTTAATGGTTCGGAGCTTTTTGCTGCAAGTTCATGATCAAGAATTGTGGCATGAGGGTGGGTGATATAATTTCGGGCAGTTTAATAAGATACAGTTAAGATACAACCGCAGAGAATGGCAGAGCATTTTGGGTGCCGGGACTTAAGAAGAAAAGGGGACAGCCGCCAGGTTAATGGCTGGAATGAAGTCCCCAAGGGGTTTTGGAGAGGGGGTGTTGGATACGCTTAAGAAATGGGATGAATTTCTGGACCAAAATTACTGTAAGGTTAGTGTGGTCAACGGGAAAAGACCTTGTGAGGATGGGGTCACTTGTACTGACTGCAAGGCTGACGGCGTGGCCGCATTGTTTGAAGAATGGAGCAAGACCCACAAGGCAGAATATTTGGTGGTTTACTTCTATGAATTGGACGATGATTCCGGGGAGATGCGTGAACAGGTTTGTGACTCACGCAATGCGGTGACCGAATTTGTAAACAACTATGGAGCAGGCATCGAAATAATAGATATCAAAACGGAATACCGGTAACAGAAAAACAGTGCCGGGTGCGGATGCACCCGGCATAATAGTGTGGACTGGTGCTGCTGACTGAAGGCAGTCCCGGGACTTTCCCGGTACTGGATTTAATAACTTGGCGGGCTATGATACTTGACCCTCAATAACTTGGGGACAGGCACCAAGTTATTTCCGAGTTATTCTCTCTTTTTTCCCAGCCGCATGTTCTTGAATTCGAGAGCCTGGTTTTTGATCGCGATCTCGGTGGGCAA
>CAZBSD010000007.1:11882-82029 GCA_964494735.1 uncultured Syntrophomonas sp.
CCATGGGTCCGATCAAGCACATACTGGGCGTCCTCGGGCATGGCGATGGGGCCGCCATGACAGATGACCATTATGTCGGGGTTGACTGATTTGCCGGCGTCATGGATGGCCTGGACCTGCCGGACCGCTTCATCGAGATCCATGGCGGTTTCCGCTCCGATCGTACCTTTGCTGGTCAGCCCCATGTGGGCTACCAGTATGTCTGCCCCAGCCTTGGCCATCTGCCGGGCGTCTTCTTCATTAAACACGTAGGGGGTGGTAAACAGACCGATCTCATGAGCAGTTTTCACCATCTCTATTTCCAGCCCATAACCCATCTCGGTTTCCTCCAGGTTGGCCCGGAACTTGCCATCGATCAGGCCCACGGTGGGAAAATTTTGCACTCCGGCAAATCCCATGTGCTGCAATTGTCTCAAGAAATATCCCATGTCGCGGAAAGGATCGGTGCCGCACACTCCGGCCAGCACCGGAGTATCCTTGACCACTGTCAGGACCTCCCGGGCCATCTCCACCACTATTTGATTGGCGTCGCCATAGGGCATCAGGCCCGCCAGCGAACCCCGCCCGGCCATCCGATAGCGGCCGGAATTATAAATGACGATCAAGTCGACGCCGCCGGCTTCGGCTGATTTAGCCGAGATGCCGGTACCGGCGCCAGCCCCGATCAAGGGTCGGCCCGCCTTTAACTGCGTGCGCAGCCTTGCGTTTACTTTTTCAATGGTCCACGCCATGCCAAAACGACCTCCTCTTTCTATTATTACAGCATTTCGATGAGCTTCTGGGCCATCGCCATAGCGAAAGTGGCATCATTTATATTGTTGTCCATCTCAACCACTTCTACCCGGTCCCGATCGACGTTATTCCTCAGCGCGTCGAACAGGGCTTTATCTTCATCCGGGCCGTAGAACGGCTGGCCTTCCGCATCTATCAGAGACACGCCCTTCAATGGCAAAAACAGGGCGGTGGGGCCTTGGGCCATGTTCAGCTTGCCGGCAATAATCTTACCCAGCTGCCGGTTTTCGTCAACTGTGGTCCGCATCAAGGTAACCGAGGCGTTGTGTTTGTAGAGATTACGGTCTTTAAACTGGGCGGGCACGGTGTCCATGGCGCCGAAATTGACCATGTCCAGGGCTCCGGTCGAGACTACCTGGGGGATCCCCATCTTGCCGGCCGCCTCCAAACGATGAGGCCCGGCATTGAAGACTCCGCCTACCAGTTCATCGCACCATTCGGTGGTGGTGATATCCAGCACTCCTTTGATGAATCCGGCTGTTATCAGATCCTCCATCGAGCCGCCCCCGGTGCCGGTGGCGTGGAAAACCAGGACTTCGTATCCTTGCGACTCCAAATATTCCCGGGCGGCGGTGACGCAGGGGGTTGTCACACCGAACATGGTCGCTCCCAGCAGCGGTTTTTCCTCAGTCAGGGCCGGGGTAACCCCCTTGGCCATACCGGCGATGGCAAAGGCGGCATTGGCCAGGATTTGGTTGGAGATGGAGTTGATTCCGGAAATATCTACGATCGAGTACATCATGGCGATATCCTTGTTGCCAACATAGGGGCGGGTGTCACCGGAGGCGACCGTCGAAACCATCAGTTTGGGGACCCCCACCGGCAGGGCCCGCATGGCATTGGAGCCGATAGTAGTCCCCGCGGTGCCGCCCAAGCTGATTATCCCCGCTACCTGGCCTTGTTTTTCCAACTCGGCCACGATCTTGGCGGCGCCCTTCATCATCACGTCTACCGCCTGCCCCCGGTCATTGGCCTTAATCAAGTCAGCCAGTGGTGTACCTCCGGCTTCAGCCACTGCCGTGGCGGCGATATCAGGCGGAAAGTGCGGTTCTCCCAGTACGCCTGCGTTGATTACCAGGGTGGGCATTCCTTGAGCCTCGATGATGTCTTTGATAAACTTGAATTCCGCCCCCTTGGTATCCAGAGTCCCCAGAATCAATACTTTTTTCACTTCATGTTCCTCCTTCGCAAGATAATCCGCAGAAAACAAGAACCATGTCCCTTAAAATCAGTCTAGGGCTTCCCGGAGTCATTGTAAATAAACTTGGGGACAGACACCAAGTTATTGGGGGTCAAGTATCGGGTTAATTTGGGGAGGTTGGGACAGGCCCTGATCGCTTCTGTTAGAATATGAGGGGGAAATGGGGTGACACGTCATAGACAAAGAAGAGCAGAGCGTCAAAGCCTTTATCAACCTGTTAAGGACACTGTTGCCGGGAACGGCCGAGCAACAGTCGTCAGCATACGACTTATTGCAGCAGATGATGGTAGCCGAACAGCGCCTGGAACAGATCATCGAACTGCTGCCTGATGCCATGTTGGTCATTAACTTGCGCGGTGAGGTGGTTTTTTGGAACAAGGCCATCGAAGAGATGACCAGTGTGCCCAAGAGCCAGATCATCGGCAAGGGCGACTATGAATATGCCATCCCTTTTTATGGGGAGCGGCGGCCGATCCTGATCGACCTTGCCCTCAACGAGGACAAGGAGCAGGAACTCATGGATAAGTACGACTTTAGCGGCCGGGAGGAGGGTACTCTTTCCGGGGAGGTGTATGTGCCGAAGACGTATGGCGGCAAGGGGGCATACCTATGGGGCTACGCTTCCAAGCTCTTTGATCAGCAGGGCAATTTGTACGGTGCGGTGCAGTCGATCCGTGCTATTTCGGACCGCAAGGCGGCCGAGGAAGGCTTGCGGTTGGCGGAAGAGCGGTTCAGCAAGGCATTTAGGGCCAGCCCGACGCCGCTGGTCATTTCCACAATGGAGGACGGGATCTTCCTGGACGCAAATGACGCATTTCTGAAGGCCACCGGTTTCGAGCGGGAAGATGTGATAGGCAATTCGGTTACCCAGATCAAAGTCTGGCCGGATTTGGAATTCCGCCAGAAGTTAGTAAACAGCCTGCGGGATGGGGAAATCGTCAAGGATGTGGACATTACTTTTTTAACCAAACAGGGAAAGCAACGCTTGGCTCAGTTGTCGATGGAGAAGATCGAGATCAATGGTGTCGACTGCCTGGTTATAATGTTCCTGGATATCACCGAGAAGAAGGAGATGGAGAGGGATATAGCCCGGCTGGATCGGCTCAATCTGATCGGCCAGATGGCGGCCAGCATCGGACACGAGATACGCAATCCCATGACTGCCGTGCGAGGATTTATTCAGTTGCTTAATGAGCAGGAGTGTTATGCCAAAGACCAGGCATTTTTCGATGTCATGATCGAGGAACTGGATCGGGCCAATGAGATCATTTCCGAGTACCTCAGCATGGCCAGCAACAAGATTGTCAATCTGCAGCCTCAATATCTAGACCAGGTGGTGAAGGCGATTTTGCCTATAATCGAAGCCAACGCCATCTATAAAGGCATTAAGGTGGAGCTGGAATTGGCCAAGCCGCCCATGCCGATCATAGATGACAAGGAAATCCGGCAGATGATCCTGAACCTTACCAACAACGGAATAGAGGCTATGTCCGAAGGAGGTACGCTGACCATCGGGTCCTCCCAGATCGGCGACGAGATTGTGTTGTATGTGAGGGACCAGGGCACTGGCCTTGATCCGAACGTAATCGAGAAACTGGGCACACCGTTCCTGACCACCAAGGACCGGGGTACCGGCCTGGGTCTTGCGGTTTGTTACAGCATCGCTGCCCGCCATCATGCCCGCATCGACTTTGAGACCGGCTCCTCCGGCACCACCTTCAAGGTCCTTTTCCCCATCGCCGAGCAATAACTTGGGGACAGGCACCAAGTTATTGGGGTAAAATATGGTGGTTTCCATGGCAGAGGCCGCCAACATAACCAAGTGACCCCTGCAGGGAAAAACCTCGCCAGATCATAAGAAATGGCGAGATTTTGAGTTTAGGAGACGCCTTGGTTGGCACTAAGATATTTAGAATCCTTTGGGCAGGTATTTAGGGAGCACGATCGGTTTGTAAGGCTTGATCTGGTATTGGTCGGGAATGACCGGTCCCTGATCATTAATCTTGTTGCCGGGAACGAATGCGCTGGCCGGCAGAACCCGGCGTACCTCAATCAGACTCGACCCATACCAATAGGCAAAACTATCTATGATCCCGATGGCCGTCGGGCGGTCTTTACAGGTATTTATGATACATGGTTTGCCGTCGATCATGCCCATGTATATGGCCACATGTCCGATATGGGTCCGGGCCGGCGCGTCAGAGTTCCAAAACGTGAATATGTCCCCCGGCCTCAGATTCTCAGTCCCGACCAGGCGGTACTTGGAGGTCCCCGGTATTTTCGCGGCGGAGACACCCTTGACTTTCACCCCCACCGAACCATAGTTTTTGGCCGCGGAGGTAATGGAATACCCAAAATCCTTGTAAACCAGAGAAACGAAATTGGAGCAGTCGATGTAACCGGTGGAAGCGTATTTGGTGTGGCCATATTTCATGTAACCGTTTTCCATGTACCAGATTGCGCGCCCGACCAGGGTCTGACCCAGACTGCCGTCATATTTGGCTCGGTAAGCGTCGACCAGCGGTTTTTCATGGCTGTTGTACTGGCTGATACTAGCTTGAGCGGGCAGCTTGGCCGAGGTTGACAGGGTTACCTTGACCGAGTCGACCCTGGCCAAAGCATTATTCAGAGCGGTCTTGGTCTTGGGACCGACCACGCCGTCCATTTTCAGACTTTGGGATTTTTGAAAACTCAGCACCGTTTCATGGGTTTTTGGACCAAACCAGCCGTCGATGTTACTGGAATAGAAGCCCAACTCAGCAAGATCGGTCTGCAGTTGGCTGACAGCCGCACCGCGGCTGCCCAGGGACAGATCGGTGCTGCCGTAATCACTGGCTTGCGCTGGCAAAGTCACAGCAAGCATCAATAATGCCAATAAGCCACAGTAAAACAAACGTTTGCAACGTGATGTGAGCATAAATTCCTCCTACTTTATAAACATTTTCCATTTGCGCCTCCTTATACTAAAAGATTCGCCCCACATTTCTTTCTACCTTTTGGTAAATATGGACAATTGAATGATTGTTGGTACAATGAGGGCTTTATGGCCGGTTATTCCGGGGTGAGTTGGCCGCCGGTTTCAACAACTTGGGGACAGGCACCAAGTTATTGTAGGAGATGTATAGGCGAGCGGCTGCAAGTAAACTGTAGACTTGAACTCGGCTCTGAGTTGCTTCTTCAACAATGGAAGCTTTCCTGATATACTACTTTAGGAACTATTCTGATCAGATATTTTCCTCTGGTAACGGCACCGGGCCAACGGCCAAGATGTTGGCGCAAGGGGATGATGATCAACTTCGTAATAACGAATATCATAGGAGCACAGCATGAAATACCAGGGCTTTGATCAAGACAAATACCTACGTATGCAATCCGGTAAGATCCTGGAAAGGATAGAATCCTTCGGCGGTAAGCTGTACCTTGAGTTCGGCGGCAAGCTCTTCGATGACTACCATGCTTCGCGGGTCCTGCCAGGGTTCGGACCGGACAGCAAGGTCCAAATGCTGCTGGAGCTCAAGGACCAGGTGGAGATCGTGATCGCCATTTCCGCCGACGATATCGAACGAAGCAAGCACCGCGGAGACCTCGGTATCACCTACGATTTGGAAGTAATGCGTCTCATCGATGCTTTCCGAGAAATAGGCCTTTATGTGGGAAGTGTCGTCATTACCCTCTATCGCTCCCAGTTTACCGCGGATATATTTGAAAAACGGCTGAAAACTCTGGGCATCAAGGTCTACAAACACTTTCCCATCACCGACTACCCCTCCAACATCCCCCTGATCGTAAGCCAGGAAGGCTATGGCCGCAACGAATATATCGAGACCTCGAGATCCCTGGTAGTGGTTACTGCGCCCGGCCCGGGCAGCGGTAAGATGGCCATCTGCCTATCCCAGCTCTACCATGAATACGGCCGAGGGGTACAGGCCGGATATGCCAAGTTTGAGACCTTCCCCATCTGGAATCTGCCCTTGATGCATCCCGTAAATATCGCCTACGAGGCGGCTACCACCGATTTGAATGACGTCAACATGATCGATCCCTTCCACCTGGATGCTTATGGCACCAAAGCGGTCAATTACAACCGCGACATCGAGGTGTTCCCATTACTCAACACCATACTGGAGAAGATAGCCGGGAAATCCCCGTATCAGAGCCCGACCGACATGGGCGTAAATATGGCTGGATTCTGCATCATCGACGATGAGGTGGTGATCCAGGCCGCCAAGCAGGAGATACTGCGGCGCTATTACAAGACCCGCTGCGCCCATCTGCAGGGGTTGGCGGAGAAAGACGAGATATACAAGCTGGAGCTGCTGATAAACAGCCTGGGGATTACCGCTAAACAGCGCCCGGTGGTGGAGGCTGCTTTGCAGAAGGCCGATTCCTCCGGAGTGCCTTGCGCGGCTCTGCAGCTGAATGATGAGCAGATTGTCACCGGGAAAACGTCACCGTTGCTCAGTGCCGGTGCGGCCCTGTTGTTGAACGCACTGAAAGCCTTGGGCGGGGTAAGTGATGATCTGCTCCTTATCTCACCCAACGTCATCGAGCCTATACAGGATTTGAAGTCGAAACACATGGGCAAACACGAACCCGGACTCCATGCCGACGAGGTCCTGATAGCCCTGGCTATCTCCGCCACCATGAATCCAGCTGCCTCGGTAGCCATGCAGCAACTGTCCAATCTGCGCGATTGCGAAGCCCATTCCTCCGTTATCCTGCCCTGGGACGATGAGGATGTGCTGCAGAAGCTGGGGGTCAACGTCACCTGCGAACCCCATTACCGGTCCAACAAGCTCTATCTCCGCTAGGAAACAAAAGTAATTTCGATTAACATAGCGTTGGCTGTTCAAAAGTGCAGAAAACAAGATGCTCGAGGTTTCATACCAATAGACCTCGAGTTTCTCTTTTATAATATGACTGGATTTGTCCTCCGACTTATATAGTAATGGATATAATATCTGCTGCCTATTTAATGTCCAGCAGCACTGGAACCGTCGCTCTAGTGGCAGGAATCGTTGAATAACTTGTGAATAACTTGGGGACAGGCACCAAGTTATTGAGGGGCAGGTATCAGGTTATTGCTACCGGACCCTGGTGGCTTATGCTAAACACTTGAACGTTTATTGAAAATTTATAGTAATAATTTGGAGAAAGTTCTGGCAACCAGCCGCTTTATGACGTAATAATAGGAAGGAGAAGGAATGGCTGAGGCATTCTATTTAGAATAATTCGGGGGGATACGATGAAACAAGTGAAAACCTTGATGGCGGCGATGATGATTTGGTTGTCCCTGGCCGCCGGCGCCATGGCTGCCTATACATATCCGGTCATAATCGTGGACGGACATCAGCTGGCCATAGATATGCCAGCCATCGATGAGAGCGGCCGGACCATGGTTCCGGTGCGGGCTTTCTTCGAGGAAGTGGGGGCAACCGTGGGCTGGGATGAAGCGTCGCAGACCATTACCATCCTTAAGGCTGATAGGGAGATAAGACTGATCCTTGGCAACAATACTGCCTACGTAAATGGTATGGAGATCGACTTGAGCAATCCCCCCGCCAACCAGGATGGGCGGATACTGGTCCCGCTCCGCTTCGTGGCGGAAGCAATAGGGGCCAAGGTATCCTGGGACCAGGAAAGACAAGCTATAATCGTGGCAACCGACCTGCAGCCAGGTGCTGCACCGGCCCAACCCGTTGCTGGACCTTCCGCTCCATCAGCCGATCCTGATACAGGACAAGCCGCTCCAGAGGTGCCAATCAATGGGCATCTCGGCGACTGGGAACCGCCCCTGATAGACCAGAAACTTTTCCACTCCGTTCTGATAGGACTGGCGGTGGCAGCTGTATTGTTAGGCGGAGTCATAACATACCGCCGCTCCAGGAGCAGTCGTGCCAATCGGGGAGGAAAACCTTTCAATGGCGTGGATGCAGTCGAAATTGACCAATTAAGGAAGATTACCGGGGAAATGGAGGCAGTCGCCGGGGATACTGATACCGGGACCGCGCAGACCTGGTCCGCCGGGTCAGAAAATAATGGGACAGTCGGCAGGACTTCATCCGGCGTCGCCGATACCCCCAATCAGCCAAAAGTCGAGGCTGTCTCAGAGACCCTGGAAGCAGATTACCGGAGGGAGTCTGCTGCCGTTCAGGATATGGATGGTCCAGATTTGCCGGCGGGGACTACAACTACGGCAGACATAGATGAAGTCCAGGGACGAGAGGGAAATACTGCGGCACAGGGTGCATCGGATGCGGATGATCAGCGGAAGAGACGTGAGCCGCAGGATGAGGCAACCGGTCATAATCAGATCGTGAGGCCGCGCGGAGCCGAGATACCAAACTATCTGGCACACTTGGAGAATGCAGAGTCATTGAAATCGTCTGAACCAGGTGACCAGAGAGAGACTGCAGCCCTGGATATGATAGGAACTGCGGAGTCCGATTACCCGAGAGAGACTGCTGGAGATGATCGGTTGGCTGAACCCGATCATCGGAGCGAGATTGAGTTGGCGGATGAGTTCAAGACCGAAATGGAAGCAGTTGCAGCCTCCGATACCTTAACCCTTGGCATGAAGACCCCTGGCCAGGACAAATCGAACCTGGCTGAAGCCAATTACCAGGAGGGGCTGAAACTGATCCAGCAGCAGAAATGGTCTGAGGCCCGATTGGCCTTGGTCTATCCATCCATCACGAAGTACGGGGATTCGGAAGAGTTGGGTTATTTTATCGAGGCGGTGGAACAGTACCAGGAGTCCGTCGATCCCGGTTCGGCAGATCCCTACTGGGCGGCGTTGATGGCGGATTATTATTGCCGCAAGATACCTGACTCCTATGGCGGCATCTTCCAGGACGAGATTCTTCGGTTTAAGGATGTGTGCAGCCGCAATTTCACAGCGTTGGCAGAGGATCCTATTTCCCAGCAGAAGCATGAAATAGCAGAACAAGAGCGGAGACTGCGGGAAGAGTTCTAGCCATTCGGCCGGAATCAACGGATTATTTTTGCATTGCCCGGGCCAATTCTTCCATCTCCTTACGGGCCAGGTCTTCCCGGCCAGCCAGGGATTCCAGGTGATGCTGCATCTCGTGGAGCACCGTGTCTATGATTTCCTCTCGCCAGCACTCCTCCGGCTCATCAGCCAGAAGTGCTACGAAAGACCCATAATAGAAAACGATGAAACAACCCAGGATGGGATCCTCGGCATACTCTCCCATGATGTAATAGTCGTCTTCCTTCTTCTTGCCTTTGCGCAGATTGAAACCGCCGGTCAGTTGCCGCAGGTAGCGGGACGGTATGCTATCAACGGCTTGATCCAGCATGGCCGCGAAATTGTCAAAGGATGGCTTGGCCATCTCAATCCCCCCTTATGGCTAATTCAATCAAGAATCCCTACCTGTGATTATACAACAAGCGCTCGGATACCAATAACTTGGTGCCTGTCCCCAAGTTATTTATCATGATGACAATACCTGTCCCAATCTTGTTTTTCCTTAGTTCGGGGCCACAAGATGACGTATATATAGAGAGAAGCATACCAATTATGGGATGTGATCCCATTAAATAAATGAACTGAGAAAGGTGACGAGTTACGGATGTTGTTTAAAGTGATGACAGTTGACAAAGCGGTAACCGTATTTAAGCAGAAGAATGGGGTGACCGGGGGTTTGACCTCCAAGACTGCCTATGTGCCGCCGGGAACGCTATTGGAAGTGTATGGTTACGCCAACAGTGAGGAGACCCGCTTTGTGGCCTGGAACGAACAGTTGTCGGCGACCTTCTTTACCGTTTCGGTAAATGATTGCCGACCCGCCTACTAACGAGTGAAATCTACTTATCGGTGCAGGCTACAAGCATCGGGGGTAAACTTACCCGCCTGCAGTGCCTCCATGTTCGGCCTGCTATCTCGGACACTTTTTATTATTACCTGGTGCAAGTGATAAAATAGAACACCGGCGGGCCGCATATATGGCCGGCAAACATCCTGGCAACACCCACAACGGGTACTGAGCAGGAATTATGTACCAGGTGTCGAAATCACTAATGTCGGTATTGCGCCAACGTCAAAATGGTACAGACGATACCCAGCGCATGTGGTCGAGCCGCGGTAACGTGCTAGCCGATTTCGACGCACCGGTTTCAGACACTGACAACCGATAAAATCTGAAGAGAAGGTATTTTCCATCATGGACAAACAGGGATACATATTGGTCACAGGGGCGGCTGGTTTTATCGGCTACCACCTGTCCAAACAGCTTCTGGAGATAGGCTATAAGGTGGTCGGTTTTGACAACCTCAACGATTATTATGACGTCAATCTAAAGCTGGCCCGATTGCGTCTGCTGGAACCTTTCGACGGATTCACTTTCGTCAAGGGGGATTTGGGCAGCAAGTCCGACGTTGATGATATTTTCGAGCGGTTTCAGCCGGCCGTCGTGGTCAATCTCGGCGCTCAGGCGGGGGTGCGCTACAGCATCGAAAATCCCCAGGCCTATATTCAGTCCAATATCGTCGGCTTCTTCAACATATTGGAGGCCTGCCGCCATGATCCGGTGGAACACCTGGTCTATGCTTCCTCCAGTTCAGTTTACGGGGCCAACAAGAAGGTTCCGTTTTCTACTGAGGACCACGTCGATAACCCGGTCAGCCTGTATGCGGCTACCAAGAAATCCAACGAGCTGATGGCTTACAGCTATAGCTATCTATATAAAATTCCTTCCACCGGCCTGCGATTTTTCACCGTCTATGGTCCCTATGGGCGCCCGGACATGGCGGCTTATTCTTTCACCCGCGATATCCTGGCTGACCGTCCCATCAAGGTTTTTAACCATGGGGACATGTACCGTGATTTCACCTATATCGATGATATCGTCACCGGGGTGCTGAATGTGATGGCCCGACCGCCGCAGCCTGATGAAAACGGGACCAGATACAAAGTTTACAACATTGGCAACAACCGGCCGGAGAAGCTGCTGGACTTCATCGCCGCCCTGGAAAAATGCCTAAGCCGGGAAGCGATCAAGGAGTTTTATCCGATGCAGCCGGGGGACGTATACCAGACCTACGCCGATGTCGCCGATCTGATGCGGGACTTCAATTTCAAGCCCAACACCCCCATAAAAGTCGGGCTGCAGAGATTTGTGGACTGGTACTGCGAATATTACGGAGTGGAGGTTTAGAACATGAAGATCGCAGTTGCCGGGGCTGGTTATGTGGGATTGTCGAACGCGGTTCTGCTGGCTCAGCATAATCAGGTGGTCGCCTACGATATAATCCAGTCCAAAGTAGACATGATCAACGACCGGCAAAGCCCCATAATCGATAAAGAATTGCAGGACTTCCTGGCCAGCCGGGAGCTTGACCTAATGGCCACCACCGATGCCTACCTGGCCTTCTCTGGGGCCGAATTCGTCATCATCGCGACTCCTACCGACTACGACCCCGACCGCAACTTCTTCACCACCAGATCGGTGGAAGCGGTGATCGCCAACGTGCTCTCCATCAATCCCGAGGCGGTGATGGTGGTCAAATCAACCGTCCCGGTGGGGTATACCGAGAAGGTCAGAATGATGTTTGAGACCGACAATATCATCTTTTCACCGGAGTTTTTACGGGAAGGTCAAGCCCTGTACGACAATCTCTACCCATCGCGCATCATCGTGGGGGAACAGTCGCAGCGGGCCGAGGTGTTCGCGGGATTGATGATGCAGGGGGCATTAAAAGAGGACATACCCGTCTTGTTCACCAACCCCACCGAAGCGGAAGCCATCAAGCTGTTCTCGAATACCTACCTGGCCTTGCGGGTGGCTTTCTTCAACGAGCTGGACACCTACGCCGAGATTCGTGGTTTGGACACCCGCCAGATACTGGAAGGGGTGGGGCTGGACCCGCGCATCGGCAGCCACTACAACAATCCCTCGTTTGGGTACGGGGGATATTGTCTGCCCAAGGATACCAAGCAACTGAGAGCCAATTATGACACCGTCCCCAACAATATCATTAGTGCTATTGTAGACGCCAACCGCACCCGCAAAGACCATATCGCCGATATGATACTGGCCCGCGAACCTAGTGTAGTAGGCATTTACCGTTTGACCATGAAGGCCGATTCCGATAATTTCAGGTTTTCTTCCATCCAGGGCATTATGAAACGGGTTAAGGCCAAAGGGGTCGAGGTGGTGGTCTACGAGCCGTTTGTGGCTGAAGACGCCTTTTTCAAATCGCAGGTAATTCGTGACCTGAGCGAGTTTAAAGCCATGGCCGATGTTATCGTCGCCAATCGCATGACCGATGAGTTGGTGGATGTGGAGGAAAAGGTTTACACCCGGGATTTGTATAACCGGGACTGAGATTTCGGACTCATTTAATGCCATGCTACAAGACTGTGCTAGAAAGGCTTGGAGCATGGCCATAGGAAGACTGTAATCTAGCTAAACGTCAAGTATCACGCTTGCGCGTGAATTCCGTATTAACGCTGCTATCACTTTTTTGACAGCCTATGCCGGCCGGGGTGGTCGGCTTTTCCTCTTTTTGGGGTCGACTCGAGTTTTGCGCTCCGAATCAGTATAATAGAACCCAAAGTCGTGTTACCGCAATGTCTGCAATGGGGGGCAATTATGGATAGCGACCAGCAATACAGACTGACCGAGCTGGATGACCAATCTCCGGATAAAATCGCCGGGCTGCTTATCGACCTCAGCGAGTTGATCGATGGTGTCCGGGATCATCCCCGCCAAACCCCCAGCTACAGCCTGCTCAAACGTTTAAGCGGTGGGGATAAGGAGCAACAGGAACGATTGATGCAGAACCCGCTCCAGCTCCTGCCTTTGTATTTTTCCATCGTCCAATACGTTTTGGTGGAGCATGTAGAAACGCCCGCGGACTTGGAGGAGATCCTGCGCATCATGGAGGAGCACCACAGCCCGGGTGGACGGCAAAACGATTATCTGCAGGTTATAAAGGAAACGTTCGCGCGCACCATCGAGGCCAGCAAGGCGGTTTTTGCCCGCATGGAAGCACTGTCGGCTGAGTTGGAAAAATTCGAGCAAAATACCGGGGAGCAGGCGGAAGCGTTACAGGATAAGATGGATTCGTTATCGGCTGGGCTGGAGCAGGAACAACAGGAGGTTATGGCTAAAACCGAGGCCATGATAGCCCGGTTGGAGGAGCTGTCATCGGGGCACGTAACCGTCCCGCCGGAGAGCCCTAAGGTGAAAAGGAATCTCATCACTTTGGGCAGTAATATTGAGGTCATGCTGGCAGCAGCGCTGGTAGTCCTCTTCGCGATCATAGTGGCAGCCTTGCTGAGCATTTGAGGACACTTTGGATTTCCGCAAAAGCAGCTCAGAAAATAGTAATTCCAGGGTTTTACGGTAAATAGCCGTGCCCTGGAATTTAATATTTGACCTAAGCGATCTTGACAGCGGTGCCCGACGCGGTCACCATCAGCATCCCGTCGCGGATGACTTCATAGTCGAGGTCGATGCCGACTATGGCATCAGCACCCAGATTGCGAGCCATGTCTTCCATCTCGCTGATGGCCACCCGCCGGGCTTCGCCCAGTTTGGTCTCATAGGCCCCGGAACGTCCGCCCACGATATCGGTTATGCTGGCAAACAGGTCACGTACCACGTTGGCACCCATGATCGCTTCACCAGTGACCAGGCCCAGGTAGGCCGTCACTGGATGTCCTTCGATATTCGGAGTGGTTGTGATTATCATCTTGATCCCTCCTGCGGTAATTTTCCCTATTTTAACATAACCATAACCCACACCCAAATTGATGTGCCGAGACAGAGAAAGGACCGCCGGAATCCTCATTGCGGCGGCCCTTTTTATGAACAGAAGGAGGACTTCTGTGTCAATTCTTTTTTCTACTATATAATACGCATAACGAAGTAATTTACACAAGTGTTTTTGATCGATTTTATTAAAATTCTTGACAAATATTAAAGTGTCAGCCTTATAGCCAAAGTCGTCGTTGGCACCGGTTTGGAGTAGACCACTGGGCCTGATCCCAGCTGCTGTTTGGGTTAGGGCACGGTTGCCCCGGCACCCTGCGAGCTGGCTACTGGGTTTACAATCCCGATTATCCCTTTTACATATTGGGCAAGGGCTTCCAGCATGTCGGCCAGATTTGCGCCCAGGGCTTGGGCCGCCGCGACAGCAGTCGGTACTGCTTTGGCCGGGATGGCCTTCAAAACCCCAGCCACCTTGTTGGTTCCGCGGCCGATAGCTTCAAAAAACGAGTTAGTCTTGGTGACAATACTCTCACCTAATCCATTGTTTGCAGACTCGTTCAGATCATTGCCAATCTTGTCGTTACCGTTTTTCTCTCCATTGCCATTGTTGGTGACATTACCCTGGTTGTCACTGCCATTGTTGGTCTTTTCCTTTTTGTTGTTATTAACAGTATTCTGGTCCTTATTCTCTTTAGCTTTTTCCTGGCCGGGAACTGTATCGCGGTCATTACTGCCCTGGTTGTCATTGCCATTGTTGGTCTCATCATTTTTGCCGTTATTACCAATATTTTGGTCTTTATTCTCTTTGACTTTTTCCTGGCCGGGAACTGTATCGCGGTTATTACTGCCCTGGTTGTCAGACTTGCTGTTTTGTTGGGTGATCACCGGTTGAGTAGTGCTATCCGCATTTTTGGGTGCAGCGAAGGACTCCGGAGGCAATACATAAAATAAAGCAAACAGGATGATCAACGAAAACGATACATTGCGTTTGATTAACCTCGCCATGGGGGACAT
Organism: uncultured Syntrophomonas sp.; assembly: GCA_964494735.1. Taxonomy (GTDB): domain Bacteria; phylum Bacillota; class Syntrophomonadia; order Syntrophomonadales; family Syntrophomonadaceae; genus PHAA01. The sequence continues at coordinate 26,631 of CAZBSD010000007.1, forward strand.
ATATTAATCCTCCTCCTGGGACGATCATTAGACCGTCACTACTCTTCGCCAACATCCATTTGCTGATACCCGCCGCCCCAAAAATAAATACCTGCCGGTAGGAAGCCGGCAGGCGATCATTCGAGTATGTGCTCCCGGCAACCCGGCTATCCTAGCCTAGCGGCTTTAGACCCGTGGCTTTGCGCCCCTGCCTTTCGACAGGTTTGCCTTTATACAAAAGTAATTAATTTAATTAGAACATAGGATACCCAAGTTGTCTACTACTGTTTCTCATCTGCGGCAGCTTTTTCCCAACTTGAAAAAAGAGCACTACCTGTAACAGCAGCGCTCTCAGCGTCTTCCCCGTCTTTTGGTCAAACTATTTCCCCAGGATAGTGACATTGACCGTCTTCATGCCGTACTGCAGGGCCTGGGCATGGGTGTCGAAGAATAGGTCGATGCGGTTACCCTTGATGGCGTTGCCCTGGTCGGCAGCGATGGCGTTGCCGTAGCCTTCCACATACAACCGTGTACCCATCGGAATAACCCTGGGGTCGACGGCCGCTATGCCCCGGGCCAGGGGCAGGCCGATATAAGAAGGATATCCGTAATAGGGTTTGTTGCATTGGTAACAGCCATCATAGGCGGTGGAGACCATGGTTAGCACAGTTCCGGCTCTCGAGTTGAGTGAACCCGACCGGGAAACGGTATTTCCTGATGGGGCAGCGGGGGCAGTTTCCAGACCGAGGGCATTCCTTGTGGCAGGTCCGACCACCCCGTCTGCGGTCAGGCCGGCCTCCCTCTGGAAGCGGATCACACCCTGGTAGGTCTGGGGTCCATATATTCCGTCGGCGGCTCCGCTCCAGTAGCCTCTGGCATTGAGGGCCTGCTGCATATGTAATACCTCAGTACCGTGTGAGCCCCACACCAGATTGGTGGCAGCCATGGCGGCGCCGTTAGGTATGGAAAGACCAGTAAACAACAGAGACATGATGAATACGGGGATAAGGATCCTCTTAAACATGTTCCAACTCCTCTCTAAACTAGTGGCTCTGCCCCAGGTACAGCTTTGTATCGGTTTTGGGGTTATTCAGTTTAGCCGGCAGTACAGTATAACCAGTGTAAATAGTCTAACCGCAGCAGGCTTTTTTCTTCAAACCGGCTAATAGCTATCTGAATTGGACATGCTCTGCTAAGGCTGGATGTTGTCTGGTATAATGTAAATTCCCGACATCTCTTCTGAAATCCTCAATGATGGATTTAGATGGCACCACTGGGAAAGAGATGGAGGCGGTGCCGGTCGATATGACTGGAGCTGGTCGACCGGCGGGGATTGACCATGCTTCTGTATTGACGTGCGGCGATTTCGGATATATCATAGCCTGTGGAGCAGATTTCAGGACTTGCATCGACGGACGGGAAAGGAAATGAATTGGATCGCTCAGACGATATTCTTAATAGTAAGATAGGACCTCTGTTGTGGAGTTTTTCCCTGCCCGCCATCGTTGGCATGTTGGTGGGTTCATTGTATTACGTGGTCGACCGCATCTTCGTGGGGCAGGGGGTAGGTTCCCTGGGTATCGCCGCCACCACGGTAGCTTTTCCGATCATGACTATCATGCTGGCATTAGCGGTGTTTATCGGGGTGGGGACCACCGCCCTGATATCTATACGGTTGGGCCAGCAGAAGCATGAGGAAGCCGAGCAGATAGCTGGCAATGGAGTAGCCATGCTGATACTTCTGCCTTTGTTGTTTGCGGGCGTCTTTTTCCTCTTTTCCGAACAGATACTATTGGCCTGCGGGGCTGGGCCCGAAGTCATGCCCTATGCCCGTGATTTCACCTTGATAATCGTAGCCGGCGGGATATTCAATTCTTTCGGCATGGGGGCCAACAACTTTATCCGGGCGGAGGGCAACCCCAAGTATTCAATGTATACCCAGATTGTGGGGGCCATCGCCAACATCGGCCTCAATTACTTGTTTATCTTCCCATTCGGATGGGGGATGAAAGGCTCGGCCCTGGCTACCATCATAGCCCAGGCGATATCTGCCCTGTGGGTATTCGTTTATTTCTACAGCGGCCGCAGCGTTGTGAAAATAAGAGTACGCAACCTGCGTTTGAATTGGAAAGTTCTCACCAGCATAATGGCGATCGGATTCGCTCCCTTTTCCATGCAGGTGGCAGCCAGCATCCAGCAGATTATACTGAACCAGACCCTGGTTGCCTACAGCGGTGACTTGGCCCTGGCGGCCATCGGCATCGTGTCCTCTGTCGCTACCCTGTTGTTTATGCCCGTCCTGGGTGTTTCGCAAGGGGCCCAGCCGATCATCGGTTTCAATTATGGAGCCGGTCACTACCATCGAGTCCGGGAGACCTACCGCATCGCAGTGCTGGCTGCGACAGCCATATCGATGAGTGGTTTCATCGCCGTATACCTATGGCCGCAACAACTGGTGGGCTTGTTCAGCGCCGGTGATACCGAGCTGACCGCCCTGACAATTCATGCCATCCGGGTCTACATGGCTATGATCGGACTGGTCGGGTTCCAGATAATAAGCTCCAACTACTTCCAGGCGGTGGGCAAAGCCCGGCAGGCGGCCATCCTCAGCCTGTCCCGGCAGGTGTTGTTCTTCATCCCCTTATTGCTTATCCTGCCTCGCTTCTGGGGTGTGGAAGGGGTATGGCGGTCGGCTCCGCTGGCGGATATTCTTTCGGTCCTGCTTACCGGTCTTATGATGTATTATGAGATGAAAGCCCTCAAACAGTCCGGGGCCGGCCCTCAGGGTGTACCTGAGGTCGCTGCGGCGGCGGAACCGGGCCAAGGCTGAGTCCCGCTGGAGTAATCCCCTTGAGGAGGTGTTCAGGTGAGATTCACCGCTACTATTCTGATGGTTATCGTCCTGACTGTAGTTTCAGCGGCTACCTACCTGGTCCAGTACCTGTTGTTTCATAATCCTGGCGACCAGGCTTTTTACTTGTTCCAGGACCTGGCTTTCATGCCCATTCAGGTCATCGTAGTGACGGTGATATTCAACCGACTGCTCAGTATATTGGAGAAACGCTCCCAGCAGAAAAACATGAACGTTCTGATCAGTGCCTTTTTTTCCGAGACCGGCAATGATATTCTGAATGCCATGGCTGAGAACCAGGTCAGTGACGACCGTTTCTGCGAAATACTGGACCGCTCCCAGTTTGGCGACAACAAGCGCTATAAAGCGATGCGCCGGGAGATCATGGACTACCCATATCAAATCGATGTTACTCCAGCCAAACTGGAGGTACTGCGGGAAGTATTGCTGCAGAAGAGGCCGGTTTTATTGCAGATGCTGGGCAACTCCCATCTTTCCGAGCACGATACTTTCACCGACATGTTGTGGTCTCTCTTCCATGTAGCCGACGAACTGGCTCACCGCAACAACCTGCAGGAACTTTCCCCGTCCGACATGCTGCACCTGCGGGGAGATCTGCGCCGCGCTTATCCGCACCTTATACAGGAATGGGTGAGCAACCTCAAGTACCTCCACGACGAATACCCATATATGTTCGATTCCTCCCTCCGTTTCAGTCCTTTGACACCCTATTGCCATACAGAACCGACCGAAGAGGGGTAAGTATGAGCCTCTACGACGAAATATTGGAGAGCCTGGAGATATCTCCGCAGCGTATTTCCAAAACGGCGGAGCGATTCAGCCATGCCTTGGCCGACTCTTCCGACTGTTGCGGACTGAAAATGTTGGATAGCCTGTTCAACCGTCCGGCCGGGAATGAACGGGGCGAGGCCTTGGGCCTTGATTTCGGGGGGACCAATCTAAGACTATTCCTGGTACAGATTGGTGGGCGAGGTTTCCGACTGGTCAGGGATAAGGTCATCAATATCCGGCACGACCGTCTCAATCTCGATCTTACCCAGTCTTCCGTCGACGGCAGTCAGCTGTTTGATTATATCGCCGCCGAGATAGGGGAAATGGTGGATGTCGGCCAGGACCTCCCCCTGGGCCATTGCTTTTCCTTCCCCTTTCGGCAAGCGGACCGGAATACTGGAGTATTGCAGGAGTGGACCAAGGAGATCAAGACCGGCGGGGTGGTGGGGCAGGATGTCAACCGGTTGTTGGAACAGGCCCTGCTGCGGCAAGGTTTGGTAAATATCAAACCCACCGCCCTGCTCAATGATACGGTGGCTGCCTTGCTGTGGGCAGCCTACCTGGAAGACCGGGCTGATATCGGGTCCATTTGCGGCAGCGGACACAATTCCAGCCTGGTGGATGGCGAGGGGAGGATCATTAATGTCGAAGCCGGCAATTTTCATGCCGATATCCTGCCCATCAACCGCTACGACACCATGCTGGACCACGGCAGCTCCAACCGGGGTGCCCAGTCTTTCGAGAAGATGGTGGCAGGAGTCTACCTGGGCGAGTTGCTGCGACTGATGTTGTTGGATCTCAGCCATGAAACCGGCTTTTTTCCAAGCCTCGGGCTTGCAAGCAAGCAGCTGACGGTTCCCAACTCCATACATTCCCATGATATTTCCTCGCTGCTGGCCAGCGGTATTCTGTCCAGTGGCGGTAAACCCGTCTGCTTTCAACCGGATGAGCAGGAACGTATACAGCGGCTCGCTCTGGCCCTGGTGAAAAGAGCCGCCCGCCTGATAGCTGCGGCCTATCTGGGCATAGCCGAACATCTCGATCCAGGCTTGAACCACCACCACCTGATAAGCATCGATGGCTCGCTGTACGAGAAGATGCCTTGGTTTGCCGCCTTCATTCGGACCGGGCTTGATGAAGTGATGGGAGAGCGATCCCACCGGATCGAGACCCGCTTCCTGAAAGACTCCTCTGGATTGGGGGCGGCGCTGGCCGCCATAATCACCACAGGACCATAGCCGCGGCCATGGTCCTGTTGGGGGGAGATCATTTCTTGATCTCATTTAACCGGCTCTAACCAGCGCTGGTCTCTTCACTTTTCTTAGTCTTGAACTCTGAGATCTTGGTTATTATCTCCGGTACCAGGCTGACCAGTTTGTCCAGGGAGCCCTTCTCGCCTAGGTTGAACACCTGTACGTCATCGCCTTTGACGACCAACAAGGCGGTCGGGGTGATCCTGGCACCGCCGCCACCGCCGCTGCCTTTACCGCCGCCTTTGCCTGGTTCGGTTCCTTCCCCGTCACCCAAGGCAAAACCGAAACTGGCGGCGATGATGGGTATCACCGTGGCGCTGCCGGCGGTTATCGGTTCTCCAACGATGGTCTTGCTCTTGACCATGTTCTCAAGGTGTTGGGCAATAGCGTCCATGTCTTCTTTGAACATTTCCCTTCCTCCTATCCTTTTTTGCTTCTCTGCGTCAATATGGTCCACCAGATTTTACGGATGGGTCTCTTCAGGATAAACCGCCCCACGTCCAATAGGATTACTCCCGGCACCAACCGCCCCTGCAGAACGCCATTAATGTCCACACCTGCCTGGTCAAATTGCGGCCGCAGGTTTATCCTCTGTTTCTGACCGCTGTGATTGAGCATGGCGATGAATGCGGCTACGTATGCGGTGGAGGCCGGATCATCGGTGCCATAAGCGCCCTCCAGGTCGCAACGCAGCTGCAGGGAGTGCCAGATGTCACCCAGTATGGACATTATCTCGCGCAACACCCGCCGATCGAGTGCGGCTCGGATCATTTCCCCGTTGGGTTTTTGGCTGGAGTTGGCCTGGCGGGGCTTGTCCCGGTCCATAGCGGGCTTGGCCTTACGAGAGGATTTGCTCCGATCCGTGGCTTTACTCCATCTGCCGACCTTGACCATAACCGGATGTTTTTCAGGCTGGGGGAAATACCAGCGGGCTGACACCAGTCCACCGGCCCAGGCCAGTCCTAGTTCTACCGAAATATCTTCAGAGATGCGGCCTTGGGCATGAAATTGTAATGGGGTGAAGAGAAAAGCTGCAATTATCAGCAAAAGAGTGAGCGATAGGTAAGTCAACAATTTCAAATCCTCCCGATTCAACACCGTGAACTGTCATCGGCTCCAGCCTGCCAGCAGGTTTGAGTAGGGACCATTAAATTTATTATACCCATGTCGATAGTACAACGCTAATTTTTCCAAAACCAGTACGGAGCCGCATTCAAATCTGATAGGATGCTAACCCGCCATAACCGGGAAACCTTTGTAAAACTGATGGCATCCCCAGGATAGCACCCATCCAGAATACACCAAGACGGACTCAGGTCACCTTGCCGGTAGCTCTGAGAATGACCAGTGAAGGCGGTCCAGAGCTGGTTCTGTTTAGAGATGGCGGCGATTGTATACCCGGACAGGCTTATTGAAAATTACTCAGGAAGTGATATCATTTTATTCTGTGGTAACAGAATATAGTTTCCCAGTATCAATGGAAGGGGTTTGTACTTGAGCAAGAATGAGGTGCAGAACCAGGGTATAAACAAAGCTCTATTCACGGCCATCTGTCACACTTGCGCGGGGGCACCGATATGGCAGGAGATGGGCTTCGAGTTGATCTACCTGGCGGAAGGCAAAGCGGCGATCAGGATGCCGGCCCAGCCCAAGTTCTCGACACTGGCCCGGAAACTGCACGGGGGGATAATGGCTACTTTGGCAGACACCGCCATGAGCGTGGCTTATACGACCTTGGGCGGGAGCTGCCGGACCGTCGATTTGAGTATCAACTATTTTGCTCCGGTTTCGGAAGAAACGGACCTGATGGCGGAGGGATATGTGGTCAACCAGGGTAAGACTCTGATAGTAAGTGAGGCCAGCGTTTTCAATTCGGCAGGCAAGCTCTTGGCCCGCGGCGGGGGGACATTTATCCGTGATACCAAGTACCAGCCGCACGAAGAACTGCTCTAGGCGGCGTTGGCAGTCAGAGCCATCCGCTCATGATTGCTGTTTCAACCCCGCTTCTAAGGCGGTGCTAATATTATTTGCTGATAACGGCAGAATAATAGGCAGGAGGTGGCTGCCATGGATAAATTGGATGTACTAGAGGTTAGGACCAGCAGTAACGGTCTGATCTTTAAGCTGACCGACGGCCGGGAAGTAGGATACTGGCAGGCGATCGATATGGTCAACCGGAAGCAGTTGAGTGCCCAGCATGTCAATGACGGCAATCCCGATAAGGTCCGCGGCGGGGAACAACATCGGATCACGAATCTGAACGACCTGCCGGAGCCGGAGTTTCCCCGGCGCGATCAAGATGGGAACGGATAAATCGCCCCGACCAGGCCCTAATTGCCGATGTCGAAGGCAAACCATGACGGTGGACTGAGTTGACCCACCGACACAATACTATATAATTAATAGTAGTAATCGGATAAATATAGCAGAAAGTGCACGATTCGGGAGCAGGAATCCGACAGTATCTTAAATGATTGAAAGGAGGTCGACGGATGGCGGACTACAAGGACAATTACAACAAGAGCCTCGATATGTTCAATACCGCGACGGACAAGATGTGGGAGATGTGGATGTCCGGACTAAAATCCATGCAATGGAATGCTGAACAGGTAGAGAACCTGACCAAGACCCAACTCGATATGAGCAGATCGGCCCGGCAGGAGTTCATAAAACAGATGGAAGAGGCGGTCAGACAGATGCGCCAGAGCCAGGCTCAGATGATGAAGATGGTGGAAGACACGATGACGTCTGGTTACCAGCAGATGGAGCAGGCCACTCAGGCCATTGGCCAGGAGATAAACAAGAAAGTCGAGGAGGCCACCAAGAAATAGGGAGATATTGTTGCGGTCCAACTAATAGAAATTGTTGGTAAACGATCCCCTCTCAGGGTGTCAAACAAATTACATTCAGGCAGACCGAGCAAAAAAGGCTTAGAGCAAGGCATTCGGGAGCCCCGTGATTAAGGCGCACATGAGGTGCGTCGATTGAACGGGGCTTCCGTATTAACGGAGCTATGGGCCTTTTTTGACGGTCTGAGGGAGGCCAACCCCTCTGTTGTTTGGCGGGGTAATGTCAAACCCAATCCAATATCGCATAAATCGCCGGGCTGGAGAGAAGCTATTATAGACTGAATCCTACTATATATGAGCGTACATCTAAGGAGACGGCGATATTGACTTTAGTAATCATCCGCACCCTGATCCTATATACTACCACCGTGGTGTTGCTGCGGCTGATGGGCAAGCGCCAGATCGGCCAACTGCAGCCCTACGAACTGGTAGTCATAATCATGATCTCTGAACTGGCCTCCATTCCCATGCAGAACACCGGCATCCCCATCATAAACGGCATTGTACCCATTTTTATACTGGTGGCGGCAGAGATAACCCTATCCTATATCTCCCTAAAGAGCGAACGGGCCAGGGGATTTATTGCTGGTAAGCCAAGTGTGCTGATAGAGAATTCGCGCATCCTGGAGTCTGAACTGAAGCGGTTGCGTTACAATATCAACGACCTGCTGGAACAGCTGCGCGAGAAGGGCATACCTGATGTGGCCGACGTCGAGTACGCGATCCTGGAAACCAGCGGACAGCTGAGCGTGATCCTCAAATCCGCACTGCGTCCGGTGGTGCCCCAGGACTTGAAAATAATGCCCGACTACGAAGGCCTGCCGGTGACCCTGATCATCGACGGCCGGATAATAGACCAGAACCTGGTTAAGGCCAACCGGGACGAAGGCTGGTTGCTGCGGGAACTGGATAACCTTGGAGTCCATACTCCCCATGACGTATTTTTCGCCACCCTGGACAGCAAAGGACAACTGTATTATCAGGTAAGAGATGCCCAGTCCCAATAATCGCGAAAGGAATATAAAAGATGAGACTGCTGGTCGGAGTTATCACAATCGTGCTCTTCCTAATCGGTTCTGGTTTTTGGATAAATGATCAGCTGCTGGATTCCTCCAACCGGCTCATCAGCCAGATTGACAAGGTCAGCCGGCAGGTAAGTGAAGAAGATTGGGCGGGAGCCCAGATGCAGGCCGATGAACTTGAAAAACGGTGGAAACAAGAGGCGCACTGGTGGCCGGTATTTCTAGAACACCAGGAGATGGACAATATTGAGTTTTCGTTAGCCCGCTGCCAAAAGTATGTGACGGCCCGGGACGATGCACTGGCCATGGGCCAGCTCTCCGAGATCAGGCTGATGATCGAGCATATACCCCGCAAAGAACAGATAAACCTGGAAAACATCCTATGACCCAATCGCAGCTGATAGCCCGGATACAAGAATGCCAGCCAACCTGCCAGTATTGATCGGCGGGTTATTTTTCGTCAATGGTTTTGGTAGAATATAGGGGGGTGTCGATGGCGGAGCTTGGCACGCGCCTTCTCAAAAAGCGGGCGCGGATTTTCCTTTTGGGGCGGCGCCAATAATTTCCCGCCTTACCTATCCAGTCCCAGAGAGGTTTAACCATGAAACTGGCTATCTTTGATTTTGACGGTACTCTGCTGGTAAAGGATACCTTGCCGGCCCTGGCACATGCCTGGGTGAAGCAGGGCCGTTCCCGGCTGCGCTGTTGGTCGGTGTGGGCGGCGATATTCCCGGTGCTGCTGGGCTACAAGATCAAATTGCTGTCCCGGGAGAATATGAAGGGACAGGCTTTTAAGCGTTTCAACCGCTTGTATACGGGTCTGAGCCGGGTTGAGATAGAGGGATTCTTTGGCCAGACTTATCCATATTTGAAGGCTCACTTTAATCCAGCCATCCTGGAGGAGATAAGGGCCGCCCGGCTGGAAGGATTTCATTGTGTACTGGTGTCAGGTTCCTACCTGGAGCTCCTGTATATGGTAGGCCGAGACCTGGGTATGGATACGGTACTGGGGGCCCAGTTGCTATACAACGATAAGGATATTTATGACCCCTGTCAGGAGACCCCTTTCGTCGATGGTAGGGCCAAACGACGAATGCTGCTGGAGACATTCGCGGATCGTGATATTGATTGGGAGGCCAGCCGTGCCTACGGCGACAGTCTCACCGACATCTACATAATGGAGACCACCGGTGAGAAGGTAGCCGTTCGTCCTGATCCCCAGTTGATGGACTATGCCCGGCAGAAAGGCTGGAGGATAATGACCTAGACACATCCAAACCAAGCTGGAAAATGGGATTTTGACCAGGGCCATTCCTAAGAAGGGTAAAGATGAGTCGATAAAAATCGAGACAAGATCCACTGGAGATATAAATACTGTTAGTAGCGGCGAGGAAGAGACCACACCAAGGACTCATGGTGTGGTCTTTATTGTGAGGAAAATGGTTCCGCCCAAATACAATTTCCTGGGTAAGCTTTGTCAGCCGATCCTGCTTGTGAACAGTAATCAACTTCTTTCCTTCAGGGAGGCGCCACCGCCTCCCTTTTTGCACCGATTGGGAGAATCTCGCATATAGTAGAGCAGTTTAGACATTTTCCCAATATTTCAGGAAAGGAGTTGAAAAGCATGTCAGCAGGGAACAATCCTTTGAATTTTGTCAGCTCTTCCCCTAGGAGCGGGGCCACCGGGGTATCACTCCATCCCAGGATCCGCACCACCTTCACCCTCAATGTGGTACACGATTCAGTGTGGGATGACAACCGAACTGAGTTCCGCCTCTTCCGGGGCAGCACCAGGATCGGCATCAATGTCAGTCGCTCCAGTGTGTTTGCCCGGCGCCGCAATATCTATATCACCCCGATAAACAGCCTAAGGCCATCAACTGATTACAGGTTGGTCATATTGCCCGGCTTGGAGGCCAATAACGGCAACACTCTGGGAGAAACCGTTACCATCAGGTTCAGGACCAGACGCGCCCCCACCGCGCAGGAATAACGACCCCAATAACTTGGTGCCTGTCCCCAAGTTATTCGAGGACCGGGGCCTTAGTCATGGGGCGGCCATCGAAGGGCTGTGTTTCCCTGATTGCTGAAACACGGCCCTTCCGGCTGACTAAATACCAAGTTAACCGCGGACCAGTATCAACTGATGAGGAGGAGCCAAGGGATATGGAAATGCAGGATCAATACCGGGATTGGGCATCCATTTATGGCCGGTCAGGAGCGCTGACCAATATCTATCCGAATGAACGGGCTTTCTTAAGAACCATACTGCAAAGATACGGGGTGAAGAAGGCCCTGGATTGCGCCTGCGGTACCGGTCCCCACCTGGTCCAGCTGGCCCGGATGGGTTGGGATGTGTGCGGCAGTGACTTTTCCGAGGCTATGCTTCAGATATGCAAGCGCAACCTGGCCCAAAAAAAGGTGCAGGTGATCACCCGCCAGGCTGACTACCGTTGTCTGGAGCACGCCTGGAACCACCATTTCGACGCCATACTGTGCATGAACCAGTCTATCGCCCATATGCATACCCGTGGCGACCTGCTCACCGCGTTTAGATCCATCCGCGGCCGCTTGAGTGACCGGGGCATCCTGATCATGACCCAGGGAAGCACCCACCATACTTTACAGGACCGCTATCGGTTCGACCTGCTGGTAAACAATCGTGATTTCTCGCGAATATTCGTGCGGGACGTGGAGGATGGCTTCCAGATCTTCCATTTTCTCGACGTCTATCACGGTGCCAGGCGGGACGAGATGAAGGTGCACACCATCCGCCTGCGCATCATCCTCGACGATGAATACCGTCTGCTATTGGGCGAGTCCGGTTACAGCCGGGTCCACATCTACGGCGGCTTCGACATGGCCCCCTACGACCGGGAACAATCACGGCGGCTAATTGTTGTGGCGGAGAGGTAATCCCTACAGCTTATCCGGTTTGAAGGCCGCCAAAACTCCCAGGTTGGAGAGGTCCCGGCAATAACTCTCAAAAATAATATCGGCATTTGTTACCGTTTGGGCCACGATGCCCCGGCTGCTCACGGCGGCCGTGCGTAACCCCGGTCGGGCGCCGATGGAATCCTCCTTATGGGCATTGAAGAAGCCAGACAGTGGATATTCGCTGCTTTGGTGTTTCCGGGAGAGGTTGAAAACCGGAGGGCTGCTGGTCTTATAAAATGGGATACCGGTGTGCAGGATATGATACAAAGGCATGCCCCGGTAGCAATACCAATCATCCATATTGTCACATTCACCGAATTCCGCGGGAAGGCACCCTTTTTTACAGCCTTCCATCACCGCCAGCAGCACTTTTTGGCCACCGTCTAGAGCCTGGTCCATCAACCCCTTAATATCCCGGACATGTTGGGGGCACCCGATAGTGGAGGAAACCGGCAGGGTAGGGGAATACGTGTCGGCCATATATATTTGACCATGATGATAATTCAGACCCCGGAAAGCGTAGCCTTCCTGGGCTGTAACCACATAATCGGGGAAGAAATCGATGAAATCGTGGTGCAAGTCGGGGTGGTATGCCAGGACTTTGGATTTGGATATGACATCTTTTATTTGGGGATGAGAATTTAGTATTGCTTCATCTGCCGAGGATGCTCCGGAGATGCCGGCCATGGCGAATCCCCACGGCCAGGATTCAAGTATTCCCTTGGTCTCGGGTTGGGTGATAAAACCCTTTAAAGGTACATACTCAGTGGTTGCCACCACCAGCGGCGAAAATCCATTGTGGGCAGCGAATGACTTTATGTTATCCAGGATACGCGCTTGCCTGTGCCGCCTCAAGGGCTCGTCGGCGGGGAAGAATAGTTCCTTGAAATAGGGCTGTACAAAAGTCAGCAGCATCCAGTCGGGATGGTGCATATCTACTACCACCTGGGCGGCGCCGGTTACCCAATCGATACCGTCATCGCTAAGGTCACCCGGATAAGGCCAGTTGCGAGCCAATGCCCTGACATCGGCATAATTGTCATCCGGGCTTTCTATGGGCCGACCGGTTTTCATATCGATCAGCGACTGCCAGTTGCCAGCATCGATAATTCCCAACATATGATTCTTTCCTCCTTTTGACATATAAAAGTTGATTCAGTCCCATCTAATCCGTTAGGATCAGTAATGGATACGGTTAGGTGGATTATACAGGAAATGGCTGTGGTTGGCCAAATACGATCAGGGCCCTGATTCCATGAACTATAAAGAATCTCGACCATCAGGCAGGAATTTTGTATACAAAAGGCGAAATCACACCCCAAAAGAATAACTATCTTCGAGTTTGAGCGCCTACGGCAGCGACCACGGCGGCCAAACCATGGGTTCAGGGGGAAACGCTTGGGCCTCCCAGTGCGGAAAGAAGGTTGATCATACGATTGGTTCGCATGACGGTTCTGCTTGGCACACCGTCTTTTTTTGTGGTTTAACAATCCACCGTCCGGTATTGATTCGCAAAAACACCGAAAAACGGAGTCTGGCATATGGTGAATGAATATGGTGCAACTGCAGCCAGCCGCCAATCAGAGAATAACAACCGATTTATACAGGGCAGCGATCAGGTCAGCGATCTGTTGAATAGAACATCAAAATATTGGAGGAGATAGTATGAAGTTCAAAGGTGCGCCCAAGATTTCCGTTATCTTAATCATTCTATTGATGGCTTCCCTTTTAGCCGGTTGTTCATCCAAGACCGCTCAGCAAACCAGCGGAACCGCCACGAAGAATACTACCATCACCGTAACCGACATGGCCGGAAGACAGGTGGTTGTTCCGGCGGAAGTAAAAAGTGTAGCGCTTGTTTGGGGCCCGTCCACCAGTTTCGTGCTGGCATTGGGCAAGGGTAGTGTCATCACCGGGATCAATTACAAGTCGGACTTCGCTGTGAAGGTAGCTCCTAATCTGGCCAACGTACCCTCGGTCGGCAAAGGCCAGGCGGATTTGGAAGCGGTGGCCAAAGTAAAACCTGATGTATTCGTCCACAAAGCCACTGACATCAAGACATTGGATGCGGTGCAGGCGTTAGGTATTCCGGCCATCGGGATAGTGGCTGAAACCCCGGAAGATCTAATCAAAGCGACCGAATTGTTGGGCAAGGTGCTGGGTGCGGAAGACAAAGCGAAACAGCTGACAGCTTTCTATAATGAGAAGAACGCTTTTGCCAAGAATCTTACCAAGGATATTCCCGCCGAACAACGCAAAACAGTCTTGGTAATGGGCAGTGAAATAGGAAAAGTAGCCCATGGCGGTATGCTCCAGTCATTCCTGGTCGAAACTGCCGGCGGAATCAACTTGGCCAAAGACATTCAGTCCAAAGAGAACTGGCCGGTGGTTGGAACTGAGAAGATCTTCGCCTGGAACCCGGACTTCATATTCTGTGAGGATTACAATGGGGCCGCTTATAAGATCGATGATCTGACGAAAGATACCGGCTTTGCCAAACTGAAAGCAATCAAGAACAATCATATCGCATATATCCCGGCCCACCAAGATCTGTGGGACTTTCCCGGAGTACAGTCATCACTGGGCGCCCTGTGGATGCTGAACCAGATGTATCCCGAGAAATACAGTGAGCAGGACTTCATAAAGGATGTAAATGCGTTCTATACCTTGGCTTATGGGACCACCTTCGATCGAGCCTGGCTGGGTTATTAGAATCCATGTATGACTTTGTTTGAGTTTCATAATGGCAAGTAAATGGTTTGTATGGTCGATAAATCTGTTCTTGCTCGCCACACTGGCGGTCTGTGTAGTTTGGAGCATGTGTGTGGGCAAATACCCAATAACCCCCCTGGAAAGCCTGCAGATCGTTTATGCGAATATTCTGGGCCTGGCTGCACCAACGGAACAGATTGCGGAGAGTGTGGTAATGGGTTTGCGCTTGCCGCGCATCCTGGCCGCAGTAGTCATAGGCGCCGCTTTATCCATCTCCGGCGCCACTTACCAGGGGATATTCAAAAATCCCCTGGTATCTCCCGACTTCCTTGGGGTATCATCAGGAGCTTGTATTGGTGCTGCGATAGCTATATTGATGTCCTTATCAGGGGCTGGCATCCAGATATTCGCGTTTTGCGGAGGGTTGTTGGCGGTGACCATTGCGGTGGCCATCCCTCGTTTGCTGAAGAGCGATTCCCATGTAATGCTGGTACTTTCCGGAATCATTGTCGGGGGGCTGATGGTATCCCTGTTGGGTCTGCTAAAATATATCGCTGATCCTGAAACCCAGCTGGCTACCATAGTTTATTGGCAGATGGGCAGTCTCTCCTATGTCAACTTGCCCACCTTGGGCAGTGTTATGCCGACGATCATAATCAGCACCGTGGTGATCTTAAGCATGTCGTGGTGGATAGATGTCATTTCGCTGGGCGAAAGCGACGCCCAGACACTGGGGGCCAATGTCCGCCGGACCCGTAACATCGCCATCCTATGTTCGACCCTCTTGACGGCCAGTGCGGTATGTGTGGCGGGCACCATCGGTTGGCTGGGGCTGGTCATCCCACATTTTGCGCGCATGTTGGTGGGTCCGGAGAATACCCGGCTGCTGCCAGCAGCCGCTCTGATAGGGGCCATATTCCTGTTGCTGGTGGATACGGCCGCACGGACGATCGGAAGCTCCGAATTGCCTTTGAGTATTCTGACCGGGATCATCGGGGCTCCCTTTTTCGCTTGGCTGCTTTACAAGCGGAGGATGAAATTACATTGATATACGAGATCAATAATCTTAGCTTTTCTTATCCCCAAGCCGAAAGAAGTATTCTTAACGATGTCTCCCTAACTTTGGCTGAAGGGGCTATACTATCCATATTGGGGCCCAATGGGGCGGGAAAAAGCACCCTGCTGAATTGTATGGCGGGGCTGCTGAAACCAACCCTGGGGAGGATTGAACTATGCGGTCGGGATATGAGCGAAATGGCCTTCAGGGAAATAGCCCAGGTGATGGGTTATGTACAGCAGATCCATACTCCGGCATATGGTTACTCGGTTTTGCATTTTGTGACTATGGGGCGGGCTCCCCGGATCGGTATGTTCAGCCGGCCGGGGGAAGCAGACAAGAAAGCTGCCTGGGATGCGCTGGAGACGTTGGAGATCGCTCATCTGGCTCACAAGCCTTATACTGAAATAAGCGGCGGGGAAATGCAGAAGGCGGTTATCGCCCGCGCTATCGTCCAAGAACCCCGCGTCATACTGTTCGACGAGCCCACCGCTCACTTGGATTCGGGCAATCAACTGAGGGTCTTGAGTATCATCCTGGATATGGCCGAACGCGGGTTTTCGGTGGTGATGACTACCCATAATCCCGACCATGCTCTTCTTCTGGGCGGCGACGTAGCCATATTGAGCCGGGATGGTCACCTGCGGACTGGAGCTTGCAATGAGATAATAACCGAACAACTGTTGCTGGAGATCTACAACACCCAGCTATGTCTTATTCCAGTGCCGGAGTTGTCCCGGGTAGCCTGCATCCCACCTCGTTTGGACCAGGGCGGCCATCATCAGCGAGGCCGGATGAACGTACTCAGGTTGGTGAAAACAGTCTCCCACGAAAAAGCCGATTAGCGATACCAGGTACAACGATGGTCATTGCGGGGAATCGAAAAGAGGGGTTGGATGGGTTTTGAAGTGCCCTTATTGTGAGTTTCGCTGCGAGCTCTCCGCCGGTCATTGCCGGTGTCAAATGTATGAAGAAAAAGATGGTCAGGTGGTGGAAAGATATCCGTTCCAATGGACCCGGTGCGACACTGTGGATGTTGAAAGTATTCCGTTCTTCCATGTGCATCCCAACAGCCGGTTTGTACAGATAGGCGGATTCAATTGTAATGCCCGCTGCGCTTATTGCATCAATGCTGAGGTGGCCATCCAACCTCAGCAAGTATATACCAACCGTTTATCTCCGGCCCAAATCGTAGACCGGGCCCTTAGCCTCAATTGCGTGGGTGTCCATTTCGGCATCAATGAGGTGACCGTGAACCTGCCCTCTGCCCTGGCGGTAGCCCGGGAAGCGAAGCAGAGGGGGCTGCTGGCGGGATGTTCCACCAACGGGTATTTTACCCCGGAAGCAGCCGCCATGATGGCTGGGGAGATTGATCTTTTCAATATCAGTCTCAAATCCATGTCGGACCAATTCTACCAGGAAACCACCGGTTTAAGGTCAGCGGCAGTGGTTATGCGCAATATTGAGTATCTGGCATCCCGGGCCCATGTGGAAGTAACCACCCCTATCGTGCAGGGCCAAAATGAAGGTGAAATGCCGGCGATAGTAGATTTTTTAGCGGCCATCAACCCGGATATGGCCTGGCACGTTTTCCGGCTGCTGCCCAAGCATCAGATGGCAACGGCTATGCCTCCGGACGTGGATTTCATTGCTCAATCGGTCCAGGATACCAGAAGAAAACTGCCTTTTATATACTTCGGCAATTTTATCGGTTCGACCTGGGTGGATACCGTTTGTCCGGACTGCGGCGAGCATCTAATTGAACGGCTATGCATAAGTGCTTGTGGGGCCCGATTCACCAAACAGAACTTAGCGGGTCAAAACTGTCCCCAATGCGGAAGGAGCATCCCAGTGATTAATGCGACCGCAGTCAGTAATAGCAATAGGGTGATCGGATAGCCACATCTAAATATTACCTATGGAAGGGAAGGGAAGCGGATGAATATAACCATACCAGATATCACCACCCCGGGTAACTCCATGCTGGCAGAGACTATCGATCACGTACGGGCCATTTTAGGGGAACAGATGGACCTGTTGACGGTGGAGCGAGCAGCGATTGGCCTGTTTTTCACCGGAGTTAAATTGAGTGATGGTCATGGCGGCCTATGCTTTACGCCAATAAAGGAGATCCCGGAGGCGGTCTGCTGTCCCAGTTCGGCCAAGGCCATGCCGCTATCGGGCAAACTGGCGGGTCGGAGTGTCAACTCCTATCTTGATGATATCTTTAAAGACAATGTATTGAAAAAGACGTTGGGCATAGCTACTCTTAATGCTTTAAGTGCAGCCTGCTGGGAATTAAAGCCTGATAAGGGCTATAGGTTCGAACTGGGCAAGGACTCGTTTGAAGAGTTGGAGGTAGCCCGGGGCTGCAAGGCGGTTGTGGTCGGAGCCCTGGTCCCCATGATAAGAAAGCTTATCGCGGCCGAAGCCGATTTTAGGATTCTGGAGCTGGATCCATTGACATTGAAGCCCCACGAGATGCCCTATTTTGCCGAGGCCCATCGGGCCCCCGAATTCGTGCCCGAGGCTGATCTGTTGATAATCACCGGTACAACTATCATCAATGACACCCTGCAAGGATTATTGTCCCTGGCCAAACCGGGAGCGAAGATCGTAGTGACCGGTCCTACTATAAGCATGCTGCCAGATGCCTTTTTCTCACGCGGAGTGACATCTCTGGGCGGGATTCTGGTAACCAAGCCGGATGAACTGCTGGATGTTATCAATGAGGCGGGATCGGGCTATCACTTTTTCGGAAAATCGGCCCAGATGCTTATAATCAGTAAAGGCGACTAATTGTGGGGACAGGTGATGGATATGGAAAAGGACCGGGATAATGTAGAGGTACACACCAAAGAAATGTGGGACGTCAGGTCCGAAAGATGGGTCAGGAATTTTAACAACCAGGCTTCCCGGCAGGAGAACGACGCCCGCTATCAGTTCACCGATGATTTCTTGCTGCGCCATAATATATATGGCCGCAATTCGGAAATTCTGGATATCGGGTGCGGTCCGGGTACTTTCACAGTTCGCTTTGCGCAGCGAGCCAAGCGAGTGACGGGTCTGGATATATCCGGCAAAATGCTCGAATATGCCCGCCAGAATGTGGAACAGTACGGTTTAGGGAATGTGGATTTCATAGACGCCCCCTGGCAGGATATCGATTTGAACCAGTTTGGACTGGAAAAAGCCTATGATCTGGTATTTGCTTCGCTCTGCCCGGGGATCAGTGCCGAGGACGGTTTGATGAAAATGTCCCGGGCTAGTCGCAGATGGTGTTTTACCTGTCGTTTTGTCCATAAATTCAGCAGCCTGAAGAATGATGTCTATCTCAACATCCTGGGGCACCCTTATGATTCGGAATGGGGCAGGGATTCAACCGGCCAGTCGGTTGCCGATCTTTTGCAGGCTGGTTACTACCCCTGCCTGTCCTATTATGACAGCGAGACCCAGCTCGAATGGCCCCTGGATGAAGAAACCGCCCGGCATTTCGCCGGGCATCTCGGTCCTCTCAAAGATGAACAACAATACATCGAAAAGTACACTGGCCGGGTCTTCGACTACCTGCGAAGCATCGCCGTCAACGGCCTTATCCGTGATGATACCCAGGCTAAGATAGCCTTTCTTTATTGGCAAGTCGATCAAGGGGACGGTTCTCCCGGTCGGCCGAAGGCCGACCGGGAGAACCGTCCCCTTGATCGACTCGGTCGCCTATGGTAATTAAACTATCGATCTCAAGGAGGTGTTCAATCTGGATATTGACCTAAAAGGAGACAGTATAATTATTGCCGGGTCAGGAAACGTGGCCTGGAATATCTACCGATTCGCGTCCATGCTGGGTTACGACATCACCATAATCGATAACCGGGCGGAGACTCTGACCCGGGAGAGGTTTCCCCAGGCCAGCCGATTGCTGTTGGGGGATATTGTGGAACATTTAAAGGATTGTGAGATCACTTCCACTACCAGCATAGTCGTGTTAACCCATAACCACGAATTTGATGAGCCGATCCTGCAGGCGGTCATTAAGTCGTCGGCCCGCTACATCGGAATTATGGGCAACAAGCGCAAGGTGACCGCTTACCTGGCTCATCTGGTGTCGCTGGGAGTGGAAGATGAGCATATCCAAAAGATACACCTGCCTATCGGTTTGGACATTGGCGGCGAACTGGCCGCTGATATAGCCCTGGCAGCAGTAGCGGAGATTCAGGCGGTCAGATTCGGGCGCCCCGGTGGTTTCGTCAGCATCCAGGAGGTTACCCGTACCGGTCAGGTCCATGACGAGTTATATTGATCCAACCGCATATTATATAAGCAATATTATACCTATTAGCAGGAAAACTGGAATTATAGGTCGAATCAATATCGAAATCCAATATTTTCTCCGATCTTGATCCTCTGCAGCCACATTGGTATGGGGAACAGGACTCCAGGTACAAATGGAAACAATTGTGCCTCCCGCATTAGGAAAGGAGAGTGAAACAGTTCGATCAACGGGGTCGCGTCTGCACCAACAAAATGCCGGCCGACTTTTTTGTTGCCACAGTGGCAGGGAGGAAGGACTCAAATAAGACCAAATGATATTTAAGGAGGAATTATTAGTGTTCAACAAACGGAAAGTTATTACCCTGGCAATGGTAATGGTTTTCATGCTGTCCCTGGTAGGATGTGCTCAAAAGGCGGCCGAACAGCCTGCCGCCCCTAAGGCCCCTGCCAATCCCAACGTTATTCTGGCTACCACCACCAGCACCCAGGACAGCGGCTTGCTGGATGTCCTGATTCCCGAATTCAATAAGCAGACCGGTTATGTCATCAAGACGGTAGCAGTTGGCACCGGCGCTGCCCTGGCTATGGGTGAAAAAGGCGAGGCCGATGTATTGTTGGTGCACTCACCGGCAGCTGAGAAAGCCCTGGTTGAAAAAGGTTTTGGCACCAATTACAAACTGGTTATGCATAACGACTTCCTGATCATTGGACCGGCCAATGATCCAGCCGGGATCAAAGGCATGAAGAGTTCAGCCGAGGCCCTGAAGAAGATTAAGGACAGCAACAATACCTTCATATCCAGGGGTGATAAGTCTGGAACCCACACCATGGAATTGAATCTGTGGAAAGCGGCTGGTATCACTCCGGCCACCAGCAACATCTACCTGGAATCCGGGCAGGGCATGGGCGCCACTTTGACCATGGCCAACCAGAAGAATGCCTATACACTGACCGACCGTGCCACTTACCTGGCCCAGCAGAAGAATATCGCCCTGGTGCCAGTAGTTGAAGGTGAAAAAGCTCTGCTCAACATTTATCATGTTATGACCGTAAATCCTGAAAAATGGCCCAAAGTAAATGTTGAAGGCGGGAAGGCTTTCAATGATTTCATGGTAGCTCCGGCCACCCAGGAGATGATCGGCAAGTTTGGGATCGATAAATATGGACAAGCGTTATTCTTCCCTGACGCAGGCAAGAACGATGCTGATCTGGGCAAATAGTAATTTTCTAACCTTAAGGACGTGATTGGGTGGACCTGATTTGGAACGGGCTGGTGCAGGCATTTCATATATTGATAACCTTCGATCCAACCGTGATGGAGGTTACCTGGCTCACTCTCAGGGTTTCGGGGAGCGCTACGATTATCAGCGTCCTCATAGGGGTGCCAATCGGTTTCCTGTTGGCCCTGAAGAAATTCCCGGGCCGCAATTTCCTGGTCAGCCTGGCCAATTTCGGGATGGGACTGCCGCCGGTGGTGGTCGGCCTGTGGGTCAGCATCTTCCTCTGGCGTTCAGGTCCCTTCGGAGCTTTCAACATAATCTACACCCCTTATGCGATCATAATAGCCCAGTCGGTGATAGCCTCACCGATCGTCACCAGTTTTACCCTGGCCGCTATTCAGCAGATCTCCCCCCGTATCCGCATGCAGTTGAAAGCGTTGGGGGCCAATCAAATGCAGATGCTTTTCAGTCTGGTGCGAGAGGCCCGACTGGGATTACTGGCCGCAGTTATGGCTGGTTTCGGAGGTGTGGTGTCAGAAGTCGGGGCTTCTATTATGGTAGGTGGCAATATCACCGGCCAGACCCGGGTTCTGACTACCGCCACCGTCCTCGAGGTCAATAAAGGCAACTTCGATGTAGCCATCGCTTTAAGCATCATCCTGTTACTGTTGGCTTACGGGGTGACCGCCCTATTGACCGCCTTGCAGCAGTGGAGAAGAGAAGCATGAGCGCGGCTATCGAGGTTAAAAATCTGACATTGGTGATAGAGGGACGGACTATCCTGGACGTCCCCAGTTTTACTCTCGAAAAGGGGGAGTCGGTCAGCCTGATGGGGCCTAACGGCGCCGGTAAGAGCAGCCTGATGTTGGTTATGGCTCTGTTGCTGGAACCAACCAGCGGTGAGTTGGTGTATTTCGGCCGCCGCCTCGATGATCACCCCCGTTTGGAGCTGCAGCGCCGCATGGCCATGGTCTTTCAAAAGCCTATGCTGTTGGACCTTTCGGTAACGGAGAACGTGGATCTGGGTCTCAAATTCCGGAGCCTGAACCGGCGGGAAAGATCGCAGCGCATAAATGACAGCCTGGAGCAGCTGGAGGTGGCACACCTGGCGCGGCGCCGGGCGCGCACCCTTTCCGGGGGGGAAGCCCAGCGGGTGGCTATAGCCCAGGCACTGGTAGTTGAACCCGAGATTATCTTCCTGGATGAGCCCTTTTCCAACCTGGACAAAGAGATCCGGGAAGAGATGATGAGCCACATTAACCAGCTATTAAGGAGAAAACGCATTACCACGGTAATGGTTACTCACCATCGCCGCGAAGCGGACGTTATGACCGACTCCGTCTACTGGATGGATGACGGGGTGATTGTGAGCCGCGAATCCGTTGACACCGGGGAACAGTGTGATTTCAAATAGGAAGGATGACGTTCATGAAGAAAAGTATTCTTTTTCTGATATCGATTTTACTGGTCGGTATGATGGTGTTGCCGGGCTGTACCCAGACCGGCAATCAGCCAGCTGCCCCAACTGCTCAGAAAGAACAGGTTTTTTGGTCCAGCACCATCGGTCCGGTAGACGCCGGCATCGTCGGAGCACTTGAGGACGCTTATGAAACTAAAACCGGCGTCCGGGTCCGTCACGTAGGCGCGGGAACTGCTGAAGCCTTGAGGATCGGGCAGACCGGAGCGGTTGATCTGGTTCTGGTCCATGCCAAAGCCCTGGAAGAGAAATTTGTAGCCGATGGTTACGGAACCAAGCGAATCGACCTGATGTACAACGATTTTGTCATCATGGGGCCAGCCGCTGATCCAGCCGGCATCAAAGGTGAGAAATCGGCCACCGCTGCCTTGAAGAAAATTGCTGACAAGAAGGCGCTGTTTATCAGTCGGGGTGACAAGTCCGGCACCAACGTCAAGGAGATAGAGGTTTGGGACGCCGCCAGCATCAAGCCCAGCGGTGACTGGTACCGTATCTATGAAAAGGGTGCTTCCGGTAATGCGCCTACATTGCTGTACACCGATGAACAAAACGCTTACACGTTGATGGACCGCGCTACCTTTATTACTAACAAGGATAAGATCAAAAACCTGGCCGTACTGGTGGAGAGCGATGAGATCTTGCTGAACTACATTTCCATGATTCCAGTCAACCAGGCCAAGTTCCCTAAAATCAACGCTGCCGGAGCAGACAAATTCGTCCAGTGGCTGGTTTCGGCCGAAGCCCAGACTATAATCAAGGATTTTGGCAAGGCCAAATACGGAGAGCCCCTTTTCTATCCCAACTCCCCCGAGGGTAAGGCCCTGAAGTAGTACTTAAGTGATTAAGACCCGACCCGGTTTGTTACCCGCCAACAACAGATGATGACGTAGTGCCAGGCTCGCGTTTAGCGGCCTGGTTCACTTTGAAACGCAGATACAAACAGCAGAAAGTTGGTTGGAAGTGTGAAAGGCCTGCTAAATTGGGAAGCCCTACAGAAGTTGGCTCAGGGACCGATGATGAAACAGATGAATCAGAACCCAGCTGAGATGTGGGGCAAAAATGCTCTCATGTACAACAAAATGTCGCAGCTGGAGGTTGAATATACCCGCAGCCAACTCGACAATCTGCTGATCACCCCGGCCGACTCGGTCCTGGACATCGGCTGTGGACCCGGTCGGTTGGCGGTACCTATTGCCCAGAGATGCGCCCGGGTCACTGCCTTGGACGTTGCCCCGGCCATGCTGGAGGTATGCCAGGAAAATGCCCGACAAGCTGGACTCACCAATCTGCAAACCCGGCTGTTGAACTGGGAAGATGCGGTTATTGGGGAGAACATCGATCCGCACGACGTGGTGATAGCTTCACGTTCAGTAGGGATGCGGGATCTGGTCAAACTCAACCAGGCGGCCCGCAAACATGTTTATATTCTTAGTTTCGCCCGCAGTCCCAGCTTGAAAGAGGCCCGGGACAGCCTTTGCCGGGATGTCACTGATGATGTTCTGGATCTTCCTCCGGCCAACCGGATGTTCGGTTACAACATCGTCTTTAACATGCTGTATGACATGGGCATCGATCCCACCGTCAAGGTGGTGGAAGATGGTTTCCACCGGGATTATGATTCGCGTCTGGCGGCTTATGATGATCTGCGCCAGCTAGGTCAGTTCCATGCAGACCGAGAAGGTATCTTCCGTCGAAACGTCGACCGCTGGCTGACCGACGGCCACGATGGGGGCTGTACCTTCCGCATTGAGACCAGGACCTATATCATCGGCTGGCAACCACAGGAATTGGACCTTTAGCGATTGCTCTCTTGAACAGGGGCTGGATTTACAGTACCTCGGTTGGAGCGGTTCTGTTTTGGGCAAGTTCTCCCTGACACCATCGCTGCGACTGGATGGCGGGATAGGACGGGAGACGACAATCGCACAGGAACTTCAAGTTCTGCCTCCTAAGGGCTAGGCTTATGGAGAAGGACATGTGAGTACACTGGGAAACCGGTATGCTTTCAGTAGGGAGAAGTTGCAACATCACCGTTTATCCAGGATAGGCTTGTGTTTTTGCGGCACAGGCCTTTTTCCTTAAAGACGGCTGCACTATCGGGGTGCTTTACGAAATATGGAGATTTAGAAAGAGAGGTTGATAACATGAAGAGAAAATTGCTCATCGCCCTTATGTTGATGGCGGTCATGATGACCACGATGGTGGGATGTGCTGGTAAGACCGGGGACACTGCCCCTCCTGCCGCGGAGAGGAAAGTGGTGGATATGACCGGGGTGGAAGTCACATTGCCGGCCGAGGTCAAAACGATTGCCAACTGCTGGCCTTCCAGCAATCAGATCATGATAACTCTTGGCACTACCGCCAAACAACCAGCCTACTTCAGCGTTCTTAAAACAGAAAGCTTCTCTTGGATGCAAATAGTCAATCCGGCTATCAAAGAGAAACCTGCCTTCGGCAGCGGCAATACGGTTACCGCTGAGCATTTGTTGGCTCTCGATCCCGACGTGGTAATTACCGCCAACGCCAAGGATGCTGAGGCGTTCCGCAATGCCGGTCTAACCGCTATGTGCATGATGTTCAACAATTATGAGGGATTAAGGGAATCCGTTCTGAAGACCGGTGAAGCGATTGGCGGAGATGCAGCTACCCGAGCCCAGGCTTATGCCGCCTACCTGGACCAAAACATCAAACTGGTGCAAGACCGGCTAGCCGATGTTAAGGTGGAAGGCAGACCTACAGTCTATTATCTCGATGGACAATCCGGCAAAACACCGTACTCCACTGGTGGTTCAGGAACCATGCAGGAAGAATGGATCAACATGGCCGGTGGTAAACTGGCCACTTCGGAGATTTTACAGGGTATGACCAAAGAGATCACCCCTGAACAGCTTCTCAGACTGGACCCCGACATTATAGTCGTGGGCGGCCTTAACCAGGCTACAGCTTATGAAGCTTTGATGGCAGACAAAAACCTGGCGGGACTCAAGGCTCTCAAAGAAAAGCACGTTTATCGTATTCCCCAGGGCACCTTCCAATGGGACCGTTTCGGCAGCGAATCGGCGCTGCAGGTAGTGTGGATGGCCAAAACCCTTTATCCGGATAAATTCAAGGATGTGGATATGAAACAGATGACCATCAATTTCTATAAGAATTATTTAGGCTATGACCTTTCCAGCGAATACGCCGATGCCATCCTGTCCGGCAAGAACTCGCCGACCGGCAAATAATCGTTATATAGTCAGGAACAGGTTACGAGGGGCGGCCAAACTGCATGGTTGGCAGCCATCTGCATCGATTGATGGGAGTGCCCATGGACAGACAGATAGCAACGGAATTGGAAATTAGCCCCAAGCAACACTATTATCGAGTAACGGTGGTAACCTTGGGAGTATGCCTCATCTTGCTGGCTGTGGCGGCCTTGTGTATGGGCAGATACTCCGTCGACTACCAACAGGTGGTTCGTATCCTGGCTTCGTTGGTGCTCCCGGTTGAGCAAACCTGGACCAAGACCATGCAGGATGTGGTGCTTAACTTGCGTCTGCCCCGGGTCCTGGCCGCCATCCTGGTAGGCGGGGCACTCTCCCTGGCTGGTGCTACCTACCAGGGTATGTTCGAGAATCCCCTGGTATCACCTGATATCTTGGGAGTATCTTCTGGAGCCTGTGTCGGAGCAGCAGGAGCTATACTACTGGGATTGGGCAATACTGAAATACAGCTGTTTGCCTTCCTGGGCGGGATAACGGCAGTGTCCATGACACTTGCCATCCCCGCCTTGATGCGCCGTAAATCGACCATCGCCCTTGTTCTCTCCGGAGTTATTGTGGGGGGATTTATGATGGCCATATTGGGGATGATGAAATACATCGCCGATACCGAGACCGAATTGGCAGACATGGTATACTGGCAGCTAGGCAGTATCGCCAAAGTCACTTATCCGACATTATCGGCCGCCGCCCCCATCATGCTAATTACCGGAGCGATACTGCTGGCCATGCGCTGGCGTATCAACCTTCTGTCCCTCGGCGACGAACAAGCGCGAACCCTGGGAGTTAACTTGCGCCTGGAACGAGGGATGGCCATCATGTGCTCCACCCTGCTAACCGCTTGCGCGGTCTGTTTAAGCGGCACAGTAGGATGGATAGGACTGATAATGCCTCATGTGGCCCGCATGATAGTGGGCCATGACAATGTTCGGCTTCTGCCCACTGCTACACTCATGAGCGCCGGTTTCCTGATAATAGTTGACACCATAGCCCGGACCCTGACCGGGGGAGAGCTGCCCCTGGGCATTCTGACCGGATTTATCGGAGCTCCCTTCTTCGCCTGGATTTTAATCAAGCAAAGGGGGAATCTGTAGGGTGGCAGCTTTACTAGAGGTCAACAATGCTAGTTTCGCCTATGAAGACCAACGCGTCATATTTGACAAAGTACAGTTTACCATCAAGCAGGGCGACCTGTTGACAATCCTGGGCCCCAATGGATCTGGCAAATCCACCCTGCTCAACTGTATCGCCGGCCTCTGCCGCCTGAAGAGGGGCAAGATCTTCCTGGACGGCCAAGACCTTAATCATATGGCTCACAAACAGATTGCTCAAAAGATAGCCTATCTCCCCCAAACATATCAAGTTGCCTATGGATTTTCGGTACGAGAGTTTATCGTCATGGGAAGAGCTCCGCACCTGGGGGTTTTCAGCAAACCGTCCCGCCAGGATTATCAACTGGCCGATGAAACCATGGCACAGATGAATCTGATCCATTTTGCCAATAAAGCTGTCACCCGTATCAGCGGTGGGGAGAGGCAATTGGTCTGCATTGCCCGGGCAATCGTTCAGAAACCGGAACTTATCTTGTTTGATGAACCCACCTCAGCATTGGATTATGGCAATCAACTAAGGGTGCTGAGACTCATCAAGCAGTTGTCGGCCGAGGGATATTCGATAATTATGACCACTCATAATCCGGATCATCCTATTTTGCTGGGTGGAGCAGCGGGGGTTCTTTCCCGCGCAGGGCATATGGAGACCGGTCCAGTAGACGAGATCCTGAAGCAGGAACGATTAAGTGAACTGTACGGCATCAATATGCAGATTGTATATGTCAACGAGATATCCCGCTATGCGTGTGTGCCTGAAAGCCTATAGGCTATGCTTCAGGTTGGAAGCATCGGGGAGAAAAGGTCGGGACGGGGTTTTAACAGGAGAACTGACCGGACCAAACATTTCAAAACAGGCCTCAGTTATGATGATGGTTTACATCCAAGGTTGGGTGTGATATCTTATAAACATTGAATGGGACCATGAAGGTTTCGATCCTTATCAAACGATTATAAATACTAGGTAAATGGAATAGTGGATATGCAGTAATCGACCCATGAAGGGCTGCTCGGGCAAGCCTTTATGGGTCGTTTCAATTTGTAGGGGAGTTGATAGTATGCACATGGCAGATGCGCTGGTTTCTCCCTTGGTAGGGGGGACCATGCTGGCGGTTACGGCTGGGTTAGCCGTCTACTCAGCCCGGAAGCTGCACAGTGACCTGGATGAAAAGAAGATACCCTTGATGGGGGTGATGGGTGCTTTTGTATTCGCCGCCCAAATGATTAATTTCACGATTCCCGCCACTGGTTCAAGCGGGCATATTGGGGGTGGTTTGCTGTTAGCGGCATTGTTGGGGCCGCACGCGGGATTTCTGACCCTGGCATCGGTCCTGCTGATACAAGCTTTATTCTTTGCCGATGGAGGTCTGCTGGCTTACGGATGCAATGTGTTCAACATGGGGTGCTGGACTTGTTTCCTGGCCTACCCCCTGATCTACAAATGGTTTACCGGCAGGGGATTCACCCCTCGCAACATTTTCTGGGCTTCATTGGTATCGGTGGTGGTGGCTTTGCAACTGGGAGCCTTCAGCGTGGTCCTGGAGACGCTGCTGTCGGGTAAAACCGAACTGCCCTTTACCACTTTTGTCATGCTTATGCAGCCTATCCACTTGGGTATAGGCATTGTCGAAGGACTAATAACCGCGGCGTTGCTGGTCTATGTGTGGAGAGCCCGGCCGGAAATATTGGCCAGAACCAGAGCGGGGGAACCCCTGGATAATATCTCCGTACGGAGAGTACTGACCGGAATGGTAGTTATGGTTTTTTTTGTCGGCGGGGTATTGTCCTGGTTTGCTTCCACCCACCCCGATGGTTTGGAATGGTCTATAGAGAAGGTAGCGGGGACGGCAGAGCTGCAAAATTCGGATGGGATCCATCAGATATTGGGGGATTTTCAGGACAACACCGCCTTTCTGCCCGATTATGGTTTCAAGTCGCTCGAGCCTGAAGGGAGTAATGATGCGGGCGAGGAAGCCGCGGTTTGGCCGGCGACCAATGCCGGCACCAGCGTAGCCGGATTAGTGGGTGGGGGAATGACCCTGGTCCTGGCCGGAATGATTGGTTGGGGTCTAAGCCTGTTCAAGAGGAAAAATAGACGAGTTACCGCCTAGAGTTCGCTGGGAACGGGGGGCAGAGCCCCTGTGCGGCTGGCTTGGAGGATTTGATATATTTGGGCAAAATCCAAGAATACTTATACGACCTGCGGCTCCTGGATGAACTGGCGCAAACCCCGAATCCGATCAGCGACCTCCACCCCCTGGTTAAGTTCATCACCACAATGGTTTTTCTGTCGGTGGTGGTGTCGTATGATCGTTATCAGGTCGGCGGCCTATTACCCCTATTTCTGTACCCAGTGGCGTTGTATTCCCTATCGGCCTTGCCACTGGGTCAAATTCTCAAGCGCATCGGCTGGGTGATGCCGCTCATCATCGGAATCGGTGTTTTCAATCCGCTCATCGATCAGAACCAGGTCAGTATTTTGAACTACACTATTTCAGCTGGCTGGATGACTTTCCTGTCGATTATGATCAAAGGGATTCTGACCGTAGCGGCCACTATCCTCTTGATTGCCACCACCGGAATCGACCGGCTGGGATGGGTTATGCGGATACTCAAAGTCCCAAGGCTGCTGGTGCTGCAGTTGTTGCTAACCTATCGATACATTGCGGTTCTTGGGGAGGAACTGGCCCGGATGCTGCTAGCTTATTCTCTGAGGGCCCCGGGGCAGAAAGGGATTAAGGCGGAGGCCTGGGGTTCATTTGCCGGGGGTCTGTTACTTCGGTCTTTGGATCGCGCCCAGCGGGTGTATGCAGCTATGGTGTTAAGAGGTTTTGATGGGGACTACCATATTGGGCAGATAAGACCCGCGACTGGTCGTGATGTAGTGTTCATGGTTGGCTGGATTCTGTTTTTTGTAACCGTCCGGCTGGTCGACATACCATTGTGGTTAGGTTCATTTCTGGTAGGAGGATTCAATTAGATGAGTCATCACAAGATAGAAATCAAGGACCTTTATTTCACTTATCCGGATGGACTGCGGGCGATAAGAAACGCCTCGTTTTCAATATTGCATGGTGAATCGGTAGGGATCATCGGGGCCAACGGGGCTGGCAAATCAACCTTGCTGATGCTTTTGATGGGCATCCTCCATGCCGAGGCCGGTGAAATCATAATTGGCGATATGCGCCTGACCAAGAAGACTCTCCCCTTGATCCGGCAAAGGATAGGGATGGTCTTCCAGGATCCGGATGATCAATTGTTCATGACTTCGGTAGGTGAGGATGTGGCCTTTGGGCCTCGCAATTTGCGGTTGACTGAGGAAGAAATCCAGGAGCGGGTAGCGGAGGCCTTGGCCCAGGTAGGTATAGGCCACCTGGTCGGACGCTCCCCCTCTAAACTATCGGGAGGAGAGAAACGGGCGGCAGCTATCGCCTCAGTCCTGTCCATGCGACCCGATATCCTGATCATGGATGAGCCGACCGCCTCGCTGGATCCCAAATCCCGCCGACGGGTGATGTCTCTGCTGGATGGGTTCCATCATACCAAGATCATAACCAGTCATGACCTGGACATGGTGCTGGAGGTCTGCCAAAGGGTTATAGTGATGAACGACGGCTTTATTGCCGCTGATGGCAATAGTGTGGAAATCCTCGGCGATCTGAAGTTGCTGGACGGATGCGGGTTGGAGCTCCCTTTGTCCCTGCAAAAATGCCCGGTCTGCCAGAGTCGGCAGTTCAGGGTAGTATGACTCCCGGCTAAACCAGGTTGATGTCTTAGCAGTCGATTGTGTTATACTGATGTCCAAAAGAGGAGGGCCTGATGTGAAGATAGCGGTTGTAGATGGCCAGGGCGGCGGGATAGGCCGGCTCATAGTGGAGAGACTGCGTCAGGAGTTGGGAGACAACTGCCACATCCTGGCCCTGGGCACTAATGCGGTAGCATCTTCACTTATGCTGAAAGCAGGGGCCAACGAAGGGGCCAGCGGAGAAAACGCCATCGTACGCGGTTGTCTTCAGGTCGACGTCATCATTGGCTCGGTGGCTATTGTAGCCGCCCATAGTTATCTGGGGGAATTGACTCCCCGCATGGCTGAAGCGGTGGCTTGCGCCGAAGCAGTCAAGCTGTTGCTGCCGTTGAACAGGTACAAGTTGGAAATATGCGGAGTTTATGATCAGCCTTTGCCCATGCAGATCAACGGACTGGTGGCCCGGGTGCGGGAAATATATCAAGGCAGTCTGGCTTGCAGATAATAGGCAGCATTACTATGTAATCGAACATTAGTTTTTGGAAAGGTCGGTGCTGATATGTGCAGTAACATGCCTCCCTTGGAGTTGGCTATTCAGTTTCATGGTCATATCTGTCCGGGGTTGTTGATGGGGGTTAGAGTGGCAGAGTTTGCCCGCGATTACCTGGAAGTGAGTCCGGACCGGGATGAAGAACTGCTGGCCATAGTGGAGACCAACTCCTGCAGCGTGGACGCCATCCAGTCTATTTTAGGCTGTACGTTTGGTAAAGGTAACCTGGTGTTCAAAGATTATGGCAAGAGTGTGTATACCATAGCCAGCCGGGACAAGAACCGAGCGATCCGCATTGTGCAGAAATACCAGTCCCAGCCCCACCGCGACAACTTACGCTACCGGGAATTGAATCACCGGGAGGAGCTGACCGAAGCTGAGGCGGCCGAGAAAGAAGGTCTGCTGGCCTCCATCTTCGAGAGAATCATAACCACGCCTTTCGAGGATATGTTCGACTGGCGTGAGATAGAACTGGAATTCCCAGCCCGGGCCAGTGTTTATCCAACCGTGCAATGTTCGGTGTGCGGGGAAGGGGTAATGCAGCCGAGAGCTTTATTGAACGGGCAGCAGTATGTCTGTCCTGCTTGCGCATAAAAAGGAGGGAGCACCGATGTGTGAAGCCAATGTCTATATCAGCCGGGATGGCCTGGAAGAGCTGCTGATGGAGAGTGTGGATCGTATCATACCTGGCGAAGATCAGAACATCCTGTTGGAGAACATATTCGGCGAGCGCCGGCTGGTGAAAGCCCGCATCAAAGAGATGGAACTGGTGCAACACCGTATCGTCCTGGAGGAGATCAAGGAGACAGTTTTCAAGCCGCAGGCCGAATTGTGGCTGGAGCCGGATACCGACCATGGTCATTTTCATCCCGGCGAAGAAGCCCGCATGCGCCTGTATAAGGGATTCAATATGCGACCCGAGCAGGAATTAGACCTGGAAGGCAGCGAGGCCTTCGTAATGGTCAACGGGAATCTTCAGAAGTTAGACATGCACCGGCACCATGGGGGGATGGAATTGGAATTGGGCCAGACATTGGAAGGGTTGGCCCAAGTCTATGTACACCAGAAGGATGACCGGGACTTATACGCGACGGCCATCATGGAGGTTGGACATCACCACCACCATGGCACGCAATCGCTGGGACTTCCTCTGGAAATTGTGCCGATGGACTACAGCCATGCCCGCTTGGGTGAAAACTACAGTATTCAGGTGCTGAAGGATGGGCGCCCCCTGGCTGGCGTGGAAGTCAAGGCCACTTTTAAGGGGACCCCTAGCCGCGACTATCCTCACCACCTCAAGACCGATGCCGAGGGCAAATGCCGCTTGTTTCTGACCGCCCGCGGCAATTACTTGTTCTCGATCACCGCCGGCGATATCACCACAACTTTTACTTTGATCAAGAGTTTCTAGTCCAAGCTGGACATACACGTTAGGCAGGGTTAATCGAATAACCCGATTCGATGGGGGGTGGGCCAATATGCCCGCCCTTCGCTTATCCCAACGACCAACAGGAAAAAGGCAGTATCGCAAAATATTGGTCAACCGTCTGCCCGTATTATGCCCAAAAAGAACCCTTTGCGGAGGAACGCAAAGGGCCACAAAAAAGTATGGGATTGGATACTAGAACAGTCCCACGCTTCATCCTGACCCCCCCGAATGTCGTGAACGGCATGACATCCAGAATGCAGAAAGCCAAACCCTGTGCGAAGGTTTGGCTATAAAGGCAAAACGTATAGAAGCCTTCCTAGCTACTCCTTTCCACACTGGGAGGCGCAACCGTTTCCAGTTACACCCAACGGTTTCATAACCATGGCCGGGGCTGTAGGTAGTGAAACTCGGAGATCTAAGATCGAAACCAATGACTTATTCTAGTGTTTTGATTTTACACATAACAACTGACCTAATGCAATACCTGATCAATAAATTAATTGAAAAAGATGAAAAACATAAAAATACACAAGGATAAGCAGGATTTAATTTTTGATACGTAGAATAAACAGATTCAGACTAAATAAGACAGCTATTGATTTACAAAAGATTTCGAATATACAGCCCAATCGAATATTTATTCTCCGAGCCTGCGGTCCTAAAGTCATCTATGGACCCCTGGCCGTAAGGGTTCGTTTGGAAACGAGCGAGCCTTCCATTGTGAAAAGGAGATGCTTGGTTTGGCATTGGCAGGCCCAGGGAAATATACGATTTTCCCAGCCTGATAATTATGCACTTATGCTCAGCATTTCCGGCTGGGCATTTTTTATTGGGTTAAACCAGGGCGGTTACTCTCACCCAGCCGGCAGTTTATGTGAAATCGTTCTCAAAAACAGCAATTATCGTTGCCGTCCAGTAGGAATAGAGGTGTGTAATATGCACGAGTTGTCCATTATGCAGAGTGTGTTTGATAAGGTACAAGAGAGTGCTAGGTGCAATGGTATCAATAAGATAAGCAAATTAAAACTGGTTATCGGCAGACTGACGATGATAATGCCGGACAGCCTGCAGTTCTGTTTCGAGGCTTTAAACCAGCAAGACCTGTTTAAGGGAGCAACCCTTGAGATAGAGGAGATACCCGCCGTAATAGGCTGTAAAGAGTGTACCCGTGAATCTGTCCAAAAGGATATTTACCATTTCGTGTGCCCGGTGTGCGGCTCCAACCAGGTGGAGATCCTCAAAGGGCAAGAGATGTATCTGGACTATTACGAAGGAGATCGAGTCTGATGCAACAGATAAATATGGGTACCAACCTGCTCGGGGCCAATAATCTATTGGCCAGGAAAAACCGACATCTTTTCAATAATAACCGGCAACTGGTTATTAATCTAATGAGTTCCCCCGGGTCCGGCAAGACCACCATTCTGGAGCGAACTATCGAAACTCTAGGAGATCGACTCCGACTGGGAGTCATCGAAGGTGACCTTTATACCGATCAGGATGCCCAGCGCATAGAAAAAAAAGGGGTGCAGGTCATACAGATCAATACTGAGGGAGCCTGTCACCTGGACGCCGGAATGGTGGGAGATGCGTATGGTAAGCTCCCTGCCGAACGGTTGGACCTGATATTTATCGAAAATGTGGGCAATCTGGTTTGCCCGGCCGAATTCTACCTGGGGGAGGATTTTACCGCCGTGGTTTTAAGCACCACTGAAGGCAATGACAAGCTGCGCAAATATCCGCTGATATTTCGCCATGCTCGGGTGGTATTACTTAACAAGATCGATTTGCTGCCTTACACCGATTTTAGTCTGGACCGGTTTTCTGAGGACCTGGGCCGGATTAATCCCTCTGCTACGGTATTTCTGCTCTCAGCACATACCGGGGAGGGCATAGAATCTTGGACTCGATGGTTGATAGGGGAGGTGAATAAGAAACAGGCTGACAGTTTTTAGAGATATAGATAGATAGTAATCCAGGCTGTTATATAAAGTATTGGGATGGACAATTAGATTGAATGGGGGGAATACGTAAATATGGCATTAAAGTTGAGTCGCCGCGATTTTATCCAGGCCTGTGCCGGGGGAGCAGCGGCCATTTCCCTGTCAGGCTTCCTGGCGCCTTATCTGGCGGATGCAGCTGAAGCCGGGGGGCTACCTCCAGTGATCTGGATTTCAGGTGGTGCTTGTTCCGGATGTTCAGTTTCATTGCTTAACACCACTCATCCCGATATCGCTGATCTGCTTCTAAAGGTAATCAGCCTGCGTTATCACGCCACAATTATGGCTGGATCGGGGGAACTGGCTCTCGAGGAGGGCATGTACAAAGTTGCTCAGGAGAATGCCGGCAAGTTCTACCTGGTGGTAGAAGGTGCAGTGCCCACAGCTGAAAATGGCAAGTATTGCGTAATCGGTGATATGGGTGGTAAACCCATCACCATGCTGCAAGCTGTCAAGGACATTGGAAGCAAAGCCGCCGCAATTATCAATGTCGGCACCTGTTCCGCCTACGGCGGGCTGCCAGCTGCCGATCCCAATCCAACCAAGTGCAAAGCAGTTGGTGACGTAGTCAAAGGCAAACCAATAATCAATATCGCCGGGTGCCCGCCCCATCCCGATTGGATCGTGGGTACCATAGCCCATGTCCTGCTCTACAAAGAGGTGCCGGAATTGGATTCGGCCGGTCGCCCCACCATGTTCTTCAAGGGAATGATCCACGATAATTGCCAACGCCGGCAATATTTTGACAATGGTATTTTTGCCAAGAATTTTGGCGATCCCGGCTGCATGATAGAGCTGGGCTGCAAGGGACCTATCGCTCATTGCGATTCAACCACGCGATTATGGAATGGAGGCGTCAACTGGTGTGTCATGTGCGGCGGCGTCTGCCTGGGCTGTACCGAGCCGCAATTCCCGGGTTGGCCTATGTATGAGCGCATGGCGGAGTTGCCGATCGCACCGGCTACTACCGCTACCGTGGATCAAATCGGCATGGTTTTAGGCGGGGCAGCGGTTCTCGGTATCGGTGGTCACCTGGCGGGCAATGTAGCTACTGGTAGGATCGGGCCCAAAAAAGAGCATGACAAGGAAGAAGGTGACAACTAATGGCAGAGAAGATAGTTATAGATCCCGTAACTCGTATTGAAGGTCACCTTGGCGTGGAAGTGCAGGTTGAGGGCGGCGTGGTAATCGACGCCAAATCCATGGGCATGATGTTCAGAGGTCTGGAATTGATTATGCATGGACGTGATCCTCGTGACGCCCAGCAGATCATGCAGAGAATCTGCGGGGTCTGACCGATCGGTCATGCCACCGCGGGTACGTTGGCGTTAGATAGTGCTTTTGGAATTGAACCTCCTCCCAATGGGAGAATTATCAGGAATCTGATCCTGGGTTCCAACTATATACAGTCGCATATCCTTCATTTCTTCCATCTGGCCGCTCTTGATTTTGTCAAGGGTCCCGATGTGCCGCCGTTTATCCCCCGTTATGAAGGGGACTATCGGCTGCCTAAGGATGTGAACGACCAGGTTGTAAATCTCTATCTGGAAGCCCTCCAGATGCGCCGCAAGGCTCATGAGATGACAGCGTTGTGGGGCGGTCGTATGCCTCACAACCAAGCTATAGTGCCGGGAGGAGTAACGGAAAATCCCAGCAGTCAGAAGATCGTTAATTTCAAGTTCCGCCTGGCTGAATTGCAGGCGTTTATAGACAGCAAATATATTCCCACCGTAAAGGCTGTGGCTGGCATGTATCCTGAATACTTTGAGATCGGGCGGGGCTGTATGAATATGCTCTCTTATGGTGCCTTCCCTATGGCCGAAGGGGCCAAGGATTATGTGAAGCAGCCCAAGTTCTTCCCGTCCAAAGCCTTGGTCAGGGGTCAGCTAAAGGACCTGGAGCCGGAGTTGATTTTAGAAGACGTCAAATACAGCTGGTACAAGGACGAGATTGAGAAAGAACCCACCAAAGCGGTAGTGACTCCGCAAGTTGACAAGAAGGGCGCCTATTCATGGGTCAAGGCACCTCGATACAATGGTGAGGTCATGGAGGTAGGACCACTGGCTCGCTTGATAACCGCCCAAAACAAGGATGTATTGGCTCTCGGTGATAAGGCGTACTCGGTCTTGGGCCGTCATTTTGCCCGGGCTGTCGAGTGCTCTATGGTCGCCAAGGCTATGGACGAATGGGTGATGAAGCTGGAACTTGGTCAACCGGTGTGCACCCCCCATAAGATACCCGATGAAGCGCAAGGTGTGGGGCTGACCGAAGCCGCCCGCGGTGCTCTGGGCCATTGGAACAAAATCAAAAACCAGCGTACCGACGTATATAACGCAGTAGTGCCCAGTACCTGGAACATGTCTCCGCGGGATGACCGTAATCAACTGGGACCGATGGAACAGGCTCTGATCGGCTGTCCAGTCAAAGATCCGGCCAATCCGATCGAAGTGGTTCGAGTAGTACGGTCCTTCGATCCCTGCCTGGCCTGTGCCATCCATGTGATGACTCCTGACCAAAAGGTGCTAAGCCAGTTTGTGATCGGTTAAGGGGGGTAAACGATGATAAAAAAGATGGAGTTAAGACACCCCTTGTGGCTCAGACTGTTACACTGGCTCAACATGATATCCATCACCATGTTGTGCCTGACCGGTTACTATATCCACGCCCCTGAGACATTCAGGCTGTTTGAGAACATGGATAACGCGCGCACCGCCCACTTTGCTTTTGCAATGATACTTGTTTTCGGGGTGGTTGCGAGGGTCTACCTGGGCATAGTGACCAAAGATTGGCACAATATCATATACCAACCTATCGAAGATACCAAGAAACTGCCCAGTATGATCAAGTACTACACTTTCCTGGCCAAAGACCATCCCTTTTACGGTAAATACAATCCCGGTCAAAAGGGTATGTACACTGCGGTTCTGGTCCTGGCCATTTTTCAGATCATCAGCGGTTTCATACTTTACAAACCGGAATCCTTTACCGCCGCAGCGTATTTCTTCGGTGGTTATTTGGCAGTAAGGATTCTCCATTACATCGTGACCTGGATCTTCGTGTTTATGGTCCTGGTCCACGTATACCTGGACGTTGCCGAAGGTTTACCAGTGTTGAAATCCATCTTCACCGGCAAGATTCCAACGGATTTTCACCATGGTTATCACGTAGATGAACAGGGGAGAAGAATTGAGGTCGAGGAAAAAGGGATAAGCGCTTAGTAGGGAGGCAATCTGTTGAGCAAAATCATGGTCGTCGGTATTGGCAACCTTATAATGCAGGACGATGGTGTGGGTGTTCACGCCATCAGAGCTCTGGAAGCGATGGGACTTCCGGATAGGGTGGAACTGGTCGATGGCGGAACCCACAGTTATGACCTCATCGAAGAGTTTTGCCAAGCCGACAAATTGATAATTGTCGATGCCATGCATGCCGGGGGAGAACCGGGCACTATTTACCGGGCCCCCCTGGATGAACTTGGGCTGGAACCCAATGAGAACATCACCTCATTGCATGAGATGCATTTTGTAGAAGCAATGAAGATGACCCGTATGCTGGGCCATAATCCCCCCACGACGGTTTTTGGCATCGAGCCGGCAGTGGTAGCGGTCAGCATGGATCTTAGCCCTCAAATAGCAGAAAAGCTCCCCCTGTTGGTGGAGTTGATCCACCAGGAGATTCAGTTATTGCTCAAGGAATAATCAATCAGGTCCATGACGGGTACCAATACTATTAGCCAAAATCGGGCAGGGTGGGTCGCTGGTAACCATTCTTTGCGGCCCACCCTCCAGTCCGATTAACATCCGCCTTGTATTGAAAGGCGGACCGGATCGAACCATGAATTGGGACGGAGGTCTTACCGCACAAGTGTCAAACAAGGCATATCGCATCTCTATCAAGGGAATAGTACAGGGAGTTGGATTCAGGCCTTTTGTATACCGTTTGGCACAGGAATATAGTGTACTGGGGTGGGTGATCAACTCATCCGCCGGCGTTTATATCGAGGCTGAAGGCAGAGAAGAGGATTTGCACAAGTTCGCCCGCCGTTTGGTCGACGATCCTCCGCCCCTGGCAGTTATCCGCAGTTGTGAAGTAGAACCGATGCCGCCCGCCGGTTACCGTGCATTTGCGATCCGGGAGTCGCAGGGCGGGGATGAAAAAGTGGTTGGGGTATCGCCGGATATCGCCATCTGCGCCGATTGTCGTGCCGAAGTGACCGACATCGAGGACCGCCGCTGCGGATACCCCTTTACCAACTGTACCAACTGCGGACCGCGCTTCACCATCATTCGGGACTTGCCTTATGACCGGGCCAAGACCACAATGGAGTCCTTTCCCATGTGTGAACAATGTCAGGCCGAATATGAGGACCCGTTACAAAGGCGATTTCATGCTCAGCCCAACGCTTGCCCGGTTTGCGGTCCCCATACCAGCCTGGTGGATGGACAGCAACGACGGGTCGATTCCACCCCGGTCCAATTGCTGAAAAACGGGTTCATTGTAGCGGTCAAAGGGCTGGGAGCATTTCACCTGGCCGCCGATGCCACCCAACCGGAAGTGGTCAAAACCCTGCGGCACCGCAAAAAACGTGATTATAAACCCTTTGCGGTCATGGCCCGGAATTTGGATGTAGTTGAAAAGTACTGCCTTGTCGATCCAGTGGAAAAGAAATGGCTGACTTCACCCCAAGCGCCAATAGTGGTATTGAAGAGAAGAGACGGGGAGGATCTGCCTGATACGGTAATCCACCCCGGACTTAATACATTGGGAGTCATGCTCCCTTATACGCCTTTGCACTTTTTATTGTTCGATGATGATCTGGAATTGCTGATAATGACCAGCGCCAATATCAGTGACGAGCCTCTGATAACCGGCAACCAAGAGGCAATCCGTCAAATGGCCGACGTGGCCGATTATTTCCTTATTCATAACCGGGATATATATAATCCCTGCGATGACTCGGTGATGCAGATAACTCCTATGGGCACGCCCCTGTTCTTACGCCGGGCGCGGGGATTGGTTCCCAAGGGAATAAACCTGCCCATAAAATCGCATGCGGTCCTGGCCCTGGGCGGCGAGATGAAGAATACCTTCTGCCTCACCAGGCAGGGGGAGGGTTTCCTTAGTCAGCACTGGGGCGACTTGAACCATTATCACAACTATGTTAACTTCCAGGCCGGACTGGAAAGATTCCAACGCATGCTGGCGGTCACTCCCCAGCTTTTGGCCCATGACCTGCATCCTGAGTATCAGACCACCCGCTGGGCCCGTGAACAGAAGCAACTACCACGCGTAGCGGTACAGCACCATTTTGCCCATATGGCCTCGGTGATGGCCGAAAACGGTCTCAACGAGCAGGTTCTGGGCTTGGTCTGTGATGGCACTGGTTGGGGTCTGGATGATTGTGTTTGGGGCGGCGAACTACTGAAGGGCGATTATCGCCAGTTCACCAGGTTGTCCCACCTCAAGTACGTGCCCCTTCCGGGTGGAGATTTGAGCGCCCGCAAGCCATACCGGATGGCGTTGGTTTACCTGCTGGAGTCGATGGGAAACCACGGGGTGGCCTGGATCAAGAGGTTTCTTCCTAAATTTCCGGCCATGGAACTGGATATCCTGGTTAGTCGCTGGAGCCAGGGAATACCTGAAATCCAGACTTCGTCATGCGGACGGATATTTGATGCAGTAGCCGGATTGCTGGGAATATGCCCCATCAACCAGTATGAGGGGCAAGGCGCCATCGAATTGGAAGGGTTGGCCGATAAGCAGGGGCAAAGATTCTATAGTTGCCGGTTGGAGAATACCGATGGGGGCTGGCTAATGGATCCGCTGCCGATGTGGCCTGAAATTGTGGAAGACCTGGAAAAAGGCATGCCGAAAGGTCTGATTGCCCGCCAATTTCACCTGACCATGATCGAGCTGTTTGCTGGTGCCCTGCTCAGAGCCAGGGACGAGACCGGATTGAATAAAGTCGTTTTAAGTGGAGGAGTCTTCTGTAACCAGATAATCCTGTCGGAGTTGAGGTTAAAACTTTTGGCCCATCTATTTGAAGTTTATCATCATCAGCAGGTCCCGCCCGGTGATGGAGGTATAGCGTTGGGACAAGCAATTATTGCGAGTGAGGTGCAGGTCTGATGTGTCTGGGTGTTCCTGGAATGATAATCAAAGTAGAAGACAATTATGTGGCTACAGTCGACGTTAGCGGTAATCAAATGGAAATAAGCATTAGGCTTACTCCTGAGGCACAGGCAGGGGATTATGTGCTCATCCATGCCGGTTTTGCCATGGAGATCATCGATAGCGCCATTGCCGCCGAGACAATATCTTATATGGAGGAAATGGGCTGGTATGACCGATAACCACCCTTATGTGCAAAGGATGCTGGACGAGATACAGAGCGTGACCGGGCGTTATGCTTTGATGGAAGTCTGCGGCACCCATACCATGGCTATCGCCAGGAGCGGTATCCGGGAATTAACGTCAGCCAATCTAAAACTCCTGTCGGGACCGGGATGTCCGGTTTGTGTGACGGCGCAAGGGGATATCGATGCCGTTATAGAACTGGTCCATAATCCCGCTGTGACTTTGTTGACCTTTGGAGACATGATGAGGGTGCCGGGGACCAACAGTAGTTTGCAGGAGGAGCGCAGCCGCGGCGCCGATATCAGGGTTGTATATTCGCCTCTGGATGCCCTGGCCGCTGCCCGTCAACATCCCGGCCGGGAAGTCGTGTTCCTGGGCATAGGATTTGAAACCACCGCTCCCACAGTAGCGGTCGCTATCCAGGAAGCGGCATTATCGGGATTAGACAACTTTTCGGTTTTTTGCCTGCATAAAGTAGTTCCGCCAGCTCTGGAGGTGATCTTTGCTGATCCGGAGATCAGAGTGGATGGATTGATATGCCCTGGACATGTGGTGGCCGTTACTGGTATCGAGCCTTATCGGAGGTTGGCTGATATGGCCAATAAACCTATGGTGGTAACCGGGTTTGAGCCGAAAGATATCCTGGAGGGTATCGTAATGCTGCTGCGGCAATTGCACCAGGACCGTACTGAGGTGGAGATTCAGTATCGTCGGGTGGTCAAACCGGATGGCAATCTAGTCGCCCAAAAGACGCTTCAGGAAGTATTCGAACCATCTGATTGCCGTTGGCGGGGTTTGGGGCTCATACCCCAGAGTGGATTGAAAATAGGACCCCGATATGGGCGTTATGATGCCCGCTTCAAGTTCCAAATACCGGAATTTGACGATGTCCCCATTAAGGGATGTGCCTGCGGAGAGGTGCTGAGGGGAGTCATCGATCCCCGTGAATGCGCCTTATTTGGCAGAGTATGCACCCCCCTGCAGCCTGTCGGGCCTTGCATGGTATCGCAGGAAGGGGCTTGCGCAGCCTATTATCGTTATACACCAAAAATAAAGGGAGATAACTGATGACAGCCGACAGAATATTGATGGCTCATGGCAGCGGCGGCTTGATGAGTCAGCGACTGATAGACGAAGTATTTAAGAAAGCATGGGATAATCCCTATTTGTCCTCTATGCTGGACGGGGCCCTGTTGGATTTGCCTCCGGGCCGGGTAGCCATGAGCACCGATTCCTTTGTCATAACCCCGCTGTTCTTCCCGGGCGGCGACATCGGCAAATTGTCCATCTGCGGCACCGTCAATGACTTGGCCGCCTGCGGAGCCAAACCGCTGTTCTTGTCGATAGCGATGATAATCGAAGAAGGGCTGCTCATCTCCGAACTGCGCCGGATTGTTGATTCCATGGCCAAAACCGCCCGTGAGTCAGGCGTATGCCTGGTTACCGGTGATACCAAGGTGGTGGAAAGAGGCAGTGCTGACCGCCTGTTCATAAATACTACTGGAATCGGTGTAATTCCGCCTGGGATTGATTACCGTCCCAGCCGTATCGAGGCCGGCGACCTGGTTCTGGTTACCGGTTCCGTCGGTGACCACGGCCTGGCAGTACTGGCTCAACGGGAAGGGCTGCGGTTTGCCACTCCGGCTGCAAGCGACTGTGCTCCGCTGGGAATAATCAACCGGGTCCTGGAGAAGTATGGCGCAGAGGTAAAATGCATGCGTGATCCTACCAGGGGCGGTTTAGCCACAGTCCTGAATGAACTGGCCCAGCAATCAGGCTGCAGCATAGTAGTGGAGGAAACCAAGATCCCGGTATCGCCAGTAGTGCAGGGGGCCTGTGATATGTTGGGCCTGGATCCCTTGTATATGGCCAATGAGGGGAAGATGGTATTGGTAACCTCGTGCCGTAAGGCGGCTGAAATTATCGGGGATTTGCGCCAGCTGCCAGAGACGAAAGGAGCTGTAATAATCGGCGAGGTCAGTACTGAACCGGCTCAGATGGTGCTGCTGAAGACCGAATTAGGCACCCAGCGCATCCTGGGTATGCTGGAAGGGGAGCATCTGCCTCGGATCTGTTAGAACAAGTCAGGCTAATCTCATATTACTAAAACTCGATATTTTAATTTGTCTCCGGACCGATTAAAAGCTGTTTAGAGACCCTGCCGGGCCGCTGGTTGTGCCCCCAAGGGTCTCTTTTTATTGCCCTAAGAAAACAATTATAATCACCGCTGCTGTAACCCCTTGCCATTTGATTACATATGTTGGAGTAGTCGAACCACATTAGCATTATTTTCAGGTGAAAGGAGTTGAATGAGATGCCCAATGGAGATAATCCGCTCAACTTTGTAAGCTCCACGCCAGCCAATGGGGCAACCGGTGTATCCCTTAATCCCCGGACACTACCCTCCCGGTTTCACTCACATCATAATCTCCCAGCCCCACGAGCTCGAATTTAAAAGACTCGGATTGGAGTATCTCCAGAACAGCCTGCCATATAGAAGCCTCCAACCCAGCCTTAGCGATTACCAGTTCGTAACGCTCTTTTTGGAGGGGAATAAACTCAATCCCGCGCACTTGCAGAGAGCCTTT
Source organism: uncultured Syntrophomonas sp. (assembly GCA_964494735.1). Classification (GTDB taxonomy): domain Bacteria; phylum Bacillota; class Syntrophomonadia; order Syntrophomonadales; family Syntrophomonadaceae; genus PHAA01. The sequence goes on from CAZBSD010000007.1 coordinate 70,090, forward strand.
TTCATTGCCCAGGGCCAAATCCGCCTCACCCCGTGCTACCACGCTGGCCACTGCCAGGTGGGAATATTCCTCCTTCTGATAGCCATCGACCTGACTGCGGTCAACTCCTAGGAGTCGAAGCCGTTCATCCAGTAATACCCGGGTACCAGAACCTTTTTCGCGATTGATTATGGTGAGGTCGGTGCGTTGGAGATCGCTCCAACCCATCACCTGTTTGGGATTGCCCTGGCGAACGTAAAAACCCTGCATCCGCTGGGCCAGGTGGACAATTACCACCGGTATCCCCGGTAACAAATGGCGCACGTAGGGTGTATTATACCGATCGTTGTCGCCATCCCAAAGATGAATTGCGGCTATATCAGCCTGGCCGTGGTATAAAGCTGATAAACCATCGAAACTCCCCACCTGGTACCGCAACACCCGCAGCGGTTTGAATTTTAATTCCAGTTGTCGGGCCAACAGGTCCAAGATGATGTCCTGCCCGCAGACGACCAGTTTATCAGGTTCGGACCCGGCTGCGGCCGCAGTTGGCCGTGGGGAGAGAACATTCGAGACGTCTGCCGGCTGGGGCCTGGATGGTGGCAACTCAAAACTTTTTCCCTGCTTACGGTATGTATCCACATCCCGGGGATCGATACGCAGCTTGCGGCCGATGCGGTAAGCTGGTATCTCTTGGCGCTTGATCATATCATAAACAGTCTGTTTGGTGATGTTGAGAATGGCAGCCACCTCATCGGGGGTGAGCGATCTGGTATTTTCCAAGTTGTTCGCCTCCAAATTTGTCTTGACCACAATTTTATCATAGCCTAGAATAATGACATAATCGTTTCATGTTGTGTTATGTATCTTTATGTAGTTTATATTACCGCCTGTTGGTGTATTTTGAGGTTTTATATTTTATGGGAACGCTTTTCCTGTTCATCACCCCCATGGAGCGGGCAATCCCGTACAAAGGAGGCTGTAGTAAAGGTCGCTGCCTATTTACTAACATTTAAGGAGTATTTACATGAAAAGACTATGGATTTTAATCGGCTTGATGATCTTTATCTTATCTTGTGCGGGATGCAGTGCATCCGCGCCTGCCTCCGCTCCCACCCAACCAATCAGCCTCACCGTTGCGGCAGCGGCCAGTTTGACAGATGTGAGCAAGGAACTGCAGACGATCTATACCACAAAACACCCAAACGTAACGATTACATATAATCTGGCTGCTTCCGGGACTCTACAGCAGCAGATTGAGCAAGGTGCCCCGGTTGACCTGTTTATTTCAGCGGGAAAGTCACAGATGGACGCCCTGGAACAAAAAGGACTTATAGTAGCTTCGTCCCGTAAAAACATGGTTGGCAATGAGCTGGTTCTGGTTTCCGGCCAAGACAGCAAACTAACCGGTTTTGAGGGTCTGACCGATACTACCGTTACAAAAATAGCAATCGGTACCCCGGAATCGGTTCCGGCCGGACAATACGCCAAAGATACCCTGACATCGATGGGTTTATGGGATAAACTTCAGTCCAAGTTGGTCCAGGCCAAAGACGTTCGGGCGGTTCTCAACTATGTGGAGACCGGTAACGTGGATGCCGGCCTGGTATACCGTACTGATGCGGCCACCACCGCTGCCGTCAAAATCGTGGCGGCGGCCCCGGCCGGCTCAAGTAAACCTATTGTATATCCCATGGCTGTCATCGCCGCCAGTCAACACCAGCCGGAGGCGCAGAATTTCGTGGATTTCCTGGTTAGTGAAGAAGCTGCCCAGGTTTTTGCCAAATACGGGTTTACCAAGCCCGCTCAATAATAGTAGGGCACCATGTATTTCCACCTACAAGACTGGTTTCCGGTGATTCTATCCCTGAGAGTAGCTGCTTTGGTGGTACTGATTGTAGCAGTGCTCGGTCTCCCTGTATCCAGGTTCATGGCCCGGTATGATTTTCCTGGCAAAGACGTATGTGAGGCTTTCATTACCTTGCCTTTGGTGTTGCCTCCATCGGTGATTGGTTACGGATTGTTGTTATTGATAGGTAAGAACGGGTTCATTGGCAAGTACCTGGCCGGCCTGGGCATCAATCTGATATTTACCTGGCATGCGATTATCATGGCCGCGGCTGTGGTAGCCTTTCCTCTGTTCTACCAGACCGCCAAAGCGGCCTTCAACAGCGTCGACCTAAATTATGAGAAGGCCGCCCGCACCCTGGGAGCCAGTGAACTGCGGGTTTTCTTCACCATCACTCTTCCCTTGGCCTGGCCCGGCGTAACAGCCGGCCTGGTGCTGGCTTTCGCCCGGGCCCTGGGGGAATTCGGGGCTACCCTCATGGTAGCAGGTAATATTCCTGGTCAGACCCAGACTATCCCGGTGGCCATTTACTACGCGGTGGACAGGGGCGATGAGGCAACCGCCCGGACCTTGGTCCTGATCATAACCCTGTTCAGTTTTGCAGTTATCTGGGGCATCAATCACTGGCGCAAAAACGTTGAGAGAACAGGTGAGTGAAGCTATGCTTGACGCCCATATACAGAAATCGCTTTGGCACTTTGACTTGGAACTTCACCTAAGAATAGAAAACCAGATCGTGGTTCTTTGGGGGCCTTCCGGCTGCGGCAAGACAACTGCACTAAATATACTGGCCGGTCTGCAGGCCCCGGATAGCGGTCTGATCAAACTCGACGGACACGTTCTGTTGTCGTCCCGAGACAAACTAAATGTCCCTGCCCGTCACCGCCGCATCGGCTATTTATTTCAGGACTATGCTCTATTCCCACACAAAACGGTGCTGCAAAACATATGTTACGGTATCCGTAATGCTGGTTCCAATGTTTCGACTCGTGAATCCCAGCGGTTGGCGAAATCCTTTGGCCTGGAGCACCTGGTCGATCGTTATCCGGGCCAATTGTCGGGGGGCGAAAAACAAAGAGTGGCCTTGGCCCGGGCCTTGGTTGTCCATCCCCGCTTGCTTCTCCTGGATGAACCTTTCAGTGCTCTCGATTATGGCAACAAGGTCAGCCTTCGTCATGAACTCAAGCGGATTCACACCGAGTGGCAGATACCATTCGTATTGGTTACGCACGATCAGGAAGATGCCATATTCCTGGGCGACTCGATCATGAAGGTTGAAATGGGTCGGGTGGTTGACACCGTGCACCAAGAAACGGCTTATCTGCAGGTCTGACCCAGACGCCTGACAACGTTCCCTCATACCAGTTGCTTCAAGAATCAAGAACAGATTCAACTGTTATAGGTGTTCCCAACAAACCTTGTGCGGAAAAAGGCAAACGGTAAGGAGAAACATTTTTGTTTTTTAGCAGGAATTTTTTTATTGTTGTTGAATATACCGAAAATAGAACGGATCGACGTCACAATAAAATATCGCTTCTCCGAGCCTGTGGTCCTAAGGAGTAATCTAAGGAGCGCAGGCCGTCAGGGTTCATTTGGAAACGAGCGGGCCTTCCATCGTGAAAAGGGGATGCTTAGTGATGCAGGCGCCTAAGGATCTATTGGATTTCTTAGTTTGCGGTTCATGTGTTAAAGCTCAGCATTTCCAGCTGAGCTTTTTTATTTGGTTTGGCGACAACCGCAGGATGTGATCGGAGCAACAACTATCAAACTTATAATTTATACGAGAGGAGAAAAAAGGAATGTATGCAGTGGTAAAAAGGTTGGAGGACGATTATGCACTATGCGAGATCAACAGCCAGCATTTGATAAGTATCGAGAGAACTTATCTGCCCAGAGAAGCCAGGAAGGGCTGTGCATTTTTGGTGGACAACAAAATTGTGGGCGCCATCCAGGAAATTATCAAAAGAAGCACCTGTGAAGAGGGCAGCCCCGCAATGGAAGAGCTAAATCATTCTATGCAAAAGGTCCACGCTGCCGCTCGCTAAGGGGCCGCGCCCAGCCGCATCTCATTAGACTGTCAAAAAAAGCCCCATAGCTGTATTAATACGAAATCCCGGTTCAATCGATGTACCTCATGTAAGCCTTAATCACGGGACTCCCGAATGCCTTGCTTTAAGCGTTTTTTGCTCGGTCTGCCTCAATGTAACTCGTTTGATACGCTGAAGGCTCCTCTTGCTATAGGAGGAGCCTTAGGTATGAGTATGCTTTTCAAAAATGATCAGTGGTCAACTGCTACCATGACGTTGGAGGCTTTGATAACTGCATAGACTTCCCGGCCAACTGACAGATCCAATGCAATGGCGGAGTCTCTGGTTATCATGCTGACTACCTGGTTGCCCCCTGGAAGCTCGATGATTACCTCAGTGTTCACAGTGCCTGGTTTTAGACTGACGATCCTGCCTTTCAACTGATTCCGTGCGCTGATTTTCATGCAGTTCACTCCTTTCCATGTCTTTGATAACTTGTACATTTTCATTATAGCATATTCGCTAAACCGCCAAAAAAGCTTCACTTCTGTTGTATCCGCCCATATTCTGCGTATCGCATGGTTCTGAACACACCTATGAATTTGGGCGTGACAAGGAATAGCCAATCGGGGAAAAACACGGGTCGTCGGTTCACATAAATAAACAGGAATACTGGTGATGACAATAAATTATGGTAATCGGCGAGTCAGAGATTTTGTTCCATTTGGGCAGGGATTTACAAACTGATGTCGAATATAACATAAATCATAGGAAACGAAACCAATACAAACAGCCTATGATCCCAAAACTTAATACCTATAATTCCGAGCTTTGTGGCCTAAAGCAAGCAGCCAGGGTCATGAAGCCAATAGGTAAGCCGGGAAACGGACTTGCCTCCCATGGTTGGAAAGGAATTGGCGCATCAAGCGGGTACAAACAGGTCCCACCACAAATGTGGGTTGTTCACAGGTACGCACATTATCCTCCAGCCTGGGCTGGAGGCTTCTTTTTTTCCGGCCCGAAAACCTAATAATGATGATTCCGAGCTTTGTGGCCTAAAGCAAACCGCCATGGTACAAAGCCGACGGGTAAGCCTGGAAACGGACTTGCCTCCCATGGTTGGAAAGGAATTGACGCACGATTTTAGTGCGGGAAGCCTGCCTGTTCACGGCAATGAACGGCATATCTTCTGACATCTACCTCCAGCCTGATCTGGAGGTTTTTGTATTTCTGCCCGATGGCAGGGTTATTCGAAGAAAGGAGTGATGGTAGTGGATCTAGTGAAACTCATCATCGATGGAAGGGAGGTTGAAGCCCCGGCAGGCACCACCATTCTGAAGGCTGCGGAATCGATCGGGATAGAGATACCCAGACTTTGTTATGACCCGGACCTTAGTCTGATGGGATCCTGTCGTATGTGTGTGGTCGAAGTGGAAGGTAACCGCCTTTTACCGGCATCCTGCGTCACACCGATAATGCCTGGAATGGTCGTCGAGACCGAGTCGCCAGCAGTTAAGGAAGCCAGGAAGACCATCTTGGAACTCCTGCTTGCCAATCATCCGCTGGATTGCATGACTTGCGACAAATTGGGAGATTGTAAGCTGGCCGACTATGCCTATCGTTATGGTGTCAAGGACAGTCCGTTCCAGGGAGAGAAGTATTGTTATGCCATTGACGACAGCAACCCCTTTATCATTCGCGACATGAACAAGTGCATCCTGTGCGGAGCCTGTGTACGTGCCTGTGAAGAGATGACCGGGCAGGACAACCTCTCCTATTTGAACCGTGGTTACCACCGCAAGGCTACTACTGCCGGGGACGTCGACTATATCAATTCCGACTGCGTCTTCTGCGGACAATGCGTGGCCGTCTGTCCAACCGGTGCCCTCACCGAGAAGTCCATGAAAGGAATGGGCCGCCGTTGGGATATCGAGCGGGTACGCACCACCTGCCCATTCTGCGGAACCGGTTGTAACTTTGATTTGGCGGTTAAAGACAAGAAGGTAATTGGGGTGCTTTCGAATCCCGATAGTCCCGTCAATGGGCGCAGCCTCTGTATCAAAGGCCGTTTCGGCTGGGATTATATCTACAACGAAAACCGCCTGACCACGCCATTGATAAAAAAGAATGGACAGTTTGAACATGCATCCTGGGATGAAGCATTTGATCTGATCGCCAGCAGGCTCAACGATATAAAGGCCAAATACGGCCCCGATTCGTTTGCTGCCTTAAGTTCAGCCCGTTGTACCAATGAGGAGAACTACCTGATCCAAAAATTCACCCGCGCAGGTATGGGGACCAATAACGTCGACCACTGCGCCCGCACCTGACACGCTCCCACCGTTGCCGGTCTGGCAACTACTTTCGGAAGCGGAGCGATGACCAATCCCTTCAGCGACATTACCAACGAAGCTGAACTGATGGTGCTTATCGGCACCAATACCACCGAAGCTCATCCGGTAGCCGGCTATAAGATGCGTCAGGCTGCCCGTAATGGCTGTAAATTAGTAGTATGCGATCCCCGCCATATAGATCTGGTCGATGAAGCCGATATTTGGCTGCGTCAGAAACCTGGAACCGATATACCACTCCTTAATGGACTGATGCACATCATCATCAAGGAAGGTTTGGAAGATAAGAAGTTCATCGAGGAACGTACTGAAAACTACGAAGAATTGAAGGCCATCGTAGAGGACTATACGCCCGAAAAGGTGGCTGAGCTCACTGGCCTGGCGATCGAAGACCTCTATACCGTAGCCCGTCTGTATGCCACCACTGATAAAGCCATGATATTTTACACCCTGGGGATAACCGAACATATCTGCGGTACCCGCAACGTCATGAGCATCGCCAACCTGGCCATGCTGACAGGTCATTTGGGCCGCCCCGGAGTCGGTGTATGTCCCATACGTGGTCAGAACAACGTACAAGGCGCCTGTGACATGGGAGCTCTGCCCAATGTTTATTCAGGTTATCAGTCAGTGGCGGTAGAGGCCAACCAGGAGAAATTCGAAAAAGCCTGGGGCGGTTCCATCCCCACCAAGATAGGTCTAAAAATACCGGAGATGTTCGGCGCTGCCCACGAGGGCAAGGTGAAAGCCATGTACGTCCTGGGTGAAAATCCGGTGCTCACCGATCCGGATGCCAATCATATCCGCGGTGCGCTGGAGCACCTGGAATTCCTGGTGGTTCAGGAGCTGTTTCTAACCGAAACCGCTGCCTATGCGGATGTGGTCCTGCCAGCAGCCAGTTTCGCCGAATGTGATGGGACTTTTAGCAATACCGAACGCCGTGTGCAAAGGGTTCGAAAGGCCATAGAGCCTATCCCTGGCCAAGCCAACTGGGAGACCATCTGTCAGATGGCGACCCGGGCCGGATATCCCATGCAGTATGATAGCCCTTCAGACATATGGGATGAGATGGCCTCTCTGACTCCCTCCATGGCTGGCATAAATTATGCGCGCCTGGATGAAAACAATAGTCTGCAGTGGCCTTGCCCCACACTGGACCATCCCGGGACTCCCTTCCTGCATTCGGGCAAATTCACCCGGGGTCTGGGTTTATTCCAACCCTCAGAACACATTCCGCCTGGCGAGATACCCGACGAGGAATACCCGTTTCTGCTGTCAACCGGCAGAATACTGCAGCATTACAATGTCACTACTCCTTATTCCAAAGGTCTTGCCAGTGTCTGGGACAAGGAGATGGCTGAGGTCAACCCGCTGGATGCGGAAAAATTAGGTTTGCAGACCGGCAGTATGGCCAAGGTTACTTCCAGACGCGGTGAAGTAATGACCCATGTTAAAGTCACCGACCGGGTTTTGCCCGGAGTCATATGGATGTCATTCCATTATTCCGCTACCCCTACCAACGTTCTGACCAGCCATCACCTGGATCCGATTACCGGGACCGGCGAGTATAAGGTGGCAGCGGTCAAGATCGAGAAAGTGGGATAGGAGGAGAAAGATGCGTAAGGTTCCGGTTGGAGAAGCAGTAGGTTTGACCCTCGGCTATGACATGACCAGGATTGTACCAGGTCGTGTAAAGCACCGGGCCTTCCGAAAAGGACAAGTGATATCCGAACAGGACATACCCAAGCTTAAGGACATGGGGAAGGAACACATCTATGTATGGGAGCCTGAAGAAGACATGGTTCATGAGGACGATGCCTCCCTGCACCTGGCCCGGATGGCAGTCGGCCCGGGCCTCAAGTTGACAGAGCCCAATCAGGGGCGGGTCAATATTTGGTCCGGTTATGATGGACTGCTTAAGGTCCAGGTGGAACAACTCCACCAACTCAACAACCTGGATGATATCGTTTTTGCCACCCTGCATAACGATAGGGTTGTAGTCGAGGGGCAAACAGTAGCCGGAACCAGGGTGGTCCCCATCGCGGTACAGCGAAGTCTGATGGAGGCAGCCGAAAAAGTGTTTTATGGTAAGACTCCCATGCTGATGGTTAAGCCCTTCCTGCCTTTGTGGGTGGCGGTGATCACTACCGGAACTGAGGTCAATAGTGGCCGTATCAAGGATGGCTTTGCCCAGGTGATAAGGCAGAAGATAGCTCCCTTTCAGGGGCGTTGGATGGGGCAGGTTATCGTGCCCGACCACTCTGAACTCATTTCCAGGGAGATCCAGAACGCCGTCGCTGAAGGAGCGCAATTAGTCATCGTTACCGGTGGTATGTCGGTGGACGCCGATGACGCCACTCCTCAAGGTATAAGAGATTCTGGTGCCGAGGTCGTATTTTACGGGGCTCCCATTCTACCTGGTTCGCAGTTTATGTTGGCCTACCAAGGTCACGTGCCAATATGCGGCGTTCCGGGAGGAGCTCTTTTCAGCCGCAAGACGACTTTGGACCTTTTACTGCCCCGAATATTTGCCGGAGACCGGATAACCCGCCAGAACATAGTGGCAATGGGTCACGGTGGTCTATGCGAGGAATGCAGCATCTGTCATTTCCCGCAATGCCCCTTCGGCAAGGCCAGTTGGAATTAATAACGGGGGATTTTTAATTGAAACTCGGAATCAGCCTCGAAGAGGCTCAGTCGATAATAATAGACAGGTGCTCCCTTTTACCGGTGGAGGAGGTCTCCATGCTGGAGGCAGTAGGACGGGTCTGCGCCATCGACATAACCGCAGACCGTGATCTGCCGGCCGGACCGCAGTCAGCCGTGGATGGATACGCGGTGGGGGACGGAGGACACGGTGATTCAGGGATATACACATTAAAAGGCAGCTTTTTGCTGGGTGAACATCCAGCCGTTCTGCTGGAGCCTGGTGAAGCTTGGGGGGTAGCCACCGGTGGTGACTTGCCCCCGGGGACGGCCGCGGTATTCCCCAAGGAGCGATCAACCGTAGAGGACGGGCAACTCATTGCTCAGGAGCCGTTCAAACCAGGCACCAACATCAAAACCGTTGGTGAAGATTTTACCACCGGTGAACCGTTGATAGGAAGAAACACACGTATTACTCCAGGAGCCATAGCGGTGCTGGCGGCTTTCGGACACAATCAGGTACTGGTATACCGCCGCCCGCGGGTAGCTTTGGCCAGTATCAGCACCAACCTCATACCCTGGCATATGGCACCTGATCCAGGTCAGACCAGGGATTGTAATATCCCGCTGATGACGGCGATGGTGATCCAGAACGGAGGTCTGGTCCCGGTATCTCTGACAAACGATGGGGATATCGCGCCGGCTCCGGAAGTAATCAGCGCTTTGCTGGCAGATGCCGATATTCTGATCCTGATTGGGGGAAGTTTCGCCTCTGCTGGTAACGAGGCCGCCTTATTGATGGAAGGCATAGGGGCTGATTTGCTGTACTGGGATGTGGAGGTACAACCAGGCAGCCATACCGGAGCGTCTCTCCTTGATGGACGATTGGTTTTAGCCCTTTCCGGCAATCCGGCCGCCTCTGGGGTCGGCTTTCAGCTATTTGCGGTACCGGCTTTGCGGGCCATGCAGGGATTGAATCCGGAACCGGTCTATGTGAAGGCCTGCTGCCGTAATGGATTTCCCAAGAAGTCCGGGTCACGGCGCTTTATCAGGGGTAAGGTCGATTGGGATGGGGGCTGGAATGTTACCGTCCAGCCTGGACAGAAGCCCAGCATGATCCGATCTCTGGTGGGATGCAACGCCTTGATCGACATACCGGGAGGCAGTCCTCCCATCGAGGTCGGGCAGGAGGTAACCGCCCTGCTGTTAAATCCGTATTTTGATTTTTGTGTAGAAGAACGTTAACACTCTACCAAGCCAATAGGAGGTGATATTAGATGGCAGACTACAATGATATAATCAGCGCCTACCAAACTAAGCCAGGCGGGATCATAGAAGCATTTCACGCTATTCAGAAGGAGTACAGCTATATTCCGGAAGAAGCCGTAGTGGCGTCGGCTCATGCTTTTCATATGTCCAAGGCCAAAGCTTATGGGGTAGCTACTTTTTACTCGTATCTAAAGGTTGGCAAGAGGGGCAAGAACGTAATCCGTATCTGTGAGAGTGCTCCCTGCCATATTGCCGGCGCTGATAAAGTCGTGGCTGCGCTGGAAAAGGAACTGGGGATCAAGATGGGTGAGACTACCGCCGACGGCAAGTTCACCCTGGAGTTCACCGAATGTGTAGGACAGTGTCAGGCCACCCCGGTCATCACCATAAACAGTGTCCCATATGGTGATATGACCGCCGCTAAAGTGGGAGACGTGCTGGCAGCGTACAAGTAAAAAAGAAAGGAGGGACCATAGTGGCAGAAGAGATGCGCATTGTCTTGCGCAATTATGGGAAGATAGATCCGCTCAAGATCGAAGATTATATTGGAGCCGGCGGATACCAGTCGCTTAGCAAGGCCCGGTCTATGGGTCAGTCGGCAGTGATCGACGAAGTAAAAAACTCCGGCTTGCGGGGACGCGGCGGAGCTGGTTTCAATGCGGGCATGAAGTGGGGTTTCAGTTACAACACCCCGGCCGATCAAAAATATGTGGTCTGTAATGCTGATGAAGGCGAGCCGGGAACCTATAAGGACCGCATCATCATGGAAAACGACCCTCATACACTTTTAGAAGGGATGGCCATCTGCGGCTATGCCATCGGGGCGACCAAAGGATTTATCTACTGCCGGGGTGAGTACCCATACGTAGTGGATGTGCTGAACACCGCCATCGAGCAGGCCAAAGCCAAAGGCGTCCTGGGTGATTTTGAGGTGGAGGTGCGCATGGGCGCCGGTGCCTATGTATGTGGTGAGGAAACAGCTTTGATCGAGTCCATCGAAGGCCATCGCGGCGAGCCTCGTTTCAAACCACCCTTTCCGGGAGTGGCTGGATTGTGGGGCAAACCCACCGTTGTCAACAACGTGGAGACGTTTGCCAACATCCCAGTGATCCTAGACAAGGGCGGGCAATGGTTTAGCAGCATAGGAGCACCCAAATATCCCGGTACCAAGGTTTTCACCCTTACCGGCGACGTTAACAACAGGACCTTCTTCGAACTGCCCACCAATGTGACCGTCCGTGACGTTGTCTTCGGCATGGGAGGTGGGGTCAAAGATGGCAAGAAGTTCAAAGCCGTTCAGATCGGCGGGACATCAGGAGGATTCATTCCCGAATCACTTCTTGACACCCAGGTCGATTTCGATTCCATGGGAGCGATAGGCGCGACCCTTGGATCAGGGGCAGTTTTCGTAATGGATGAAGACACCGATCTGGTCGATGTCATCGACAGAATTACCAAGTTCTTCGAACATGAGTCCTGCGGTAAATGCGCCCCTTGCCGGGAGGGTACCAAGCGGATGCATGAGATCGTCCACAAGGTGAATAAGGGATTAGGCACAGCCGAAGAGATCACATTATCGGAGCGGCTGGGTAAAGTTATGACCAGGGCTTGCCTGTGCGGCTTGGGCCAAGCAGCCCCGGCGCCTTTATTGACAACCCTGGCTCATTTCAGACCGGACTTCAATGCAAAATTGGCTTAAACACTATTATCAATTCTAACTAATGAAAGGTGTTGTGTAATATGGGTTTTCAGACTCCTGCGGAGGTAGCCGCAGCAGTATGTAATGCGGGTAAGACCAAAGCCGAAATGGCATTTGGCA
>CAZBSD010000008.1:0-10718 GCA_964494735.1 uncultured Syntrophomonas sp.
CAACTGTCTGCATGGGCAGCAAATTAGGAATATCAAAAGAAATATCGACATTATCTATGAAATCTTCTGGGATATCCAAGTTCTTATCCATTTTCATTAAAAGTTTTATTTGTTCGTTGATGAAGTTATTTTGAGATTCAGCAGTTTTTTGCACCCTAGCTTCTGATAATAATAAAAATAAACATAGAAATTTAAATTGATCACTTGTATTCGGAGGTAATTGGTAATTTTCTATAATCTTTCGAATATATGTTGCAGCCACACCTTCCATGTCCATTAACAGATCTTCTATGTCATCTTTTTGTCCATAAAGGTTCTTTTTATAGGCTTGTTTTCTAATAGATGCACTTTTGATAAACAACTGTTTCTGGTTCAAAAACATATGAATGCTTTTCTTGTCTTTTGAAAAATTCCGAAGATAAAACTGTGGTACGTAATGATGATTTATTTTCAACACCTATGCTCCTTTTAGTTTTGTTGGGCAATGACCAATGCGGAGCCATTTACGGAAGATCCCTGCTGCTTCCCTCCAGTTATTGGAGTTTATTGCTAAGCCCTCGAAGCTAATGCCTTCAATCTACCTAAAGTAGTTCTAAACATTCCATAATCAGCTATTGCATTGCCAACAATGATTACAGTTGACACAGACAGCGAAACCCCAGTAGCCCACAGAAACCACTCCACATAATTAGTAGCGACTATTGGCCACAGAAGGATAAATGGTAATGCCGAAACAAATCCCAATAACCCGTTAACCACTAACCTCCTCAATGATCCCAGCGGTGATTGTCTATGAATATACTTGGCAGCATATAGAATGAAATCAATGGTCCTGTAAGAGTATGAACATACAGAGCCAAGAAGTACTCCAACCACCCCAAGGTACTGGACCAGTATTAAAGAAGCAACTATATTGATGACAGCCTCCAAAATGGCTCTATATTGAGTTTCTCTAAAATGACCGGCTGCTGCAACCACAATATTAGGCGGAATCCTAATATTATTAGCAACACCAACTAAAACGAACAAAGTAGCAACATCTGGTCTAATATAATTGAAGTCCGTAAAATCTTCCGTATATACTGCCATAAATGGCATTATAAGCAAGGCTGTACATGTAAATGCCCATGCTAAAACAGCATAAAAAATATACTCAAAATTATTATAGGCTTTTCTAAATACCCCAATATCCTTCAATGCAATTACTTCCCCGAAACTAGCAAGCAGTCCATTTGAAAACGTTCCAATAAGTGAACCCACTGCGGTAAACACCAACGCATATACCACATACACACTCACATCTTTTAGTCCACAGAATACTGTAATTATTACGATTGGAGAGTTGAACACAACGATACCAGCTATTTGGTGTATGAACGCTGACCAACGCTGGCTAATAGCTGAGATATCAGGCTTGCCTTTAAAATCTACGTAAGGGTATTCCCGAGAGAAATAGGTCCTAATAAGAAAGTATCTTGATAAATAAATTAGGGTTGCAACAGCCTGAACAACCAGTATATTTGCGTTATTGTTAACCAATATCACGCTTGTTGCGGTACTTAACAAGATGCTACCTGTTTGGATCATTGACAGTATATAACTCTTCTGATCAGCTGTTAACAGAACCCTATATTTACCAATCAGATAATATTCTGCTACTCCCCCCAACCCTAAAATGATTACCATCATGCCTGAGATTACAGGATTAATTTCGTCTCTAACTAGCGATGGATAGCATGCTGCTATCAAAATTAACAGAGTGAAAAATATATGACCGGATCTTTGATAAAAATGCTTGGTCGCAGTTAAGATGTTGTTAATTTTCTGTGTCTTATTATCAATCAGGGGTACATAGAGTGCTGCTATAGAAGCCGCTCCTACACCCGCCTCAACCAGGGCAAGATACGCTATAAACTGCTTTATTGAACCGATCAACCCATTAGTCTCTGAACCGTAGTGCTTAATAAACAATGATGGTAATATGAATCCAGCCAATGCTGAAACAATGAAAAAGGCCAAGCTAGCCATCAAATTAACAAGTGCTTTTTTTGTACGCATGGCTTAAACAGGACTCCTTAGTAAGTGTGTTCAACTGACTGGCACAACTTGACAATGCAACCCAATAAGTTAGTTCCTACCTTCATTTATCCAGTCCTCATTATAGAATGGTACAATTCGACGTAGTCTTCGAATCTTTTCCACATATCAAAGCGTCTTGCCCTAGCAATACATTTTTCGTTCACAAAACAATTGATTGATTCTCGTATGCTATCTGCGAAAGCCTGGGATGAATAGCTGTGGACTATAATCCCGCTGCTTTGGTCTATCACCTCTGGCACTGCCGTACAATTCGAAACAACGGCTGGTGTTCCGCAGGCCAATGCTTCCGCGGTAACTAATCCCATTGTCTCTTCCCTACTTGGATTTACGAATAAATCTGCTGCCGAATAAATCTCGGCTAACTCCCTTTGATTCCTCGTTTGAGGCAGTCCGATTATATCTTTTGGTAATTGCCCAATTTGCTCTTTGGATAACCCCAATAATACTACTTTATATGTCTCATCAAGCAATCGCGGCAGGTCCAGGAGTATATCCAACCCTTTTCGTGCACCCCAGGAGTCAGCCACACCTAGAAGAACTATTTTATCATGTAATTGATGGCGCTCTCTAAAGTCGCTTAGTGTTGGCTTAAACATATCTAGATCAATGCCGTTGTTAATTACTTGGACGGAGTAGCAGGAGAGAAATGATTCGCTAACCATCTCAACCAACCATTGTGATGGTGTGACAATTGTCAAATTCTTTACTCCAGTAAACCAGGACTTTTTCAAAAAATACATTTTCTTTGTTCTATCTACCCAGCTTTCGGGATACTTTTTATATTGTGGGCAAGCAAAGCAACCCAATTTCCACTTATCACAATTTACCAGGGTGAAATGAGGGCATTGACCAGTAAAAGCCCAACAGTCATGAAGGGTCCATACCACTTTTATCTCATGTTGTTTAATGTAGTCAAACAGCATTGCCAAATTGATATAGCAGTTATGCAAATTGTGGAGATGAATTATATCGGGCTGAAGCTTGTCCACATTATCTAAAAATTCTTGGGTTCCATGCTTTGAATAGCAACCATTCATACCGGTTAACTTACCTAACTGGATATGTATATTCCTTTCATATCTATTACCTATATAAATATGGTTTTTCAATTTTTTTAAACGTGCGGTTCTGGAGTCTGGGCATGCGGTATACGCTACGTGACCTTTTCCGCAGGCGACTTTCGCGAGATTGACCATGATATTGCCGATACTGCCGAAGTTGCCGCTATTTATGTGTAGTATCTTCATGCTATCGCCTCAAAACTTGGTTTGGGTCTTAAATGGTCTTTTTGTTCTCGCTGCTTTTTTCGATTTTTGGCAAACAAGCCAATAAGGACAAACACAATGATCGAAGCATTGTCGGTGTATGCCTCGGTTGATACTGAGATTAGTAGAGTCAATAGTATAAGGATAGTTACATTTGACTTTTGCGCTAAGCCACTGACAAATCTATAGAATCCGATTATGCAGAGAGCGCCAAAAACAAATCCATATCGTGCAAACCAGTTCAAGGGCGTACATGTATTCATTGTGTGACCAGTTAGTGAAGAGTATTCTGTTAATCCCTTAATCCCTACTCCAAACAAAGGAGCTGATAAAAAAGCCTGTATTGGATAAATAATTGAGTCTAGCCGGACTTGAGCGGAGGTTATATTACTGTACCCAGAACCGACCAGCAGTAACTTGCCAAATACGGCGTACTGAATATTTGATGTGAGCAAGTGATAAACCGAAACAATAGCGGTAATCATTACCAATGAAAGAATTGAAACCCTGATGTATGCTAAGCGTTTGCCCTGATATATTTTGGTTAAGATAAGGATTAAGTTTAGTCCTAAAGTAAGGAAACCCGTTGTTGATAGAGTGGTGATCAGGGCAGCTATGTATATAGCGATTACTTTTTTCCTCATTCTTGACCGCCCAAATACTTCGAGAAGAAAACCAATATTAAGGTATGTCTGGAATGCACCTGGCTCCCAAAACATCCCATAATTCCGCGGCATTGTTTCATTAAGTTGTATAAAAGAAAAGCCTAGGAAATGAGCTTGTGTTCCAGCACTGTTGGTAACTGTAGGGAATATTTGTATAACGGAAGGCAAAAATAGTGATATGAAAAACGCGGCTATCGAGAATAATGCAATAAAGGGAAAAATATCAGTATAAATTTGAATAAACTTTTCAAGGTCGAAGCTTAATGCAAATAAACCCGCAATGATAATGCCCGATAGCATAATAGCCGCACCTTTAATTGAATCACCAGCAATAATTGACGTAAATGATACCAGCATTATCATAATTATTAGATACAGTAATCCCTCTATACTCAGTCTATTTGTGTTTACTATGAACACGATAACCCCAACAAGAAGGCATATACCCAAAGATAAACTACCATTTGCAGATGAGAAGTAGAAACTGCTGCTAAAGAAAAGCAATATAAATACTGCAATAATATTAATTTGATGCAGGCATACTAGGTGTAGCAAGTTGTGAAAGGAGCTTTCGTGTGAAGATCAAGATGAGATACAGACTGCCGCCCACCACCACCCGGGTGGCCCAACACACCCAGCCGGAGGTCAACCAGGAATTGCGCCGCCAGACATTTCGCCGCCTGAACAACCATCGCGCCAGTCCTGAAAATACCATATCGGCCCGGATCAAAAGACTCAATTCGGAATGGGACACGGAGCGGGTGCTGGAGACCAATGCAGCCTTACTGGTCTTGCTCGGCTCGCTGCTGGGCTGGAAATACAGTCGCAAATGGTTCCTTTTGTCAGGCACCGCCGGTGCATTCCTGCTCCAGCATGCCCTGCAGGGGTGGTGCCCCCCGGTCCCCCTGATGCGCAAGATGGGCATTCGGACTGCCGATGAGATAAGCACCGAGAAAACCGCCCTGAAGGTGCTGCGGGGCGATTTCGCCCGCAACAACTTTACCGTGCCGGGGGCCTTGGCGGCAGCGGAAAGGCAATAGTCTGGTTATAGGGGACAAATATAGGTGTTGGCCTTGAATAATAAATAGGGTCTCCCCGTTGATTCCGCGCTCGGCAGCTCAAAGGGAGTCCCCGTATTTGTTTGGCTATAGACGAATCCCAGTCGGTAAGGGAGGATGAGCTTCCGAGACTGAAGCTTCAGTTTACAGCCCGGTGCCCTCCCCGTTTGTTGATAGCTTCTTTTCCACCTTTGCCCCTACGATGACAAAAATAACTTGGTGCCTGTCCCCAAGTTATTGAATGGCCCCAGCCTAGAAAATGTTCCAATAATTAAGCATAGCCATCAAACCAGTCACTGCCAGGGCAAACACACCATAATGCACCCGCACCGTGCGGCCCCAACTTCCCTTCGCCCAGGCTGTCACTATCAAAATCCACAGCAGCCCGGTCATGGTGTACATGAGAACCGGCAGCGCAGCCAGCACCGCATTTTCCGCTGCCGGCAGATATGCATCTACTGGTAACTGGTAGACCGGATCGATAGGGGCTGAAAACAGAGTGCTGAATAGTACCACCACCGCCAGGCCCGTCAATATCCCCACCCCGGAAGCCAACCAATAGGACGCCGGGGTCCTGGTCTTCTTCATAAACAAACTCGCTATCATCCTGATTATCCAGTAAATCAGCGAGCCTATTACGATCAGGATGATGCCCAAAGCTGCCAAGGCGGTAAAACTCAGGGTCGAGTAAAACGGAGCCTTTGAATATGTCATCGGTCCATCGGTGGTCAGCATGGTTTGCCCCAACGGATCTGACTTGAAAATGATCTTGTGAAACCGGCCAAAGGCGTCCCGGCTGGGGCCTTCTCTAAGACTCTGATAGACTCCGGGAGCAGTCTCCGCAAACCGTTCCGTCTGACCGGCATGGGTCACCCGCAGATAGCCATCTTTGTCTGCAGCCACCGTTATTATGCCCCCCGCCAGAATGTTGGTGATTTTCTGATCGCTGGTGACGTTTTTGCGGTTCATCTGGTATTCCCCGTTATAAACGGCGGCCCTTTCCGTACTGCCCGCTCCCGCCACCGGCTGGACCGCAGCGGCGGCGGGGTGGAAATGATCCATGAACTCCTGGAAAACCTCGGAGTGGAGCAGATGACTGCCTCCGCTGTAGGATATGAAAATCCCCGTGTTGGCTTCCGGGATCAGATATAGACCGGTGTTGAAAAGCATGGTGCTGCCGCCGTGGAAAAGCACCTGCCGGCCGTTGAAGCGGCCCTCCATGAAGCCCAGCGTCATGCCTCCCAAGTCGACGTCATAGGTGAAATGCTGCCGATGCATTTCCTGCACGGTTTCCTGTCTCAATATCCGCTCTCCGTCATACGTTCCACCGGATAGATGGGTCAGCATGAAGTTGGCCATGTCGGCCGCGGTACTGCTCATACTTCCGGCGGGTTCCAACATGATGTATTCGAAGCCCGCTTCAGTGTATGAACCATCCACCCACCGGTAGGGCTGGGCCGGATTTACAGTCGAGCCCAAGGGCGGTGGCTGCCGGAAGGTGCTGTTGTGCATTTGCAGAGGGGCCAGGATATTTTTCTCCACATATTCCGGAAAGGGCTGCCCCGACACCCTTTCCACTATATAACCAGCCAAGGCGGTACCATAATTGGAATAGGCGGCAACTTCACCGGGCGGATAAATCCGCGCCGGTTGATAGGTCTTCACATATTGGCCCAACCCGGGAAGGTCAGCCGCAGACAGCCGGAAGAGCAAATCAGGGCGGTCCTCAAAGCCGGCCGTATGAGTCATCAGATGGGTGAGGGTTATGGGTACGGGGTCCGTGTCTTGCAGGGGCTCCGCTAACCGGGGTGATATCTCGAAGTCCAGATAATTATTAATATCGGCATTGAGATCCAACTTGCCCGCTTCAACCAGTTGCATGACCGCTGTCCAGGTGACCAATTTGGAGGTTGAACCGATGCGGAAAAGGGTTGTTTCGGGATCGACCGGGATACTATTCTCTATATCGGCCAGCCCGAATCCTTTCTTATACACTATCTGGCCATCCTTCACAACGGCTGCGGTGGCATTGGCAATATTGTCCCGCCCCAGTTTGGCGCTCATGGCATTGTCGAAGAAGTCTGCCAAGTCGCTAGCGGAAGCGAGGTCAGCAGACGCCGATATCAGGCCCGGTATTTTATCGGACTCAGCTATGTCCAATCGGTTGGCATCTGCAGAAATGGTCGCTTTGGATCCCACAACTGGGTTGGGCTGGGGCGGACCTTGCTGTAACTTACCGGGCGGGCTGCCTTGATTCGTACATCCGCACAATATCAGCGCCCACAGGCCCATCATCATCACAATCAGAACGGTTTTTTTTGCATGGTTAATCCTATTAATCATTCCGCGCTCACCCCTCCTGGCATTTCCGTCATGCACATCAACCTACCCACAACACCGCTTGGTATGAAACCTTAGATGTGATCGGTAATTATCCCTTTACCGTCAAAATAGACCAGATCACCGTCTTCATAATGCCAGATCGCCTTGAATACGGTCGGCCTCAAGAGCCCATCCATTTCCTGATACTCGCCGCATACAATTGACCATCTCACTTTTTCAGCGGCCCCGTCCATGCCGGTTGCTTCCCGGTCATCGGTCACAAAGGATGTCATCTCTCCCCTATCATTAAAGGTGAAGATGCCGCTAACCGACATACCGTAACTCTTGATGGTGGCTCGGGCGTGGCAATCATCCATCCCTTCCCAGGTGATGTAATCCTGTAAAGCCACCGGGGAAACCATCAGACACTCGGCCAGGTAAGTGACCAGGCTGGATTTATCCATAGCTGGGCCGGTCTGGTTGAACAAGGGGTACAGCTTGGCAACCACACCCCGCATGGAGCCGACCCCGTTTATATATGAATCCAGACCTTCAAAAGGAATGCCGTACACAGAACTGTCGATATAGGCAATCCGGTTGGGGGCATCTACAAAATTATATTGAGTATGGTCGATCTTTAGGACGGGTTTACCGCGGCCCGTTAAGAAATCTACGTCTTTATAAACCACCTTGGCATAGGAGCTCTTGGGGGTGCCAATATAGCCGCAGTATCGGAAATATTTTTGCACTGGGGTCGGTAGGTCTGCAATATCGGCCTCGCTGAAAATCTCCTGGGACGGTTGGGTCGTAGCGGTCAGGCTGGCGGTGAGGGCCGCAAATCTGGCATTGGTAGGGGACCAGGATACGCGGAAAAATATTACTGCCATTAATACCAGGCCCAGCATGATCCAAATCGCGATATACATCTTTTGATTCCTCCTCTTCGTCATTGGACATCTCCTCGCCTCAGCACTTTTGCCCATCCCACTCATCACTCATCGTCTCGATGTTGGCGGCCAGGCGGTTCAAACCGCGGAATACCTCCCCGGTCAGGTTGGCATCGAAACCTGCGAAGAGTTTATCCAGGAATTCCAATTCCCTAGGGCTGCGTTGAGCGAAATAGTCGGTGCATTTTGTAGTCAATGAAATCCTCCAGGCCCTGGCATCGGCTGGATCCCTGGCTATACTGATATAACCTCTTTCCTGCAAGAGGGCCGCGATCCGCTTGGCATTTTGACGGGAGTAGCCAATGAAGCTGGCCACCTCACTCAGGGTGGGAGCCTCCTCAAACTTGGAAACGCACACGATAAATAGCCATTGCTTGATGGTGATGTTTTCGTCAAATGCGTCCCCCAGCACCTGCAATTTGTTGGACAATGCAAATATGGATGCAAAAATGTAAGCCTTTTCTTCTAATTCGTTCATCAGTGCACCTCCGGTTGATCAGCGGTCAGATCCCATCTTCGGGGTCGAGTCCGGACTCAAGGCCTCCGCCCTTTAACCCAAATTTCATTTACGTAATATATTACGTTTATCATACGTAACATGTTACTCTTTGTCAAACATGTTTTTGCAGCAATATCATTTCTGCGGGCTTGTTAAAACCTTCTTGCATGGTTGATAATTCAATTGTAGGTTGGAATTAGTTATGCGGTTTTTGATTTTAAAATAGAAGACTGGACTGGTTGGGAGGGATTTACCTTGATCGACATTCTCAAATACGTAGTGATTTGGATTGCATTCCTGCTCGTCGCTTATCTGTTTTATCTGAATGCCGGCGCCGGCTCGAGCTGAGGGGCCAGCGTGGTCTCCGTGATGGCGGCCTTCATTTTTGCCAATTGATTCTGTTGGGGTTATTTCTTGCCTTCATATTTTTCCGGCCAGGCGGACAAAATAACCGGGTAGTCTGGCCTTTTTAGCGGATGGGAAGGCGTACCTGGTCGGTACGGAGGGTGTAGTCGCGCTTGCGCCGCAGTGCCCGCCGGCCTTTGAAGAACCAACGAATACCAAACAACAGGATGATCATGGTGATGATGACTTTGATGATTACTGATAAGACGTTGGGGATGACGTTGCCGGTCGTACTGCTTTCCCCTGGTATCTCCAGCAGGGTCGCTCCAAGGTCTCTGTACATAAGTTTGCCGTTATTGGCCAGGTGCATGTTGATCTTGAGACGGGCGTC
Organism: uncultured Syntrophomonas sp.; assembly: GCA_964494735.1. Lineage (GTDB taxonomy): Bacteria > Bacillota > Syntrophomonadia > Syntrophomonadales > Syntrophomonadaceae > PHAA01. The sequence goes on from CAZBSD010000008.1 coordinate 9,593, forward strand.
AGGTTGGCCGGGATTTAACAGTGAATAATCTACTGTCACCTCATCTAGAGAGATATTACGGTGGAGGAGACGGGTGGTCTTGGTTTGCTGCACCAACGGGGTCATGGCGGCCGCCAATTTGGTCTCCCCATTGCTTCCATCCAGGTTGTCCGCGGTCACTGCTGGCATTATCATATCGACGTCCACGAATTGCCCGAAACCGTAATCCAGTAGCGCAGTCGTGTCACTGTAAACAGCGTGGTTCAAGCTCCTGATGGCCACCGCTATTAATTCCCGGTCGCCCTTCTGGGCCAGGGTCACCAGGGTGTTGCCGGCGTCGCGGGTGTAACCGGTCTTTCCCCCGGTCACCCCTTCATACTCATAGCGGCCGCATTCGAACATCTTATGTTCGGCCCAGAGGTAGCGGATCTCGGATTGCTTGTTGGTGGGAGCGATGATAAAATGAGAGGTCCCGAATATCCGCCGGAACTCCTGGTTCTGGATGGCCGCCCTGGTTATCATGGCCATATCGTAGGCTGTGGTCAGGTGCTGGGGATTGGACAGGCCATTGGGATTGACGAAGTTGGTGTTGAGGGCGCCGGCCTGAACTGCCCTTTCATTCATCAGGCGGACGAATTCGGGCACGCTGCCGCTGATATGTTCGGCGATGCCGTTGCAAGCCTCGTTGGCGGAAGGCAACATGGCGGCCATCAGGGCCTGCTCCATAGTGATCTGCTCACCCTCATCCAAGGCTATGTGGGACGCTCCCAGCTGAATGCTGAATACCGCGTCATGGGACATGGTTACGACTTCTTGCGGGCCGGAATGCTCTACCCCCAACAGGACGGTCATGATCTTGGTTATGGAAGCCGGGTAAAGCCGTTCGTGCATATTCTTCTCATATAATATCTGTCCGGTGCGGGCATCCATCAGCACCGCCGCCTCCGATTCTATCACCGGAGCTGCCCCAGCCGGAGCCTCAAGCGCCATTGCGGGAAGGATGTTGATAATAATTATTAAGGCCGCCAATAAGGTGGTCAAATATTTCTTCACGTATGTTCTCCTATATGAAATGGTCCCGCGTTAACCTAATTGTGTCATGCTGAGCGCTTGCGTGTGTCATGCTGAGCGCTAGCGAAGCATCTCG
>CAZBSD010000008.1:10818-69343 GCA_964494735.1 uncultured Syntrophomonas sp.
TGTCATGCTGAGCGCTTGCGTGTGTCATGCTGAGCGCTAGCGAAGCATCTCGCAAATGCATAAAGGCACTTACAGTTTCAGGATGAGCACCTTGGTAGTCTTCGACTCCTCTGGATGGCACTAATAACTTGGTGCCTGTCCCCAAGTTATTGCCATCTCTTTACCGGCGTTTCCGGCCAATATTTTTCTGGTAACCGTTATTTAAATTCCCTCTCAACAGTGAAAATCCTGCCGGCTTTCATCAAATTCCAGTTTTTTTCGAAGACAATGACAATATTTCCTCACGCCTAAACAAATATTTACGCGCCCTTTGTAGTATTTATATGGATACATTATTTCCCATTTCGGTGCTAGAATTTTTATAGTCAATCTCATCCAATTGGCCGCCATTTATGATGTCATCCATATTCCAGGTAACTATTATCATTTGTTTAGAAACCATCGTCAAAAATAAACTCGAGGAGGACGGGGCGGTGCCGGTAACCGGATCTGATCAAATCGACCTGGCTGAGCAGCTGTTGTACTACAGCCAGGATATGATAGCCATAGTTGAGTGCGAAAGGTTGACCTTCCTGGATGCCAACCGATCATTGTTGGATAGGATGGGCTGGTGCCGCGAAGATATCATCGGGCATTCGATTTTGGAGCCGGGCCTGCTCTCCCCTGATTATGATGAGTTGACCTATATGCGGACCGCTCTGAACGAAAACAATGGGCCCGTGAATATGACTTTCCATCCCCGTACCAGCCACCAGCAGAGGCTCGAACTAGGTCTTTCATATTTCCCGGCCCGGTACCGCGCTCTTGATTGCTGGCTCTTCTATTTTCATGACCTGTCCCATCAGTACCGTCCCCAACAGGAGCTGACCCACCTGGACCGTTTGCGCCGGCTGGGAGAGATGGCGGCTGTCGTAGGTCATGAGGTGCGCAATCCGATGACTACCGTGCGGGGTTTCTTGCAGATGCTGCAGATGCAGGACCCGTCTTCTGAAAGTATCCCCTACTTCAGCTTGATGATCGAAGAATTGGACCGCGCCAATGATATTATAAGCGAATTCCTGGGAATGGCCCGCCCTAACCAGCCTGACCTGTGCCGCAAGTCCCTCAGCGCTATCGTCTCCGCTTTGCAGCCGATGCTCCGGGCCCTGGCGCTCAGTAAAGACCTTAACCTGCAACTGTTTCTTGACGATGAAGCTAGGGATGAGCTCATGCTGGATGAAAGTGAGGTGCGCCAGCTTATCATCAACCTGGCCTGTAACGGACTAGACGCCATGCGCCCTCCCGGGACCCTTACCATCAGCACCCGCCGGGAGGGAACAGAGATGGTCCTGGCGGTGAGAGACCAGGGTGTAGGTATAGCGGCCGACGTGCTGGAGAGTATAAATGTCCCCTTCTTTACCACCAAACCAGGCGGCACCGGCTTGGGACTGCCGGTCTGTTATAGGATAGCCGCCCGTCATGGTGCCTGTATCGAGGTGTCCACCGGCCCCGAGGGCACCACCTTCTATGTACGCTTCCCCCTCGACTAAATAACTTGGGGACAGGCACCAAGTTATTGGTCCATTTGTACTGCTTCCCCGGTATCGAACAAGTACAGGTAGCTGGCTTTTACCACCCGTCCCAGGATCTTCTCCAGGGCGGTCTTGTAAAGCTCTATCTGCACTCGGTAGCCGCCAATGAGGGCGTCCCGGTTGAACGGGGTCACCCGATCGCTCTTGTAATCGACCAACACCAGCGCATCGCCCTCCTGGAAATAGAGATCGATGACCCCCTGCAGGAGCAGTTGTTCACGGCCTGGGGGCAGGTCCGGGAATACCTGAGCTGCATCATAAAGGAGATTGAAGGGTACTTCCCGCTCCACCTTCTCGGCCGCCAACACCCTTTGACCCAGTGAGGACGCAAAGAAATTGAGGATAACGGTCCGGTCTGCCATTGCCGCCTCTTCAGCCAGCATTATTTCCCTGTCGACCAGCGAATTTATCTGTTCATCCAGGTCGGCTGCACTGCCTACCCGGGCTAAATCCAGGTGCTGCATCACCGTATGCAGGATAACCCCTCGCGCAGCGCCGCTCAGGACTGCTTCTCCCCTCCCGGCTGCCACCGCCATGAACCGTGGTTCCCTGGCCATCGCAACCGCCCCTGTTGAATGTACAGCGCCGGGATCGGCAGACCGTATCTCCTTGACCTGACTGACCGCGATCTTGGAGGGTATGTTTATCGCTTCCGCATACGGGTACTGCCAGCTCAACCGCGACCAGAGACAGTCACGGAGTTGGCTGCCGGGGCCCTTCTCCATCAGACCCTGCAGGCGCTGGTCGAATCCCTCCATCGCCTGGGCAGCCGCCTGAGCCATGCCGGTGCGGGAGCGGTCGATGACATTGACCAGCCAGTGGTAAGCAGATCCGGCAGCTGGGGCGGGGCTGCATGTATCATACTTTCGCAACACGGCTCCATCAGGATGGGCAACCACGACTGCGCCGAGCCAGTCCAGCAGGCCGTTGGCCCGGGCCAGTTGGAAGGGGCTGGTGCCTTTGTTCCACTGCCGGACCCTTTGGGTCAGGTCCCCCACCGTACCTATCAGGATCAGTTTATCGCGGGGCCTGGTGCAGGCCACATAGAGGATGCGCATCTCCTCAGCCAGGTTTTCGGCCTTGATCCGGTTGGCCAGGGCGATGCGGGCGATGGTATCACGGGTCACCCTCAGGTCAGGATCGACGTAGCGGGGGCCGATGCCCAGCTCTTTATGAAACATTACTCTGGCGCGGATGTCGCTCAGGTTAAATTTGCGCCCCAGTCCAGCCACGATGACCACCGGGAATTCCAGCCCTTTGCTCTTATGTATGCTCATGATGCGGACCACGTCTTCGTTCTCGCTTAGGACCTTGGCCATGCCCATATCGCCGCTGCCCGATTCCAGTTTCTCGATGAATTTAAGGAAATGGAACAGTCCCTGCATGGAGGTGGTCTGGTATTGCTGGGCGCGCTCCAACAGGATCCGGAGATTGGCCTGGCGCTGCATTCCTCCCGGCATGGCGGCGGCGTAATGGAGATAGCCGGTATCCAGCAGCAGCTGCCAGATCAGTTCGTCCATCGGTGTAAAACGGGCCGCTTCCTTCCAGTCATTAAGACGCTGGATAAATGCGCCCAGTTTGGCCGTCAGCGGTTCCTCCCCGCGGTTAAGATATTCCTCCGCCGCTTTATAGTAGGTGGAGGCGTTGCTGCCGGCCCGGATCTCGATCAGTTCTTCCACCGTGAAATTGCCGATGGGGGAGCGCATAACGCTCAGCAAAGGAATGTCCTGTCGTTTGTTATCGATCAGGTGGAGCAGGTTCAGGAAAACTTTCATCTCCGTAGTCTCGAAATAACCGCGGTCGGCATCGGCATAAACGGGGATGCCGGCTGCCATCAAGGTCTCCAAGTAGATCTCGGCTTGACCGCGGGTAGCCCGCATCAAGACCACCATGTCACGATACTCCAAAGGCCGCAGGCACTTGTTCTTGCTGTCGTAAAAAATCTGCCCGTGCAGTTCCCGGATCCGGGCCGCGGTGGCCTGGGCTTCGAATTCTACGTCTCCTGGTTGGTCGTCGAGATCCTCACCTTCTGCACCGGGCTCAATCTCGGCGGGGTCATCCTCAGCTTCCTCATCACTATGGTCAACCGGCGCTGTACCAGCCTTATCCACCAATATCAGCTCCAGCCAGCCCGTATCTAGTTCCTCACCACTATCCTCCGGGATTTCCAGCCCATACTCCAGGAATACCTTGGGCTGGTAATCCATCTCCCCTAATTGGCGCGACATTATGCGGCTGAAGATATCGTTCACCCCGTCAATGATAGTCTGGCGGCTGCGGAAATTGCTGCTCAGGTCGATACGTCGGTTAGCCAGTTCCTTGGGGTCATGGTAGGTCTGGTATTTTTCCAGGAACAGGGTAGGATCAGCCAACCGGAAACGATAGATGCTCTGCTTGACGTCCCCCACCAGGAAAAGGTTGTTTTCCCGTTTGATGCGGTTGAGGATGGTCTCCTGCACCAGGTTGCTGTCCTGGTACTCGTCTACGAAAATGTAATCGAACTGGCGCTGGTATTCGGCAGCCGTCAGCGGGTCGGCCAGTATCTCCAGGGTGTAATGCTCCAGGTCATTGAAATCGACCAGACCTTTTTCGGTCTTGGCTTCCCGGTAACGCTGGTGGAATTGCTCGGCCAGAATACACAGATAACGCATATCCGGGTATAATTGGCGCAGGTCGAGGCAAAATTCCTGGGGGGACATGAACAAGGTCTTGGTGGCCAATTCTTTGAGCACCTTTTTGCCTTGCTCACGCAGGTCCTGGACATTCTTTTTGAGGGTTGGGTCCACATCCTTCTTGGCTGGCGTCAGTCTCTGATGCTGAACCAGTCCCAAGCATTGATAGAAATCGAATATACCCAGCTGCAGAGACGCGCGCAACTCTGTTACCAGCTGCATATCCTGTCGCAGGGCGTCCTCATAGCAAGCGGGTCCGCATGGCTGCAAACAAGCCTGAGCGGCTTGGGCGAAGATGTCTTCCACCCCGGCCAAAACTATCTCCAGTTGGGCAATCAGGCTCTGTACCCAGTCCGATTGGCCAAATTGTTCCAGATCCAGATTGAAATCTTCTGCCTTCGCCCATAGCCATTCCAGCGGGTCCGGCTGGCTCAGGATGAACTGGTAGGTGCGCAGGACCAACTCCCGCAGGGGATGGTCGTCCCGGCCCCCGGCGTACATTTCCACCAAGCGGAGGAAATCCGCCTCACCCTGTTCGTATTCCGCTTCAAACAACTCCTCCAGCACTTCCAGCTTGAGCAAATCGGTCTCGGTAGCGTCACCCACCCGGAAGGAGGGGCTGATATCCACGATATGAAAGTAACGGCGCACCACATCCATGCAGAAAGCATGCAGTGTGCTTATGGAAGCCCGATTGAGCAGGTTGACCTGGGCGCGAAGGTAATCCTGGTCGGGACCGTTTTCCTGCATGGCTTCCAGCAGCACGGAACTGATCCGGGCCCGCATCTCTCCGGCTGCCGCCTGGGTGAAAGTGACGATGAGCATCCGGTCGATATCGACTTGATCCCAGCGCACTAATTGTATTATGCGTTCGACCAGCACCGCCGTCTTGCCGGAACCGGCCGCCGCTGCTACCAACAGGTTATGACCGCGGTCCTGGATGGCCAATGATTGTTGGGGTGTCCAGGTAGTCATGGCGGTCACCGTCCCTTCCCGCGGATGCGTCCCAGTACATCCTCATTGTTGTATTTAGGGAGCACCCGGAAGCGGTTGTCCTCCAGGCGCTGGTCGAATTGGCAGATGCCCCGGTAGGAGCAGAATTTGCAGGCGGTATGGTTGCCCATCTTGACCGGATGGATATGTACCCGACCGAGGTTTATCTCTTGGCCGATAAGGATCAAGAGTCCTTGTACATGGGTCAGCAGGGCTTGCAGGTCATCCGCTGAGATCACCGATGAAGCGCTGGTGAAGTTACCGTCCTTCTTAAACCCGGCCGGTACAACGTCGGAAGTGCCGGCTTGCAGATCTTTATCCAGGCAGTTGACCAATTTGACGTCGGCCAGCATCAGTCCCCGCAGCTTGAATTTGCGGGCGATCTCCCGCTCTACCGCTTCGATCATGGCCGGTCCGGTGTCCACCAGCGGATCGTCGATCTTGAAATAGAAAACACAGCCGGGTCGCAGCTGGGCTAGGTCCTGCCCTTCCTGGCCGGCCACTACGGCCATCAGATAAATCATCAGTTGCAGTGAGAGGCCGTGGTATATGTCACCCAGTTTGAATTCCGGACGTCCTGATTTATAGTCGATGATTTTAACAAAGGTGCCTTCTTCCGTCTCCAGCAGGTCTACCCGGTCGATGCGTCCTTCCAGATACAGCTGGCGGCCATCCCCCAATTCGATCTCTATGGCGGGGTACATCTGGCCAGGACCAAAGCCCACCTCAAATTGACTGGGAATGAATTCGCCTTTCTGGAGCTGTTGGGTGAGGACCCAGGCCGCCCGTCGGCTGATCCGCTTCAGCCTGCTGGCCAGGTGTTGATAACGGGGACTGCTGGTGAAGATGCCCTCACTCTGAGTGGCCACCAGGCTATCCATCACTTGGTCCACGATACGATCCGAGTCGCACCTTTCCAGGGCCCGCCAGTCGAGTTTCTCACCTTCCAGCTGCAATGCGAAAGAGCGCAGGCAATTATGGAACAGTTCACCTATGTCAGGAGCGGCCACTTCATAGACCTGGCGTTCCTGGGGGCGCAGCCCGTACCGGACGAAATGAGCGAAGGGGCAGTTGACATACTGTTCCAACCGCGACACGCTGCTGCGCAGGGGCAGCGAATAGAGCCGTTCTGCCAGCTTGGTTCCTATCCCTTTAACCTGGTTGCGATGGTACAAGGCCTGTCGGCTCTCCTCCAGGTGCGGTCCCCAGTCGTCCTGGTTCCGATACCATTGGTAGATTTCCCCCCAAATCTGGTCCACCGGCTGGGAGTCTATCAAAGCCCGCAGGTTCTGGGTCAGGTATTTGTAGGTGCTGTTGGGGGTGGCCACCTGGTGTATCTCCTGGCTGCGGTGCTTGACCGCATCACTGATGATCGGTACCTGCGGCAGGAGTCCCTGGAGCCGATTGATCAGGATGGATGGCCGCAGAGCCTTGCCTTCTTCATCGGCCAGGGCATAAGATAAACCCAGGTAATGGTCTGGTTTGCTCAGGGCGGTGTATATTAAAAATCTCTCTTCCGCGCTGCGGCGGTTTTTATCGAAGCCCAGCTCCAATCCCTGAGCCTGCAGGGCTTCTTTCTCATATTCGGTCAGTATGCCCTCTTCTCCGCCGCTGGAAGGGATTATCCCATCGTTGACCCCTAACAACAGCAGGCCTTTGATGGCGTGACTCTTGGAGCGCTGAATGTCGCCCACCAGCACCTGATCGATGGTGGTGGGGATGATGCCTACCTCCAGTGACTCAAATCCGGCCTCCAGGAGCTGCCGGTATTCTTTGAGACCGACTTCCTGGTCCCCCATGATCTCCACCATCTGATCCATGATGTCCAGGATTATATTCCAAATCTGCTCATTCTCGCGGGCCGCTTCCAACCGGCCCAATTCGTTCATCCGCTCGATTGAGGCTTGCACACGTGCCGGCAGCCCTATCTCCACCAGGTATTGGTAATGGGCCTGGCAGAAGGAGGTCACCGTCCGCCGGCCTTGCACCTTTGCGGCCAGAGCCACAAGCGGACCGGTCAACATCTCCCGGCAGGTATTGAGCTGGTCTTCTTCGTCTGGATCTTCACTGCTGAAACTCCTTTGCCAGCGCTGGCCTTGTATCCCATAGCGGAGGGCGAAATTCTCCAGTACCTCCACCTGATCTGGGTCCAGACCAGTGAAACCGGTCTTTAAGTATGCGAATACGTCTTCATAGCGGTAGTTACGGCGGATGATCTCCAAAGATGACAGCACCAGCCTGATTATGGAATTATCCATCAGACTGCGCTTGCGATCCATGAAAACCGGTATCCCATATTCGGTGAATACTCTCTTTATCAATGGTCCATAACCGTCCATATGATTGCAGACCACCGCCAGATCATGGTAGCGCCAGCCACGTTCCCTTACCAATTGCACCACCTGGGCGGCGGCATACTCCACCTCGCTGCTGCGGTTGGCGGCCGCGAAAATCTCCACATCCTCGATCTCCTCGGCTTGAGTCCGGGAGGGGTAGGCGAACAATTCCTGCTCCAAGTGCTTTATGGCCGGGTTGACCGGACCCAAGCCCGGAACCGGCTCCATCATGACCACCTCTTGCTCCAGTCCGGCCTCTTGGGCTAGTTCCTGCAGCCTCGCCAGCCCCTGCCAGGACAAGCTGAACAGATCACGGTCGCGCGCCTGCGGGTGAGGATCGATGGTCAGGCTGACGTTCATCTGCTTGACCACCGTCATCAACCGGGCCAGTATCTTCAGGCTCTGCGGAGACAGAGTATTGAAACCATCTACCCAGAAATGAGAGTTGGCCAGGAATTGCGCTTCCCCAATCTTGCCGACCAACAGGTTCAAGTAATCATCCGTATCCAGATAACGCCCCTGCAGATAGTCGTTGAATTTATCATATATGAGGGAAACATCATTCACCTTCTGGGCCACCAGCATCCCCTCCTGCCCGCTTACGCTGTTCCGCAGCTGATCAGGTGAGATGTAATGGCCCTTCAGATCCGACAGCAATTCACCCAGGCGCGGGACAAAACCCGGCTGAGCGGCCGCTTTTCTATATATGGTCAAGTCGGCAATATGCTCATCGATGGTTTTGCGCAATACTATGTGCTTGCCCTGTTCGTCCAACAGGACCCGGGTCAGCCCCCCCACCTGATCGAACACCCGCCGCGCCAAGCGGGTGAAACTCAGTATCTCCACCCGGATGATACCGGGCCTACCCAGAAATGTGATCAGGTCGCGTTCGGCCTGTAAGGTGAATTGCTCCGGCACCAACAGGAACAATCGTTCATCACTGACCTGCTGCAGGCGAGTCTGTATCTCGGTCATCATCTTGTGGCTCTTCCCGCTGCCGGCCCGGCCCAGGATAAAGCGAACCCCCATGTGTAAACCTCCGCTGTTTTGAATAACTTGGGGACAGGCACCAAGTTATTGGCACCAAGTTATTTAAGGCCATTATATGGGTTAAGATCCTTCGTCGCCTTCGGCTCCTCAGGATGACAACCACAACTTGGGGACAACCACAACTTGGTGACTGCCCCAATTCTTCTACTATTTTATCATGATTGCAGGCAGGCCAGAGATTTCTTGGCCAGCTGGAAGGAAATGCCGTGATCATGCCGAAATTAATAAGCATATGTGATATTGAGGATCCATAAGAGATGATGAAAGAGGGTATCCTGATGAATGCCGATAAGAAACGGATATTTATGTTTTACCTGCTCAAATACCTCTGGATAATCGTTGCCACTGCATTTTATATCCTATGGCTCAAAATCCAGTATGGTCTCGATATTGATCTGATCATGGCCGACCGCACCGCCAAGCTATATGCCATCGGCTTGTTCGCCCTATTGATCGGCTCCAGTTCCTGGGTGTTCTACATCATCAACCGGGCTATGTACCGGGGATAAATCAAGGCAAAAATGATGAGCCTCCGGCCGCAACCGGAGGCTCATTTGTTTTTACACCAGTGGTCTAGAATTCGAAGACGTCTACCGGAACGTCAATAGCTGAGGTATCACCATCGATTATGATCTCGGCCAGGTTCCATACATTGGGTATCACATTGCGGAGGTAATAACGGGCGCTGGCAACTTTGCCATTATAGAAGTTGTAATCATAGTGGTCCGGGCCGATTTCCTCCGCCCGTTTGGCTGCCAAAACGGCTTGGTCCAGCAACTGGCGCCCGGCATAAAGGGTAGCGGTAGCGGTCAATACCCGGCGTGAAAACAGGGGGATTTTAACCGGATTGTCTTTCATATAGCCAGTAAGGGCACCGATCATCTTCTGGTACGCCTTGAGGGCATGATCGAGGTTGGCGAATTCCTTAAGCAAGGCAGGATTGTCTTTATTGGCAGCACAGAAGTCCACCATCTCCTTCAGGAATCCGGCGAAGACGCTGCCGCCCTTCATGGTCATCTTACGGCCCACCAGATCCAGAGACTGGATGAAGTTGGTGCCTTCCCAGATGGAATAGATCTTGGAATCGCGGGCTATCTGTTCGACCGGATACTCGGAGCAATAACCGTAACCGCCATAGGCTTGGATGGCTTCACCGATGAGCCACCATGATTCGTCGGTCGGATAAGCCTTGCACAGCGGGGTGGTCATCTCGATCAGGTCACTGGCAGCTTTTCTTACTGCCGGATCGGGATCGCGATGCCGTTGGTCAAAAGCCAGATATACCCGGTACATCATGGCCCGGATTGCGTCGACATGAGCTTTGCCCATCATCAGGGTGCGTTTGATATCTTCGTGGTTGATGATCGCCACCCGGCCAGCTCTGGGATTGGTGAACGGCCGGCCCTGGATTCTTTCCTTGGCATTGTCACGGGCATTGGCAAACGCGTTAATTATGCAGGACAAGGCCATGTGCCCGGTTTCCATGCGAGCCATGTTCATCATCTGGAACATCTGGGCCATACCTTCGCCCTTGCCTTCGTTGGTACGGGGATCTACACCCAGCAGCCAACCGCGGCAGCCATCGTTCTCACCCGCAGCCAGGGAAGCGGTAACCGAACCATGCTGTCCCATCTTGTGCTCAACGCCGGTGATCTGGAAGTCATTGCTCTCCAGGCTGCCATCCTCATTGACCCATAATTTGGGTACTACGAACAGTGATATCCCGCCGGTGCCGGGTTTTGATCCTTCGATGCGGGCCAGGTACAGGTGGATGACGTTGTCGGCAAAATCATTGTCACCGCCGGTTATGAATATCTTGTTGCCCTTGATCTTAAAGATGCGGGGATCGTCAGTCGGATAGGCCTTGGAAAGGATGTCTCCCACGTCCGAACCGGCGCTGGGTTCAGTCAGGCACATGGTCCCCGACCAGGTCCCGTCCATCATCTTGGGCAGGAACATGGCTTTAACCTTGTCGTCGCCGAAACTCTGGATCAGGTCGGCAGCTCCGCTGGTCAACAGGATATAAGGCATGAAGGTCGGGTTGGCGGCACAGATCAATTCCCAAACCGCGGCATGCAGCATCTCCGGCATAACCATGGCGTCAGGAGAATTATCAATGTTGCTGGTTCCCCAGCCTTCGCTCTGAAGTTTCTTGAATAGCGGACCATAGCTGGGAGGCAGGGTCACTTTGCCGTCTTTATATACTACCGGATGGGTCTCGTTCTCATTATTAGTGGGTTCGATCAGTTCTTTACACATCTTCAGGATTGGTCCCAAAACCGCTTTTACGTCGCCGCGGGAATAATAATCCGCAAATTGAGGATAATTGAAAACGCCTTCGGTCGGCAACCATTCCCCGATAATAAATTCGTAATCCCGGATATTATTTATAGCAAAATTCGATGCCATGTTGGTACATTCCTCCATTCTTCTCAGTCTCGTCCCCGCTGTCACGGGAGGCTCAAATTACTAAAAAAGGGGTGCGAGTTGATGGCTTTGCAGCCATCACCCGCCAACGCAAAATAGAAGAGGGATGGGGTTATATTTCCCGGGTCCACAGTGATGCCATGGCGGGCCCGCCGCCTACGCACAACGAAGCCCCGCCGACGGTTTTCCCTAATCTCTCCAGCTCATAATACATGCTGACGATTATCCGCAAGGCAGTCGCTCCTACTGGGTGTCCCAGGCCAATACCAGATCCGTTGTTGTTTATATTGCCATTTTGTTCAAAAGTGCCGATATTGAGGTCGATGCCGGCCTTCTCCTTGATCATCCGGCCCACACCGAGAACCTGGGCCGCGAAGGCTTCGTTTATCTCCCAATACTCTACGTCTTCGTATTTCATACCCGCTTCTTTCAGGCATTTAGGTATGGCTACTGCGGGTCCCAGACCCATCACTTTGGCGTCTACCCCTTCGGAACAGACGTTGATAAGTTTCATCAGCGGTTTGATTCCCAGTTCTTCTGCTTTCTTCTTGGTCATCATTACAACCGCCGCCGAGGCATCATTGATACCGGAAGCATTAGCCGCAGTCACCACGCCGCCTTTTTTGAAGGCGGGCTGCAGTTTGGCCATTGTCTCCAGGCTGGCGCCCCGGATGGGATGCTCGTCATTTTCGAACATAAACTCTTTCTTGCCCTTCTTGACCAGCACCGGAACTATTTCGCGCATGAAGCGGCCTTCATCTACAGCTCTGACTGCCCGCTGATGGCTGAGGAGAGCTAATTCATCACATTGTTCTCTGGTTATGCCATATTGTTCGGCGATATTCTCGGCAGTTACCCCCATATGCCCTCCGGCCAGAGTACAAACCAAACCATCTGCCAGCATGGCATCCTGGGCTTTGCTATCGCCCATACGTGCTCCCCATCTCATATTTTGTAAAGTATAAGGTATATTGCTCATACTTTCGGTTCCGACTACGAGAGCGATATCATTTTTACCCAGCATTAGTTTCATAGCCGCCATTTCCATGGCTCTCATTCCGGAAGCGCAGTTTTGGTTTACCATACTGGCGCTGGATTCCACCGACATGCCAATCTGTTGAGAAATGATCCGAGCTGGCAGAGAACCATTGCCATGGTGCAGACACATTCCCAGGACGATTTCATCGATTTGTTTCATATCGATACCGGCCCTATTGACGGCTTCAGTCGCTACTATTTTGCTCAGGTCATTGGCCCGTAATGAAGCCAACGATCCATTATAGGCCCCTATTGGAGTACGGCAGGCACTGACTACGACAACTTCGTTCAACTCTTTAGCCATATCTTTCTATCTCCTTTTTGCTAATTAATATGCATACCTACTATTTCTCTATATAAGTTCTAGTCTATCTTGTTGGTTCTGACCCAAATTCCCATCTTGTCGGCTGCAGCAATGAGCTCGTCACGCAAATCAGGATGAGCCAGATTGATAAGGGCTTCGGCTCTTTCATAGGTACTCTTGGCTTTCATGTTGGCAATACCATATTCCGTAACCACATAGTAGTTCATGCTGCGGGGCACGGTTACGATGGCACCATCTGTGAGAGTCGGCACGATCCGGGACTTGAGGTTGCCCTCCTTGTCCTTGTAAGTGGAAGTCAGGCAGACCAGGCCCATGCCGCCTTTGGAAAAATAGGACCCGAAGATATAGTCTAGTTGTCCGCCAGTACCGGAAATCTGGCGTATCCCGGAAGATTCTGAACAGACCTGGCTGAACAGATCGATCTCCACCGCGTTATTGATGCAGATCATATTGTTCTGTTTGCGGATGTTCTCGGGATCGTTGGTGTAACTGACTGGAAAACTGGCACAGCAAGGATTCATGTCCAGAAAGTCATAGAGTTTTTTGGTTCCCATTGCGAAGGTGTAAACCATCCTGCCCTTGTCCAACTGTTTGCACTTGTTGGTGATGCGGCCGGAATCATACATATCTACAAATGAATCCACCAGCATTTCGGTGTGGACCCCGAGGTCCTTCAAGTCTGACTGGGCGATCATCGCCCCCACCGCGTTGGGCATTGCTCCGATGCCCAGCTGCAGACAATCACCATCTTTGATCTGCTCCAGGATTATAGCGGCGATCTTCTTGTCAGTATCAGAGATGGGGAGTTCGGGGAGATTGATAAGTGGTCTGTGATCACCTTCCACAAAGTAATCAATTTCGGAAACGTGCAGGCTTTCTCTTAATCCACCTAGGCATCTCGGCACCGATTCATTGACCTCGGCAATTACTACCTTGGCGGCATCAGTCATGGCATGGGTAATGGAATTGGTTGTACCAAGATTGACAAAGCCATGCTTATCAGGGGGAGTTACCTTGATCATAGCTACATCTACCGGAGCATATCCCCGCTCAAAAAAACTGGGTCCTTCATGGTAAGTAAGGGAGACGTAGTTGCACATGTTATTATCGTGCAATTTGCGGCTAGCCCCGCTGAAATGCCAGTCATTGTAGATGAAATGTTTTCGCTCCGGGTCGTTAACAACCGTTTGGGGTGGGAAAGGGCAGGTTACGGTTCTAATATTAACGGCCTTAAGCTCGTCTTTCCTTTTGGCTAAAGCGGCGTCCAAAACATGGGAGCACATAACGAATTCTCCGTAGTGCACCAGGTCACCGGATTTTACAACCTTGACTGCCTCATCGGCTGATACCAGTTTGCTTTTATATTCTTCCATCCAACTCATTCCGTAGCCCTCCTCTATTAATTCGCATCAATTCATTCGGTGCAGTTTTCTTGGGGGGACTGTTGAACCTATTTACCTTTAAAGTCGGCTTTGCGCTTCTCAACGAATGCGGTCATGCCCTCCATTTTGTCAGCAGTGGCGCAGCTCATTCCAAACATGTCGGACTCGATGCTCATGGCGGTGTCGATATCGACCTGCATACCCTTGCCTATGGCGAACTTGGCATAACCTACCGCCAAGGGGGCTTTGGAGGCAATCTTCTTGGCCATCTTGCGAGCCTCATCCATCAGCTGTTCGGGGGGGCAGACATGGTTGACCAGACCCAGCCGGAAGGCCTCGTCTGCTTTGATATTGTCGGCAGTGTAAATTAGTTCCTTGGCCCGCCCCTCACCAATCAGGCGCGGCAGCCGCTGGGTTCCGCCGAAACCGGGGATAATTCCCAGTCCCACTTCGGGTTGACCAAAGAGGGCTTTTTCCGAGGCCAGTCTAATATCGCAGGCCATAGCCAGTTCGCAGCCGCCGCCCAGAGCGAATCCATTTACAGCGGCGATGATGGGTTTCTCCAGCAGTTCCATCTGCCGGAAGACCTTTTCACCCACGTCGGCGAAGTAACGTCCTTCCGCCGGGGAAAGCGGCAGCATGAAAGTGATGTCGGCTCCGGCTACGAAGGATTTATCACCGCTGCCAGTCAATATCACCACCTTGATGTTGTCATCGGCTTTGATGTCCTTGATGGCGGCTTCTATTTCGAACAAAGTATCTCCATTCAGGGCGTTTAAGGCTTTAGGACGATTTATGGTCAATATGGCCAGGCAATCCTCTTTTTCCAGGATGATATTTTGGAATTCCAAGATTAAGCCTCCCTTCTTCTATTCATTTCTCTATGCAAATTATTGCCGATGCCTTTTTTATTTGTAGTCGTAGAAGCCTTTGCCGGTCTTCATACCCAGATGTCCCGCCCGTACTTTCTGCCGGAATGCCAGCGAGGCGCGATACTTGGAATCGCCGAATTCTTTCCAGAAGTAATCGCAGATGGCCAGCACGATGTCGATCCCAACCAGGTCGGCCAGAGCCAGGGGGCCCATCGGCATGCCGGCGCCCAGTTTCATGGCTTTGTCGATCTCGGCGGCGGAAGCGGTGCCTTCCTGGAAGACCATACCGGCTTCGTTGATGTAGGGGACCAATATGCGGTTAACGATGAATCCTGGCACTTCTTTGGCCACTACCGGTTCTTTACCGATCTTCTTGCTCATGTCAACGGTAAGGTCAACTACATCCTGAGTGGTTTCTGCACCGGGGATCACTTCCACCAGTTTCATGACCGGTACCGGATTGAAGAAATGCATGCCCACAACTTTGTCGGGGCGGCTGGTGGCAGCAGCTATCTCGGTGATACTCAAAGCTGAGGTGTTGGTGGCCAGGATAGTTTCAGGCTTGCATATCTCACTCAACTGGGCATGAACCTTTTTCTTGATGTCTATGTTTTCAATGATGGCTTCGATGATGATATCGCAGTCTTTCAGCAGAGCAGTATCGGTCCCGGTCGACAATAATTTGGCAAATCCGGCCACATCTTCGGCACTTTTCTTACCCTTCTCTACTGCCTTGGCCCATGCCTTGTCCAGGCCTTTGGCCGCTTTTTCCACCACTGCGGGAACTACATCCACCAGGATAACATTGAATCCAGCTTCAACGCTGATCTGGGCTATTCCAGCCCCCATTGTCCCTGCTCCGAGTACTCCAATCTTGTTGATAGCCAATCTACTCTCCTCCTTATAAAAAAATATTGCCAGGATGATGCGGCCATTAACCGCAATCTTCCAGCTGCTGTGTAAATAAAATGCAACGAACGTGCCATGCCCTTGCTTTCTTTAGTACAAGCCGAATTGTTGGGATTTGTGTCGTAGGCTTGAATGGTTCCTTTTGTGCCTTATTTCTCAATAGTTGCATTTCAGGACGTTATTGGCAGCTCAAAACGAAAAAGGGTTGCTATTTGCAACCCTTTGGTAATACGCTTCCACTTTCTG
Organism: uncultured Syntrophomonas sp.; assembly: GCA_964494735.1. GTDB lineage: Bacteria > Bacillota > Syntrophomonadia > Syntrophomonadales > Syntrophomonadaceae > PHAA01. Next base: position 26,640 of record CAZBSD010000008.1, read on the forward strand.
CTTAATTGCCGCACAAAATTAGCAGGGTTTCATTTCCATTTCCAACATCATACCCTATTAATAAGGAAACGGTTCTCATGCGCCGGACGGTCTTCGGCAACGTCGCTGCTGTTCCAAATCCGGCCGCTATGAGGACCACCGCCCCCACCTCGCTCCCAATCCATCCGTCGGATGGTTGATACGCTTCATATTAGTGATCATTCCTCACCACGAAATCCCTGCAAATATAAAGGGTTGCATTTTGCAACCCTTCAGACCATCAAAAAAGGCCCGTAGCTGCGTTAATACGGAATCCCCGTTCAATCGACGTAGCTCATGTACGCCTTCATCACGGGGCTCCCGAATGCCTTGCTCCAAGCCTTTTTTGCTCGGTCTGCCTGAATGTAACTTGTTTGACACCCTGAAGTGTTGCATTTTCCTTTTTCGGCTGAAACTGTTGACATTTAATTATTGCTATCCTGATTTTTCTGATTGAGCAAACCATATTTGTCCAGCTTGCGGTACAACACTGATTTATTTATACCTAAGATACGGGCCGCCTTCGCTTTGTTGTTGTTGGTGGCTGCCAGTACCCGCAGGATGGTTGCCTTCTCGGTCTGTTCCACCGCTTCACCCAGGTTGTCAACCGAAATTTGGGTCTGCATCGGCAGCGATAACAGGCTGGCCAGAAATGGAAAATGCTCCGGAGCCAAACAATCCTGTCGGTTCAAATCAGCCACATTTATGGCCCTCTCCAACAGGTTCTCCAATTCACGGACATTGCCGGGCCAATCATAGCGGCTCAAAAAGTCAATCGTTTCAGGGGCGATCTTCCCTACCTGAGTATGCATCCGATGGTTCAGCTTGGGGACCAGGTATTTTACCAGCAGGGGTATGTCTTCCCGTCGCTCCCGCAGGGCGGGTACATTGATGGTAATTACATTAAGCCGGTAGAACAGGTCTTCCCTGAATTTGCCTTTACTGACCATATCCTGCAACTCGCGATTGGTGGCGGCAATTATCTGTACATCCACCCTGATGGGTTTGGTGCCCCCTACCCGCTCGATCTCCCGCTCCTGTAATACTGACAGCAGCTTGGATTGCATCGCCAGGGGCATATCTCCTATCTCGTCCAGAAATAACACTCCTCGGTGGGCCAGTTCAAATTTGCCTTGCTTGCCGCCCTTGCGGGCGCCGGTGAAGGCCCCTTCTTCGTAGCCGAACATCTCTGATTCCAGCAAATGCTCAGGCAGAGCGGCACCGTTGACCCGCACAAACGGTGATTCCGCCCGGGGACTGGCTTGGTGGATTGCATGGGCAAAGAGTTCCTTGCCGGTCCCGCTCTCCCCCTGGATCAGGACGGTTGAGCCGGAATTGGCGGCCCGTACGGCCAGGTTCTTTATGTGACGCAGTTGCGGATTGACGCCCACAATATCAGCAAAACTATACTTGGAACTGTAGATACTGCTCAGCACGTCCTTGTAGACGGCCAACTGCCCTTCCAGGTCGCGCAGCTTTTTGGACAATATTTTTACTCCGGCAGCGTCGAGCACCAAGCTTTGGCCCATAGCACCGATCATGTTTCCGTCCCTGTACAACGGCATCCGAAAGACGATGGTATCATGATCGTTCACCCGCCAGTGGTCGGCCAGGTGGACCTCCTTGGTCTGCAGCACCTCTGGCAGCCGGGAATGGGGCGTCACCTCCGTGACGTGCCGGTTTAACGCGTCTTCTTCCTTTAGCTCCAATAATTCCAGGTAGGTCTGGTTGATAATGGTTATGTAACCCTCATTATCAACCATGATAATGCCGGTATAGGGATTCTGCAGAATCCCCTGCATGATTTCGGTAAACACCTGTTGTTTCTTTGTCTCCATTCCCTGCCCTCCCCAGACCGCAACCGGGTGTGTGAGTTACCTCTTCACCTGCCGGCAGCTGGCCTTACCAGTATTTTAATGTATCGCGGGGTTTATTTACAGGGTGGCAGGTACAATTAAATGAAATGTTTCTATTCCATGAACAGAATGCGGGCCCCGACTGCCAACATAGCGATTCCCAGCAGGTCGAGGTAGTGGAAGTGGTATTGTTTCATCCCAAAGGCACCGGTACAATCGATGACCAGGGCAGTTATCAGTTGGGTGGTAATGATGGCGGTGGTAGCGTTACCGACTCCGATCGTGGACATGGAACGTACTACCGCATAGATTATCACCACATTGAGGATACCACCCAGGTAGGCATACCAGGGAACCTGCCCCATTTTACCAAAGCAACTGAAACCAATTCCTAATACCAGGATGACCAGCAACGAGGCCAAGGCCCCGATTATATGGACCACCAGGGTCGACTCCCAGGTACCGATTACTTTGCCAAGGGCGGTATTCACGGTTCCCTGCACGGCCATGGCCGCACCAGACAGGGCGGCGATAGCCAGGTAGATCATGTTGGGCATGTATGGTGTCTCCTAGCCTTTTGGTCTATTCTTCGAAAACGGCTTAGGATTTATTCACGGCAATGATTATATGAAGGTGGCCGCCAGGATGATTACCATACCCATCCAGAAGCCACGGCGGCTGCAGCTGGTATCTTGGGTTTTGGCTTGCGGCCAAAGTTGAAACGCGACCAGGTAGGTCATGATACCGGAAGCCAGCCCTAGTAGGATGGGCATGAGAGCCGGCAGTAAAGAAATCAGATAGATGCCCATGATGGTTCCCAGGGGGGTTATCAGACTAAGAAACAAGAGCTGAACAAATATGAGGGACTTCCTCATCCCGGCCATCACCAGCGGCACGGCGATGGCCATACCTTCTGGGATGTTATGTATGCCTATCCCTAGGGCGATGACCATTCCGGTTCGGTTCTTCATAATATCACCCAAGGCAATGGCCATTCCTTCCGGCAGGTCATGCATGGCAATCCCCAACATGATCAGGTAGCCCAAGCCCAGCAGGCTACGGTTGCCAGATTGGCTGGCTCCCAGAATATGGTCGGCCACCACCATGAACATCACTCCCAAGGTTATCCCCACCATGACTTTTCCCAGCCCGCTGTACAGAACTGCCGTGGGCAGCATGTCAAATACTACCACCGCGGTCATCACCCCAGCCGCCAGTCCCAGAAAAAAGGCCAATCCGGACGCGTTCCAACGGTTTTTGACAAATATCATCACCGCCCCGAGCACCGTTCCCAATCCGGCCATAATGCTCCACTGCAGACTATCGGCCAGCACCGCTCCACCTCCCTGCAATTTATTCCATATCTATGTGCCAGGGACGGAGCATATTCATTTGATGCAGGCAGTGGCGCAATAATACTTGTCCCCGTTTATTAACGGTCATATTTTTGCGGGTGCTTACATATTTTTCTAAAAGAGGAGGTGCTTCAGGTGAGAATGCCGGCAGAATTGAAAGGTTTGGGGATATCGTTGGCGATGGGTATAGTCTTTTGTACCCTGGCGGCGGCGCTAGTCTACTACAGCGGACTTCAGGAGACACTCCTGGCTCTTTTGGGTAAAGTCATTATGGTGTTGAGCGTATTTACCGGCGCGGCGGTAGTATCCAAAGCCTACGGCAACCGCGGCCTGGTCCGGGGTGCCACCCTGGGGCTGATGTTTTTTATCGTGATGCTGATAACCACCTTTTTGGCCGCCCCCACCCACGTATACATCATGGGTTTCATCTATACCCTCACTGCCTGCCTGGTCTCGGGAGCTCTTGGTGGTGTTCTGGGGGTCGGATTAAGTGAAGGCAGATAATCACCAGGCTGGGTAAAAATGAATACAAAACAAAGGAACTGATAGATGAGGTGTGTCTGTCAGTTCCTTACTGTGCCAGCGCCAGCAGCACCAATCCAATTAAAATCAATGCGCCGGCGATTATGAAGTACAGAGCGGGCATCGCTGCACGCCTGCCTTTTACCCCCATATCTTCAACAAGAAGTTCCTTAAGAAAACTGGTATTTTGATGTAGTATACCTTCACCGCTTTCACTCCTTTTAGTTTTTCTGCCGCTTCCGCCCCGTAGTCAGTTGCTCCAGGACATCTTATCTGCAATCGCAACTCTAGTTCATTCTATGTCGGCAGGTGGAGAAATGTTACCTTTATGAATATGATGGTCAAGCGGTTTTTATGACATCTCAGCGCCACTTCCACAGTTCAGCCGCCAGGCTGGTGCGAGATATAATAGAAAGATTGGGGATAGGGATGCTTTTGCGAAATACCTGACCGTACTGGCGTTCCACCAGCCGATTGTCCAGGACCACTACTGCACCGCGGTCGGTTTCGCTGCGGATAAGCCGCCCCACACCTTGTTTGAAGCGCAAAGCGGCGTCGGGCAGCATGAAGTGTTTAAAACTGCTCTGGTGCTGGGCCTGGTAATACTGCTCCCAGGCGCAGCAATAAGGATCGGAAGGCGAACGAAATGGCAAGCGCACGATAACCAGACAGCGCAGGACATCGCCGCGCAGATCGATCCCTTCCCAGAAGGTCTCCACCCCCATCAGGATTGAGTTGCCCGCATCCACGAAATCATCCATAAGGGTGGCAAAATCCCCGTCTTGGTGCTGGACCAACAGATTCAATCCTTGCTGCTGGCAATAGGGCTTAAGGGCCAGAGAAGCCTCCTGCAGCTGTTGACGGGAGGTGAACAGCACCATGGTGCGGCCTCGTTGGGACGAGAAGATGGACGACAGAACCTCGACCACCGCGGGATTAAACGCCGGGCTGGCAGGAGCCGGCATATCATCCACTACGTAGAGGGCGGCCTGGCGCTGATAGTCGAAGGGTGAATGCTCCAGGTGAGTGGTCAGGCGGCCCTGATCAGCCACAGACTCCAGACCGGACCGGGAAATGAAATTATCGAAGTTGTCTTCCACCGCCAGAGTAGCTGATACCATCACCAGTGTCCTCAATCTGCCGTACAGGTCTGCAGCCAATTGTGCGCCGGTTTCAACTCCCCCCGCGCATAGGCCGGACGCCTGCCCCCGGGAAAATTCCACCCAGGTGACGACGGACGATCGGTTCATTTCTTCAATGATTATATGGAACAAGGTGTTGGCGCTATCCCTTAGAGCCAAGATGATTTCCACCAGCTCGTTGCTTTCACCCTCGCCCTCCAATTTCCGATTCACCTCTTCCAGGCTCTGTATTAACCGGTCAAGGCCTGGATTCCAATCCCCGATGTAAATATCCAGGATGTCTGCCAGCCAGTCGTGGTCCTTGTCATCAGGAGTGAGGATGTGGTTGAAGCTGAAGGTCTGGTGCAGATCGAGTCCCTGTGTGATCCCATCGAATATTCTCCCGGTAGCCCCGACCAGTCCGCTGACCAGCTGTTCGCATTCGTCCAACTGCGGCCCCAGTTGCCGATATTGGCTGCGCAGGTGAGCCAGATGGCCCCTTTTACCACGTCGTTCGGGTAAGTGGAGCATCCCCAGCAGTCTCAGGAATTCGGCCTTGTTGAAATGAAAGGCGAGACGGTCAAAAGTCTCCTTGACGAAGGTATGGGCCTCATCAATAATCAAGGCCGAGTATTCGGGCAGGATGTGGTTATCCACTACTGCATCGGACAACAACAGGGCGTGGTTGGTAACAATCAGGTCGGCCTTGGCCATGGACCTTATCATCTTCAAGCGGAAGCATTTATCGTGATATTGGCACTTTTCCCGTTGGCAGCTGTTTCGGTCGGCCATCACTACGTCCCAGTTCCGCATCAGGTCCAGGCTCAGGTCCAGCTCTTTGCGGTCGCCGCTGGCGGTGGCTTGAGCCCAGGGCATCATCTTTTGGAAGAAGTCGAGCTGGTTATCTTCCAGGCCCTTGCGGCCTGAAAGGATGCGCTGGTATTTGTTCCAGCACAGGTAATTCTCTCGTCCCTTGGCTTCGACATATTTAAAATCGAAGTCCAGCGCTTGTTCCAACTGGGGCAGGTCGCGATCGACAATCTGCTGCTGGAGCGCTTTGGTCTTGGTTGAGACCACTACTTTTTCTCCGCTCCGCTGGGCCCATAACAAAGCCGGGACCAGGTAGCCGTACGTCTTCCCCACCCCTGTCCCAGCCTCTGCGGCCAGGAACAGCTCATCATGGAACGCTTCGGCAACTGCCCCGGCGAAACGCACCTGTTCCTCCCGGCAGATATAATCCTCCAAAATCGCCGCCAGTTTTCCGTTGGGAGCGAAGACCCGCTCTACCCGCTGGTAAAATTCAATCATGATCGAGCCTCTCCAAGCGGGATTGGCCGCTATGGGTATCGATGCGGTAGACACCTTCTATGTCCACCTTCTTGTCCAACAGGACCGAGCGGGTTATCCCCACATCCGGCAGGGTCACTTTGACCGCCAAACCGCAGCTGGCAGAAATCTGCCGCGGGGTGGGTATGACCAGGAATTCAGCCCCAGCCTCTTTCAGAATCCGTTCCGCCTTCAGGGCTTGGGAGGTGGATCTGAAGACCAAGACCCCATATTCCTTTAAATTAAACAGTTCCTTGCCCACAATTTCTCCTGTGCCGATCAGGTCTGATCGGATTGGTAATTCAGATCGCCAATTTTAGAAAAGGTAGATATTTCTGCCATTATTATGGCATCCACAATCTGTAATTAATAAAAGTCTTGAATGGAGCCAGACTAGTAAAAGGAGGTTGATATCTATGGTGCGAGACGGGCGTATGGTATTGTTCCCGCTGCTGATTATGTCATTGTTCCTGGCGTCCTACTTCTTTTTCCGGGCTGCTTATCAACCCGAAACCAAACCCCTGCCTCCCAGTGAACTGAACGAACCACCCGTCCTGCCCCCAGTGTCTGAATCACACTGGTATGTGAGATTCTCGGTGGACCACCAGAAGTCGACCTACTACACCGAACATCCCCAGGCACCGGCGTCGGCTTCAGCCCGGGGATATTTCCTGGGGTCAGGCGCGGTCCATCCCCTGCACCCGCTGAATCAGGGCGGCGAGGCCCGCCAGCCCATCATTCCTTTCGGCACCACCCTATTTCTGTCCAAGCCGGTCATGATCCAGGGCGACTGGTATGACACTCTGGAAGTAAACGATACCGGTGATGTCTATTACGGTCTGTGGCGCAAATATCCTTACTGGGTCGACGTTTATGCCGGAGCCACCAATTACTACACCCAGAAGGCAGCTTTGGAGAGCGGAGTCGATCTCATCGATTACCACTGGTATCAAGCCTGGAAATAGCCTGCCCGCTTTAAGTGCTGGAGGGTTTGGGATGTTTTTTGTGATCGTCCGATTCATATCTGACCCGGTTGGCGCACAGGTCGCAGATATAGGTGCCTGGTTTGCTGGGATCCGACAACTTCTTGAAGTCTTTATTGTCTTCCTCCAATTGATAGACCTTGCCGCACAACATGCACTTGGCTTCTACCTGTTCCATAATTGCATCTCCCTTTCCTCTGTTTAATCATTGGCAGCCGTTTCATCCGGAAGCACCGTCATATACAGGACATTTTGATAATTAAAGGAACCGATGATATTGCGATCCTGATCATAAATGTAATTCGAAGACGGTCCCCCCGCATATACCTGCGCTTCGGAATCAATACCTAGGCTCTTGACATAACAAGAGGGGATCTCGGCCTGGTCAGTGAAATGGATCCGAACTCTAATCAAGGCTGTTTCATCCTTCTTGGCCCCCGGCAGCAGGGAACGGTAATCATAACCGCAGCCGGCAGCACCAATGGTCATCACTAACAACATAACGACCAGGGCCATTTTCATTTTTCTCATGGTGATGACCTCCTGGCTCTTCTTCTGGGTCCCCCCAGGGATCCATGAGCTGGCTGGATAGTTCCCGCCCAACGGGAGGCTCCCCGCGTGCCCCACTCATTGAGCTGGCGGTTGACCCGGTAGTGAAGGCTGTCCGCCGGAAATTCTCCGTTCTCCTTTCTTTCTCCGGCAGCGATGCCGGTCAGGATCTCCAGTCCCTCATTCACGTGCCGCACCGCCCAGATATTGAACTTCCGGGCTCGGACCGCAGCGATAACGTCCTCGTCCAGCATCAGATTGCGGACATTCTGCCAGGGGATGATTACTCCCTGCTGGCCGTCCAAACCACGTTTTTGGCACACCCGGAAAAATCCTTCAATTTTATAATTGACGCCGCCCACCGGCTGTATCTCTCCGTTCTGGTTGACTGAGCCAGTGACCGCGATGCTTTGGCTCAGGGGTACATCAGCCAGGCTGGAGAGAAGCGCATATAGTTCCGCACTGGAGGCACTGTCACCTTCTATCCCGGCATAACTCTGTTCAATGGTGAGGCTGGCGGATAGGGAGAGGGGCTTGTCCTGGGCATACTGCGCCCCCAGGTAGCCATTCAAGGTAAGTACCCCCTTGCTGTGGATGCTGCCGCTGAGATGAATCTCCCTTTCGATGTTGACCAGACCTTTCTCGCCCATAAAGGTTTTGGCGGTAATACGAACCGGTTTACCGAATTGGTGGTCCCCTACCTGGTAAACCGCCAGTCCGTTCAATTGCCCCACCTTGGCACCGTAGACATCGATCATGATGGTACCTTGTTCGATGTACTCCTGCAATCTCTCTTCGATCATCGCGGAGCGGTCCCGTTTTTCAGCGATAGCCCGACGCACGTGGCGGCGATCCACCATTTCCTCCCTATCATAGCCGGCCCAGCAGTTGGCTTCATAGATGATCTCCACCAGTTTGTTGAACAAGGTACTCAGTTTATCCTGGTCGTCGGCCATACGGCTGCCGTAGTCTACCACCTGGGCTACCGCCCCGGGCCTGAAATGGCGCAGCTTTTTGTTGGTGCAGACCGAGCTTATGAAACGGGCGTAGTCTCTGGTGTTGGCCGGGGTACGGTCCATATCGATATCAAAATCAGCTTTGATCTTAAAGAGCTTCTGGAACTCTTCGTCATATTGATAGAGAAGATAATAATACTGGGGATCGCCGATCAATATGACCTTGAGATCGATGGGGATGGCTTCAGGTTCCAGGGTCTCGGCGTTACCCAGGCCGAAGGTCTTGCTCAGACTCTCCACCACGATCTCATTATTTTTTAGAACGCGTTTGAGCTTATCCCAGACGTAGAAATTCTTGATAATATCATAGACGTTCATGACCAGGTAACCGCCGTTGGCTTTGTGGATGGAACCGGCTCTGATCCTGGAAAAATCGGTGGTCAATACCCCAAATTCGCTCTCGAATTCGATCTGCCCAAACAGACTGGTATAACTGGGATTGGTCTCGTAAATGACCGGGGCGTTTTGCAGGGCGGCGTTGTCGACTATCAGGTTCACCTGGTATCTTCTCAGCAATGCCCTTTTGTCCATGCGCCGCAGCAGGTTCATGGGGGAATCGTCGTCGCTGGACTTGAATAACTCCAAATTATCCAGGATATCCGCCTGCACATCAGCCAGGTATTGCATCACCTCCGGCAACTGGGCATACTTCTGTTCCGTAGCGGCAAAGCCGGGTGACGCTACCTGCCGGGCGGTGTCCAACTCCAACTCTCTCAGTTTTTCCTTCAGTTCTTTATCCAAATCCCGGTATTGGCGGAAGGAGTCGTTGATGCGATCCTGGACCGCAGCGCTTTTCTTCATCAGTTCAGCCCGTTCGTCATCGGGAAGGGCCAGGAATTCGTCCTGGTTCATATGGGTCCCGTCCTCTTTTAAAGGTATACTGTTGACGCCGGACTGGGTGCGCTGGATGGTAAATCCAAAGACGCGGGCCTCGGCTTCCAAACGGACATAGAGCAGATTGCCCTCTTCCACGAATTTGTTGACCAGGGCCGCTTTTTGCAGTTCGAAGGTCTCATTCTCAAAAGCCTTGCCTATATTCTTGGCGAAATCGTCCATGGCGGTGGCTACGTCCTGGCGGAACCGCTGGCCCCAGCCGGCCGGCAGACTCAACGCAATCGGGCATTCATGCTCTTTGAAATTGTTCACGTAACACCAATCATTCGGCACCGGCTCGGCACTGGCCTTTTTGTTGAGCATCTCCCTGGCCAGGGTGGTCTTGCCGGTGCCAAAATACCCGGCCAGATAAACATTGTAGCCTTCGTTCTTGATGTCCATGGCAAACCCCAGGGACCGCACGGCCCGCTCCTGGCCGATGATACCCTGCAAGGGATCTATATCTGCGGTGCTGGTGAACCTGAAAGTTGACGGTTGACAGGTTCTGGCCAGGTCTCTGGGTTTAAGTCTGAATTGATTGATATCCAAGCTGCGGCACCTCCAGGTCTTTATTGATTGACTGGCTCATCTATTGGAACAGGAACTTCATGCCCGTTTCACCCTTTACGACCTTGGAGCCCAGTTCGTTAAACAGTCTGGCGGCGGCACGGAAACCGGTGCAGTGGGCCACAACCAGGCGGTCAATGTCTAGCCGCCGCAGGGTTTGTATGGTCTGATCGATGCGGCTCTCGGTGGCGTTCATCAGGTGAGTGCCACCGACATAAGCCAGAATCTTGGACTTGCCGGTGATCTTCTGGGCTTGTCTGATAATGTTTAAAAACCCGGCATGGGCGCAGCCGCTTATTACCAGCAGACCGTCGGGCAGATCCACCACTAGTGCCATATCGTCTTCCAGATGATCGGGTTGGATTTGACCGTTTACCTCTACCTTGAAATCACCGCCCACATCCTCAAAATCATGATATCGCGGTATCTCACCGCTGATATAGACCCCGGGCCACATCTCCCACCACTGATCATGGAAAACGAAATTCGCGCCGGCTTTCTCCAGCTCGGTTGAGGTGAAGGGGGTGCCGATTTGCTTAAACCCTCCCTTATCCAGAGGCAGCATGCGGGGTAGGAACAACCGGGGATGAGCCAATATCCGTTTGGGGCCATACAGTTTGAGCAGAGGCAGCAGGGCCCCGGTATGGTCGAAATGCCCATGGCTTATGACCACATCCTCGATTTCAGCCAGATTTATTCCCAGTACCTGGCTGTTGTGAAACAAGGCTTGTTCACTGCCGGTGTCGAATAACAAGTGTCGGCCGTCGATTTCGAGCCAACAAGCAAATCCGTACTCCCCCATCAACCCCGGGGTGGGGGTGGTATTCTCAACCAGGATGGTTACCTTCACCTGCATTATTCACATCCCTTTCATTGATTCAATTATTAGTTATTTATTTCGGCAACTCCTGCCGAGCTCCTCTTTTCGACCCGTAGTCCCGAACAATAAAAAAAGATTAGCGGCCGGGGCAAGAAATTATCCCGTACCGCTCTCTTCTGGTATGTCAGTGCTTGTCCTGTATCTAGCTCACTACCTTGATGTTCTGCTGACTGTCAACCTTTATGACTCCCTCCTTGACCAGCTTGACGAAGATGTTGGCCAGCAGCGGATCAAACTGGGTGCCTATGTTGTTCTCGATCTCCGTCAGAGCGGCAGTAACACTCAGGCCCTTGCGATAAGGCCGGTTGGAGGTCATGGCATCAAAAGCGTCAGCGATGGCCAGGCATCGGGCTGCCAACGGGATATTTTCGCAGCGCAAGCCGCGCGGATAGCCCTTCCCGTCCCATCGTTCATGGTGGCCGATAACGGCTGGGATCACATGGTTCATGGAGGGAAGATGTTTGATGATGGTTATGGACATCTCTACATGCTGCTTGACTATATCAAACTCTTCGTTGGTAAGGCGCCCGGTCTTGGTGAGTATGTGTTCCGGTATGCCAATCTTGCCGATGTCGTGCAGCAAACCTGCCTCCTGGATGAGCTCCACATGTGATTTATCCAGGGAAAGTTTGCTGGCCAGGACGGTGGCGTACTCGGCTACCTTCTGGGAATGACCGAATGTATAATGATCCTTGGCGTCGATGGCCGCTGTAAGCGCATATATGGTGGCGGCAAAATTCGGTTTCATGGCGCCGTTGTGAGTTATGTCACCCATAGCCGCCGTTTCGCCGAGCCTGATTTCGGGGGTGTAGATGACAGTCTTATTCTTGCCGGAATTTTTTGCGGTATACATGGCTATATCTGACCGTTTCAAAAGTTCTTCAGTAGTAGGGGCCGCATATGGGTAAGTACAGACTCCTATGCTGGCGGTCAGGAAGCGTTGGGTCACATCATTCATGCTGAAGAAGGTCTTTTCGATATCCATCCGGATTTTCTCGGCCAGGTCATAAGCCATCTTGGTACCACAGCGGGGCAGCAGCACCGTAAATTCCTCTCCGCCGTAACGGCAGACGATACCCTTCTGGCCCACATTGCGCATAAGAATGGAGGCCACTGTCTCCAGCGCGTTGTCGCCTTCCACGTGGCCGTAAAGGTCGTTGAAGAGCTTAAACAGGTCCAGGTCGATCATCAGCAGCGACAATTCCCCCGATCCGAGTTTTTCCACTTCCTCACTTAAGGCTCGGTGAAAATAGCGGTGATTGTGCAGCTTGGTCAGGCTGTCGGTCATTGCCTCGGTTTGGGAGCGGTTAAAAAGGCGGGCATTATCCAGGGCAACTCCCGTGGAAGCGCCCAAATAGGTCAATAAATCCAAATCATCCATGCTATATGCTGAATTATCATGCTTGCGGGTTAGCATCATCATGCCTATCAATTCGGAGCGACTCTTGATGGGGATTGTCACCTCGACCCCTAATTCATTCAGGGTGCGTTTTTCCTTGTCCCACATGGACTTAAAGAAAGGCAGAGACTGCAGCTCACTTCGTGACAAACTGGGATGGTCAGCTTCAAACCACAGCACAATAGGATTGTCGGCGGGGATATTTATATCTGGCCTAAATATCTGAGCAGAGCTGTGAAATATCTGATAGCTGTCCTTCTCCTCATCCTTCATCAACAACAGTACGCTGTTGGTTCTTATTGCCTGTTGCACCGATTCGATCAACAGGTCGGCGATGTTGTGCAGGTCCAGATTATTGGAGATGATCAGGCTAAAATTGCGCAAAGCTTGGCGGCGCATATATTCGGCCCGTGAAAATATTCGGTCAACAAAAGTACCGGTGAGTTTGTATAGTGGTTGGAATATAAAAGCCACAGCTAATGCACTCAATGCCGAAAAGTAAATAAATCCATCACCATAAAACTGGTTAGCATTATGCTGTATGTAAATTACCACGTAGACGTATGCGACCGTAATCATCAAAGCGAAAATAGAATATGCTATTCCTCGCGAGATTATGAAACGGAGTTCTAACATACGGTACTTGTATATGGATATGGTCATTAAAATAGCATTTATGAGGCAGGCCAAGACCGCAACAGGATATTTATGAAGGGCTAGTGAGTTTATAAGCGTTCCCACGAACATAATCGAAATGCCGATTATTATTAATCCAATCTGGTCGTACAAGATGTTTCCACTCTTAACGCTCTTCCATGCTTTCACGATTATAACTAGAATCATGATGAACATTAGTGAAAACAACACGGATGCTATCGGCCCTATTGTATAGACGAATTCCACCCCTGTAAAAATGCGTCCGAAAATTGCTATATCATATTTCATCACTACTGAGTCAATTATCACATAACCGAGAAGATCAATGATTATCGATCCAGCTGCTATCAAGCCCCAAAAAGTTAGGCTATAAATGTTGGTGGTTCCAGTATAAACCGCTACGAAAAGATAGATTAAGAAAGGAGTAGCCAGCATACCGACAATCATTATCCGATGCCAGAATAATACTCCTGGAAAAAACTCCATCTGCATGAGTATTGCCGGAGCAGTCCACACCACAAGACCGACCAATACCGCAATGAAATTTCTTATATGAGTATCTTTTTTGGACAAAGAAAAGATCAGCAGCAATAGGCAATAGCTCAATAATGCCACTGTTGGTATAACGGAAGAAACCAGTTCTAGAAGGGGCATCAAGGCACCTCTCTTCTAACGGCGTCGCCGGCTATCTTTAGTATCTCCACCATGTCATAGTGAGAAGGGTTCATACGGCGAATATTACGGCCGAATTTGTCCAAGAAACGTCCGATTGAACCACGCGGAATCACGGTGACCTTGAGAGGATCTATCCCTAGTAGAGCCTTTAAGTCTTTGAAGTCGGAATCTATGTGCCGGAAGTAGATGGACAGGTGATCACAAATTATATCGTGATTAAGCCCTGATCTTGTCCCTTCCAACCCGATTTCAACAAACATGTGCACAAAGGTACGGTTGTCGGCGGTAACATCTTTTATTGCGAACCAATCATCGATGTCGAGTTTGGATATGCTTATGGCCTGACTGATAGTGTCCTCCGAGACTCTAGTAAACCCTGCGATATCAATGATCGTCGGAAACCTGTCAATATAGGCGAAATGAGGAAGCTGTACGTTTTCATCCTTATTATATAGAGAAACACACCGGAAAACGTCCCCGGTGCGGTAGCGGGCAAATGCTCCCCCCTTGAAATTGGAGACAACTAGTTCGTATAGATTGCCTGGGACCAGTTCGTCCATTAAATATGTATTGGGTTGGTAGGTCGGATTGTCCAGGTGAGTATCAAATTCGGTTTTGGGGATGAACTCATAAAAATCTACATCTGGATAGAACACCAGTCCATCCTTCTTCCATGTCTCAGTAGCTATGCATCCGCACTCCGTTCCCCCGAATAATTCCAACGGCCTGACTCCCCAGTACTCTTCAATCTTAGGCTTGAGACTAGCGGTATCAGTACCGGTACATGCCAAACCTTTCAAAGTCCATATGTCCTTGGGGCTGATCGGAGTCTTCTCCTGCTTACTATTAAGCCAGGCTTTAAACAAACGACTATTCATCCGGGCGGAATTTTTTGTGATTTGGATCCCACCTGAACCACTTCCGGAAACGAAGGACTCCCCCATTTTGGCCACGATACTGCTCAAGCCAAAGAATAGGTCGATCCCCCTCTGCATCCCCATCTCGAAGCCAATTTTGGTACGTTCACGGAATCCCATCGATTCGGCTTCTGCGGTTGGTGGTAAAAAGTTTACGGTAAAAGTGTTGGCAACGAGGTGGGGTACCATTCCAGTAAGATAAGGCATAGGAGCCATACCATAAAGGAAGTTTTCTCCTCCTCGCAGATTGATATCCCCGCGAGCATGGCTGGTGGCCAATATGATCACGGCCATGATAGAGTTACTGTAGTTCTTGACCATGCCTTCTGAATAGGGAGCTGTTTTTATTGGATTTTTGGCCCCTTCCCAAGTTGTCTCAATCCATACCATAGGCTTGGCCGGCAGGGCTGATTCATTTTTGGTCAGGAGGAAATCCGCGTAATCCTCATATCTGGACAATGGAACCACATCACGGAATTCATCGATGCTAGACGGCTTTTGGCCTTTCATAATGTGTTTACCCAGTTCACAGTTAGCATACAACTGCATCTGTTCCAACATCAGCCGTTGCTGTATATCCATGTATTGGGACATGGAAAGGTCGAGAAATCCGCAATATTCTTGCCAAATAAGGTCATATTGCTTTTTGCGGAGTTTCTCGTCAAAATTCACCGTTGTTCCCCCATACCCCTTTGATGGATTCTTGACAAACGACAAAACAGCGCCATCACCCTGTTTAAGCCGCCCCCCAGTCCCATATCATTGAGGTTTTTTATTCAATACTATAGTACCGGTATTCCTTGCTTATGTAAGTGAAACAAACCCCTAAAATTAAGCATTGCGTTGAATTTAGAATATATGATGAAATATTTAAATACAACAGAAATCGTAATTTTTACCAATATTATTTGGTTTTTGGGTCGTATCTGGACCCTTTTTTATATATACGTATTCTAATATCTGTTTCGGAAAATATCTGGATCCTCATATGGGAATAATGACGATCTTTTTATCTGGAAGGCAATAAAAATCGACACCGCCCCTCGTAATTTCACCAATCTTACCATATTTGTGCAATAACATCTATTGACATATCCCGGAAACCATCCATCCTTTGCCTCTTTGACAATCATCATCACATTATATGGATTCCATATTTAGACATTTGCGGCCCTGTCTACTCGATGCCGTTTTTCGCAATCGATCCGATCATAAATTGTCGATCGAATAGATCCAGGTATGTGTAGCGAGGAGCCTTGACGACATCCTGACGCTGCAACAATATGTTGACTGCCGCACTGGCAGCCATAATAGAAGCCAGGCCAACCCCAATGCTGCAGGTAGGTACAGGTCTTATCCCGCTAATTATCTCTTGGAGGGTTTCCATGGTCATTGCTGAGGTGATATAGGAAGGGTTGACGGGCAGGACCTTTTCGGCACCGACGTTTACAACATCCATCTGATCCAGATCCTTATTTGCAGGCATCCCATTGTATTCCTCCAATGTGACACCATCGGGAGCAAAACTGGTCAACAAGGCGCCAAAACCAAGGGCGCCGGCAAAACTGTAATAAATGCCCCTTCTTCTGGCCGCGCGCTGAAGGTAGATGGATTCCTTCCAAGCCCCATAATCCATCTCATCCATGACCAGGTCGGCGCCGTTTACAAACCTTTCCGCATCCTGAATATTGGTGATGCCGAAGGTGTCGTAAATGATATGGGCTTCTGGGTTTATAGCCTGGACCGCCTCATATACTACCTCAACCTTGTAAAGCTCGTTGGTGGCGCCGCAGCAACCGAACTGTCGATTGGTATTGCTAATTTCAAATGTTCCCGGGTCGGTCATTTTTATATTGCCGATTCCCAGCCTGACCAGTCTTTCCACCAATAGCCCGCCCACACCCCCGACGCCAGCGACTGCAACTGTGACTTTTCTCAGTTGCTCCTGCTCGGCTTCGGTAAATATTCCTAAATTGCGCATGAATCTATCGCCGTATTTACTGTTCATAAATGTCCATCCTTTCCGTGAAGTCCGGTTCGCTTTTCCTGACCTGTCATCTGAGGTTAAAGATTACCGCTTTTCAATGTTAGTATAAAAAGCCATCCTGCTGGAATTTTGGCTCTAGGGGAGACATTTCTACTAAATCGTCTACTTTCCTGCATTTGAGTGAAATTATTTGTCATACATGCAAAATACTCCATATAATACCGAGCCGTCTTCTCAGTAAACTGCGGTCAATAGCATAAAAATACCCCCGATCATCCAAATCAAAAGTGAACGACCGGAGGCCATGATATGCGATTAAATGTGACTGAGCACCGTATTTGCAATTTCTATGGTTTCAGCCGCAAAGCGGCTGTTGCGGCGCCGACTCTCAAGGATGCCCGGGTTGTCTGCCTGCGAGGCTTTTAAGTCTAAATCACCTTACGTACCAGCTTGCAGACCTGATAGGTGCAACGGGCGCTGCTGCCCGATGCATACAGCAATTCTCGAGCGTTCCTGCTGAATCCTTGTTGAACCACCTTTTTGTCGGTCAAATACATGGCCAGTAGTCCTTCGATGACGGTCTTGGCGAAACCGGACTCGGGCATATCACTGGCTCTCCGGTGAGCTTCGCGGATAAAGGTTTTGAACCGGTCCATCATGTAATCGTGGTCGGCATAGTAGAAGGTGAAGTTCAGGTCGCCGCCCTCCCGGTCTTCTGCCTGATCGATCAAGTAATCGAGCAGTATATGGAGCCCACATATCCAGGGGAAGTAACCATCCAGTATGGCAGCGGCCTGAACTGCGTCGGCGTCACTGTGGGAGGCTAATTCCAGCAATGCAAACAAAGCCAGGGTGGAGCCAGTGGCAGCGGCAAATTCATTCCATTCGATACCGGGATTCCAGTTCAGATTTCCCTGGGCCCAAGCCTTCAGGGTATCCTCCCGCACCTCCCAGGCGAGGTGTTTCTTCACCTGCAGGTCTATGTATAGTCGAACCAGACCGATAACATCGTGATAGACGAGCTGATAACAGGGTAAATGCACTATTTGACGGCGGCATTCTGCCACCAGTTTTACTATATACCCTCCGTCGCCAGAGTGGGGATAGCCGAAGTAATAATCTCGCAGGGGGGCTTCCGGGGTCAGGGCGTCGATGAGGGACAGGTGGAGCTGACGGAAGGCTGGGCCTTCCAGGCAATCAGATCTGTCGCACAGGTTATCGAGGTAGTCGCACAGGGTCTGATAGGCAACGATAAGCGGTACCAATATGTGTTCAGCAGGCGGATTGGCCACTGCCAAAAACGCACCTCCCTGGCAATGGAAGTCCTTGCCCGCGATGGAGGCCAAAGCCTGCCGTTTCAACTCGGCATCTTCACAGTGTCCCGCTTCCATTCTCCAGGAACTCAGCAAACGATTGACATGTGGGAGAATCCGGAAAATGTAGTGGCATAAATAGCCGGCCTGCATCCATCCGGTACTCTTTTTGTAGGGAGACACCGCCCGCCACCTGACTGTGGAGATAGTATCGGAATGCATCAGTTGATTGCCTCGCTGGGTACTGCTTCGACCGATCGTGTCAGCATCTGATTATAGGTATCCAACAGCAGGGCAGCCAATAACTCCAGTTCTCTTACCGCAGCACCCTGAGGTAATTCTTTAATATAGGCTAGACTGCGATCTATGAACTGGTGGACCAACTGCAAACAAGACTCGATGGCACCGGTCGCCATCAGAATCTCCACGATCTCCGGAATCTTTTCTCCTGTCAGACGGCTCTCGTCTTGCAACAGGGAGCGCAGCTGTGGCCCGTATTTACTGTTCCTCAAGGCATAAATGACCGGCAGGGTTATGTTCCCTTCCGTCAGGTCGGTGCCCACCGGCTTTCCCAAACGGGCGCTGTCGGCCAGGAAATCGAGCAGATCGTCAATTATCTGATAGGCATATCCCAGATTAAGGCCGTATTGTTCCAGGTTGTACGCCACTTCCTCAGGGAGCCCGGCAGCCAGTGCACCGATCTTACAGCTGGATGCAAACAGACACCCGGTTTTGCCATAGCTTTTCTCCAGGTATTCCTCTTCCCTGATCGCCAGGTTGCGGGCCAGAGTCAGCTGTTTTATTTCTCCGGCACACATGATGCGGATGGTGGTGGTGAGGTTCTCCATGATGGGCTGCATACCATTGCGGTTGATCAGGTTGAAGGCAGTGGCGAACAGGTAGTCCCCGGCCAGGACGCTGGCCGTGTTGCCCCAGCGGCGGTTGAGGCTGTCGTTACCCCGCCGCGTAAAGGCTTCATCTATCACATCATCATGGACCAGTGATGCCATGTGGATAAGTTCCACTGCCACCGCCACATCACGGACTATCTCCGGGTCGTGGGGAGCTAAAGAAGCGGTGAGGAAGACCAGGCGCGGCCGCAGCATCTTGCCCTGGTGAGCGGTCAGGTAATCCAGGATAACTTTTATGTCGGGATTCTCCGCGGCCAGTACTTCGGTCATGCGAAGCTGGATGAGTTCGGCAGGGAACGAATGGAGAGCCAGCACGTTGGAATCGGGACCCATAGCAATCTACCCCTTTATGGTACTTTTTGCTAATATCCTGCCCAAATTGCCTGGTTTTATCCCTTTTTAGCGGAGAGAATCTTATTGCGCACCTGTTCATGGGCAATATGCTCGATGGAATCGTCTAGACGGCGATCGATCTCGATCCCCTTTCGAGCCGCCATAGCTTCTATAAAGAAGTCAGCCAACAGGGGATTCTTCGGCAGCAAGGGACCGTGCAGGTAGGTGCCGACCAGGTTGTAGAACCTCATCCCCTCAGTTTTGTCCTGCCCATTGTTCCCGTGCCCGGCTATTACCTGGCCCAGGGGCTGCAATCCAGGATCCTGGAAATAAGTGCGCCCGCCGTGGTTTTCGAAACCGACCAGAGTGGTGGTGGCTCCGCCGATTTGGCTCTCCAGTATTATATTGCCTATCAAGCGCTCTTTTTTGCCTACGGTATGAAAAGGAAAGAAATCCAGCCCCTGCATCACCTGGCCATCATAGGACTGGTAGTATGCCCCCAGCAACTGGTAGGCGCCGCAGATGGCCAGCACCGGCAGCCCGGTTTTAATCTGTGCCAGCAACTGGTCCGCCTTGCCGACCAGGTCGCCATAAACCAATCCCTGCTCCCGGTCCGAACCGCCTCCCATAAAAATCATATCTATCTGCCCGAAATCCAACTGCTCTTGCAAATGGATATTCTTGATCTCACAGCCCAATCCGTACCATTCCATCCGTTTTTGCAGGCAGATGAGATTACCCCGGTCACCGTACAGGTTCATGAGGTCGGGATACATATGGGCTATACACAACTTCACCATATCATTACCACCTGTATCTGTTGGTTATCAAACCGCATCATACTATCTGATCCTTAAGCCGACCGCTGCGGCGAGCCGGTCCCCTGCGGCAGCCGGGATGGATACTGCTTCTGCAGTTTAACTAGTATCTTGCGGCTGGCAAACAAGGCGGTATAGGTACAGAGTATGTAACTGACGGCGGATTCCAGCCTGACTGCTTCCGTTATCCCCTCTTCCAAATCCGGCAGGATATTTATCTTATGGTTGGGGACTCCCGCGTACTTGATGCGGACCGCCATATCACCGCTGCGCAGCCCCGAACAAACGATACGGTTAATGGCGTCGATTTCCGGGCAGAGCAGTTCCACATCAGCATCCCAGATCCAGCTCACATCCCTTCCGTCGGCAGCGTTGTCGTTCAGGGCCAGGAACAGATTTTTGGCGGCTGGGTCCATGCTCAGCATGGTTAAGCTTTGATTGAATCCGGTTGGATTCTTGATCAGTATCAGGATCACCTTCTTGCCTCCGATGGTAAAGCTCTCCATACGGCCAGCCTGAGGGCGGAACTCATAAAGGGCTTTTTGGATTACGGAGGTATCCATCCCGATGAGTCTGCCTATGGTTACTGCGGCCAGTACGTTATAAGCATTATAGAATCCCTGATAGGGGCTCTCGATGGGCAGGCCATTGACCTTGAAATCCAGACTGGGCGTCAATTGCAGCTGGGTGGCCAGGAAATCCGGGACCGGATTGGAATCACCGCAATCAGGGCACTTGAAGGTCCCCAGCTGGGCGTAATGGAAACGGCTGTAGTGCAGTTCCTGTCCGCATACCACGCAATAACGCCCTTCCCGGCTATCCGAACCGGCCGGGGTGTCGTAGATGGTATCGGCGAATCCATAATACCAGCAGTGCAGGCCAGTCTCCGCGGCCAGGTTGGACTGCAGCGGATCATCGCTGTTCAGGACCAGATCGACTCCAGTGCCTTTGACCGCCTCCTTGATCAAAGAAATGGTGTAGTCCAGCTCGCCAAACCTGTCCAATTGATCCCTAAAGAAATTGGTGATAAGAAGGTAGCGCGGTTGCAGTACCTGCAGCAACAGGGGCACATTGGCTTCATCCGTCTCCAGCAGGGCGTAGTCGAATTTCTTGTTGCCCAGCAGGTTGGTCGAACGGATGAAAGCAGTAGTGATGCCGGTTAGCATGTTGGCCCCGGCCTTATTATGGACCAATGAGTTCCCCTGGGCCTTGATAATGGCGGCCACCATGTTGGTGGTAGTGGTCTTGCCGTTGGTCCCGGTTATGACCAGCGTGCTGCGGACGGTGTTGCGGCTCAGCGCCTCGAGGATGGAGGGGTAAATCAGACCCGCCACTCTGCCGGGCAGGGTGCTGCCCTGGTTACCAGCTATGCGGCTGGCCAAAATAATAAATTTTCCCACCAGGATGGCCAGGAACTTCATTATATTCGACACGGTTATATTCCTCTATGAAGTATTAGGACCCCATCCAAGAACTGATCTTCCTGATAGTTCTGGTCTGATGAGGTTCGCTGGCAGCCAGCTGTTCGTAAACAGCTTCCAGGCGTACTGCCATATTATGGGATGATAGTTCCTCGGCTCTTTGCAGTGCATTGGTGCGGAGGTAACGGTGGTAGCGCTCGTCCCTGAGGATCCGGCAGGCGGCGCTGGCAAATTCATGGCTGTCTTCTGCTGTCAGCAACCCGTCGGCCCCGTCTCTCACCATCTCCCGCACCCCGGAAGCCCGTACTGCCACCACCGGTAATCCGGCTGCCATGGCTTCTATTACTACCAGACCCTGGGTCTCGGTGAGCGATGAAAATACAAAAAGGTCAGCCGAATAATAAGCGTTTACCAGTGATTTGAACGGCAGTTTGCCGGCGAATACTATATCCTGTTCCGATAGGTGCAAAGAGGCCGCCAAGTCCCTGAGTTCATCCTCCAGCGGTCCCGCCGCCACCAATACCAAGGTGGTATTGGGCAGGGTCTGTTTGATCTGATGGAACGATTCGATCAGGAAATGGATATTCTTTTCCTGACCCAACCTTCCGGCGAACAGAAGTATCTGATTCTGGGGAGGGATGGGATAATTCTTGCGCAGCCAGTAGGCATCACCGCCATCGAATTTTTCCAGGGGGATACCGGTGGGCACCACACTTATGGGGGTGGTAACCAGGAAGCTGCGGATGATAGACTCTATCTCCCGCGAAGGTGCGATGATATGATCGCACTCGTTACAAAAATGACGGCTGTATTTGATAGTAACGTCTTTGACCAGGTCCTTGGCCATGGGCAGGTAATGGACATACTGGTCATAACGGGTATGGTATGTAAACATCAGGGGCAGATCGAATTTGCGGGCGTAATGCAATCCGACTCTCCCCATCGTGAAAGGAGAGTGGACATGAATCAGGTCCAGCCGCAATTTCTTCATCATGGTCAGCATCCCCGGGTGAACCGGCAGGGCCAGGGTATAACCAGGATTGGTGGGTGCGGGGATGGAAAAATAACGGAAGACATTGTCTTCTTCCTCTTCATGGTTGGGATAATTGGGTGCAAAAACATATATATCATGTCCCAAACGGGTCAATTCATCTTTGAAGGTCGAAATGGATGTCACCACTCCACTGGTATAAGGCTTATAGCTTTCAGTGAAGATGCCGATTCTCAAACTGCCTCCCCCTTTACCTTGATAATATATTACCATATTACCACTTTTTCAATCCGGGCAAACTCAGGCTCAGTTCATCACATCCGTCCCGTAATCATCCAGCGCATCGTTGATGCGATCCAATTCGATATTCAATACTTGCAGATGACCGGCCAGATCCGACGGATGGACCATGGTCGCCGGCAGCATGCCACTCCAGTACAAGGACTGCTGGTATAATTCTTGGTTGTTCCTGATCAGTTGTTCCAGTTCATGTTTTTTATTAAGCAAGCGGGTCTGTTCATCCATCTACTGACACCTCATATCTGTCACCGAGGCATTTTAAGTACATCGGTGTAAAGTTGATTCTGAACTATATTGATGATCTCGGCGATGAAATCCCCGATGAGGGGCATATTTATAACCACCAGTCTCTGCATCAGGTAGATAACCAATGCCGCCAGCAGGGTAAAGCCGATGGCCATCCCGAATCCGCGCGCCACCCCAACCCAGAAGTTCACAAACATCAGCCGCCGGGGATTATGGATCATATCTACATATTCGGTAATGCCGGTCTTTTCCATTGCTACTGCGATGTTGTCCAGCTTGGCGGATATCTCCCCCAGTAATCCTTGTTCATTCTTGCTTTCCGGCTCGTCGTTCATAGCAGCGCGCTCCTGATAATATTATCCCTTGGTTGGCAGAATATAATACGGTCAGTTGTTGAGCGAGTGGATTGGGGCTGGAATCCTGCCGCCCCGGTGAATAAAAGCCGCGGGTGAAAATTGGTTGACCTTCATTACCGGAGCCCGACCCAGCAACCCGCCGAATTCCACCCAATCTCCTTCTTTCTTACCGGGTGCCGGTATGATTCGAACCGCAGTGGTCTTGCGGTTTATCATCCCGATGGCGGCCTCATCAGCTATTATGGCGGATATGGTCTCGGCCGGGGTGTCTCCGGGAATGGCTATCATATCCAAACCCACTGAGCAGACACAGGTCATAGCTTCCAGTTTATCAATGCTCAAAGCTCCCTGGCTGACTGCGTTGATCATCCCCTGATCTTCGCTGACCGGTATGAAAGCGCCGGAAAGGCCGCCCACATAGGATGAGGCCATAGCCCCGCCTTTCTTCACAGCGTCGTTAAGCATGGCCAAAGCCGCGGTGGACCCATGCGTCCCTGCCCTTTCAAGGCCCATCGATTCCAGGATGTCGGCCACGCTGTCGCCGATGGCCGGGGTCGGCGCTAAAGAAAGATCGATGATGCCAAAGGGCACATTAAGCCGCTGGGAAGCGATCCGTGCTACCATCTCTCCAGTACGGGTTATTTTAAAGGCGGTTTTCTTGATGATATTGGCCAGTTCGCCTAGATCTGCCTCCGGGTGCTTGCGGACCGCCCCCAATACCACCCCGGGCCCGCTGATACCTATATTAAGTACTGTTTCCGGTTCACCTACCCCGTGAAAAGCCCCCGCCATGAACGGATTGTCTTCGACCGCGTTACAGAAGATCACCAGTTTGGCACAACCCAGTCCATCCCGGTCAGCGCTCAGCGCGGCCGTCTTCTTTATAATCTCCCCCATCCAGGCCACAGCGTCCATATTGATGCCGGATTTGGTGGTGCCTAGGTTTATTGAGGAACATACCCGTTCAGAGCGGGCCAATGTCTCCGGGATGGCTTCGAAGAGTGCCCGGTCGCCCTGACTGAATCCCTTGTGGACCAGGGCCGAGAATCCGCCGATGAAATTGACCCCTACCTCCGCCGCCGCCCGGTCCAGATCGTATCCGATTTTTACCATCGCGTCGGCTGAAAACCCATTGCCGATGATAGCCACCGGAGTAACCGAAATGCGTTTATTGATAATAGGTATTCCATATTCCTTCTCAATATCATCCCCTACTTTTACCAGCCGGGCGGCACAGCGGGTTATCTTTTCGTAGACGCGCCTCCCGGTCTCAGCGCCGTTTTCGCCCCGGCAATCCATGATACTTATGCCCATGGTGATGGTCCTGATATCCAAGTTCTCGGTGACCAGCATATTTACGGTTTCCAGGACTTCATCCTTACTGATGCTGAAGGGCATGGTCTGTACCTCCCCTATATTTCGGAATATCAATTTAGCTTTTCATAAAATAGAGGGAACCCGCAGGTTCCCTCACTTATACATTAGATGCGGTGCATGTAATTAAAGATGTCTTCATGCTGAACGGTTATCTGCAGCTGCATCTCGGTTCCTTTGCGGTTCAATACTTCCCTTAACGAGACGATGTCCAGGGGACTGCCGGTCATATCCGCAACCATCACCATGGTGAAAAATCCCTGCATAATGGTCTGGTTGATGTCCAGGATATTTATACCGCCCTCGGCCAGGATGGTGGCTATTCCGGCTATTATCCCCACCCGGTCATGCCCCAGTACCGTGATCACGATACGGTTGCCTTCTTCACTGCGGACCATATCTACCCCTCCAGTGTTTCCACCACCGCCGCACATCTGGTGCAGAGGGTGGGATGATTTTCATCCTTCCCGACTGACAGGTCGATTATCCAGCATCGCTCACATTTCTGTCCCTCGGCGGGATGGACCTTGACCGCTACCCCGGGGACGCTTTCCAGGGCCAGAGCATCATCCGGGATAGCCTCAGTTCCCAACACCAGGACTTGGGAGACTATAAGCATATCCTTGATTTTCTCCCGGTCGGTCAACAACGGCTGCCACTCCGGTTCGGCATAGATGGTTATCCGGGCACCCAGCGAATGGCCGATGACTTTTTGCACCCGGGCTTCTTCAAGGGCTTTGGTAACCACTTCCCGCAAGGTCAGGAGCTTGTCTATCCTGGTTTCCAGGTCGGTGTCGATACACTTGTCGTCACCCTGCGGCCACTCCAGCATCTGCACGGTGAGGGGCATGTTTTCCTTGCGCAGATAACCCCAGATCTCTTCACTGGTGAAAGCCAGGATTGGTGAAAGTAGGGCTACCAGGTTATTTATCAGCTGGTGCAGCACCGTCTGGGCCGAACGCCGGGCGTGATCGTCGGCGCGGTTGCAGTATAGTTTATCTTTTAGTATGTCGAAGTAGATGTTGCTAAGATCGATGGTACAAAAATTATGAACAGCGTGGAATACCACATGGAACTCATATTGATCAAAAGCTTCCGATACCCGGCGGACCAGTTTGTCCAGCTTCAGTAATGCCCACCGGTCGAGCTCCGTAAGCTGTTCAAAGGGCACCGCGTCCCGGCCTGGGTCGAAATCATAAAGGTTTCCCAGGATAAACCGGCAGGTGTTCCTTATTTTGCGATAGGCCTCGCTGGACTGCTTGATTATGTTTTTGGACACGCTGATGTCGTTGCGGTAATCGGCTGAGGCCACCCACAGTCTGAGTATATCGGCGCCCAGTTCCTCTATCATCTCCAGGGGATCGACGGCATTACTGCCAGATTTGGACATCTTGTAGCCCTTTTCATCGACTATAAACCCATGGGTCAGAACTTGCCGGTAGGGAGCTGCCCCCCTGACCGCTACCGAGGTCGACAGGGAGGAATTAAACCAACCGCGATGCTGGTCGCTGCCCTCCAGATACATATCCGCCGGCCATCTTAGCTCTGGATAGGTCTCCAACACCGCCATGTGGCTGGAGCCTGAGTCGAACCAGACGTCCATTATATCGGACTCCTTGGTGAATTCCCGGCTGCCGCATTGGGGGCAGGTAAAATTAGCCGGCAGCAGTTCGAGGGCTGGTTTCTCAAACCAGAGGTCAGAGCCGAACTGGCTGAACAACTCGCTGACATGGCTGATAGTGGCTGGGCTGATTATGGTTTCCCCGCACTCGCCGCAATAGAAGATGGGGATAGGAACTCCCCAGGTGCGCTGCCGCGATATGCACCAATCACCGCGGTCCCGCACCATATTGTAGATTCGCTCCAGCCCCCAGGCCGGGATCCAACGCACATCATCAATGGCCTGTAAGGCCTGCTGGCGGAATCCGTCAATGGAGGCGAACCATTGGTTGGTGGCCCGGTAGATGATGGGATTCTTGCAGCGCCAGCAATGGGGGTATTGGTGTTTATAGTCGCTTGATTTAAGCAGGACCCCCAGTTGCTCCATGACCTCGATGATCTTATGGTTGGCTTTGTGAACATACAAACCTGCAAATTGATTGGCTTCGGTTGTAAACAGACCGCGGTCATCGACCGGACTGATAACCGGGAGATCATATATTTTGCCCACAAAAAAGTCGTCTTCGCCATGGCCAGGGGCGGTGTGGACACAGCCAGTACCCGCCTCCAGGGTGACATGCTCGCCCATGATAACCAGGGAATCTCTCTCAATGAAGGGATGACGGCAGACCGCTTTATCTAATTCCTGTCCGGTAAACTCAGCCCGCACCTGGCAATCCTGCCAACCCAGCTCAGAAGCTACTGTCTCCAGCAGTCCTTTGGCCACCACATATTTGTCGCCGCCGGCCTCCACCACCACATATGTGAATTCAGGGTGCAGACAGACCGCCAGATTGGCTGGCAAAGTCCAGGGAGTAGTGGTCCAAATGATCACCGCGGCATCATCGGGTACTACCCCTTTGCCATCGACCACCGGGAATTTTACGTAAATGGAGGGCGACACCTTGTCGTGGTATTCTATCTCCGCTTCCGCCAGGGCAGTCTCGCAATCGGCACACCAATAGACCGGTTTCAGGCCTTTATAGATGTAGCCTTTGTTGGCCATGTCCCCAAATACCTTGATCTGAATCGCTTCGAACTCAGGTTTCAGGGTGAGATAGGGATTTTCCCAATCCCCCCGTATTCCCAGGCGTTTAAACTCATTCCTCTGAATATCGATGTATTTAAGCGCATAATCGCGGCAGAAATGACGGAACTCCAGCACGTCAGTCTTGTGACGGTCGATTCCCAGGTTCTTGATAGCCTGCTGCTCAATGGGCAAGCCGTGGGTATCCCATCCTGGAACGTAGGGAGCATCAAATCCGGCCATGGAACGATGTTTAACTATCATGTCCTTGAGAACCTTATTCAGGGTGTGACCCAAGTGGATATCACCGTTGGCATAAGGCGGACCGTCATGAAGGATAAACTTGTCCCGTCCCTGATTCTTTTCATTCACCAGGCGGTATACATCTATATCCTCCCAAAACCTCAAAATATCCGGTTCCCGCTTGGGGAGGTTGGCTCGCATGGGAAAATCGGTCTGCGGCAGGTTCAGGGTTCCGTCGTATTTGCCTTTTGCCATTATAGTAACCACCTTATCAGTTCAATTTCTTTTCCTAACAAAATACCTCCCGTCCGGGGACGAAAGGTGTTTTAGCCCAAAAACGTAATATATTTTAGCATATATATCCCAACCAAAACAACTGCGCCCACCTGACCCGGTCCCGCGCTGCGCCCGGAGGTCAGCGTTGATCACAGGTTGCGTTCACAGAGGTCGTAAAGCACACATTCTGAGCAGCGGGGTTTCCTGGCCTGGCAGGTCCTGCGGCCGTGAAAAATAAGCAGGTGATGGGCCTGGCTCCATCTTCTTTTGGGGATGACAGCCTTGAGATCCAGTTCGGTCCGTTCGGCAGATTTCTGCCTCACCAGTCCCAGCCGGTTGCTGACCCGGTGAACGTGGGTATCGACACCCAGACCGGGTTGGCCGAAGCCCACCGACATCATTACATTGGCTGTTTTACGGCCAATTCCGGGCAGCTTTAAGAGAGTTTCGAAATCACCCGGTACCTGTCCCCCGTAACTGGACAACAGGATGCGGGCGATACCCTGAATGCTGCGCGCTTTGGCTCTATACAACCCAACTCCGTGGATGACCTCTTCTATCTCCTCCAGGCTCAAGGCAGCAAAATGCTCCGGAGTTCTAAACCTGGTAAACAGGTCTCGAGTGACCCGGTTGACCTGGGCATCGGTACTCTGGGCGGACAATATGACCGCCACCAGCAGCTGGAACGTATCACCGAACTCCAACATGGTGCCCGCTTCCGGGTATTCCAGTTGCAACCGATCGAGCACCCAGGCGGCTCGTTTCTTCTTGCTGATCGCCAAGATTGTTCCACCTATATCATAGATTGGTAATCGAGCGTCTTCCGGCTTAGAGGACCTTGCTCAGGAAAGACTGGGTGCGGGCGTTGTGAGGGTTGTCAAAGATATGTGCCGGCAAGCCCTCTTCAACGATAACCCCTTCATCCATGAAAAGGACCCGGTGGCCAACTTCACGGGCGAAACCCATCTCATGGGTAACCACCATCATGGTCATGCCTTCATGGGCCAGGTCTTTCATGACCTCCAGCACTTCACCCACCATCTCCGGGTCCAGTGCCGAGGTGGGCTCATCGAAGAGCATGACCTTGGGTTGCATGGCCAGTGCTCTGGCGATAGCGACCCGCTGCTTCTGTCCGCCCGACAACTGTCCGGGGAAAACAGTAGCCTTATCCGTCAAACCCACCTTGCGCAACAGATCATAGGCTATCTCATCCGCCTGTTTGGCCGATATTCCCTTGATCCTAACCGGGGCTAAAGTTATGTTTTCCAGGGTTGTCTTATGGGGAAAAAGGTTAAACAGCTGGAAAACCATTCCCACCTGCTGCCTGACCTTGTTAATGTCGGTATGAGGAGAAGTTATCTCCTGCCCGTCGATGAATATTCGGCCTGATTGAACCCCTTCCAGCTGGTTGATGCATCGCAGCAGGGTGCTCTTGCCGGAACCGCTGGGACCGATGACGCATACCACTTCGCGGGGAGCAATGCGGCAGCTTATCCCTTTCAATACTTCCAATTTGCCAAAACTCTTATGAATATCCTCAACCTGTATCACTCGGTCGCCAACCTCCTTTCGATATAGTCGCCCAGTAATGCGAAGGCCTTGGTCATGATGAAATACATCACCGCTACGGTACCCCATATCCAGGCTGCTTCATATGTAGTCGAATAAAGCAGTTTGCCCCTGAGGGTCAGTTCTTCCGCCGATATGGTAGCTACCAGGGAGGTGTCCTTCAAAACCGCAATAAATTCATTGAGCAGCGGTGGAATAACTATCTTAAAGGCCTGCGGCAGGATAACGTGTCTCATCGCCTGACCGGTATTCATGCCCAGAGAACGAGCCGCTTCCATTTGTCCCCGATCGACGGCTTGGATTCCCGCCCGGACGATCTCTGCGGTATAAGCCCCGCAATTGAGGGAACAAGCGATAACCGCCGCCAAAAACGGTCCGGCATCCATGAATAGCGGCAGGACACCGAAGTATAAGAGCAATATCTGAACAAACAGCGGTGTGCCCCGGAAAAAGTCTATGTATGCGGTAGCGATAAAATATAAGAGCCGGTTTTTGGATAATTTGCTGAGTCCGGTGACGAGTCCCAATATCAGTCCAAGCAGAACCGAGAGGGTAGTTATTTCCAGCGTCAGCAGGGCGCCTTCCAGGAAATATACGATGTGGCTTGATACCACCTGTAATCCGTTAATGGATAACAGATAGTCCACTACCGTGTTCCCTAATACGATTGACATGGGCATACTGTTTCCCCCTATTCTGGCAAACAAGCTAAAAGCGCGAGTGTTTCCTCGCGCTTTTCGCTTGTAAAGTCATCAGGGATTATTTTTTCTCCCCAAACCACTTCTTGTATATCTCGTCGTATTTGCCATTGGCCTTCACTTTGGCCAAGCCGGAATTTATCTTGCTCAGAGTCGCAGTGTTGCCCTTCTTGACGCCAATTCCGTAGTTATCGGTGGCCTGGAATACCTGACCTACCATTTTAACCTTGTCCTTACCGGTGGTGTCAATATAATATGATGTGATCGGCATGTCATTGATGACCGCATCGGCTCCGCCTTTTTCCAATTCCATGAAGGCCTCGCCTACAGAGTCGAACACCTTAACACTGGTCTTGGGGTCTTTGGCTTTGATTTGGTTGGAAGCAGCCAGTCCGGTAGTTCCAACTTCTGCTGCCAATCTCTTGCCTTTCAGATCGTCCAGGGTAGTGGTGGTAGTGTTATCTTTGCCTACAGCGATTATAAGACCGGCGGTGAAATAAGGATCGCTAAAATCGACCACCTTGGCCCGTTCTTCGGTGATGGTGATCGAGGATATGATACAATCAACGTTTCCGGCATTTACTCCTGGTATCAAGGAATCAAATCCCATGGTCAGGATCTTGACGTCGAACCCTTCCACTTCACCGATAGCCCGGATAAGATCCATGTCGAAACCTACATATTGACCATCTTTGGTGAATTCCATGGGGGGATAAGTAGTCTCCGAACCTACGGTCAGGACCGGTTTCGGGGTGGCCGCGGGCTGCTGGGTGCCGCCGTTTTTCTCAGGCGCCTTCTGAGCGCATCCCACTACAGCAACCGCCAGACCCATGATAAACATACTGACCAACAACAACTTGAGGACCTTCTTCAATACTCCCACACTCCTTATTATGTATATTTTTATACATTATAACGGTAGCCTCGCGAATGAACAAGAA
This sequence comes from uncultured Syntrophomonas sp., assembly GCA_964494735.1. Lineage (GTDB taxonomy): Bacteria > Bacillota > Syntrophomonadia > Syntrophomonadales > Syntrophomonadaceae > PHAA01. The sequence continues at coordinate 57,817 of CAZBSD010000008.1, forward strand.
ATATCAGGCCGTCGGTACGTCTCGTATTTAATCCATGCGACCTGGCCTATATCCAATGGGGCGACCTTGAATAAACAGTTCTTTACTGATATGCTATTGTACTGGGATTGCTTTCCTGGCGGATGAAGTGAGGCTTGTTACATTTGAATAGAAAATTCAGTATGCGCACCCGGGCTGATCTTACCATGTTGGTGGTATCTTTCATCTGGGGAGCCACCTTTGTAATCGTCAAAAATGCCCTGGCTGACATCGGTCCTTTCCTGTTCGTCGGGATCAGGTTCACCCTGGCTTTTCTGGTATTGGCCGCCCTTTCGCATCGGGATATGTTTAAGATGAATCTCTCCACCGTAAAGGCCGGCGCCCTATTGGGCTTTTTCCTATTCATCGGATACATCTTCCAAACCCTGGGGTTAGGACACACCACCTCTTCCAACGCCGGCTTTATCACCGGGGTTTCGGTAGTGCTGGTGCCGATAATATACGCTCTATTGAACCGAAAGAAACCCGATGGACGCACCGTATCCATCGTAGTGCTGGCCACTATTGGAATGTTCCTGCTGTCTGTCCCGTGGGGGACTTTCAATCTCGCTTATGGAGACTTCCTGGTCTTGATCGGGGCCTTTGGCTTCGCCATGCATATCATCTATGTGGACCGCCATTCCCACCAGCACAATGCCATGGCTATAACCGGAGTCCAGGTGCTTTTCGTGGGTTTAGTGTGCCTGGCGATTGGCCTGTTCTTCGAGCCCTTGCCGGGTCGTCTGACCTATAACGCGGCGTTCGCGCTGGTGGTTACAGCGGTGTTTGCTACCGCACTGGCATTTCTGGCCCAGAACTATCTGCAGCAATTCAGTTCACCTACCGATTTTGCCGTAGTCTTAGCCTCGGAACCAGTGTTCGCCGCTCTGGCCGGATATGTGTGGGCGGGGGAAAGACTATCCAATCAAGCTCAGGCAGGGGCTGGTCTCATCTTGGCCGCCATGCTGTTGGCCATCCTGCTCAAGAAGAAATATTGAGATCCAGACGCGCCAGCAGTTGGGTTGGACTGAGTCCAGCTATTTCGACTATTTTGTGGCGGGAAGTATCACCTTTTATCAGGTTGATATTCTTGCGGGGCACATGCAAACAGGTGGAGAGAAATTCTGCCAGAGCCGCATTGGCCTCGCCATCCACCGGAGGCGCAGTCAGTTTTATCTTCAAAGCCCCGTTCTGCTCCCCTACTATCTGGTTGCGGGAAGAACGCGGCTGCACTTTCACCTCCAGCCGTACCCCAACGTCGCTCTCCAGCAGGTTAAGCATCACTATGATTCATCCAACTGCAGGGAACTGAGGTGGTCCAGCAGGTCCTGTATTTCCGGTTTAGTGAAGAAGGCTCCCATCTCCTGATTTTTCTTAAGGTTGCTTTCCAGCAGCTCCATCTCTACCTGCAGCTGTGCCTTAAGTTCGAGATTGAATACATTCAGGTGTCTCATCAATTCCTGATAAGCGGCCAACATATCGGCAATGGAACGCTTGGAATCATCAAGTATCTTCCTGGCTTCCTGGTGGGCGTTCAGCTTGAGTTCCTCGGCCGTCTGCTGGGCCAGGATAAGGCTGTTGTTCATGGTCGCTTCCATCTTGCGGTATTTATCCAGTTCGAAGAGCTGCTTCTGGATATTTTCCTTTAGCTGCGAATTTTCGCTATATAGGTTCTCATAGTCGTGGGCTACCTGTTGTATAAACTCGCTCACCTGATTCTGGTTAAAGCCAATCAATGATTTGGAAAACTCATGGTTCCTGATCTCGATGCCGGTTATCATTTTCTCCTCACCCTTTCAATTAGTGATCCAGCTGTATTATTTTACGAAGGGTCGGAAATATATGCTGCCGCAGTAGCACCGTTTGGACACAAGGATGTCAACAAGGTTTTTATAGTGGACGGTGATCCTCCGCTGTTGAGAAGAGCCAGGGCTTCCTGGTAAGCGGCCACAACGTCAAATAGATGGTGGGGGTCATAGAACTGCCCGTCAATGCGTACGGACTGGACTCCCATCGCTGCCAGCTGGGCCAGGTAGGGCATAAGACACAGTTCATGAGGGGCATAAAGATAAGTACGGCAATCGGCATCGCCAACTATCCGGTATGATTGCCCCGCCCGGTCCTGCAAAAAGAAGTCTTCCCCGCTGCAGTAGCCCGGGCAATCGCCGTCCCTTTCCGATTGGGCGGCTCTGATCATACAGTAATCGCTCACCAGACAAGGCAGGGGTCCATGTACCATAACCTCTGCGGCCACGCCACTTTGCAGCAGGGCCTGCAGGTCCTGGCGATTCAGTTCCAGCGACGCCGTGATTCGGCCCACTCCATGGCTTAATAATAGAGCGGCGGCCGAATCATTGACGATGTTAAGTCCGTAACCGGCCCAAATCTGGCAGCCTGAATCCCGGAGCATCCTTAAGCTGCCCAAGTCATTCACTATCACCCCGTCTACGCCAGCGTGGGAGGCCAGTTTTTTCAGATCGGCAATATAGGCCAAATCCTTCTGGCTCACGATCCGGGGTGTCTCCAGGAACAGTCGGGTATTGGTCCCCTTGACTGTCTGAGCGGCCATCGATACCGTTGCCGGGGTCCAATTCTGCTTGTTTTGGCGGAATATTTCGCTGCCCAGGACGACCCGGTCGACCCCCAGTGGCATGATTTGCTGCAGTCCCTCCAAACCTCCCACCCGGACTGTTATCTCAGGCGCAGTCAGTGGCAGGGATGGTATCCCCACCGGCTGGTCCAAATCCAGGCATGGCAGTATCTCCACCCCGGTTACAACTGGTTCCCGTTCTCCTTCAAAATCGATATCTGTCCAGTCCAGGGGCTTGAGCAAACTGGCCGCGGTGTAATTACGGATGCGGTTTTCCTCCAGCCCTTTCATCTCGTCCTCATCAGTTTGGTAGCTGACTGGATCGGTGATCAGTCGGTCCAGAGCCCGCCTATAGATGGAGACCAACCGGTGCAGGAAGGGGGCGCTGCGCATCCGTCCTTCAATTTTGAATGAAAACACCCCGGCTTCTGCCAATTGTTTAATATGGGGATAGAGGCACAAATCCTTGTGGGCCAGGTAATACCTAAACTGTTCGGTATAGGCTTCTCCGCCCTGCAACTGATATTGCCAGCGGCAAGGCTTGCGGCACTTGCCCCGGTTGCCGCACTCGCCGGTCATGATAGTACTCATGTAGCACTGTCCGGTGTGGGCCACACATAGATCTCCATGGACGAAAAACTCAATCCCCATTGCGGAACCCGCTGCTATGGCGGCAGTCTCCGCCAGAGACACGTTCTTGGATAGGATAGCACGCGTAAACCCGTGTTCTTCCAGGAGCTTGACCGCTTCCAGATTGGCGACACCCATCTGTACACTGGCATGCAAAGGGATATCCAGGCCCAGTTTCCTGCACAGGGTTGCTATTCCCAAGTCCTGTACGATAAAGGCATCTACACCCAGTTCTTTCAAAAAAAGCAGATAATCAGCGATATCATCGAGCTCATAACTGTAATAGAGGTTGTTGAGGGTTATATAAATGCGGCGTTGGCGGAGGTGGACATATTCAACCGCTTCCTTTAACTCAGCGTCACTGAAATTGTATTCGGGCCGCAAGCCGCGCATATTGAAACGTTTGCCGCCCAGATACACGGCATCCGCGCCAGCCTCGACGACGCTGTACAGCACCTCCATCTTGCCGGCTGGAGCCAGCAATTCCAGTTCATTCAGGGTCATGGTTTGCTCCTTCTTTGCTTGAGTTTAAAAGATACTGACCAGGATGCGGATGACAATGCTTTGCACCAGCGAAAGCACCAGCAGCACCACTATAGGGGAGAAATCAAGCCCCCCCGCGGCCGGTATGAGTTTGCGGAAAGGTGCCATGATGGGTTCGGTGACGTCATAGACAAATCTTAACAGGGGCTGATAAGGATTATGACGAATGAAGGAGAGTATACAGCGGATTATAATCAGCCATATTAGGACTTCAAATACGACATTTACTATCTGAATGATCGATGTAGGGTTCAAAAAGTTAGCCTCCCAATAATTAATCAGTGCCCAGTTCGACAGAGCGCTGCCGGGCACGTTCTACCGCCGCGAAAAAGGCCTCTCTCAGACCACCCGCCTCCAATTCTCTCAGACCGGCGATAGTGGTGCCGCCCGGGGATGTCACCTGGGCTTTGAGGACCGCGGGATGTTCACCGGTCGCCTCCAGCATGGCAATACTGCCCTTCAGAGTCTGCAATACCAGGCGCCGGCTTACATCGCTGCTCAATCCGGTACTGAGGGAGGCATCCATGAACGCCTCGGCCAGCAGGAACGCATAAGCGGGACCGCTGCCGGATACAGCGGTGACCGCATCCATATATGTTTCATCGATAATAATGGCCAGACCCACCCTGGTCAGAATAGCCTGTACCATATCCAGATCGGCGGGGCGGACGTTCTTGCCACAAGCCAGGGCTGATGCTCCCTCACCCACTAAACAAGGTGTATTAGGCATCACTCGTATTACCGGCACCGATTCGGGCAACTCTCTTTCGATATTGGCGGTCTTTATCCCGGCCGCGATCGAAACCAGCAGTTTATCCTGGTTCCAGTGGTCGCGGGTGGCCTGCAGGACGGTCTTGATCTGGCCCGGTTTTACTGCCAGGATGATGATATCAGCGTTGATTACGACCTCATCGGCCGAAGCCTCCCGGGCATCGAATTCCTGGGCAAATAGTCGGACCTGGGCCGGGTCTGTATCGTATACATAAACAGTGTCGTAGCTGGCTCGATCGCTGCTTATGCCTTTCATCAGGGCATATCCCATTTTGCCGCATCCGATTATTCCCAATCGGGCTGGCATCACCTTTTTCCTCCAAAGGGATCAGACATGAAAAAATCGTTCTTACGCATCAGGTTCTTACTGTCAGCGGTTATCTCCACCGTGGATGGAGCAAACAAAAAGATGTTTTGTCCTAATTGCTGAGTGTGTCCATCCAGTGCATATACCGCACCACTGATGAAATCGATGATTTTTTGGGAAACCTCCGGTGCCGTTGATTCAAAATTCACAATAACCTGTTTACGGTTTTTCAGGTGGTCGACCAGGGCTTGAACCTCCTCAAAGCGGTCAGGTTCACACACCACCACTTTGGCACCCTTGCCCCCGGTGTGAAGAGCAACCACATTGGCGGTCGAGCGGTTGTCCCGGTCCATCGCCAGCGGGCGCTGCTCGAACTCATAATCTTCTTGAACCTCAGACTGAACCCCCAGCCACTTCCATACACTGTCCATAACTCCCATTACGTTTGCCTCCTGTTCTGTAATTCCGGTTACAACTACTTAAATAAAGCACTGCCGATACGAACAATATCGGCTCCTTCTTCAACAGCCACCTCATAATCCTGCGACATGCCCATGGAAAGGTGGCGAAGGCGTACATTCTCTAATTTCAGACCCATCATTCTGGACTTTAGGACGGCCAATTCTTTAAACACCGGCCGGCTCTGTTCGGGATCGGGATCCTCCTCAGCCATGGTCATCAACCCTGTGACTTGCAAGGCCGGGAGTTGTCCGATAGATCGCAGAAATTCCTCCACGTCGCCAGGGCCCAGTCCGGTTTTGTTTTCCGCCCCGCTTATATTGACCTGAACCAGGACCGGCACCTGGATGCCCAGCATCAAGCCCCGCTTATTGATTTCGGCCGCCAATGCCCAGCGATCCAACGAATGTATCAGGTAAGCCTGGCCTACCACTTCTTTGACCTTGTTGGTCTGCAGTCTGCCGATGAGGTGCCATCGAGCCTGGGGAAGAGAATTTTTCTTGTGTCTCAATTCCCGGACCCGGTTTTCTCCGAAGTCGATGATACCCTGCCCGTAAGCTTGCCCGACCGCTTCCACTCCCACCGTCTTGGTGACGGCTACCAGGGTGATGTCGCTTCCGCTGCGGCCGCTCTTATTGGCGGCCCGGTCTATCTTATGCCGGATATCACTTAATCTAGTCGCTATATCTTGCATGTTTCCGCCTATCCAACTATATTTTAGCAGGAGGATTGGTGACTATAAAGTCATTTTTGTCTAATCCTTCGACCAGCACTACGTCACCCTTCTGCTTGATTATCTCTATCGTCTTGAAAGTAGTAAATTCGCCAATGGAACAGTATACACCTTTTTGTCCGTCTTTTTCTACGATCGCCTTCTCCGGGATCAAAAAACCGATCTCGCTGTCGAACACTATCTCCACCTCCACAAAACGCTTCTTGACTGTGTTTTCATTGAAGCGGTTCAATTGGACCAACATCATCAGGTCATCCCCCTCCTGCTTCATCTCCACGATCGATCCCTTTTCAGCCGCCATGTTCTCATCAATAACAACTATTTTTTGGTCGGGGCAGATGGCGAAATCCAGCTTTTTCACGGGCAAACTGATCAGCAGTCGGGTGGGGACCAGGCTATCCACGATTTTGTACATCGATTGACCGGCTGGCACCGGTTTTTCCAAAAAGGCGGCAGTAGGCTTGTATTGAAACACTTCCGGGGTCACTTCGGCCAGGTTGATCTTTCCAAATACCTCTTCCAATCCGTCCGTAGCGCGGATAAATATCCCCGCTTTACTGGCCCGTACCGAGCTTTTAGCCTCATTGGTCATATAATAGCCCAGCAGGGTTCCTTTGCTTACCTTTTCGCCTTCTTTGACCAGGTTCTCGAACCGGCCGGCTTCCTTGGCGAGGAACAATTCTTCCTGATTGAGGACCACCGCCTGTGCGGTCAGCTTGTCCTCGAGGGTTCCATACTGGACTATCTTTATGTCCTGCCTCATCTTTTGGAATGCGGTCACCGCCTGGCAGCCTATCCTGTACACCAGTCCCAGTGCAGCAACAGTCACCACTGCAACCAGCGCGATCTTGACCACGCCGCTCATCTTATCCCTTCGTTCCATCCGCTGCATCCGGTTGGACAATTCCCTAACCTCCTGGTCAAAGCAGTATTTAATGGTGAAGTCCCAATAAGGCCGCCATACGCCCGGTCTCGCCTAGGTCCCGGCGGAAGGAGAAAAACAGCTCGGGATGGCAGGCGGTACACAGCCTGCAGGTGGAAATATTCTGGGATCGAACCCCGACGGCTTCGAGTATTCTGGCGTTGGTTTGCTGCAGATCCCAGTAATGATTGTCGCCACAGCGGCTGGTTATACCCGGCCATCCAGGGAATTCAGCGTTTACCCGGTCGGCCAGGTCAGCACCGACGGCAAAACAAGAGGTACCGATACCAGGCCCGATAAATATCCAAACAGTATCTGCGGCGGTGCCAAATTTCTGGTTCATGACCTGGAGGGTATTTTCGGTGATCCGGGCCATGGTGCCCTTCCAGCCGCAATGAGCGGTGGCCGCTACTCGGTGGATGGGGTCAAAAAAATATACCGGCACACAATCGGCATAGAAGCTAAGCAGATATACACCGGGCTCGGCGGTGACCATACCATCATATCCAGGTATAGCCTCTTCCAGCCGGTAAGCGCCCCGGCCCCGGTCCGCCAGTCCAACCACGGTTACCTCACTGCCATGGACCTGTTGGCAGCATACCATGGACTCCAGCCCGGCACCGAAAAGCGCTGCTGTCCGCCGCCGGTTTTCCAAGACCGCTTCCTCCTGGTCGCCCACATGCAACCCCAGGTTAAGTGACTGGAAGTTCCCTTGGCTGACCCCTCCCGTGCGGGTCGTAAAAGCCAAGTCCACCCCTTCCGCCTCCCAATGGGGCAAAGTCAGGTAGGTGACCGGCCCGGTTTGGCGTAATATCCAATCGTCCATTTGTTATAGTCCCCGTTTTAAAATAAAATGTAAACAGGAGGTGTTTCCTGTGAAGTGTCCTCAATGCGATCACGAACTGGGCCCAATGCAATCCTGCCCCAATTGCGGGTTTGATCTCGCGGCGTCACCATGGGTGGTCATCGCCACCCTAAACCCGCCCGACGATGCCCTTTTGGAAAGCCTGATAAAGTCTTTCGGTATACCGGTCAAGCTCATCAAACCCCTCGGGTCTGTATTTGGCTTGGCGGTAGGTCCGCTGGGAGAGGTCAAAGTAGCAGTCCCGGAAGCCTATGCAGCCCGGACTCAACAGCTACTGCAGGCCGATGTGGACGATAAAGAGTCGCCATGATATTACTGCATCACCCTGCTATTTATATTATTTGCCTTTAAGCTGATCGATGGTGCTGATGAAGCTGTTCAGGTCGGTAAATTGACGATATACCGAGGCAAATCGCACATAGGCTACTTCATCCAGCGCCCGCAGCTTGTCCATCACCATCTCGCCTATCACCTCCGTGCTCACCTCGCGGTCGATGTAATCACGGAGTTCGGCTTCTATGAAGTCCACTACACCTTCGATGGCCTCCGAGCTGACCGGCCGTTTTTCGCAAGCCCGGAGGAGGCCCATCAGAATTTTATTACGATCGAATTGCTCCCGGTTGCCATCTTTTTTGATTACCAGCAGCGGTCTTTCCTCGACTCTTTCATAAGTCGTGAAGCGTCTGTGGCAACCGTTACACTCGCGCCGCCTCCTTATGACTGCACCATCCTCACTGGAGCGGCTTTCCACCACCTTACTGTCAGTGGTCCGACAAAAGGGACACAGCATCACTTCACCTCGCTGCTCCGGTATACTGACCAGATACCGGTCTGTTGCTGTTCTGCCAACATTATGAACAATAACATGCCCAGAATCAACCGCCCCAGCCGATTATCCTCTAGAAATTATCGTCATCGTCCAAAAATCTTCCCTTGTGTCTCTTGTCGATCTCAGCGAAAGTCGGTATCTCTACCAGTATCACGTCCCGGCCGATGCGGACGATCTTATCCCAGGGTACGATGATCTCCTCACGGCGGGTGAATACGCTCCAGCCTCTGCCCTGACCAGGGAGCACCAAGGCCAGCACCCGGCCCCTCTCAATGTCGATTTCTATATCAATGATACTGCCCAGCCTTTTTCCGTCCAGGACGTTTATTACTTCCCTGGTGCGTAGATCAGACAACTTGACCATACTATCACTCCTGTCCAGAATATATTATTAATATATGAATGGCAGCGTTGAAAATTGACTGCGCTTGCAGGGGTTATTTGTCGGTTGGGTTCATGAAAGCATCAGCATTCCCGGTGATGTTTATATAGGTATGGGGCACTTCTCCCACGATGACGGTGTCGGCGATTGGTATGGTGGTAACCACCGGCAGTTCTTGACTGACCAGGGGCACGGCGATCTTGATAGTGGTTTTGATATTGAAATAGATGACGTGCCGGGTTTGATTGATGCCCGCCTGCTCGAATCGATTCTCTACTTCGACGTTCACCTGTTTGATCGGCAGGATCCGCACATTGAAAGCGGGTCCCCGCCCTGCCAGCAGTATGGAGCCGGTCACCTGCCCCAGGTGGACATTTATGGCGCTGGCCTCCAGTGAACGGCTGCTCCGTATCACCTCATTCACGGTACGGGCCATCAATTGGTTGATAACCACAGTATTGGCCTGCAGCATCACCAGCCGCCCTTCAGCATCGGTCTGGATAGAGATCAGGTCTCTGTAATCGGTGCCCGCCACTATGTTGTTGTTGATGGCATCATTGATCACTTCAACAGTCTTCAATTGGGCTTGAGTGCGGGCTATCTCCAAGATGCTGCCTTTAAGCCGCAGGTCGACCAGTACCACCAATGCCACACAGGATAATATGGTGATGATAATAAAAGCCGTGATCCATCGCTTGGTCAATAGTCAAACCCCCAAAATTCATGCATCTTCCCCTCATAGTCTTAATATATGAAAAGTATCAACATTTGGTGCCTGTTTTTCGGAACCGGTTCCTTTAATCGATGGGGAGGAGGGGATAAGGCGATGACTGTGGCCTTGTTCCCGGGAATAGTTTGGGCTAAAATTATCTAGCGAAGGAGTGATAGTGATTGGAAGAGGTTAGAGTAAGATTTGCTCCTAGTCCCACCGGCGCTCTGCATATCGGAGGGGCTCGCACTGCTTTGTTCAACTGGCTTTTCGCCCGCCGAAATAAGGGGACTTTGGTATTACGCCTGGAAGACACTGACCTGCAGCGCTCCCGGGATGATGCCGCCGCTGGGATCGTCGACGGTTTGAAATGGCTGGGCTTGGATTGGCAGGAAGGGCCGGAAATCGGTGGGGATTACGGCCCCTATCGGCAAAGTGATCGGTTGTCCATATATAAGTCACACATCCAGCAGCTCCTGGACCAGGGTCTGGCCTATCACTGTTTTTGCAGCGCCGATGAGCTGAAACGCCAGCGGGATGAAGCCCAGGCGGAAAAGAGGAACTACCTGTACAGCGGCGCCTGCACCCACTTGACTGACGATGAAATTGCGGTACGCAAGGCAGCCGGGATACAGCCGGTGGTACGGCTCAAGGTAAACCGGCTGGGGCACACGATCGTAAAGGACCTCATCCGCGGCGAGGTGAACTTCGACAACCAGCTGCTGGATGATTTTATAATCGCCAAATCAGACGGATGGCCTACCTATAATTTCGCGGTGGTGGTGGACGACCATACCATGAAGATCAGTCATGTGATACGGGCCGAGGAGCATCTTTCCAACACCCCCAAGCAGATAAAGGTTTACCAGGCCTTAGGTTGGGATCTGCCCCAGTTTGCTCACGTCTCTATGATCCTGGCCCCCGACCGCAGCAAACTTTCCAAGCGCCATGGGGCTACCTCGGTGCAGGAGTTTCGAGAGCAGGGCTACCTGCCCGAGGCTCTGGTCAACTATTTGGTGTTGTTGGGCTGGTCACCCGGAGAGGATATCGACATCTATCCCCTGCAGCAGATGGTGGATAATTTTTCTCTGGCATCGGTGTCGCGTTCGCCTGCTATCTATGATTTAGTCAAACTGACCTGGATGAATGGTATATACCTGGCGGCTGCCGATCTGGAGCGGGTGGTGGAATTGGTCAAACCGGAAGCCGAACAACGAGGCTGGTGGGACCCGCATAATCCCTGCTATTTCAACAAGGTGATAGAGTTGGTACGCAGCCGGGCCAAGACCACGGGTGACATTTTGCCCCTGTCCGCTTATTTCTTCGTCGCCCCAACCACCTATGACCCTAAAGGCATCCAGAAATATTTCCTTCCTCCTGACAGCGCCGTCAATCTTAGGGCTGCCGCGGAGATAATCGCCATGGTGGGCGACTATAATGCGGCCGCCATTGAGGAGGCTATGCGTTCAAAGGCAGGGCAGCTGGAGATCAAGGCCTCAGCCCTCATCCACCCCACCCGGCTGGCCTTGACCGGACTTACCAACACCCCTGGTCTGTTCGAGGTGATGGAATTGCTGGGACGGGACGTCTGCGCTGCCAGGATAGCACGGGCATTAGCCTTCATCGATACCCTGCCGCCACAAAAGTAGTATTGTTTTGACAAGTCAAACCACCCTGTATTATAATTACTTTTGCGCGAGCGTATTGGCGCGAGTGCAGCCGGATGGTGTAGTGGTAGCACGACTGACTCTGGATCAGTTCGCCAGGGT
>CAZBSD010000009.1:0-62128 GCA_964494735.1 uncultured Syntrophomonas sp.
GCGTATCGGTGGGTCTCAATTGCGTATCAGTGGAGCCATGTGCGCGAAATAATCAAAAACTTTATAGAGAGTGGGTTAAAACGAAAGAAACTTTAAAACTATGGGGAAGAACACCCCAGTTTCCATTGACATATATAGCTCACCGATATATGCTAATGTGTAGATGATCTATATATGGAGGGTGAATATGGCAATCGATAAAAGTCTGCTGACGGGAAGCACAACCATGCTTATACTGAGATTACTTGAAGAAGCCGATATGTATGGTTATCAGATGATTGAGGAACTGAGCAAAAAATCGAATAATGTGTTTGCTTTAAAAGCGGGAACGCTATACCCGCTGCTCCACAACCTGGAACAAAAAGAGATGGTCACTTCTTACGAAAAGACGGCTGACAATGCAAAGATGCGAAAATACTACAGCCTCACTAAAAAGGGAAGCCATCATTTGTATGCAAAAAAGGAGGAATGGAAGCTGTATTCCTCTGCCGTAAACAATGTCCTGGGGGGTGCGGCTTTTGCAACGGCCTGATATGATTGCGGAGTATTTAGAGACGGTACGCCAGCAGATCCGGTGGAAGAGAGCGCAGCCTATTGTATTGGAGGAAATTAAAGATCACCTGACCGACCTGAAGAGTGCTCTGCTAGAAGGCGGACTTGATGAAGAAACGGCAACCGAAAAGGCCGTCGCTGAGATGGGTGATCCTATTCTGGTAGGGGAGCAACTGGACTACGTTCACAGGCCGAAACCGGATTGGATGCTGTTTGCCCTGGCCGAGGTTATGCTGCTTTTGGGAGTTGTGCTTCAGTGTTTTATAGATTCTAATCTCGGCGGAGCAGGGACTTCTGAGCAGCTGATGATCTGGGGCAGTATTGCCGTCATCGTGATGGTGGCCGCCTATTTTGCCGACTTCACCATCGTTGGAAAATATCCGAAGCTTGTATTCTCACTGCTCTGTGCGATAAGCGTGGTTGCTTGTTTCCTTACCGGGACAATACGCGGTACAACATCGTATGCGGTTTATCCGCTGCTGTTGTTTCCAACCGCCTTTGCCGGATTGGTTTACAGCATGAGAAACAAGGGCTATGGTGGCCTCCTTCTTTGCGGGGCGGCTTTTATGGTTTCCGCCCTTTTATCTATGATTATACCCAATTTAACCGTGTTTCTCTTGCTTGGTGTTTCCTGCCTGATTCTGTTGACCGCCGCTGTTTTAAAAGGCTGGTTCAATGTGAAAAAACTGTCGGCCCTGTTCATCCTATATGGCTCGATCGCTACCGTTTTGTCGATACTTTATTTCATGATAATGGATGTAGGATATAGGGCGGAGAGGGTGCGAGCCGCCTTAAATCCCTCCATTGACCCTGACGGGATGGGATATATAGGAAGCACCATACAACGGATTTTGTCCCACGCGCAGTTTATCGGCAGCGGTATGCCCATCAATGATTATGGGGTTTCGGTAAACGCTTCCAACCTTTTAGCCGCTCGCATTTTGCCTGAAGTCAATACGGATTATTTGTTGACCTATTTGACTTACGAATTTGGATGGATAACGCTTTTGCTCATCATGGCGCTCTTTGCGGCCTTTATCATTCGAGCGGTTATGCTTTGCAGCAAGCAAAAAAGTGTGCTCGGTTTCTTGACTTCCACGGCCATTATTTCGACCTTCGGCGTGCAATGGATCGTATATGTTGTTTCTAACCTGGGTTTTTTACTGTTTTCTCCGCTGTCGCTGCCGCTCCTATCTTATGGAAAAATGGCTCTTGTCACCAATTCATTCCTTATTGGATTTCTGCTATCGGTATTCCGCACCGGCGAATTGGTGAGAGATAAAGCCGAAACTGTGGCGGGTAGACATGACCCCTTTATCCAATACGATAATGGCCGGATCATCATTGATCTGATCCGCCCCAAAAGTAACAGAAAGAAGCCCTGGCCGCAAGACGTACAATAATGCTTCTTGTGCTTCCGTGATTAAATTATTAAGGACTGCCATCAGGGGATTCTCACAGGGACGGGGTTGCTAAGATTTTGTACTTATGCAATTAGTGTCAGCCACTTCGCCTATTGGGGATTTTTTCACTAGAGGTTATTCTATTATTGTAAACAAGCTCGCGATTTTATTGACAAATCATTAGAATGGTTATAATCATGATATGCCAGAACCCAAGAGGAGGGTGTATTTGTTATGGTAGGCAGGATGAAATTAACGAATTCCGATCTTTTAAGCATTTTAAACTCACCTGACTATTCACATATCATGCGCAACTTTCGGGTAAAAAGAGTTAAAAAGAAGGACATCATATATCCTCCCAATGCGGATGAGAATCTGATGTTTATCGTTAAAAGAGGGAGAGTCAGGGTTTATCTTGCTTTTTATGATAAGGAGTTTACATTGTCCATCCTGGAAGAAGGAGATCTATACAGTACCCATACCAGGGCCTTTACTGAAGCCGTTGAAGATTGTGAACTTTTGGTATGCGGCATAGAGAAGTTTACCAGAATTATGGCGCAGTATCCTACCTTTACCTTAACCGCGATTAAGGTATTGGGCGATATACTCAAAAATTCATTTACCATAATCAACGGATTTGCATTTAAGGAAGTGCATCAAAGATTAGCAGAATTATTAGTTCAAATGGCTGAAGATAAAGGTGAAACTACCGATGAAGGGATTATCATAGAACTGGGCTTGAATAATGAACAAATTGCCATGCTGGTGGGGGCATCGAGACAAACCGTTTCCATTTTGCTGAATGATCTATATAAGTCAGCTATTTTAGTAAAAATCAACCGCCGGATTATCTTAATAACAGATATCCAGTACCTTAAAAAAATTGCTTCCTGTTATTGAGATAGTGAAAATATTAACAGAAAATTCGTCGGATATATGACGGTTTTAATCAAAGGATTACGCTAGTATATGCACTGTAAACCATTGTCCTGAAATGCGAGGGGCCATGGTTGAAAGTGTATTCGCTATATTAGCGCTGATCCCTTTATTTTTGCCAATATGGAGCGTCTTGAAAATCTGTAGTGGCTGGGCTGTTTATGAAGAGGAGATCAAACAGGGGGTGGTTGTTTTGAAGGAGGTATTTGTCAGGCAGGAGCGCTGTCTAGGGTGTAAGTCCTGTGAACTCGCCTGCGCGGTAGCGCATTCACTCAGTGGAAGCCTCTTTGCGTCTCTGGGTGAAAGCCATACTCCGAGAAAGCGCATCTACGCTGACTATTGGCGGGGACACAATTTTATCATGAACTGCCGCCATTGCGAAGAGCCGCCCTGCGCCCGTGTCTGCCCCACGCATGCCTTATCCAAAGACCTAGCGTCAGGGAAGGTCATGCAGGCCGATGAGCGCTGTATAGGATGCGGTATGTGTCAACTGGCCTGTCCGTTCGGCGTTATATCCCGTTATCTGGAAAGCAAGAAGACCGTCAAATGCGACGGTTGCCCCGGCCTGGAAATTCCGGCCTGTGTAGGCGCCTGCCCAACTCAGGCCTTGCTCTATGTTGATTCCGAGGAGCTTATGCAGGGGAAACGTCAGGCGGTAGCGCAGCAGTTGCTTACCCAGGGATTAGCTGTTTAGGAAAGACTGCAAAAAGGGGGAAATGGTATGGCAAAAAGTATCGATCTGGCCAGCATCAAGATGCTCAATAAGGCAGCGGCCGAGAATATAGACACCGCCTGGCAAAGGTTTGATCAGCAGCAGCCCCAGTGCGGGTTCGGCCTGCTTGGTATCTGCTGCCGAAACTGTAATATGGGACCCTGCCGGATAGACCCCTTCGGAGGGGAGCCGCAGGCCGGGGTGTGCGGCGCCAATGCCGACACCATTGCCGCCCGTAATCTCCTGCGTATGATTGCGGCCGGGGCTTCAGCCCATTCCGACCATGGGCGGGATATCGTGGAGACCCTTTATGCCGTGGGCCGGGGAGAGGCTCCCGATTATAAGATTAAAGACCAGGACAAATTGCACGCTCTGGCTTCCGAACTGGGTATTCCCGGGGAAGGGCGCAGCCCCGAGGATATAGCCGCGGACTTAGCCGGTATGGCTTTGGATGAGTTCGGCTGCCGGAAAAACACCCTGGCCTTTCTGCAGCGGGTCCCGCAAAGCAGGCAGGATTTATGGGCTAAACTAGGGATCAATCCCCGGGGCATCGACCGCGAGGTGGTGGAATCCCTGCACCGCACCCACATGGGGGTGGACGCCGATTACGTCAGCCTGACCCTGCACGGTTTGCGCACTTCCTTGAGCGACGGCTGGGGCGGCTCCATGTGGGCCACCGAGTTTTCCGACATCCTCTTCGGGACCCCGCAGCCGATCAAAGGAATGTCCAACCTGGGAGTGCTTAAAGAAGACCAGGTGAATATCGTAGTGCACGGTCATGAACCTACTTTATCAGATATTATCGTATATGCCGCCCGGGATCCGGAGCTTTTGGAAAAGGCCAGAGCAGCCGGCGCCCAGGGCATAAATATTTGCGGAATGTGCTGTACCGGAAATGAAATCCTCATGCGGCACGGGGTGCCGGTGGCCGGCAACTTCCTGCAGCAGGAACTGGCCCTGATTACCGGGGCGGTGGAAGCGATGGTGGTGGATGTGCAATGCATCATGCCTTCTTTAAGCCAGATAGCGGCTTGCTACCACACCAAACTGGTGACCACCTCCCCCAAAGCCCGCATCGCCGGAAGCGAGTATGTGCCTTTTGACGAGCACCACGCCCTGCAGACAGCCCGCAATATCATCAGTCTGGCTATTGACAACTACCCGCGCCGCCGTCCGGAAAGGGTGCAGATACCCGCGGAAACTATGGAGTATATGGCCGGATTCAGCGCCGAAGCCATCATTGCCGCCCTGGGCGGGACCCTGGACCCTCTCCTGGGCGCGGTCAAGGATGGCGCCATTCGCGGCATCGCCGGTATTGTGGGCTGCAACAACCCCAAGATCCAACATGACAACGGCCATGTCACCCTGACTAAAAAATTGATAGCGAATAACATCCTGGTTGTGCAAACCGGATGCGCAGCCATCGCCTGTGCCAAAGCCGGGCTTTTACGGCCGGAAGCGGCTGCCCTGGCCGGACCCGGGCTGCGCCCGGTGTGCGAAGCCCTGGGCATTCCCCCGGTGCTGCATATGGGTTCCTGCGTGGACAACAGCCGCATTCTGGTGGTAGCCAGCGCTTTGGCCAACGCTCTGTCCGTGGATATATCCGATCTTCCCTTGGCCGCTGCGGCTCCGGAATGGATGTCGGAGAAAGCCGTATCGATTGGTACTTATGCCGTGGGCAGCGGTATTTATACCGTATTGGGAACCGTACCCCCGGTACTGGGCAGCCCGAATCTGGCTGCGCTCCTTACCGAAGGGGCCAACGGGGTAGTGGGAGCCGCTTTTGCGGTGGAAGAGAATCCGGAAGAAGCCGGCGACCTCATCATCAAGCATATAGAAGGTAAACGCCAGGGTCTGGGCCTGGCCTGATCAACCGGTTTAAAGAAAGAGGTGTTTCTTTGAAGATAGCGGTTTCCGGCAAAGGGGGCGTGGGAAAAACCACCCTGGCAGCCGGTTTGATTCGGGTTCTTCTGGAACGGGATTTTCCAGTGTTTGCGGTGGATGCCGACCCTGATCTCAGCCTGGGCACCCTCTTGGGTTTTTCGGAAGAAACCATCGCCAAGCTGAAGCCCATCGTGGAGATGCGCGACCTGATCGCTGAAAAGGTGGGCGGCGACACCGGCTTTTTTACCATGAACCCGGAAGTTGACGATATTATCCGTGAGTTTACCCTGGTTTCCGGCCAGCTGCGTTTTTTGAAGATGGGAGCCGTGAAAAAAGGCGGGTCTTCTTGCTACTGTCGGGAGAACAGCGTATTAAACGCTCTCATGACCGTACTGGTAGTGCAGCAGGAGGAATACGTGGTTATGGATATGGGGGCGGGCATCGAGCACCTGACCCGGGGAACCGCCCGGGGGGTAGACTGGATGCTCATTGTAACCGAGCCCAGCCGGGTCAGCCTGAATACGGCCCGCACGGTCAAAGAATTGAGCCAGGATATCGGCGTACGGCGCATCGGTTATATAGGGAACAAAATCAGGGATGAAAACGACCGGGAATACCTGGTCCAGGCCCTGGCCGGGGAGAATCTCCTGGGCTGCCTGCCCTATAATACATCGCTGCTGGAGGAATCCCGCACCGGGGTCATGGACCGCAGTTTTGCCGCCGTGGCCGGAACGCTGGAACAAATTATAGAAAAAATCCTGTATTAGCAACAACCATAAATTGTTAAGGGCTTATAAATAGTATGTAAGTGCTCGGTGGTTATCAATCGGAGACGCATTGAATGAGAAAACCAAAGCCGCAAACACGACAGTTTATTCAAGCGTCTCCACCAAGGAGGACTGGAAAGAATGTCTATCGCGTCTTTCCCTGAAGAAAGCCAGGCTGCTTTTTCAGCTATCATCCAGGAATATCCCGGCGAAAAACGCTATATTATTCCCATCATGCACCACCTGAATAAACACTACCACTATCTCCCCCGACCGGCCCTGGAGCTGACTGCCCAACACACCAGGGTGCCTTTCAGCCAGGTTTACAGCATGGCCACCTTTTACAAGGCCTTCAGCCTGGTCCCCCGGGGATGCCATCATTTCAAGGTCTGTGATGGAACCACCTGCCACATCAAGGGCTCCCGTCTGATTACCGACGAACTGCAAAAAAACCTGGGCATAAAAATCGGAGAAACCAGTTCCGACCGGCAGTTTTCCATGGAAACGGTGAACTGCATCGGGGCCTGCGCCATAGCGCCAGCCTTGCTGGCCGATGATAAGGTTTATCCCCGGGTGACGCCGGCATCTGTGCGTAAAATCATTCAGGAATACGGGGGGTGTTCGCATGACGGTTCCTGAGGCTTCGCTATCCACCCATCGCATCCTGGTCTGCTGCGGGACAGGATGCCTGGCCAACGGGGCCGGGGAGGTGTACCAGGCTCTGCGCTCCAGCTTGCAGGGCCGGCCGTTCAGTGTGCACCCGGTGCGGGAGGCCGCAGCCACCGGCTGCCACGGCCTGTGCGCCCGGGGGCCCTTCGTGCGCGTCCTGCCTGAGGACATCGTATACTGCCAGGTCCAGGCCGGCGACGTGGCGGAGATCGTGGCCGCCACCCTGGAAGGCGGGCCGCCGGTCAAACGCCTGCTGTTCCGAGATTCCCAGACCAGACAGGTCCTCACCCGGCCGGGAGACTTCCCCTTTTACAAGCAACAGCACAGAATCGTTCTACGAAATGTGGGGGAAATTGACCCCACCTCCCTGCAGGATTACCTGGCCCGGGGGGGCTACCGCTCTCTGGAAAAAGCCCTGCTCATGGAGCCTGATGACATCATAAACGAAGTGATTTCCGCCGGCTTGCGCGGCCGGGGCGGAGGCGGCTTCCCCACCGGAGTCAAATGGCGCGCCTGTGCCCAGGCCTCCGGGACGCCGCGCTATATCGTCTGCAACGGTGATGAAGGCGATCCTGGGGCTTTTATGGATGAAAGCGTGATGGAAGGCGACCCGCACAGCGTCCTGGAGGGGATGATCATCGGCGCCCGGGCGGTGAACGCCTCCCAGGGCTACATTTACGTCCGCGATGAGTATGCCCGTTCTATCATCTGCCTGCAAAAAGCCCTTGAGGACGCCCGCCAGGCTGGCTTTTTAGGCCATAGAATCCTGAACCGCAATTTTTCCTTTGACGTGGAACTGGTGCGGGGCGGGGGAGCTTTTGTCTGCGGGGAGGAAACCGCGCTGCTGGCCTCTATTGAAGGCAATATCGGCGAACCCCGGGACAAATACCGCTATCCCACGGAGTCGGGCCTGTGGGGGCAGCCCACGCTTATCAACAACGTGGAGACCTGGGCCAATATCCCGTATATCCTGGATAAGGGCGCCGCCCATTTCGCCTCCCTGGGCACAGCCGGGAGCAAAGGCACCAAGGTGTTTTCCGTGGTGGGGAAGGCGGTCCATACCGGCTTGGTGGAAGTACCCATGGGGACCTCCCTGCGATGTATCATTGCGGATATCGCCGGCGGTGTGCCCCGGGGACGCCGCCTCAAGGCGGTGCAGACCGGGGGACCCTCGGGAGGATGCATCCCGGAGGCTATGCTGGACCTGGAAGTTGATTTCGACTCCCTGACCGGGGCCGGTTCGATGATGGGCTCGGGCGGGATCATCGTGATGGATGACCGTACCTGCATGGTGGAAGTGGCCCGCTACTATATGGACTTTTTGGCCGGTGAATCCTGCGGTAAATGCCTGCCCTGCCGGGAGGGCATCGATTATATGCTGGGCATCCTTACCCGCATATGCCATGGCCGGGGTGAAGCAGCCGATCTAGAACGCCTGCAGGGCGTATGCGCCACCTTGCAGACGGCTTCCCTGTGCGGTTTGGGCAAGACCGCCCCCAACCCGGTTTTGTCGACCCTAAAATACTTCCGCGAGGAATATCTGGCTCATATCGTGGAACACCGCTGCCCCGCCGGAATATGCCGAGATTTGACGACATTCTCCATCGACCCCGGGCTCTGCAACGGCTGCACTCTTTGTTTAAAATCCTGCCCGGTGGAAGCTATCGAGGGAGTTGCCAAACAGGTGCATGTCATTGATCAAAACCGCTGCACCCACTGCGGGGAATGCTTCGAACAGTGCCGCCAGGATGCGGTAATCATAGGGGGGCGAAAAGATGAAGATAGTCATTGACGGCCGCGAGATCGAAGCCCCGCCCGAATCCACCATATTGGAAGCCGCTCAAGCGGCGGGCATCTTTATACCTACCCTGTGCCATCACCCTGCTTTTGGCGGCCAGGGACACTGCCGCATGTGCATGGTGGAGGTGGAACCCCCCTTGCGCCTGGTAGCCTCCTGTACCCACCCGGTTTTTGACGGCATGGTAGTACGGACCACCAGCCCCACCTTAGAGGAAATTCGCAAGAACCTGGTTATGCTAATGTACCGGCGGGCCCCGGCCAGCGAGCTGATGGGCCGTTTAAAGGCGGATTATCTCGGGGCGGACTCGCTTTGGATTGAAGATCCCCTGGGGAGCTGCATTCTCTGCCGGCTCTGTGTGAACGCCTGCCAGAGCCTGGGATTAAGCGCTATCTCGGCCTCTTTGCGGGGGACGCAGAAACGCGTGACCACGCCCTATGACGAGCCATCCCCGGACTGCATAGGATGCGCCACCTGCGCCCATATCTGCCCCACCGGGGCCATCCCGGTGCGGGAGGAAAACGGTCGCCGTTTTATATGGCACAAGAGCTTTGAATTAGTTCACTGCCCGCTTTGCGGCGAAGCCTTCGCCACCCGGGAGCAGCTCCAGTATGCGACCGCTAACAGCCAGGAGCCGGCGGAAAAACAACTCTGCGATAGGTGCCGCCGTTTGGAGGCAGCCCGGTGCTGGGGTGAGCTGCCTCTGTAGTGGCTGAGCTGCCTCTGTAGCGGCTGAGCTGTTTAACACTTGTCGTTTACCTTCCGGTTTCCGTTTGCCGCAGATGTTCTTCAATATCGCGTCCGCTGTACATAATACGGATAACCGCGACTGTCATTTTTGCTTCCACCCATGTGATTATCGATCAGTTTCCTGTTATTAAATGTTTTTTAATGACAGCAATTTAGGGCATAAAAAGAGAGGTAGAAAGATTTGGATCGAGAGATTATTGTAACTAATTTTAATTTTTGCCCGCTAATACAATCGGCAGTATTGGGGATGGCATGTCTGGAATGTGAACACGTTAATAATATAGAAGAACAATTTTTCTGCACGTGTGAGGAAGACGAGGATAAGGACCAGCTGGCAGTGAAGGACATAATAAACAAGCTGTTAGACTTATTGGCGGCTGGTCAGTCTACAGTCAACCGGGATGAAATTATAAGAATGATAACGGACATGTAGGGAGGTCTTCCCCCATCTGTCCTGAAGCCTACCGCAGTAAGAACATATTACGCAAAGGAGATAAGCCACATGCCAATAGCTGCTCTGGAGAGTCTGAACAGATGAATCCAGTTTACTCGCAAGAACAACTAGGGGAAGCCATAAAGGTATTCACATCTTCGATAAGCAAGTGCGAAAAGGCGCGGACCAAACTCAAAGAGGGCAGCCCGCAAGGAAAATATTTAGACCGGCAGCTGGAAACTTTCTATATTTCGGTTTGGCTTATTGAGAACCAGCCTCCTAAAAAACAGCCGGGGCAGTGTTTTACCGAGCTCGAGCTAAAAAGCGCTGGTAAAACGAACGAAATGTTAATCGGTAAATTAGAAAAGCTTTTGACCAAATTCAAGGACGGCAGTCCGCAAAAGACATTAGCGGTCAGGCGCCTTAAAGCTTGTCAAATAGCGGCAGCGCTGATAGCGAGAGAGCTGGCCGAGTTCAAGGCGCAATCCCTGCGGGAAGATTAAGCCTGCTCAGCAACGTTTGCTTTTTCATCTTTCGATCTTCCCCGGCTCCACAACTGAGAAACCAGCATGCCGGTCATCATCAGCAGACACCCCATTATCTCCCTGATTTCCATCTGCTCGCCCAGCAGCAGGAATCCGCCCATAACCGCGAACACCGCCTCCAGTCTCAGGATGATGGCGGCATGGGCAGGTGGGGCATACTTTTGTCCCACCACCTGAAGGGTGTAGGCGATGCCTACCGAGAAGATTCCGCCATACAGGATCGGTATCGCCGCCGCCCGGAGGCTGCTGAGGAGGATCGGTTCTCTTACCAGCGCCACCGCCATACTCAGCAGGGAACAAGTCAGGAATTGGATGGCGGACAACCTTAATACGTCGACCCGGACCGAATAGTAGCCGATGACCAGGATGTGGACAGTCCAAAAAAGCGCCCCGATCAGGACCAGCATATCCCCGGACTGAATCGACATCGATTCCTGGATGGAGAGAAAATATAGTCCTGTTACGGCCAAAAGCGATCCTATCCAGGTTCCCCAGCCATTCCTTTGTCCCAGCAAGAGACCAGCCAAAGGGACCATTACTATATAGAGGCTGGTAATAAATGCGGTTTTGCCGGCGGTAGTGGTAACCAGGCCGATCTGCTGCAGCGAAGCCGCGATAAACAACACGGTGCCGGCCATCAGCCCAGGGAGAAGGGGGCTTTTCAATCGTTGAGCCAGGTTCTGGCTGTCGAGCCGAAAATAGAACAGCAAGGGCAGCAGGGAGAGAGCGCCCAGCATAAACCTCACCCCATTGAAGGCGAAGGGGCCCATATGCTCCATGCCCACCCTTTGGGCCACAAACGCCAGTCCCCAAATAGCAGCGGTAAGTAACAATAACAGGTTGGCTTTTATTATGCTCAAGGAATATCTCCTTTAAATGACGGCAGTATTTGGCCGAAGTTCATCCTCAATTATACCCAAATCGGTGCCGGGGATGTTGCTTTTGAGCATAGAAACGACAGCCAGTTCAATTATCCTCGGCAGAAAAAAGCGAGCAGGGGGCTTGTGCCCCCTGCTTGTCAACCTAACCAGCCGTTTTTACATCTGCTGCATTGACTGCTGCATGGTGGAGAAGCTCTGCTGGATACGGCTGAGCTCAGCCTGTGGAGCCGGCGCCACCTTGTACCAGCCTTTTTGGTTCATCACATCGAAAATCTGTTTTTGATGGTCGAATGTTTGGTTGAGAAGACCGCTGAAATGTTGTCTTACCTGCTGATCGGCACTCTCCAGAACACTGCTGGTCAACATACTGGCGGCCAGTTTGTGCTCATACAATAGAATACCCATCCATTCCATATCTTTAGACATCGCCAATTCCTCCTTACTGCATGCTGCTGCTTCTGGATACGAGGGAAGCTGAACTCTGGATCCACTGCTTGTGCTGACTGCTCATGTTCTGGATGAGGCTTTTGACCTGGGGATCGCTGCATTCGCTCATGGCGTGGTTACAGGTCTTCTGAATAGCCTCAAACATCTTGCTGGTGTCTTCCAGAAACAAAAGCTCCCTGGTTGAAAGTTGACTCATGAAGAAACCTACCTCCTTTTAATAATCTAGTCTTTAGGATTTACCAAATCTCAACCGCTATACAATCGATATCGATCAAATTTGGATATTTAGCGAGGGAAGGTCATTTGGCGGTGCCGCCATTTTCTTCCGGTTATTTGGAGGTGCCTGCAGACCTAAGATGTGAAACTTGGATATATAAAATGCTCAGCTCGGGGATAAATATATAAAGGGTATCTGCGAAGGCCTGCATTACCAGGTGTCGAGAGGGAAATACCCCGAAAAAAGGTAGTGAAACCTTGCATAAATCAAGAAGCAAGTCCATATTGATGCTGCTGTTTATTGCGTTGGGGACCATGGGATCATACGGCTGCGGCAGCCTGAATAAAAGCCCGCCCGCCGAAATTAAAGCTTATGAGGCGGATACTTTCGCGATGGGGACGGTAATAACCCAGAAGGTGTACGGACCCGATGGTCAAGCGGCAATAGATGAGGCGATCTCTAAAATTCAGCAGTTGGATAAGCTGCTCACATTTAATGATGCCCAGGGAGATGTTTATAGACTTAATCAAAGCGCCGGGATTAAGGGAGTACAATTGAACCCTGAGACAGTCCGGATAATTGCAAAGGCGCAACAGGTATCGGCCTTGAGCGGCGGCGCCTTCGATATAACCGTGGGCCCTTTGGTCAAAGCCTGGGGGATAGGGACCGATGCGCAGCATGTCCCATCAAAGCAGGAATTGGATAAATTGCTGTCCCTGGTCAATTATCAGGACGTTAAGGTAGACGATGATACGGTCACTATCAAGCATCGGGGGCAGATGGTGGATCTGGGCGGTATCGCCAAGGGATATGCGGGGGACGCGGTTATGGAGATCTACAAGCAACATGGCATCGATTCGGCCGTCATAAATCTAGGGGGCAATGTGGTGACCCTTGGCAACAAACCCGATGGCAGTCCGTGGAAAGTGGGAATCCGTGATCCGCGGCCGGCCAGCATGGAGAGCGGACAAGACCTGGGAGTGGTGAAAGTAACTGACAAAGCGGTGGTGACGGCCGGAGATGATCAGCGTTTTTTTATCGAAAACGGACAACGTTACCATCATATCCTGGATCCGACTACCGGTTACCCAGCACGATCCGACCTTATGAGTGTGACCTTGATCACCGATTCGTCGTTGAATGCGGATGCCTTGGATACAGCCGTCTATATACTGGGCATGAAGAAAGGCGAGGAGCTGCTCCGGCAGTGGAGCGGGGTTGAGGCGGTGTTCGTAACCATCGACAATAAGATCTATGTTACAGAAGGATTAAAGGACAGCTTCGAATTCCTCGGAGCCGGTAATGGCTACGTTTATCAGCAATGATACCAGGCTAAGATAGGGGAGCGAAAATGGAAAACAGACCAAGAGCCAAAAGAGGGGACCTGGTTTTATTATCGATGGGACTGGTTATCGGTGTTGTACTGATGGGATTCTACCTCAATGGTTCTGCCCAAAAACCTGAATTGTCGGAAGGACGAATAGCGGTCATAACCCGGGATGGCACCAAAAGAGCAGAGATAGACCTGGATAAGGTGATAGAACCACAGTATTTTACGTATGATGATGGGATCCACGTCAAGATTCTGGCCGAAAACGGTACGATAAGATTCGTAGAAGCTGACTGCCCGGACAAGATATGCATTAAAACCGGCACCCTGACCAATCCCGGCGACCAGGCCATCTGTATGCCCAGTAAGACTATAGTAAGAATATCAGATCAGTAGAGGGTTCAAATGGATGGAGAAGATGCTGAAGCATAACCAGTTCGAAGATCTGGATGGTTTGATAAAGCTCCTTTTGGTCATTGCCATAGCCACGGTGCCCTTCTACCTGCATAAGCCAACCAGCTATGCAGTATTTCTGGCCTATTTGCTGCTGGTTACGCTGATCTCCAGGATCCGCTCCCGCACCTTATTATTTAGCGGGGTGTCCTATGCGATCATCGTTTTGATACCTTACCTATTCGGGGTGCTGGTGAATGGATTGCTCTATTTTTTTACCAAAAACGAGGCTTTTATGTGGCAGGGATCGCAGGAGGTATTCCTGCGTTTATTCCGGTTGTTCATTATATGGTACGTTAGTATTCTCTATTTTCATACCACCCTCATCGAAACCATATTAGGTTTGTTGGACAAACTCTTGTCTCCCTTGAAATTGATCAAGTTGCCGGTGCAGGATTACCTGAAAATCATCATGTTGGTAGTGACGGACCTTAAGGGGACCGGGGAAGAAATCAGGGCCCGATTTGTCGATCAAGCCCGTTCTGCCAGTGGCCGGAACAAGAGCAATTTAAGGCAAAAGATAAATGCCATATCCCAGACGATCGTTAGGTCACTGGTTGATTCGTTCCAAAAGATTGATAAGGTGGAAGGCCAATTGGCTGACTCCCGGGCGGAGGCCATATTCAATTATCGATTGAGGTTGGCCATGCCGGAGGCCTTGACGGTTATCAGCGTGGTTCTGCTGGCCGCGATTCTATACTGGATTGAAAGAGGAGCGGGCTCGATATGATGCTCCTGGAATTCATATTATATCTCATCTATGGTTTTGCCATGATCTCGGTGGGTATCTTCGCCATCGTCCAAACCACTGGCAAGACCAGCAACATTTCTCTGATCAGGTCGCTGCAGTACTTTGGCGCGTTTGCCATTGTCCATGGTATCAGTGAATGGGTAACCCTGATTATAAAACTTGAGTTATGTCATCCCCATATGGTGCTTGAAGTCTACTACACGAATGTGATCCTGAAAGCAGTATCTTTTCTCCTTCTGCTGCGGTTTGGGTTGGACTTGTTACCTGCCCGGCAGAAGTACAAGAGGATCCTGGTCAGGATACCATGGATTGCGTTTATCGCATATTTAACCGGCTTTTATTTGCTTATTGTTTACAACCATATCGACTATCACTACCTCAACAGAAGCTACAACATCATTGCCGTACGATATTTTCTGGCTATCCCCAGTTGCATGCTCACCGCCTACACCCTCTATCTGAATGCCCTGTCTCTAGAAAAAAACAATCCGGTAAAGATAGCCAATAGATACCGGAATTTGGCCTGGGTGTTTGTTGGTTACGGTATTGTGGAAGGATTACTGGTTTCCCGAGCCGATTTCTTCCCCGCCAACATAATCCATATCGGATTATTCCCGGAGTATTTTTCCCTTGTCACCCTGGCTTTTAAGGCCGTGGTCGGATTCATCATCAATTATCTATTGATTCAAGTGATCGACACCTTCAGTTGGCAGCAAGAGGCCCGTATGCTGAATCTGGAAAAGCATCGGATTGCCTCCGAAGAGAGAAGGAAATTGGGTCTGGAGATCCACGACGGCCTTATTCAGGAGTTGTATGCGCTGGGATTGAAGATAGAATACCTGGCCAGTTTTCATGACCAACCTGCAGCCAGGGACACCTTTGAGCAGATCAAGGCCAGTATTACCAATACCATCAATAAGACCAGAGAGTTCATATCAGTCAATGCTTTGGATGAGATCGAATTGGACAAATTAAAAGACAGCCTGGAAGAATTGGTGAGAAGGTACAACGAGAGTCAGGGCATTAAGATTGAGCTGAATTGGAACGTCGCAGCAGATCTGGCCGGTAATCTGTCACCGGAAGCGACCACGCAGATATATTATATCGTCCAGGAAGCGATAACCAATATCATCAAACATTCTGGAGCTGACTGCGCCGCCGTTCTGCTGGAAAGCGGGCCAGAATATCTGTATGTGACGATTACGGATAATGGCCGCGGGATTTCGCGCCGGGAGACCAAACCAGGCAATCATTTTGGGATTCGTTCCATGGAAGAAAGAAGCCATAGGTTGAATGGACTTTTCAATATCGATGTCTTGTTAAGAGGAACCCGTATCGAACTTAAGATACCATGGGAGGACAATTATGGCCTATCCGATCAGAGTCCTGATAGTAGATGACCACAATATCGTTAGAGATGGTTTGAAATTGATCCTGGCGCTGGATAAGCGGATCGAGGTCGGCGGTGAGGCCAGGAATCTGCAGGAAGCCATCGAAACCATATCCAAAACGCAACCGGATGTGGTCCTGCTTGATTTCCGCCTGCCGGACGGAGATGGGGTGAACGGGTGTTTGACCATAAAGCGGCTGTTTCCAAAGGTGAAAATCATTATCCTGACCGCATTCTCACAAAACCATCTGGTCCTGGAAACGATCCGGGCTGGAGCCGACGGCTATTTACTCAAAAATATCAGAAGTTCTGAATTGATCGAGAATATCATTAAGGTTTATGAAGGGGATCGCGTCCTGGATACATCGGTGACCGGGGGTGTTATAAATACTATCGTTGCGCCGGACATTAAAGCTGAGGCTAAAGACAACTTTCTGAGTCTGAGAGAAAGAGAGATACTGCAGATATTGAGTCAGGGCAAGTCGAACAGTGAGATCGCTGACGGTCTGAACATCTCCGAGAAGACGGTGCGCAATTATATCAGTACTATTTTTAAAAAGATAAATGTCTCCAACCGTACCGAGGCGGCCATGTATTGGATCAGGACCCAAAACTCATAAGGACAAATGTCCCGCCCTTCGGGACATAAATCAGAATTTAAAATATCCTCCCCGAGTGTAGAATTAACGGTGTAAGAAATCAATAAAACACGAAGGGGAGGATATCATTATGTCATCAAAGTCCAAATTGGCCGTGTTAATCGTGGCTGTATTGGCAATCGCAGCGGTCGCTGGGTTCTCTTTACTTCCTAAGGAGGTAACGGTCTACAACGGAATCGGACAGAATTCCACTTTTCGGGTGGGACCTGGTAAGGATGATGCCGGCGGACAGATCTATTCTTTAACTACCGTTGTTGCAGACGCTACATTCGACCAGGCCGGCAAAATCATCAGCGTCAAATTTGATGCCCTGGAAATCCTGTCACCCAACGATACCGAACATGCGGATGCACCTCATTTCTCCGGTTGGCCGGGACAAGCTGGTTATTTGACCGCACCGGCAGCAACCGATGCAACCAGTATGCAGCAGGTGAATGCTTGGAAGTCCAAGTTGGAGCTGGGCGATGAGGCTTATGGTATGAACATTTCGGAACAGTATGCAGTTTACGAGAAGTTCTTCGTAGGCAAGACCATGGCAGAGGTTGAACAGTGGTTTGCGAAAAATACTTCGGATAAGAATGGCCGCCCGTTGAAAGCCGAATCGACCGATCCGGGAGAACAGGCCAAATACAACTCGCTGACCGATGCCGAGAAACAGACTTTGGCCGATGTAACCTCCGGAGCGAGTGTAAGTCTGAAGGATGCCCATGGTGATTTTATCGGAGCCCTGAAGGAAGCCTATGACCACCGCACCGAGGTAAAATTCGAGATCTAATCGACTTTAAACTCAAAACACAGCTGACATTCCCATCACTATTACTGATAGCAGAGGGTATTCCCACACGATATTCACTCGATATTTGGGGATACCCTCATTTTCCAAACAGGTGAACGTCCCGGGTGGCTCCAGAAAGCAGGTCACAATGAACAAAAACCGAAGATACGCGATAATCATCATATTGGTTACCAATGCCATATTAATATCCCTGTTGGAATCGATCATTCCGGTGCCCATACCGGTTCCGGGCGTGAAACTGGGCCTGGCAAGTATTATTACCCTGATAGGCCTGGTGTTTCTGCCCCTGACAGATATCCTGTCAATCGTTATTATTCGCTGTTTAGTGGTGGCGTTACTCACCCGAGGCGTGATGATGCTCCCCTTTGCCTTAAGCGGGGGTATTCTGAGTGCGCTGCTGATGGCTCTGGTTTATCGCCGATTGTCACAGCATTTCAGCATCAAAGGGATCAGCATTTTGGGCGCCTTGATTCATAACACAGCCCAGATATTCGTAGCCTCGTTGTTGCTGGGCCAGATGGTAGTTTTCTATTATCTCCCCATCCTTATGGTTTCGGCGGTAGTCACCGGCTATATCACCGGCAAAATAGCAGAAACAGCTATAGGTGAACTAAGGGAGAAGGGGATTCTTACCTCGTTATCAAGTCAGAAGGAAGGAAGGCTGGAATGGATAAATCAAGCAAGCTAGCTATCACCCGCCGTAACGCCTTGAAGATGGGAGCATTCTGCGCTGCCGGGGCATTGGCGGTCGGTGTTTTACCAGGATCGATAGTAGAGGCGGAGACTAATGCTCCCAAGAATCCGAATCAGTTAGGCTTCATGCATGATCAGACAAAATGTATCGGCTGCCGTAAGTGTTCGACCGCCTGTAAGAATACCAACAAATGGGAGAAGGACGCTAAATGGCGTCGGGTCTTAAGCAGTAATCGGCCGGAAGTTTGGCTTTCGATAAGCTGTAATCACTGTGAAAAACCGGTTTGCGTTTCCGTGTGTCCGGTCAAGGCCTACAGCAAGAGGGAAAAAGACGGAATCGTCATACAGGACAAGGAAAAATGCGTAGGCTGCAAATACTGTCTGTATGCTTGCCCCTACCATGCTCCGCAATATAGCGAAGAAACCGGCCGGATCACAAAGTGTCATTTTTGCTATGAGCGTCAGGCCAAGGGCCTTCAGCCGGCGTGTGTAGAGGCCTGCCCTACCCAGGCCCTGACCTTCGGCAAACTGGTGGATTTACAGAATGCCCAGGGGGGCGTTGGCCAGGTACAATGGCTGCCTACCCCTGAATTGACCAAACCATCCCTGGTTATAGTGCCCAAATAGTAGTTAGGAGGTATTGAGGAAAATGGAACAGCCTTGGAATTGGTTGGTAGTCATATATTTGTTTCTAGGCGGCTTGGGAGCCGGTTCTTACCTGGCTTCCTTTGCAGCCGATTCAGGTTGGCTGGGTAACAGCACCTGGCTTAAAAAGATAGGCTATTACATTGGCGGACCCATAGTCGGTTTAGGAACCGTGATGTTGGTCTTCGATTTGGGACAGGGTTTTCATAAACCCTGGATCCTGTGGAGACTGGTCACTAATTTTAGTTCGGTCATGACCCTGGGTACGATTTTGCTGGCCGTGTTTATCCTGGTGGGTACTCTGGTGGGTTTTCTTACCTTCACCAATAAGCCGGTTCCCCGGCCCCTCACCTGGTTGGGGGCGTTGTTGGCAATTGGCACCGGCGCCTATACCGGATTTCTGGTATCGGTTATCAATGCTGTTCCGTTCTGGAGTTCGGGGATGGTACCGGTTATCTTCTTCGTCTCGGCTTTATCCACCGGGTTATCGCTCACCGTGCTGGCCAACAGTATCCTGGAAAAGGGTGAAACGACTGAAGCTCGGGTGGATCTTGCCCACATTGGTCTGATCGCGGCCGAGTTGACGGCGGTAGCCATTTTTATAGGCTTGATGGCCACCGGGGTCAATGGAGCAGTGGCCCAGAAGTCAGCGGCTTTGCTTACGTCCGGTAAATACGCCCTACCATTTTGGGGAATATTTATCAGTTTGGGCCTGGTATTCCCCCTGGCCGTATACGCGATTCGGTATCTGCGCCAAAGAGCGGCCGATCGAGCTTTCATAGGCAATATCCTGACAGCTGCGGATGAAATAGCGGCTACTCAGGAAGCGCAACCTCACTCCTACCTGACCATGATCACCGACTTTTCAGTCTTGGTGGGAGGATTTACCCTGAGGGCTTTGATCATTTTTGCGGCATTACCGATCTGGGATGGGATTTCCATCATTTAATCGAGTCATGACTAGATCTCCGCATTGGCTTGGAGAAATGAAACTTGGTGAAGAATATCCGGTGTTTATGGCGCTCCCTTTTGAGTATATGAACTCTAAAGGGAGCATTTCTATTATAGAGAAGCTCAACTGGAATTGCTCAGAATTTGTTGGTGGATTAGGAATATGTGGCCGTGGTACACTTAACTTGGACAGATATTTTCTGGCTGGTCCCTGCCACTATTGCCCCCGGCAAATACGGCAGGAGTCTAAGATGAAAGAGGTGTATGTATGGATTTCAAGCTATCGGAAGAACAGGAACTGATCAGGTCTAGTGCCCGCGAGTTTGCTTTGGAGTACATAGAGCCCATCGCAGCGGAGCTAGATGCCAACAGCCGCTATCCGGATGAGATTTTTGCCAAGCTTGGGGAACTGGGCATGATGGGAATTTCTTACCCAACTGTATATGGCGGCGGAGGCACTAGTTTCGTCACCAGCATGTTGGTCACCGAAGAGATCGCCCGAGCTTGCCCTGCCACCGGTTTTCTCCATGGATACAGCTATGGACTGGTAGGACATCCCATCCTTGCCTTTGGTAATGATGAACAGAAGCAAAAATGGCTGCCTGGGTTGGCCTCAGGGAAGTTCGTGGGAGCCTTCACGCTGACCGAACCGGGAGCGGGCACTGATGTCAGCGCCGCCACCACAACCGCGGTCAAAGATGGCGACACATATGTCCTCAACGGTGCCAAGACTTTTATCACCAATGCCATAATGGCCGACGTATTTGTGGCTTTCGCATATAGCAACCGGGATGCTGGGCCAAAAGGGATGAGCGCCTTCTTGATCCCTAAAGGCACACCCGGTTTGGTTTTAGGGGAGCATTTTGAAAAAATGGGGATCAGGGCATCCCAAACTTCCGAAGTCTTGTTCAGGGATTGTGTGGTGCCAGCCGAGTGCCTGTTGGGCAAGGAAGGGGATGGCTTCAAGATTGCCATGAGTGCACTGGATGCCGGACGTATAGGTATGGCGGCCATGACCACCGGTATCACTCAGGCCTGTCTGGATGAATCGGTACGGTATTCCAAATCGCGGGTTCAGTTCAAAAAGCCGATTTCCGCTCAGCAGGCCATCCAATGGTTCATCGCGGATATGTCGGTTGACATCGATGCGTCCCGGTTCCTGTACATGCATGCGGCCTGGATAAAAGATCAGGGTCAGTCCTTCAGCCTGGCCGCATCCAAAGCCAAGCTGTTCTGTTCCGAAGCGGCAGTTAGGCACACATCCAGTGCAGTCCAGATACAAGGCGGCTATGGATACATGAAGGGATCGAAAGCCGAACGGTTGTACCGTGACGCTAAGATCACCGAGATTGGGGAGGGCACATCGGAAGCCCAGCGCATGATCATAGCCGGGGCGGCGCTGCGCTAGCCGCAGAGGTCGGGGAAGCCAATCAGCAGTTTCGTCTAGCGGGATGATCAAGATTCCTTTGGGGGGTTTTGATAAATAGTATCTAATTAATAAGGAGGAGTCGGAATGGGTAGTTTAGCAGCGGGTACCAAAATTCCTTGTCGGGTTAGCCGGACCCTTGATGTAGGGGACTTTTCTATGTTGCATCAACTCAACTGGTTTAACATGGCGGTGCACAGTAACTCGGAATATGGCAAGACCACGTGGTTCAAAGAGCGTTCGCTGGCCGGTCCGCTTATCTTTACAGTTGCCGATGGACTGCTCCATAATGCCGACAATATTGCCTTCATGCTGGATGATGTTGGCTACGAGATCTATGCTTATGTAGGCGTCAACAACTTGAAACTCACCGCCCCGGTGCTCTTCGGTGACACCCTCACCGCGGATGCAGAGGTGGTCGATTTCAAGGCGACCAAGAATCCCGACATGAATTTGTTTGTCTATAAGAACAAGGTCTTCAACCAGAATGGTAAGCAGGTCTGCGAATATGAGACCACCATGATGGCCAAGAAGAAAGTATAAAACTGCCCAACTTGGTTTGGCAAGTGAATCGTCAGAGCAATCCCCCGCGAAAAGTAGTCCGAAGGGGAGATTTACTATAGAATCCTACGCCAAAAGAAACAGCTGGCTAAATTAAGTTCATGGATCCCGGGAATCATTATCGATTCCCGG
Source organism: uncultured Syntrophomonas sp. (assembly GCA_964494735.1). Classification (GTDB taxonomy): domain Bacteria; phylum Bacillota; class Syntrophomonadia; order Syntrophomonadales; family Syntrophomonadaceae; genus PHAA01. The sequence continues at coordinate 21,782 of CAZBSD010000009.1, forward strand.
GATTTTTTTAATTCCATCGCCTATGGCATTCTAACTGCCTTTTCGGCGTCACCATATCCCTTACCTTGGGTGTAGGCGGGAAGTGACCAATCTTCAGCCGCCGCCAACAGACGTTGTTTGACCTGATCTGGGGTAAGCCCCGGATGGGCCTCCAGGATTAAGGCAACGATCCCGGCGCAAATGGGTGTCGCCATGGAGGTGCCCGACATAGTGAAATAATCGTTGTCCACCCGGCCGCTCTTGTATTGTTTATCCAGGTAGGAATCGGGGGAGCGGAGCGATATGATATTGACTCCCGGGGTCAATATATCGGGCTTGCTCAAACCATCGACAGTCGGTCCCCGGCTGGAAAAATCGGCAACTCGATCGTCACTGCGTACAGTGGTATTTTTATCATCCATGGCTCCTACGGTAATGACTTTGGGGCTTATGCCCGGACTGGAGATGGTTTTCTCATCGGGGCCTTCATTACCTGCCGCAACCAGAACCACGATGCCGTTATCCCAGGCTTTTTCGACTATCGAGACCATCGGGTCCTCCTTGGACGGACTAGAAGCCCTGCCGCCCAGCGACATGGTGATGATGTCGATATCATAGTTCTTCTGATTATCGATACACCATTGTATTCCTGCCATTACCGAGGACAATGAACCTGAGCCGGTTTTAGTGAGCACCTTGACTCCGACCAGCTTGGCTTCAGGAGCCAGCCCCTTGTATTTGCCCTTGGACGCGGTGCCATTGCCGGCCGCCCCCCCGGCGCAATGGGTGCCATGGCCATTGTCATCGTAGGGAACGCTCTTATTGCTGGTTATGTCTTTGAATGCCTTGATCCTGCTGGTCAGATCCTTGTGGGCGTAGATGCCGGTATCGACTACCGCGATGGTCACCCCTTTACCGGATACATCCTTGATATCAGACGCATCGGCCCGAACCGAAGGCCGGGCCTTGTCCAACAGGGCGCGGACCTCGCGGTCGGAGTGGATTCTCTTAATGGCCGGGTGGACTTCCAAAAGGCTTTCTATGGCGGCAGGGGTGAGGGTGGCGGAGCAACTGTGGACACTGGGATATTGATGCTTGATCTGGGACCGCAGCTGCTTGCCAATAATGGAATCGGCGGTATTGAATTTGGCGCTGAAGTCTCCCTGGTCATCGTAGAACTCAATGATGACCGGATACTGCTTGGTTTTCTTTATAAGGCTTTGCAACCAGGAATGCATAAAGCAGGGGACGCGCCGCAGGGGCTGATATGAATCGACCAAAGCGTTCTTAAGGTCTTTATCCATCTTCTTGGGGTGGCGGTGAACCATATTGATCATCGAAAGGCCGAGCAAAGTAATTCCTCCCCTAAAAATTTTTCACTGTATCATATGAAAGGAATCAACTGATGGTACCAATCGGCCGCCGGACTAAGCGTATGTTTACAAAATGACAGCGATAGACACTCGCTAAACCATACTAATGGGCTCAAGTATGGCGGTACCAACCAGAATTGTAGATTGACAGAGTTGGCCGGGCAGGATTATCATGTATACAAGGTAGGGCAGTTAGGACGGACCATTTTTCCAGGCAACATTCCATATGGCGTAGGATGGTAGTAACTTAAGTTCGATGGCGATAATATAAGAGGCTGTGCTCCTACCGGGGAGCACTTTTGTTTTTTCTGCCTTGCCCGAATTCATATTGGAAGGGGAATCTCCAGTGAAGAAAATTCTGGCATCACTTATGGTATTGTTGATGGTGGCCGCCCTCAGCGGTTGTGCTGCCAAACCCGAGGCCCCCAAAGCGGAAGCCCCGAAAACGGATAAGGTAAATATCGGTATCATCCAAATCGCAGAACACCCGGCGCTGGATTCCGCACGGAAGGGATTCCTCGATGCCCTGGCCGACAAGGGGTATGTCCAGGGGCAAAATCTGGTGGTTGATTACCAGAATGCCCAAGGGGAACAAGCTAATCTGCAGACCATAGCCAAGAAATTCGTACAGGAGAAATCCAATCTGGTACTGGCAATAGCGACTCCCTCAGCAGTGGCCATGGCCAATGAAACCACTGAAATTCCAATTCTGATAACAGCGGTCACCGATCCGGTCAGCGCCAAACTGGTGAAAAGCAATGCCAAGCCGGATACCAATGTTACCGGTACCAACGATATGAACCCAGTGGCCGACCAGCTTAAGCTGATCAAGGAAATCGTACCTACTGCCAAGAAAGTGGGCATCATATATAATTCCAGTGAAGTCAATTCCCAGGTACAGGTCGACGTCGCCGATAAAGCCGCTCCCGGATTGGGATTGGAGCTGGTAAAGGTCACGGTTACCGCCAGCAGTGAAGTGATGCAGGCGGCCCAGTCAATGCGGGGACGGGTTGATGCCATTTACATACCCACTGATAATATGGTGGTATCATCACTGGCAGCCGTGATCAAGGTAGCCGAAGACAACAAGATCCCGGTGTTCGGGGCGGAAAGCAACACTGTCGAAAGCGGGGCCCTGGCTACGGTAGGAATAGACTATTATAAACTGGGCCGCATGACCGGTGAGATGGCGCTAAGGGTACTGAAAGGAGAGAAACCTCAGGACATGGCCATCCAACAACAAGCTGGTTCCGATTTGATCCTGAACCTAAAAGCCGCTCAGAATATGGGGGTCACGGTTCCGGAGGCAGTAACCGCTCGGGCCAGCAAGGTTATCAAATAGACTCGCCATTTGAGGACAACATAGGGGGCACAAATGTAGTTATGACAGGTGATCTGATTTGACGTCAAGTATTTGGTTTGGGGCCCTGGAACAGGGTCTGCTGTACGGAGTAATGGTGCTGGGGGTTTATGTGACCTTCAGAGTATTGGATTTCCCGGACCTGACCGTGGATGGGAGCTTCACTCTGGGCGGAGCGGTAGCCGCCCGCATCATTTTGGAAGGCTGGGATCCCTGGTTGGGAACAGGGTTGGCGCTGGTTTTAGGTGTGATGGCCGGATTGGTGACCGGACTCTTGCATACCCGGCTCAGGATTGCACCGCTATTGGCAGGTATCCTGATGATGATCGGCCTGTACTCGATCAACCTAAGAGTAATGGGCGGGAAATCGATGCTATCCTTGTTGCGGATGGATACCATATATACTGACATGGCGGTTCTGATAGAGCGTCATTGGGCGGTTATGGTGCTGGGGATGTTGGTGGCGGCCGGGATGGCCTATCTATTGTACACCTTTCTTTTGACCGAACAGGGAATGGCGCTCAGGGCTACCGGGGACAATGAACAGATGAGCCGCAGTCTGGGAGTAAATACCGATTCCTTCAAAGTAATGGGCTTGGCCATCGGCAACGGGCTGGTGGCTCTCTCCGGGGCGATGGTAGCCCAATTCCAGAGTTACAGCGATGTCGGCATGGGCATCGGAATGATCGTCGTCGGTTTGGCATCAGTAATAATGGGAGAGGTAGTCATCGGCAACAAGACCTTGTTCCGCACCCTTATCGCGGTATTGATCGGTTCGATCATATATCGTGAGGTGATCGCGGCGGTAATGTGGATAGGACTGCCTACTACCGACCTTAAGTTATTTACCGCAGTATTGGTCATACTGGCGATGGCATCGCCGATTATGAAAGAAAAGATCAGACCGGCCAAGTTATTGGAGAGGTGACCTTAATCATGTTGCAGATAAAGGGAATCAAAAAGACATTCAATCCCGGCAGTGTTAATGAACGCCAGGCTTTGGCCGGACTCGACCTGGAACTGCGGACCGGTGCCGTGGTGACGGTTATCGGCGGCAATGGCGCCGGCAAATCGACTCTGCTCAATGCAATCGCGGGGGTATATGCATTGGACGCGGGGAGCATAGTGATCGACAATGAGGAGGTCAATCAATTACCCGAGTATAGACGGGCGTCCTATATAGGGCGTGTATTCCAGGACCCGATGATGGGCACCGCCGCTTCCATGACCATTGAGGAAAACCTGGCCATTGCCTATAAAAGAGGGTTACGGCGTAAGTTAAGGCGGGGTGTGCAGAAGAAGGATCGCGATTTTTTCCGCGAACGCCTGTGTTTGCTGGGTTTGGGATTGGAAGATCGACTCACCACCCGCGTAGGTCTGCTGTCAGGCGGGCAGCGACAAGCCCTGACCCTGCTGATGGCGACCCTGAATACCCCCAAACTGCTGCTGCTGGACGAGCACACCGCTTCCCTGGATCCCAACACCGCTGAAAAGGTGTTGGAATTGACCGAGCTGGTCATACGCAAGTATAACCTGACCACTCTGATGGTGACTCACAACATGGAAGATGCTCTGTGCATCGGTAGCCGCACGATCATGATGAACGAAGGCAGCATCATCCTCGATCTGGGCGAAAACCAGCGCAAGAACACCAGTATACCGGACCTGATGGATATGTTCAAAAAAGCCAGTGGGCACTCCATAGCTGACGACAAGATGCTGCTGGCCAATTGACCCTTTGGTCCGTCCTCCAATTCAAGCGCATCAATTATGTGATTCAGGACAGATTGAACTATACCCGTCCCCACCACCGGACGGGTATTTTTTTATGGGGGAATTGATTAAGGCTCGGGCTTGGCGATATTTAGGCAGGCGTAAAAACCGGCTTGCCCAGCTGTGATTCCAATCGACATTTCAGTTCGTTCAAACGCGTGCTATCGGGAGGTTGGATGTCATCCAGGTTGTATTTAAGGCCCAGCATCTTCCACTTGTGACTCCCCAGGGCATGGTAGGGGAGAATATCTACCCGGCTTACACTATCAAGTCCAGCTACAAAATGGGCAAGGGACGCCAAGTCTCGCGGATCATCGGTGAAGCCCGGCACCAGCACATACCTGATCCAGATCTCTATCCCATGACTATTTATAAACTGGAGATTCTCAAGGTTACAGCGGTTGCTGGCTCCGACCAGTCGCTGGCTCGCTTCCTTGTCCATATGTTTTATATCAGCCAGGAACAAGCGGGTGTGGGGAAGGATGTCGGCAACTGAGCCCTGGCTCACATACAAGGAGGTATCCACGGCGGTGTGGATATTTTTCTGGTTACATTGCCGGAACACTTCGCGAACGAATGCATGCTGCAAAAGGGGTTCGCCCCCTGACAAGGTCAGGCCTCCTCCGGAGGCAGAAAAGTATGGATTGCTGCGCATAACTATGGCCATAATCTCATCCGGGGAATAGACTTTGGCGGTAGGAGCATCGTAATCCCAGGCATCAGGATTTTGGCAGTAGCGGCAGCGCAGGTGGCAGCCCTGCATAAAAACGACGGTCCTTATGCCCGGGCCGTCAAGGGTGCTGAAGGTATCGATGGAATGAACCCGGCCCAGCATGGCTACATACCTTTATAAAAAGTGCGCATTATTATCTCTTCCTGCTGTTCCCGGCTCAGCTTGATGAAGTGTACCGCATATCCGGAAACCCGAATGGTCAAGTCGGGATATTTTTCGGGGTGTTCCATGGCATCTCTCAAGGTTTCACGGCTCACGGCATTGATGTTGATATGCTGACCCCCCTGTCCGAAGTAGCCATGCAAAAGCGCCGCCAGGTTGTTGATCTTCTCATCATCGGTAGTACCCAGAGCTGAAGGGGCCACCGAGAAGGTGTAGGATATCCCATCCCGGGCGTATTCATAGGGGAGTTTGGCCACCGAATTACACGCAGCGATAGCGCCCTTTTCCTCCCGACCGTGCAGGGGGTTGGCGCCCGGGGCCAGAGGCTGGCCTTTCTGGCGGCCATCCGGGGTGGTGCCGGTGTGTTGGCCGTAGACCACGTTGGAGGTTATTGTGAGCACGGAGAGAGTCGGCTCGGCATTCCTGTAAGTGGGATGATTGCGCAACTTGGTCATAAAGATCTTGACTACCTCGACCGCCAAATCGTCTACCCGGTCATCATCATTGCCGTATTGGGGATAATCCCCCTCCACCGAAAAATTACTGATTAAGCCGCGCTGATCTTTAACCGGTTTTACCCGGCCGTATTTTATAGCGCTCAGGGAATCAGCCACCACCGACAGACCGGCTATGCCGAAAGCCATGAAACGCCTCACATCGCTGTCGTGCAGAGCCATCTCCAATCTTTCATAGGCATACCGGTCATGCATATAGTGGATAGCGTTCATGGCATTGACATACAGTGAGGTCAGCCAATCCATCTGGACCCGGAAGCGGTGCATGACTTCATCGAAATCCAGGTAATCGTCTTCCCAAACAACGCCTTTGGGTCCAACCTGGTCACCGGTCATCTCATCCCGGCCTCCGTTAAGGGCGTATAACAACAACTTGGCCAAATTACAGCGGGCGCCAAAGAACTGCATTTCCTTGCCCATGCGCATAGCCGAGACACAACAAGCGATGCCGTAATCATCACCGAAATAGGGCCGCATGAGGTCGTCGTTCTCATACTGGAGAGCGCTGGTCTGGATAGAGATGGCCGCACAATAGCGGGCAAAACCCCCGGGCAGCTGTTTCGACCATAGTACCGTGAGATTAGGCTCCGGTGCCGGGCCCAGGTTTTCCAGGGTGTGGATAAAACGAAAACTGGTCTTGGTAACCAGAGAACGCCCATCCAGACCGACCCCGCCTATGGCTTCGGTGACCCAATTGGGGTCGCCGGCGAAAAGGCGATTATATTCGGGGGTGCGAAGGTGTCTGACCATACGCAGTTTCATAACCAGGTGGTCGATCAACTCCTGGAGCTGGGATTCGTCAATGGCCCCATTCTGAAGGTCTCGGTTAAAATATATATCCAGGAAGCTGGAGGTTCGGCCCAGACTCATAGCGGCCCCGTTTTGTTCCTTAATGGCGGCCAGATAGCCGAAATAAAGCCATTGTACCGCCTCCCTGGAGTCATGCGCCGGAGCCGATATATCGAAACCGTAATCAAGAGCCATTCGTTTCAGTTCTCGCAGGGCTTGAATCTGATCGAAAAGCTCCTCGCGCAGTTGGAGTACATCGGTCCGCATGGCATGAACGAGTTCGAGCAGATGGTCTTCCTTATCCTTGATCAAGCGGTCCACACCATAAAGTGCTACCCGGCGGTAATCGCCGATTATGCGCCCCCGCCCGTATGAATCGGGAAGTCCGGTAATGATCCCTACCCGGCGGGCGGTCCTCATCTCCGGAGTATAAACCGCAAAAACCCCTTCATTATGGGTGCGCCGGTAAGTGGTGAATATGTCTTTGACCTGGGGATCCAGTTCATAACCGTAAGCTTCACAGGCTTTGATAGTGGTATTAAGCCCGCCGAATACATTTATTCCGCGTTTTAACGGTTCGTCGGTCTGAAGACCCACCACTTTTTCCAATCGGCGATTGATGTAACCAGGCCGATGGCTGGTAATGTTGATAGGCGTGCGGGGATCTACTCTCAGCACGCCCCCGGCTTCTTGTTCGTGCCTAAGCAGATCACGGCACTCATCCCAGAGGCGGACGGTATCATCCGTCGGGGGAGCCAGGAATAAGCAGTCGCCGAGATAAGGAGAGTAGTTCTTTTGGATGAAGTCGCGGACGTTGATCTCCTGTATCCATCGTCCAGGATTAAATTCGGCCCATGCTCCCATTGTAAATCCACCTCGATTAATGATTAGTTCTTTTCAGATCCTAATGTACTAGCTCATCTCCAGGTCTTCGGTTCGGTATGGGAAGCAGAGCTGATGTGTTTGGCCAGGCTGGGAATCACTCAACATATCGCCTCCTGGATTTAGAATGTCTAATTACGGTCAAAAATAACCAGCCCAGATTGGTACACCCAATACCACCACGGCTAGGTGGGAATTCCCGCCGCCATCCATGTAGCCCGCAAAAAAAAGTTCCACCCCGGTGACTCGGGGTGGAACTGTAAAAGAGTACTGCCAAATTATACCTTGCCGGCCATGTTCTTGCCGAAGGGTTGGCCGTAACCCTCTTCCTGCCCTTGATAGATATAATCTACGGCCAGACCGGCGGCTTCGGTTACAAACTTCATACAGCCCCGCAGCCGGTCTTTGTTATACCAGTCGTTGGGATAATCCTTATTCAATTCGGCGCATTGGGTAGAGCCAAATTTCTCTTCGAACTCATGGGGGATCTGGTTGAAGAATCGATACAGACCAGGATTGCCATAGAGTTTGTCTATTATATCCTTCATTTCTCCCTCTGTAGGACGCTGCCGGCCGTGTACCGCTCCGACGCCCATCATAGCTGCTGCCAGAGCCCCGCACACACCTCCGCTCAATCCCATACCCCCGCCGAAACCGGTAACTAGGGCTACCGTCTCCGGGGGAAAGTCGATCAGCCCAGCCTCTTTGAGGGCTAGGAAAACAGATTCGGCACAGTTGGGACCTTTTTTGAAGTTCTCCTTGGCTAAGGCCATTACTTTTTCCTTCATCTCTTCCTTGGGAGTAGCCAGTGCACTTTCACTCATCCTTCTGCCTCCTCACGTTTTTGTCATGTGTAAATAGATTGGTCTTTATTAATAATAACTTAAATGAGCCTGTCTTGTATGCCAAATATTTAACATACCTGGCAGTGCCTGCTGCAGCGCAAAAATATCCCTCTTCAGCTGGTGTTGGGGCTGAATCTGGCTGGCTTTATTTTACTCGAAGGGTTGGCCGATAAACTGTTATAATATGAAGTGCCAAAACCGGTGCATCTGATATGCCCAGCGGACTTAATAGATGCGCGGATAAAAATAGACAAAATAAAGGTCGCTATCGTTGCCAAAAATCAAGATGCTGAAAGGGCAGGGAAATGATCAGCTTAACCAAATTGCTTTTCAACGAAGAATATTTCGGTGATTCCTTACGTTACAGCCTGGATTCCAGGGGCTCCACCCATGGAACCACCATGAATTCCGGACCGGTAGTGGTGTGGAATTCCACCCGGACCTGCAACCTGAAATGCGTACATTGTTATATGGATTCCGATAATCGCAAATATCAAGGGGAAATGAATACCCAAGAAGCCAAAAAGTTTATAGATGATCTGGCTGAATTCAAGGTGCCGGTGTTGCTATTCTCGGGCGGTGAGCCATTGATCCGGCCAGACTTTTTCGAGTTAGCCGAATACACCCGCGATAAGGGAATCCGTCCCACATTATCTACCAATGGCACTCTGATTACCCGCGAGGTTGCCCAGCGCATAAAAGACATCGGAGTTGGCTATGTGGGAATATCACTGGATGGCCTGCGCGAAGTCAACGATAGATTCCGAGGCCGGGCAGGGGCATTTCAGGCTGCCATGGCCGGAATTCAAAATTGCGTAGCTGTGAATCAAAGAGTAGGTCTGCGTTTTACCATTAACAGTCATAACCTGGCGGAGTTGGACAATATATTCGATTTCATTGAGGAAGAAAATATCAACCGGGTCTGTTTCTATCACTTGGTATATTCTGGCCGGGGCAACCAGATGGTAGATGAGGACGTCTCCCCGGCCCAATCCCGTCAGGCCATGGAGACCATTATCCGCCGCACTATCGACTTCGAGGAGCGGGGACTGAAAAAGGAGGTATTGACCGTCGATAACCATTGTGACGGGGTTTACCTGTATCTCCGCGCCCTCAAAGAAGATCCCGAGAAAGCTCAAAATATTAGAGATCTTATCAGCATGAACGGCGGCAATCGCTCCGGGATAGCTTTTGGAGCCGTCGATCCGGCCGGTTATGTCCACCCTGACCAGTTTACCCAGCACATCAGTTTTGGTAATGTCCGGGAACGCAAATTCGGGGACATTTGGACCGATATGTCTCAGCCCGTTCTGGCTGGCTTGAAGGATAGAAAGCCTCTATTAAAAGGCCGTTGTGCCAGCTGCCAGTTCTTGGACAACTGCAACGGCAATTTCCGTACCCGCGCCCAAGCAGTGAGCGGGGACTTCTGGGAGTCCGATCCGGCCTGCTATCTGACCGATGCGGAGATCGGCCTCGGGTAAGCCAGATGACATTTAAGAGAGAATGAAATATCAACAAGTTACATTCAGGCCCAGTAAAAAAGGCTTAGAGCAAGGCATTCGGCCCCGTGATTAAGGCGTAGATGAGGTACGTTGATTGAACGGGGATCCGTAGTCACGCAGCTGGGGACCTTTTTTGACAGTCTGAAAGGGAAAGCCCGGTTAGAACCGGGCTTTCCCTTTGCATAACTATTGGCGGCAATTTCTAGTGGGTGATCTTCGATCGGTTGGGCTGGCCAATCTCTTTAAAGCCAGCCGCGATTTCGCTCAGGCTCCCCATATATTGGGACACGGCGAGATCGTCGGGGACGTTCTGGGATTTTCTTTGCGCCTTTGCCATATATTTAATCCCCCTCTGCAAAATAGATACATGATGGCCTTTTTTAGTTTTTCCCTGGTTGGTTCTTTTACTAAGCCAATAAAAAGCGATGCATGTAAATTTTATATACAACCAATAATCAAACTACGATTATTCCGTGTTCCACCAAATGAGCAAAAATCATTGGGCAGGTCAGCAGAATAGAAACCATCGGAAAAAATAATACTAGTAACGGATTAAAAATAATGTGCAAAGGGGGTAAAGAAATGGCAAAAAAAGCTAAGAGCAAAAAGAACGAAGATGTACTGAAGAAAAATAGTGATAACAACTGTCCCCAAAAGGATGGCGATAACTGTTTAGTGCCAGGTGTTTTCGGCGATTCTGACCCCATTGGCGGAAGCTAAACCGAGAAGATGAACTAATTCATTTACTAATCCGTGCGGTCTCTCCAAACCGACACAAATGCCATGCAAAAGCCCGGTTCTAACCGGGCTTTTTGATTTTCCATCCGCACCATCATACCTGATTGATCTGTTTTAACTGCAGCCTAATGAATGCCCAGGAGCAGGTCTTTCGTTCCGACGGGGTTGGGAGAATAGCTGGCAGCCTAAGCATTTGTTGACTACAGCGGCAATAATTGGACCGGGCTTGGGTCGGGTCTTTATGTTATCATATTTCAAAATGGGTGGAGGTGGTGATATGCTTCGCAAAATTCCCTGGACTGATATAGTCTACGGAGTGGGGATTGCTGTATTCGTCCTGTTATTGATAAGGTAGTTGTACATACCAAAACCATTCTTCATACATATGAAGCCCTCCTTCAAATTCCGAAAACATCACGGCTTTTGCGAAGACCTTTCCGCTTGGAAGGGTCTTTTGACGGCAGAATGTATTTTGACCACCAGCTGTTCCAGCTCATTTGCGAATTGCTTTTAGCAAGATTCAAGGAGGGAGATTTACTGGGCGTTCCTTAATGCATACGACTGGCCAGGATTTCGGCCACATCCAAAGCTTTGACCGACTCTTCGCGCTGGGCGGCCTTTATACCATCAGTAATCATAGTCAGACAGTAGGGGCAGTTGGTTGCGATTATCTCCGGCTCTTCCTTCAACAATTGGTCGGTGCGGGTCTCGTTTATGCGTTTGAAACCCTCCGCAGCCTGCTCCTCCAGGAACATCCTCCCGCCTCCGGCACCACAGCAGAAACCGAATGCCCCCGATTTATCGAGGGGGGTTATATGGCCCCCGGCAGCTTGCAGGATATCCCGGGGGGGAGAATAGATCCCGTTATGCCGGCCCATGAAACATGAATCATGGTAACTAAGCCGCAGGGAAGGTGATGACTCGGGCCGGATCCGTCCCTCCGCCAGCAACCAGGCCAGGACTTCGGTGTAATGGTAGACCTCGTAATTGCCAGCCATCTGGGGATATTCATTTTTGATGGCATTATAGCCATGAGGGCACATGCAAATTATCTTTTTTACCCCATATTTATCGAAGGCAGATATATTGTGAGCGGCCAGGGTCTGGTAAAGGTATTCATTCCCCAGGCGGCGGGCCGGGTCACCGCAGCATTGCTCCTCAGTACCCAGATAAGCGAAACTTACCCCGGCTAGGTGCAGGATCTTGACCAGGGCTTCCCCGACCTTTTTATAACGGTCATCGAAGGCAACCGCACATCCGCCATATAGCAGATATTCGAAATCCTGTCCGTCTTGCGGCAACAGGTTGACCATGGAGGTTATACCGCGCTCCTCCAGCCAGGCTGCCCGGGACGCCCAGCCTACCCCCCAGGGATTGTAGTTGCGCTCCAGGTTGGTGAAGGCGTTCTGGGCCTCTACCGGCATATCGCCCTGCCACATAACCAGGTTGCGCCGCATCTCGATTATCTTGTCGACTTGCTCGATGAACATGGGGCAGTGATGGACACAGGCGCGGCAGTTGGTGCACTCCCAGATCACGTCCGGGGTTACGACTTCATAGAGCAGAGAGGCGTCAGCGGAAATATCCACTACCGCCGCTTCGTCATCGGTAAGGGCCAGGGAACCATCCTCATCGGGGATGGAGCGCCTGCTCAACAACAGGTTGGACTTGGCGTCCAGATGCTTCTTCATAGCCTGGATAACGGTGACCTTGGGATTTAGGACTTTGCCGGTATTATAGGCGGGGCAGGCTTCCTGGCAGCGGCCGCAGCGTATGCAGGCGTCCAGGTCCATAAGATCCTTCCAGCCGAACTCCTCGATATTCTCAGTCCCGAACCTTTCCGCTTCTTCGATGTTATACACCATGCGTACATGGGAGGGTTCCATGTCACGGACATAGCTGGCGATCATGCCGGTGAATATGTGCCATAACTTGGTAAAGGGGAGGGCGGCGATAAAGACAAAAGCGATAGCCATATGGAACCACCATAAAAAGCGGTGCCAGAGCAGGGTGGCGGCGATTGAGCTCCCGCTGAACATATAGGCAAAGACCCAACCTACCGGGGAAGCGGTGCGCTCGTAAAATATCTGTTGCAGCTGCGGCGCCATGCGTATCTGGGCGGCGACGCGGGCTCCTTCGATAACATATCCGGTAAACAGAATGGCGAAGATCAGGAAGAGGATCCATCCATCCAGAGGGCGGGTATCATTAAGGCGGTCCGGCTTGACAATATAACGGTTGGCGGCCAGGACCAGAATCCCTATCATGGCCAGAAAGCCGGCAATGTCAGTCACAGCTGATGATACTATATATATATCTCCCACCATGGGCGGGAAGTTAAGCTTGCTCCACATCCCCCAGGCTGCAGTAGCCAGGAAAAGAAAGATGAAGCCCCAGAAAAGAAAGAAATGGTTCCAGCCTATCACCGGTTTGCGGATGACCTGCCTTTGGGCAAAAGTATTATACAGGAAGGACCACAACCGTTTATCGCCCTCGTCGCTGCGGTGCTGCTCTCCTCGGCCCAGGCGCCAGATCCTGACCCGCTGCCAGATCCCATACACCATGATGCCGATAGGCACCAGCATGATGATATAGATGAGCCATTCGTAGGGAATATTGGCTCCGACGACCCTCATCGGCTGCGGATACCCCCCCTCCAGAGGGTGAAAACCAGAACCCATATGCTCTCCTCCTCAATAGTTGATAGGTTTTTTAATTCCAGTGGACGATTGGCGCCAATCAACAGATGCCCAAAGGTGGCGGCGGATTTGAGCAATTCATAAACCAACCGCTTTGTTACAAAATTCAATGGACCCAGCTTCTCGGTTTGATTGGGCAATATGACCATGACGTTGAAGCCCATTGATCTGGATAGAAGGCTGTCATTTCTGGATATTCTGCCCAAGCGGATGAGAAATATGTCTGCGCGGTTAGAAGTAGTCCGAAAAACAATTAGATGAGGATTCTTTCTCAATTGGTAGGGAAGATAGGTGAGGCGGCTGGTGATTGCTTCGGCAAGTTACTAGTGAAGCCACGCTAAAAAGAGGATTTTGGTGATGATCTGGCCAGCCAGACCAAACAGAATCGCGGTGGGCAAATCGGCAGCGGGGTCCTCCTGATCAGGCTGGGATCATTTATCCAGCGATGACCAGGCCCCGGCGGGTATATGAACTCCAGCTCTCGCATCAGCCGGTGCTGGATTGGAGCTGCTGGACACGTCGATATTCTTGAACGCCACTGTGAGCATCAGCTTAAGGCGGTTCAGCTGGTTGACCTCACTGGCCCCGGGATCGTAGTCTACCGCGGTTATGTTGGCCTGAGGATATTGGCGCTTCAATTCTTTCATCATACCCTTGCCGGTTACGTGATTAGGCAGGCATCCGAAGGGCTGCATACACACTATGTTGGGAACGCCATTGGTGATCAAATCGATCATCTCGGCCGTCAGGAACCATCCTTCCCCACAGTGATGGCCAAGAGACATGACGCTGCTGGCCAGGTCCTTCTTATGGTAGATGGATGCCGGGGGCGTGAAACGCTGGCTCTGCTGCAGCAGTTGGTTCATGTAGAGGCGCTTCTTTTCGAAGTAGTAGATCAAGTATTTGCCAGCTAGATTGAAACGTCTCTTACCGGATAAGTATTCGAAGTTAAAAATATAATCATAGGCACAATATAGGAAGAAATCCAATAGATCAGGGATTATCACCTCGGCGCCTTCATCCTCCAGTACCCGGATGATATTATTATTGGCGGCAGGGTGATATTTTACCAGAATCTCGCCCACTATTCCTACCCGCGGCTTGGTCTGGGTTGTGATTTCGAGCTGATCAAACTCTTCCACAATCCCTTTCAGGTTCTGATTGAAGGCATCCTTATCACCGCTTAGGATCTGCTGCTTGCAACGGTCCATCCATCTCCGGAAAAGCATGTCGGCAGAACCCGGTATAGCTTCATAAGGTCTCACCCGGTGCAGCACCCGCATCAGCAGATCACCGCAAATGCAGGCATCGATAGCCTTCTTTATCAGGCTTACGGTTACTTTGAAGCCAGGATTCTTCTCAGCGCCGTAATGATTGGCTGACAAGATCGGTATGTCGGCGAAACCAGCGTCTTTCAAGGCCTTCTTGAGCAGGGCGATATAGTTGGTGGCCCGGCAGCCGCCTCCCGTCTGGCTGATGACTACAGTGGTATGGTCCAGGTCGTAGCGGCCCGATTGGAGCGCCTCCAGCAACTGGCCGATGACGATTATAGCTGGATAGCAGGCATCATTGTTGACATATTTGAGCCCTTCATCGATGGCCGATTTCTGGACAGTAGGAAGTAATTCGATGTTATAACCTTCCTTGGCCAGCACTGCTTCGAGAAGTTCGAATTGGATCGGGGCCATCTGCGGAACCAGGATGGTGTGGGTCTTCTTCATTTCCCGGGTAAATATCCGGCGCTGCTGGGTGTAGGATTGAGGGTATACTGGTTGGGCATCGCTGCGCCCGGCTACGGCAGCCAAAAGAGAACGAAGTCTGATCTTGGCGGCTCCGAGATTGGTTCCCTCATCGATCTTGAGGACAGTGTATACCTTGCCCCGCGCCTTGAGTATCTCCTGCACCTGATCAGTAGTGATGGCGTCCAGTCCGCAGCCAAATGAATTAAGCTGCACCAGTTCCAGTTGAGGCTGGGTAGTAACGAAGTCGGCTGCCGCATAAAGGCGGGAATGGTACATCCATTGGTCGATGACCCGGATAGGGCGTTCCACCCGGCCCAGGTGGGCTATGGAATCTTCGGTGAGCACCGCTACTCCCAAGGAGGTGATTATTTCCGCTACACCATGGTTTATCTCGGGGTCGAGATGGTAAGGTCGTCCCGCCAGGACGATTCCACGCTGACCGGACTGCCTCAGCTGCGCCAGTACTTGCTCACCCTGATGCCTGATTTCCTCCCTCCACTGTTGGTCCACCTGCCAGGCTTGTTCCACTGCCCGGGCGATTTCCCGCTTGGAGATTCCCATACCTTCAAACTCCTCGAATAAGCGGACGATGAGACGCTTTTTGTTGTCATAGGGCAGGAACGGATTCAAATAGGTGACCCCGTTGGCCTTGATAACATCCATGTTGTTCTTTATAACATCTGGATAGGATATTACCATGGGGCAATTGAAATGGTGGTTGGCCTCAGTGCTCTCCTCACGCTCATGGATGATAGACGGATAGAAAATGGTCTTTATGCCGTTTTCTATCAACGCCGCGACATGTCCATGGACCAGCTTGGCCGGAAAACAGGCGGTATCGGATGGAATGGTCTCGGTTCCCTTCTCATACAGGAGACGTGACGAGCGGGGTGAGGTCTCTACCCTGAAGCCCAAATGAGTAAAGAATGTGAACCAGAAATGATAGTTCTCATACATATTCAAGACCATGGGCAGGCCGATTATCCCCCGCGGAGCGTCTTCCAACGATAGGGGCTGATAATCGAGCAGCCGCTGGTACTTGTATTGGAACAAATTAGGCACCGACTCGGTGCGGTTGGTTTGACCCAGACTCTTTTCACAGCGATTACCGGATATGAACCGGTTACCATTCGGGAATTTGTTGATGGTAAGCAGGCAGTTATTGGCACAGCCTCCACAGCGGTTGAGTCGGGTCTGAATGGAGAACTCGTCCAGTTGGTCAGCTGTCAGCAGGGTGCTGGGGACATCATGCTGCCAGCGATCCCGGGCCAGCATAGCCGCCCCGAAAGCCCCCATCAAGGGCGCGATATCGGGCCGGACCACTTCCTTGCCAGTGATTATTTCCAGGCTACGCAGCACTGCATCATTTTCAAAGGTGCCTCCCTGCACGACTATCCGCTGTCCGAGATCGGCAGGATGCTTCATCTTGATGACCTTGAACAGGGCGTTTTTTATAACTGAATAGGAAAGGCCGGCGGATATGTCACCAATGGTAGCGCCTTCCTTCTGGGCTTGTTTGACCATCGAATTCATGAAGACGGTACAGCGTGAACCCAGGTCCACCGGTTCCTGGGCATCCAGGGCCAGCTCCGCGAACTCCCCGATAGGAATGTTCAAGGAGTGGGCGAAGGCCTCCAGGAAGGAACCGCATCCCGACGAACAAGCCTCGTTCAGCATAATGTTTTCGATAATCCCGTCCCGTATCTGCAGGCATTTCATATCCTGGCCACCTATGTCCAGGATCAGGTCCACCTCTGGATCAAAAAAGTGGGCGGCGGTGTAATGGGCGATGGTCTCAACCTCTCCCATATCTATACGCAGGGCTGAGTTCAGCAAACCTTCTCCATATCCGGTAACGG
The DNA here is from genome assembly GCA_964494735.1 of uncultured Syntrophomonas sp. Classification (GTDB taxonomy): domain Bacteria; phylum Bacillota; class Syntrophomonadia; order Syntrophomonadales; family Syntrophomonadaceae; genus PHAA01. Next base: position 38,733 of record CAZBSD010000009.1, read on the forward strand.
CAGAGTGTGCTATCCGTGCGGTGGCAGGCAGTTTGGTGTAAATATCGCGTAAGATGTTGACGGCTGAATTCAAAGGACTGCCGGTATTATTGCCATAATAGGTATACAGAATGGAACCGCCCGGATCGATAATGGCTGCTTTGGTGGTGGTGGAGCCGGCATCGATGCCCAGGAAGCAGTTGCCCGCAAAGCCGGACAGTTCAGTACGATTCACTTTGTGCTGGTCATGGCGGCTGCGGAATGCCTGCAGTTCCCCCTCATCCCGGAAGAGAGGCTGCATCCTCTCAAATTCATGGTTGGAGAGGTCTATCGCCTGCAGGCGCCGGATCAAGGCCGGCAAATAAACTGTGTCGCTGGCGCAGGATGCCAGGGCGGCCCCCATCGCCACATAAAAGTGGGCATAGTCCGGGAATATCGCTTGCCGGTCGCTTAATTTCAATGTCTCCTTGAAACGCCGCCGCAATTCAGGCAAGAAAGACAAGGGGCCTCCCAGGAACGCTACGTTGCCGCTGATCGATTTCCCGCAAGCCAGTCCGCCGATGGTCTGGTTGACCACTGCCTGGAAGACGGAGGCGGCGATGTCTTCTTTGCGGGCACCTTCGTTAAGCAGTACCTGGATATCAGTTTTGGCAAAAACCCCGCAGCGAGCTGCCACCGGATAGATAGTGGAATGATGACTGGATAGGTCGTTCAAGCCCATGGTATCGGTTCCCAACAAGGTAGCCATCTGATCTATGAAGGCTCCGGTCCCCCCGGCGCAGATACCGTTCATGCGCTGGTCGAGTCCGTTGCGGAAAAAGGTTATCTTGGCATCTTCGCCGCCCAGTTCGATGGCGACATCGGTATGGGGTATCAGCTTCTCGATGGCGTTATTGCAGGCTATGACTTCCTGTATATGCTGTACCTCCAGCCATGATGAGATGGATATGCCGGCTGAGCCGGTGACCATCACCGTGAGCGGATGGTTGCGCACCCTTTTATAGGCATCCTGCAACAGCTCGGTGGTGTGCAGTCTGGTATCAGCGTAGTGACGGCGATAATCGCTATAGACGACCATACCATCATCATCGACTATGACAATTTTGACGGTAGTGGATCCGACATCCAATCCCATCCTCAGAATATTGCTCACTGGTTCCCCTCCCCAGGGTCTACCAATAAATAAAACATTGTTTAAAACTACTTAAAAAGTATGGTAATATACTGATAATGACCTGTCAACGGTTCATTTTGGAACCGTACTTAACCCTGTTCAATGAGCTTACCATACTTTAGCTCAAAGGAGTCGATTAAATGGGAAGCACCGCCGGTTTTGCCACCAAACAGAAAATCGTTCAGGCTGCCATGGCCGTCATTGCCGAGGAAGGCCTGGAAAAAACCACGGTCCGGAAGATCGCCACCCGGGCTGGGGTCAACATTGCCGCGGTTAATTATCACTTCGGGGGGAAGGACGCGGTCATCAACCAATCTTTCACAGCGGTCACCATGGAGTTGAGAAATTGCTTTCGGTTCCTAAAGGAAGATGATGGCCCGGGCACTGCCAACTTATCTATGTTTATTAATGAATACACCGATATTATGTTTAAATACCCGGACCTGCTTAAGAATGCCATAGATCAGTTCATACGCCACCGGGTAGCTGACGCCGATTATTTTACCTTCCTGCAAACCGAGGGCATTGAACTGATCAAAGCCATGCTCGGCCGGATCAGACCGGAACTGGACCAAATACAAGTTCATATGAAAGCGCTGCAATTGATCAGCGCGATGTCTTGGCCTTTCCTGTTCGGTGATCAGACCTTGGACGTATTTGGGATCGACATGCACGACGCCGCGACGCGACACCGGTATACCGGCATGGTGTTACAAAGCGCCTGTAGTTCTGAAGGTTGAGCATTACCCATGTTTCATGATCATAAGCTGCTAGCGCGGGGTATGAACCGAACCCACAAGGGTTGGATATTTTTGCCCGGTTGTGATTTCCTTAAAAATATTATATATAGTAAGATATGCGCATAAAGGGGGGCCGACGATGTCAGAGACTGGGGCAGCCTGTATAAACCTCAGCGGGATAAACAAATCGTACGGCGAACAGCACGTCCTCAAAGACATCGACCTGCAGATCCCCTTCGGCCAGATATTTGGTTTGCTGGGACCATCGGGATGTGGGAAGACCACCATGGTCAAGATAATGGTGGGCATCCTGGAGTACAACTCCGGACAGGCCTCGGTGCTGGACACACTGATGCCGGACTTGGCTGTCATGGGCAGAATAGGTTATATGGCCCAGGGGGATGCTTTATACACATCTCTAAGCGCCGACGAGAATCTAAACTTTTTCGGTTCAATATATGGTATGAGCAGATCCGAATTAAAACGCAGAATACCAGAAGTAATGGAAATAATGAGCCTGGGCGATGATATCAATAAATCGGTTTACGCCTATTCCGGGGGAATGAAGAGGCGGTTGTCCCTGGCCATCGCCATACTCCACAACCCCCCGGTACTGGTGTTGGATGAACCAACCGTCGGTATCGATCCGCTCCTGCGGCAGAGTATCTGGGCGGAGCTCAACCGTCTCTGCGCAGCAGGGACCACGATCCTGGTGACTACCCATGTGATGGATGAGGCGGAGAAATGTCACAATTTAGCCATGATGCGCGAGGGACGGATAATCGCCCGGGGCACAGCTGCCGATTTGCAGGCGGAGATCGGGGCGAGCAGTTTGGAGGAAGCTTTCATAAGCTACGGAGGGCGTACTCATGAAAGCTAGAGCGCTGGCTATCCGCATCCTGCACCAGATGCGTCATGACCGGCGCACCCTGGCCCTGATGATGGCTGCACCGTTGTTGATGCTGACCCTGATGTACTTTATATTCGAAAGCTCCGCCAGCACTCCTACGGTGGCGGTTGTCAATGCCCCTGCCGGTTATACCGATAATTTGGAAGCCAGTAATATTACCGTCCTCAGGATGAGCGAAGGCCAGGCCCGGGAGGCTTTGGAAGCTGGGGAGGTGGTGGCATCCATAGATGTCAGAAGCGGCAAAGCCTATGTAAAAGTGGACGGCAGCCAAACCGGCGATACCCGGGCAACCCTGAGCGCGATTCAGGCAGCCGGCAGGAAAGCCAGTCCAGCCAGGACGGATGTGCAAGCCGAGGTGGAGTACCTGTATGGATACGAAGATTCATCCATGTTTGATACTTACGGGGCTGCTTATATCGGTTTTATCATCTTTTTCTTCACTTTTTTGGTGGCCGGGATATCCTTTTTGCAGGAGCGTACCAGCGGTACCCTGGAAAAACTCCTGTCGATGCCGATCAAGCGCTGGGAGATCGTGGTCGGCTATGTGATGGGCTTTGGCACCGTAACCGTGCTGCAGTCCTTTTTGATTTCATGGTACAGCATCTACATACTGGACTTGGCATTGGTTGGTTCATTCCTGCTGGTTTTATTGATAACCCTTCTCACTGCCATGTCCGCCCTGACATTCGGTATTATGTGTTCGACGGCTGCCAACAGCGAGTTCCAGATGATGCAGTTTATTCCCGTAGTCATTATACCCCAGGTGTTTTTCTCGGGGCTTTTTGAGCTTTCCCCATGGCTGGAGATCTTGGAAAAGACTGTACCTCTGTATTACATCACAGATGCTTTGACCTTGGTTATGGTTAAGGGCAGCGGTATCGATATGATAGCTGCAGATCTGGCTGTGATTGCTGGATTTTGCCTGTTTTTCATGGCCGTGAATACCCGGCTGTTAAAAAAATACCGACAGATATGAAACGGTGAGGAGGCTCTGGAGTGAAGAAGTTATGCGGGTTGTTGCTGGCTGTGTCGTTGTTGGTTATCCCAGCGGGATGCTCATGGCCCTCGGACAAGGATTTGGTCTTGACTGGATTAGTGGAGACATCCATCTATTCAACCTACAGCGAAGTAGCCGGGAAGATAATAGAATCACCCGTCGAGCTGGGGCAGGAGGTTCATAAAGACGACCTCATCGCGGTGATAGATGACAGCGATCAGCGCTTCGCGCTGGAGCAACTGCAAGCCGCCCTGGCCAAGAAAAAAGCGGCCCTCACCGAATTGCGTAAGGGCAGTGAGGCCGAGCAGATTAAACAGGGGCGCAACAATGTATCCTTGGCGGAACGGGCCGTTGGAGCAGCAGAAATCGTCAAACAGCGGGCTCAGGACGCTTACGGCCGGGCCGAGAACCTGCTGGCGGGGGGCGGCCTGTCCCAGGCGGCTTTCGATGAGACCCGCTACCAGCTGGAACTGGCCAACCTGGACTTAAGCGCCAAGCAGATCCAATTGGACAATGCCTGCCAGCAACTGGCCCTGCTGCTGCAGGGGGCCAGTCAGGAGAAGATAGATGCTGCCCAGGCGGATGTCGAGCAGACGGAAAGCCAGATCCGGCAAGCTGAGCAAGACCTGGTCAAGTTCAAGGTTATGGCGGTGGGCGACGGAATCGTAATCAGCAAGAATTATCGGCTGGGCGATATAGTGGCGCCTGGCTTTAACCTGGCCGAGGTGGCCTCGGATTCAGAAAAAGTCCTGGTCGCTTATCTGCCCGAGGACAATCTGGCCGCGATCGACTATGACCAGGAAATGACCATCAGAAGAGGGGCAGAACAGTTTACCGGCACGGTCAGTTTTATAGATGCCAAAGCCCAATACACTCCGAAAGAGATGCAGACGGCTGCCAATAAGAACAAGGACAGTGTCAAGATCAAGGTGCGGTTGGGCGCGGATTCACCCCTCAAGGTTGGTGAGAAGGCCGAGCTGGTGCCAAAACAGAAGAATTGAAGATAAAGGCAGAAGAATATAAGCCTTAACAAAAGTATTGGGCAAAAAAGGCCAAAATGGTTGTGGTGGCAACTGAATAGTGGCAGCTATTATTTGGATCAAGGCCCTCTGGTTGATGTAGAATAGCATTGATTAGGGGGTTTTATATTGGCCATGTTGTGCCGCGGAGATGGATAATGATTATCCAAACCGTTGGACGTCACCATGGTATGGATATTTTACAGGAGAAGGAATACGAATATATAAACGCCTTTGGTTAATTGATGGTGAGTGAACCTGGTATGATTGGATTTATACATGGTGGAGTTAACCTAACAAATTGAGGGTTTGAGGCTTGAGCAGGAAAGTGCGGCTGGAAGATCTATATTGCGATATCGCCCCAGTGATGGGAAGGAACAATCTGACCAAGCTGGAGGATGGCACTTCCCCAGTGGTTTGGCAACAAGGTGGTTTTTCCGTGGGTGGGAAGATGATGGGCGCAGCCAACCAAGGGGAAATCACCGTTAGTGTGAAAGGCCGTCTGCACCCCGCAGCGGGTCACGCAGCAAGTGGTTGGATCGAGCTGGAAACCAGTCGGCAAATCCATCCCGCAATTTTGGATGCTTTTTTGGCAGGCACTCAGCCGTTGCCGTCTTCCGACATCACCGCCATCTGTCGTCATCCATCCCGCCCCGATCTACTTTTGGCGGCCACCGCCGATGGACATCTATTATTTCTGGAGGCCGACCCGACAGCTGATCTGCGCATAGTAGCAAAGGAGGATATGCTCGCCCCGGCAGTATCTATGGTCGTCAGCGGTACCAGGATTATTGCCTTGACCGCCAAACCGGGGCAATCCCTGCTGATCCTCGCGTTGGACGATTCCCCACTGGGAATAAAGGCTATTGACGGGATTGACCTGGCGATCGACCTGACCGCCCTGGCGGAGGACGAAGAGACGTCTTTGTGGGGTCTCAGCGGAAAGGGGATTATCTATAAGATACTTATCCGCGGGTTGGATTCCCCATCTTCCCCAGCCGGACGGAAAACTACCGCCGTCCTGAAGGAGCAATGCCGTTTGGGTCGCACTCTCCTGGCCACGGCAGGCATCGGCCAGATAGCTCTAAGCTTCTATAGGGGGGTTAAGAACGGTGATTACTCCCTGTGGAAGTTGTTTTCGAACCGAGGAGTATTTCGCTCCATCGCCTTCGATGGACGATATTTTTGGGTAAGCCGTACTCCCCGCGGCCGCCGATCATCATATATGCTGTTGTTATACGATTCATCGGGAGATTTACTACGCGCTTTCCCCACCTGGCCAGAGGCGTCGGTGAGTTACCTGAATTCCTTCCATAATGGGCTTTTGGTTTTGGACCACGAGCATGATCGCTGCCACCGCTATCATACGGTGGACTCCATGCAGTCGGTCACTGGCGGTTCCCTGGCCGGCAGCAGCCATCCCGGATATCTCCCGGCTGGAACCAGAGAGACGGGGGGGATTCGGGATCTCTGTCTCCTATATGTGGGCGGTGAGGGTAACCAAAAGGTGCACCGCTACGATAGCGATATGCTCAAGCCATTGGTGGGATATATTTCCGCCCAGGGACGAGTCCAGGACGTCTTTATGGATGGCTTCCTGTTGCTGGCGCAATATTCGCCTCTCCTCAACGGCCGGACCTTCGGGACCGATCTGAGAGGGCGGCCTTCCCGCCAGGAAGATTGGACAGCTCTTTTCGATGAATACTTCCACCCTTATTCCAATTTACAGGCACTCGATAGTTGTGCGGGTATTGTCGCGCGTCAGTTACAGCGGGGGACGGCCGGCTTCCAGCTGAAAATAGTGCTGGCGGTGCCTACCCCCGACCCCCGTTGTACCGACTGGGATGGCCAAGGGCGGTCCCTGAACGATCAACAGCACCGGGTAGACGCTGTGGCCTGGGCCATGCAGGATCTCCTGGGGCGCTGGACCCGGGCTCAATTTGAATGGCTGGAGTTGGTTGGTTTTTACTATATGGACGAACAAGGCAGCATCGACGATGAGGTACTGCATTCCTTTCCCTATCTGTGCCGCCAAAATGGACTGCGGTCTTTTGCCATTCCCGGTCTGACTTCCGCCTGGTTGACTGAATTCAAGCGGGCCGGTTTCGATGGGATTGCCTTGCAGTCATCCCACGCCTTTCGCAAGCCCATGGGCAGGCCTCATGATTACTGGCTTAAATGTGCGGGCAGGATTGCCCGGGACTTCAGGATGGGGATGGAAGTAGAGCTGCCCTACAATGTATCGGAACCAGCCGGGCAGAGAGTATTGCGGGATTACTTGGAGATGGCCCGGATACAGGGATGGGCAGGGGTGTTTAAGGCTTATTTCCAGAGTTACAACCTGATCAGCCAGCTGGCGTCAAGTCCTGATCCTGAATGTCGCCTCCTGTATGACGAACTTTACCGATTCAGTCGCCCCGGCCAAGCCGAAGACGGACGCCCGGAGGTGCTGTTGGGCGGCTTCCGCCGGGTTGATTGGCGTGGTACGGGCAAGGTGGAAGGTGGGCAGAAAACATTTCGTTTGAATATCGAAGGATATCCGGGAGATATTGAAATCAACCAATTGTCCATATCCCAGCCGCATCATCCGACCAGGATTGAGGCCGGATCTCAGCGCTAGGGCATCCCCGTGCCCATGTCCCGGATTGGGGCGATTGACAAAGGAGAACGGGCTTTTCTGTTGGCTCAAGCCCACTTTCGTTTCAACTTGGTATAGCGGTTTACAATAATGAAGACTACGGTGGCGATCAAAATCAGAGCCAGCAACGGTGCCACCACCGACAGGATCGATGTCAGGATGGCCAGGCCTGACTCCACTGCCGATATCAGCGGATTGATGGTCCCCGCGCTGACGGCTGTGGAACCGTGGTGCACTCCATTACTGACCAGGTTGGTGGCGGCAGCCGCTCCGCCTCCGGCGATGATCGCCAGAGCCCACTGCAGCATAGGATTTATATCGGTCATCACCGCCGCTGATACCAGTATTCCAGCCAGAACGCTGATGGGAGCACCGAGAGATATCAACAGGTTATCGACGAAGGGGAAGAAATAGGCTAGTAGTTCGGCAGCCGTAGCAATCGCCAACACCAGCAGGGCGGGAGTAGTTCCGATCCACTGAAAACCCGAGCCAAGATCAAGATAACCAGCTTGGGCGGCGATGCTCATGACCAGCAGCGGCACGAAGATGCGAAAACCGCAGGTCGCTGCCAATGAGACCCCGAGGAGAATATTGATCAATACGGCCAATTCAAAACGCCCCCTTCTCTGGCTAACCATTCTTCCCGCTATTATGGTAATTATAATGCCCGTGTTTCGAGGCTGTCCATGATAATCAGGTTCAAATCACGGGCGGAATGGATCACTTCAGGGTCTGATCCAAGAAATCCAATACTTTGGCCACATTCTGATCATTGTTGAACGGGACACCGCCATGGCCGGCCCCCTCCATTATTTCCAGGTACACCTTATCGGCACCGATGACCGGCGTGAGCTTGTTGGCGTAATCGATCGACTGCTGCACCGGGACCCAGTTGTCCAAGGTCCCGTGTTGTATGAATACCGGAGGGTCATCCGCGGTAATATAACTCTCCGGGTTAGACTTTCGTGCCTGCTCAGGAACTTCGGTCAGCAAGCGGCCAAAATACTGGGAGCCCCACGAGCTGCGGTTGTTGTTGAGAATACCATTTATGCCGCTCTGCTTAAACTGTTCATCCATGACCAGCAGGTTCATGGGACCACACCAGTCCACCACCGCCTGGACCCGTTCTGATTGATCGCCGTTTCCCAGGCTTTTGTCAGATAATTCGGTTACATCGGCGCTGGCTCCAGCCAACGCGGACAAGGTACCCCCGGCGGATGCTCCCCACACTGCTATCTTGTCCGCTTGCAGGTTATACTCCTGTGCATGAGCTTTAACAAAACGGATGGCTGCTTTGACATCATTGATTTGAGCGGGGAACACTGCTTCCGAACTCAAACGGTAGTTTACCGAAACCACCGCATAACCCCTTTCCAGACCCTCCCACGCCACCAAGGCGTCAGGTCCCAGCTTATCGCCGGAAAGATAGGCACCGCCATGGATAGAGATGATGACCGGGTAAGGACCTTCGAATTTGTCAGGCCAGTATATGTCAAGCTTCTGGGCTTGGGAGGCACTAGCGTAAGGGATATCCATCTCTTTATATAGGTTTGAATAGAATTCGTTGAAAGCGGTGGTGACAGCCAAGGGTGGGAAAGCGGCCAGCAGTCCCATCAACACTATTATTATCAACGCTATTTTTTTCATGGTGCCCTCCCGACTTGATTTGCGCAGTATATATTCTAACAGAATTATATTCCCACTTAAAATGAAAATACACTTATAGGGCACAAGACTGCCAAAACACCAGAGTCGTCTTTTTCGTCGGCATACTGAAACCTACCCCGCCGCGTAGATCCCGGCTACGACTTTTCGATGCCGGTCTCAGCCGCTGGTGCGCTCCCTCCCTATTAAGAAACCTAAATCAATAGGGATGCCAATGCGGATTACATATGGGAAAAACTAACAATGATGGCCGGCATTCTTTAAATGGCCATTATTATCTGTTACTATAAACATGTACTTGTTTGCACAATAGGGTGTCTGAAAGGGAAAGGGAAAGTTATGGTACTCACACGCTCCACGGAATCCGAACAGAAGATGATAGCAAGATTGGCGGCTGATGCGGAAAGCTGCAGCGTCATAGATCAGGAATTCTACAATAAATACATTGTCAAGCGGGGGCTGCGCGATATAGATGGGATGGGGGTACTGGTCGGGTTAACCGAGATAGGCGAGGTGCACTCATACATAATCGATGAGAACGAGATGATACCGGTTCCGGGTCGGCTGATTTACCGCGGGATCGATATCAATGACCTGGTAAAAGGATTTTGGAGTGAAAATCGCTTTGGTTTTGAAGAGGCCACCTATCTTCTGCTGTTTGGCAATCTGCCGGATCACGATGAATTACAGAGGTTCAAGAAACTGCTGGGCGACAACCAGAACCTGCCGGGTGGATTCGTACGGGATGTCATCTTCAAATCCCCCAGCAAGGATATGATGAATGTGATATCCCGCGGGGTTTTATCTCTTTATAGTTATGATGATAATGCCGACGATATATCTATTAACAACGTATTGAGGCAATGCCTGCAGTTGATCGCCTTTTTCCCATCTCTGGCGGTATACGGATACCAGGCGTTTTCGCATTACCACCAGGATAATAGTCTGTATATACACAGCCCCCAGCCTACCCTTTCTATCGCCGAAAACGTTTTGCACATGCTCCGTCCCGACAGTAAGTACAGCCAGCTGGAGGCTAGGCTTCTTGATTTGGCTTTGGTCCTGCATGCCGAACATGGGGGAGGTAATAACTCCACTTTCGTGACTCACGTCGTCACCTCGTCGGGCACCGATACCTATTCGGTGATGGCAGCCGCCCTCGGTTCTTTAAAAGGTCCCCGCCACGGGGGGGCCAATGCCATGGTTTCGTCTATGTTTGAGAATATCAAAGCAAACATCAGGGATTGGAATGATGATGAAGAAGTAGAAGAGTACCTGATCAGAATGCTCAATGGGGAGGTTTTCGATCGTACTGGGCTGATATATGGATTAGGCCACGCGGTGTACTCCATTTCGGATCCCCGGGCATTGATTTTAAAGAGTTCAGCGGAATTGCTGGCCAAGGAAAACGGCTTTGAAGACGAATTCAACCTTTATGCCCGTATCGAAAGGCTGGGTCCCCAGGCGATTGCCAAAGTGCGCAAGATTTATAAAGGGGTAAGTGTGAATGTCGACTACTATTCAGGCTTCGTATATAGGATGCTGGGCATACCCAGTGAACTGTATACCCCATTATTTGCCATCGCCCGGATAGTCGGATGGAGTGCCCATCGTATGGAAGAGCTGGTCAATGCCGGGAAGATAATTAGACCTGCCTACAAGAGCGTCGCCAGGCGCAAGCAATATATAGCGCTGGACGAACGGGGAATATGATCTGGGGTCAGGCTGCGATTTTGCCGATGAAGTAATTGCGGCCGGGCAGTCTGAGGCGGTCAATCGCGTAAACAACCCCCAGGCTCAGCAGTGAGCAGGCGGCGAATATCAGGGCCAGCTTTAACAGGACCGGGGTGCCTGACAGGTATCGGGCGGCCAGGATGTTGATGTAGTATAGAACCATAGCATGGATAAAGTAACATCCATAAGAATAGCGCCCGAATATTTTAAGTGTCCTGCGTAAGGGCTGGTAGTGGAGAAAAGCGGTTTGAGCCCGGTAAAGGACGGTCAGCAAGGCCGAGGTTATGAAGATGGCCATCACCGGGGTGAGAGGCAGGGTGTAGGTGAAATTCAGCTGGTATATACCAGAGGCGCTTACCCGACCGGTCGCCGCCACTTGGTAGAAAACGAAGGCAAAAGCGATGAGATATACGAAGACATTTGTTTTTTGTATATCTTTTGTTATTTGGCGCAGATTACCCACGAATATACCGGCGAAACCGCCCAGCATGAAATAGAAGAACCAGCTGACGAAAATACGGTCCCGGTAGTTCCACAAGGTTACCAACCAGGGCGTCTGAAGGTGGGTCAACTGCGGCAGAGGCTGGCCCCATAACCACATCAATCCGATATATGCAAGGAAGCTGACGGTCAGAGCATAAACCGGCTGCTTCTTATTTTTCATGATCAGCCAGCGGAAGAATGGAAAGAAGAGATAGAATTGAATTATGGCTACCATGAACCAGAGATGGTAGCACGCTTCGCCGCTGATGGTCAGCCTGACTATGGTGGCCAATGAAGCGACCGGCTGGGCCAGGAATTCACGGCCACTGGACCAGAAGTAGTAAATCAGGGTCCACACAAAATAGGGGATGAAGGCTTGACTGAGCCGTTTACTTATGAACCGGGGGTAATCCAAAACACCCTGGCTGTGGTTATAGAGGAGGACCAGACCGGTTATGGTGATGAACATGGGGACCGCATAGCGAATCAGGATCAAAATGAAGGCCGATATATAGGCAGACACCTGGCTCAAATCGGGGGAGTAGATAAATCCCGCCAATGAGTGCTGCATGGCGATGGCCAGGAACGTCAAACCCCGCAGAATATCAATTTCGTCAAGACGGTTTTTTTGCATTATGGCATATTCTCTATCTCGACATCTTTCTCCTGCCCAACCAGGTAAAATCTGGGCCACAGCATTGCCTGAAGCCCGCGTCTGGAAGCGCGGGCTTCAGGGTATCTACAACTGCCATCAAGCTCCATATACGTGTTTGCTGGGGGGGATGACGATGGCCTCGCCGTCAAGCAGCAACTCGTCGTATTGGTTGTAACAGGTGGTCCTGAGTTTGACCCGCCCCTTGTCCAACAAGGCAATGACTTCAGTCTGAGCCCGCACGGTATCATTCATATAACAAGGTCTCATAAAATGAATGTTCTGTATTTCATAAATTGTTCCCGCCCCCGGCATATGATTGCCGATGACATTGGAGACCAATCCGATCAGCAGCATTCCATGCACGACACGGGTTTTAAAATGGCCCTGTTTGGCCTTTTTCTCATTAACATGCAGCCAACTGTAATCGCCGGTAATACCCGCATACAGATAGACATCGGTTTCGGTTATGGTCTTCTCTACGTTATCGGTGTCCCCGATCTGCAATTCACTGTAGATATGCTCAATCATAAAAATACATCCTTCCTTAATTTGTTTAGCAGAATAATCTAATCTGCATGCCTTTTGCCAAAGGCGAGGCCCATGTGACAAAACAGTGCGGTTATGGCCAGGCGACCATAACCGCGCGTGCATGTTGATAATTAATACACCGGCTGTTTACTTCTTATATAGATCCTCGAAATAATCCAGGCGGGGTGCTTCAAAATTCTTGAATACTTCGATTACTGATTCTTCCATTATCTTCTGGAGATATAATTGATTGTTTTTCAATTGGGTCATCAATTCTTCCACCAACTGGCTATTATCCCCGCGGGCTTTTAGCTCCTGCTGGATCGAATTTTGGAAGTATTTTTCCATTTGATCCTGATTCAAGGTCATGCTCCCCAAGGCCTGCCTGGTGATATCCCATACTTGTTCGGTACTCTTTTCCCAGATGGCGAATAATTTTTCCACGTTCTCAATGTAATTCAAATAATACACTCCTTTCTTGTAGGCGGCCTTTTTTTCTAATTATTGGACCGGCACCAACATTGATATATATATTCACGCCCGGCTTGTTTATGATTGTCTATCTTGCGCTAACGTAGATATATTTTTCACAAGCGAAGGGAAGCGATTTCTTCATCTGTGGTTAGCTGACCAGACCGAAATGAGGAAGCTGCGATTTCCAGTCCAATCCGGCGCTGGGGCCGGCAAGTCTCCGCTTGTGGATTGGGCTGATTCATACTATTATTTAATGTATCCAGTCATGAATAGAGGGTAGGAGGTATGCCCGGTATGGAATTGGAACAATGCCTCAATTTTATCCTTACCAAAGCACAGCGTCATGTGAATCAACTGTTTAAGGCGGAGTTGGCTTCTTTCGGTGTCACGCCGGGGCAATACGCGGTCTTAAAATGCCTATGGGATGAGAACGCCCAGACAGCCAGGAAGATCGCGGAACGATTGTGTCTGGACAGTTCCACTGTCACCGGCATCCTGGATCGGATGGAGCAGAAGGGGCTTATCGAAAAGCTTTCCGACCCCAAAGACCGGCGCGCTTTGCAGGTAGTCCTGACTGACGCCGGACGACGGTTGGAGATTCCAGTGAGCCAGGCGATCATTGATGCCAACCGTAAAGCCCTTATCGACCTCGATGCTGCCAAGGGCGCCGAACTGAAACTGCTATTGGATCAGATCAGTATCGCTGCAACCGACGCATAAGGATTTTTGAACCTACTGTTCCATTTTGGTCTTGGTGCTGCCGAAGTACGCGCCAATCCCGTTACTGAGGTTACCATCAGGTATACGTATATTCCTTTGATGGAGGTGGATGTATGAGCTATCGCCAGCATCTGCGTCACTTTCTGCGTTACCGCAAAATCGCCCGGGTCTACCTGAAATATGGGGTAGGCAATGTAATATATACCCTGGGTTTAGACCGCTTCCTCCCTGCCGCATCAGTAAAGACGCTACGGCAGACGTATCAACCGGAACACATCAAGGCGGTTCGTTATTGCGAGGCAGCCACTGAACTCGGGCCCACCTTCATTAAAATAGGGCAACTCTTTTCGACCCGTCCCGATATCTTCTCCCCCGTCTTCATCGAAGAACTGGAAAAACTCCAGGATCGTGTGCCGCCTATCTCTTATGACGAAGTAGTAGAACAATTGACCAAGGAATTGGGTCATCCCGACGAAATCTTCGCCGAATTTGACCCGGTACCATTGGCGGCTGCCTCCATAGGTCAGGTTCATGCTGCCCGCCTTAAAAGCGGGGAAAAGGTCATAGTCAAAGTGCAGCGGCCTCATATCGAGAAGGTTCTGGAGAATGACCTGGAGATATTGATGGAGCTGGCCGGAGCGGCTGAGAATCGGTCTGAGGGTCTTAAGCGGTTGGGGATGAAGGGCATCTTGCAGGATTTTAGCCGCCTTATGATGAGAGAACTCGATTTTGACCGGGAAGGAAGGAATACCGAGCGTTTCAAACAGTATTTTGCCAATGACAAGAGGGTTGTTATCCCCAAGATATACTGGAAATATACCACCCGACGGATTCTGACCGAGGATTATATCGAGGGGGTAAAACTGAGCGATGTGGAGCAAATAACCGCTCGCGGTTGGGACCGCCATAAGGTCGCTCAGCTAGGTACCGAAACATTCCTTACCCAGATCTTTCGGCACGGGTTTTTTCAGGCCGACCCCCATCCTGGTAATATGCTGATCATGGATGAAGACCATATTGCCTTCATTGATTTCGGTCAGGTCAGCGCCCTAAGCGACCTGCGTCTGCAGAGTATAGGCGAGCTGCTGATAAGTTTCAGTAATCAAGAGATAGAGCGGGCGGTGGCTACCCTTGAAGATATGGGGATCTTGACTGAAGACATCGATATGGGGGCTTTTTATGAAGACCTGTCGGACCTCATGGAGATGGTGGGGAGTGCCAAGATAGGCAATATAGACATGAACCGGATGCGCAAGGATTTCCTGGACCTGGCTTATCGTTATAACTTGAAGATACCCGCCTACCTGACCTCTTTGATGAAAGCCCTGATCACCGTAGAAGGGGTGGGCGCGAAATTCGATCCCTCGTTTAATTTTATGGAAAGCGTCAGCCCTCTGGCCCGGCAGTTGGTGCGCGACCGCATAAAGCCTGAAAACCTTGAGAAATTCGTGCGCCACAAATACTATAACAATGTTCGTCCTTTTATCGATCTGCCCGCCAGTATCAACCGCTTCGTCCATAATACCGACCAGGGGAGGCTGAAGATGGGGATGCAGGTTGGTTTCACCGAGCCGGCCCGGCGCAGCATGATCAAGATAGTCAATCAGTTGAGCGCCAGCTTAATAATCGCGGGGGGATTGGTTAGCTCGGCTCTTATCATCCAGTCATCGGAGCCGGAGTTCATTGTCAGTCATTCAGCCGTTGGTGTTTCTGGTTTTGCCATATCTTTGCTGGCCCTGTTGATTTTCGTGGTGAACTTCGTCCGAAAAGGGTAGATGACCCCGAACTGAGGATGGCGGCGGGAGTATTACCGAGGCCGATAATCCCGGATGCAGATGCCGTTATCCTCTACATACGCCATCTCCGGCTGAGGTTGTTTGGAGCTGTTGGCAGGCACTATAGAAATCTTGTCACCTATCCTGATCTGTTTGGGGGCCAGATTGAGGGCGAAGATGGTCCGGGTAACATCCCCATAGCAGCCGGCATGGGCAATCCCTTCCAAGCGGCCTAATACGATGATATCACGAGCCGCGGTAATCTCCGAACTCTCATGGACATTTCCCCAGATTATCATCGAACCTTCGCTATGCAGCTTCTGTCCGCTGCGCAGGTTGCGGTAGATGAATACATCTTCGCCGGCCGTCTTGGCTCGGCGGGCAGGGGTATGGACGTTGTGCATGATCATGCCGTAATCAAGGCACAGGCGCTGCAGAGCAGCGATCTCATCATGGGTTAGTGCCTGCAGACCATCACCTTGGAACAATACCGGGGATCCATGGAAGATCTGGGGAGTGGCTTCGAATTTCTGCTTCAATATGGCGGCGAATTGATCACCGCTGCCTTGGGTAAAAACGAAAACCAGATTATCGTTTACGCCCTTAATATCTACCTTGGCCAAAACCATCTACCTGCCTTTTAGGGGAATACTGATGTCGAGGGCCGAATGACGGCCTTCCGTAATCAAGCGCACCTCGGGTGTGCCGTCTATCTCGATATGTCTGGCTATCAAAGCAATGATCTCCGTCTGCAGGGTCTCCATCAGTTGGGCGGAGGAGCCTACCCGGTCATGGGTCAATACCACCCGCAAGCGGTCATTGGCACGGGAGCGACTGGAGGGTTGACCATCGGAAAATATCCTCTTCAGAAATTCGAACATCTTGTTTGCTCCCCTCCTATTTGCCGAAACCCAGGTTTCGTCTTAGTTTGCCCCAAAAACTCTCTTCCTGTATGGTCATGAATGGAATTTCCTTACCCAGGATGCGTTGGACTATGTTGTTAAATGCTTGGGCGGCCGAGGACTTTTCATTAAGTATGATCGGTTCACCGCGATTGGTGGATATCACCACGCCGCTGTCTTCCGGGACGACTCCCAGCAATTCTATACACAGGTGTTCTATCAAGTCTTCAATACTGAGCATGTCACCGCGGCGAACCATGTCGGGGCGGATACGATTGACCAGTAATTTTATATCTCTGAATTCGGCGGATTCCAGCATACCGATGATGCGGTCGGCGTCGCGGACCGCCGAGACCTCTGGATTGGTCACTACGATGGCCTTGTCGGCGGCGGCAATGGCGTTTTGGAATCCTTTTTCTATTCCGGCCGGGCAATCGATCAGGATAAAGTCGAAATCAGGACGCAGCTCTTTGCATACCTCTACCACCTGTTCGGCGGTAATATCATCCTTGTTGCGGGTTTGGGCAGCCGGCAGCATGTATAACTCGGGGAAGCGCTTGTCCTTGACCAATGCCTGTCGCAGGGTGCATTCACCTTCCACCACCTGGACTATATCGTAGATGACCCTGTTTTCCAAGCCGAGGATAAGGTCCAGCTTCTTTAGGCCAATATCCAGATCCATTACCACCACACTATATCCCTGTTTGGCCAGACCGGTACTGAGGTTGGCGACGGCGGTAGTCTTGCCCACTCCGCCTTTTCCGGAAGTTACTACGATCACCTGACAGTCGGGGTTCTTCTTAGCCATTATAGCGATCCTCCTCAAAATTGCCAGTCAATTGGTATATGCACAGGTGCCATATCGTTCCGGGAATGACACATTAAGAATTGACATAAGCAGACACATTTGTCTAATTGTAAAACATATTCATGTCGTAATAAACTGCAATTTGTGATAATTTCAGCATATCACCCGGTGATTTCCATTTGACCCGGGATGTGGCTGCAACCAGAAAATATTGGCAGGCAGTATAATAATTTTGCGATAGTGGCGTATATAGATTATATAATAGGGGGAACAGTAAACCCCATTGCGGTTTGTAGTACTGGAAAGGCGGGCATTATGAAATTTCTTTCGAAGATAGGATTTTTGGTAGTAGCCGTATTTCTATTTGCGTTCTTCTTCTACATGGGCGTGTCCCTGACCCAGACTACCCCTAAAGTAGCCAATTTCTTCACCGGAATCAGCAGCTGGGAATACCAGGTTCAAGGACAGACAGTGGTCTACTACGCTGATGGCTCGGAGATGGGCAAGCTCGGTAACCAGCGTAAATACAGCGAAGACTTCCCGGAATTTTTGAAACAGGCGGTGGTGGCGGTCGAGGACGTTCGCTTCTACCAACACCAGGGTTTTGACGCCAAAAGTATCGGGCGGGCGGTTTACAACGACTTGCGGGCGGGATCAAAAGCCGAAGGCGGCAGTACAATCACCCAACAGCTGGCCCGCACCCTGTTTTTGACCAACGAGAAGACTTTCAGCCGCAAAATTAAAGAGTTGTTCATTGCCGTGTCCATTGAAGACAAATATACCAAAGAGGCCATATTGAACATGTATCTCAATGAAGTTTTTGTGGGGCGCGGCTGCTCGGGGATGACGGCTGGAGCCAACACTTATTTCGGCAAGGATGTATCCAAATTAAGCAAGGCGGAGATGACCATTTTGGTGGGAATAATCCAGTCACCGGGCTGGTACTCTCCCGACACCAACCTGGAAGGATTGAAGAGCCGCCAACAGACAGTCGTGGGCGTATTGGTCGAGCAGGGGATAATCACGGCGGCCGAGGGCCAGTCCATATTGAAACAAAAACTGAATTTCAAGGCCTATCAGCCCAACACTACCAAGCACCCCTATTATATGAATTACCTGAGCAGCATCCTGGAGGATAAGATCGGTGCCCAGCGGCTTTACGGCGGCGGCCTGAAAATATATACCACTATCGACAGCCGTATGCAGTTGGCGGCCGAGTCTTCTGTTGCCACTAATGCCGGATCTTTTGCCAGCCGGGGAGTATCGGCCCGGGATGTCGCCCTGGTCTCTATCGATCCCTCCTCCGGAGGCATTAGGACTATGGTGGGTGGTTCCAATTGGAGCAAAAATCAGATCAATATGGCAGTTATGCCCCGGCAGCCGGGTTCGGTGATTAAACCGTTGTATTATGCGGCAGCTATTAATGAAGGAATAATCAATCCGGAAACTGTTGTAAACAATAAGAAACGCGATTTCAACGGATACAGCCCCGACAACTATTCGTCCAGTCCGGACAAGGTAACCGTCAGCGAGGCCTTGATCCATTCCTACAATGTAGCCTCGGTGGAGGTCCTTAACAAGCTCGGGGTGGAGAAGGCGGTCAAATTCCTGACCGACTGCGGGGTGACTTCAGTTGTGAAGGAAGACCATAACCTGGCTTTGGGACTGGGGGGTATGAGCAAAGGGATATCGCCGCTGCAGATGGCGGCCGCCTATACAATATTCCCCAACCAGGGTAAACGGCCTGGTATCCATACCGTGACCAAGGTGACCGACACCAAGAACAAGGTCATTTTCGAAGATGACAGCGTTTCCCATCGGTTGATGAGTACGGGCAGCGCCAAGACCATGGATACCATTTTAAAAGCGGTGGTCAGTTCTGGTACCGGCACCAACGCCCGAGTCGCTATCCGCAGCGGGGGCAAAACCGGAACCACTGAAGGTGCGGCAGGCAAGAAAACCGCCCATGATCTGTGGTATGTGGGTTACACTTCCGAATTGGTCACGGCGGTCTGGGTCGGCAACAGCGACAACTCCGAGATCAAGGGATTTGGCACTTACGGTGGAACGGTAGCTGGACCGGTATGGCGCGACTATATGAACAAGCTTATCAGTAAGGGTGTTTTCAAAGAAGCACCGCTGCAACCGCAAGATGATGGGGAAGAGGAGGCTCCGCCAGTTGAGCCGGAGCAGCCAGTCCAACCGGAACAGCCAGCCCAACCGGAACAGCCGAATCCAACCAATGGTTCGGATTCCAATGGGACCCCTCTGCCCAATCAGCCCGGCGATAGTAACCCAACCGGCGACAGAAACCCAACCGGCGACAGAAATCCCAGTCAAGGCAATAGTCCACCGCAGACGGGTGGGGGAAATGAATCCGGTACTGGGAACGGCCCCCCGGAAGGCAGTCAGGATCAACCCCCAAATAGCGCTCCAAATGGAGTTACGCCCACACAGTAACACTTTTACACCTCCTGCTTAGTATAGAGCAAGGAGGTGTTTGGTTTGAAAGCCTTTGATCATGAGATTCTCGGCATGTTCCGCAGCCTGGCCCAGAACAAACCGTGGAGTCCGCCTGGGGTGTCCTTGCTGGCCGCCCGCAAAATGTGGCCTACCACCCGCGGGGAAGAAGCGGTGGTCGCTATTTTGGATACGGGAGTAGATTATAATCATCCCGACCTGAAGGCAGGTATCATCGATGGGGCCAGTTTTGTAGCTGAAGAAAGAGACTATATGGATAAAAACGGCCATGGCACTCATGTGGCCGGGACCATTGCCGCCAATGGTGAAATCCTGGGAGTCGCCCCAGCAGCTCGAATACTAGCGGTGAAAGTGCTGAACCGCAACGGCAGCGGAACCTACAAAGGCATAACTTCAGGGCTCAAATACGCCCGTGAGTGGAAGGGACCGCAGGGCCAGAGGGTGAACGTGGTGAATATGAGTCTGGGGGGACCGGAGCCTGAAAAGGAGATGTACGAGGAGATCCTCAGGGTGATTAATGCCGGTATTCTGGTGGTATGTGCGGCTGGTAACGAGGGGGACGGCCGCGAGGAGACCAGAGAGATATCCTTTCCTGCCTATTATGATGAGACTATCGCTGTGGGAGCGGTAAACCTGCAGACCCGGGCGGCCAATTTCAGCAATACCAACGACCGCATCGATGTTGTAGCCCCGGGGGTAGAGACCTATTCTACCTACCCGGGAGGCAGGTATGTAAAACTTTCCGGCACTTCCATGGCCACCCCGCACATCAGCGGTGCTGCAGCCCTGATCTATTCCCGTTACAAGAAACGATTCGGGAGATTTCCCACCCCCGGGATGGTAAGCCTCATGCTGCAATATCTGAGTCTCGACCTGGGTGCAATAGGGTTCGATGATTTATACGGCTTTGGGCTGTTCAGCTTCAATGTGGATGGCGGCAAGGCTATCCAGCTGGCGCCGGGAACCAATCAATACAACATCAACGGTCAGGCACATCAGTGGGAGCACACCCCGGTTATCAACAAAGACACCATCCAGGGGGCTCTGAATGAATTGAGCGAGGTGCTGGGATGCGACTGCAATGTGACCCTGAATGAGGATGATGGCAAAACAGACAACATCCGGGGGACGATGGAGATTTGGTGCTGACCCTACAGCCGAGCCGATGTATACACTTTTCTTCCCGCCCGTAAAGGAATATATTACTTCTGTGTCGAATACACAATTGAACAAGCAGTATGCAGATCGTACCAAGCAGAAATCGTGATTGAGAAGGGGGAAGAACGATGTCTACAAAGCTGCACATTTTTGCCGTATCTGATTCAGTTGGGGAGACTGCAGAAAAAATAGCGGCTGCCACGTCACTACAGTACGATATCGACAGGAGTATCACGCGCTTTTCCCGGGTTACCAAGGAAGAACAGGTCCTCGAGATATTGGAACGGGCGGTCAAGGAAGATGCCATAGTGACCTATACCTTGGTAAAGGTGGACCTGGGCAAATTCCTGGCAAGCAAGGCGGCTGAAAAAGGTGTGATGGTAGTTGACCTGCTGACCCCATTGATGAGCGTCATCCAGGAGAAGACCGGCTTGGAACCGTCGCAGACGGTGGGGCTTACGCACAAGACCGACAACGACTACTTCAACCGGGTCAAGGCAATAGAATATGCCATCGATCATGACAATGGGGCCAATCTGGAATCCATCGACCAGGCTGATCTGGTGATCCTCGGATTGCCACGGACCTCCAAAACGCCTCTTTCGATGCATATGGCCAACCTGGGTATCAAAGTGGCCAATTTCCCCATCAGCATGAATACCGAAGTACCGGAAGAGATTGTCAGGTTAAAAGATAAGGTGCCTATGGTGGGGTTGACCATTGATGTCGACACCCTATTGGAACTACGGCGGGAGAGGGCCCGCAGTTTTGATCTGCCCCAGGACGTGGATTCGCTCGATGATCTGGTGGCGGAAGAATTGGACAATGCCTATAGGATATATGCCAAAATGAAATGCCTGGTAATCGATGTGACACTGGCTAATATCGAAGAAATAGCTAGTTCCATCACCCACAAATTCCGGCTGCCGCTGAAATTCAGCCATGTCCGGATGAAGTGATTTGGAAAGTAAAATCTTGAACAAGGGGATCAGGTCTGGTGCCGTATGTCTATATTTTAAGCTGCCGGGATAATACTTATTACACCGGATACACGGTCGATATAGACCGCCGCCTGCAGGAACATCAACGCGGCCTGGCCAGTAAATATACCCGGGGCCGCACCCCGGTGGAACTGGTATATATGGAAGGATTAGCGACCAAAAGTGCTGCCCTGCAGCGGGAGTTGGAACTGAAAGGACTAACCAGGGCGGAAAAGCAGCGGCTTATTGATAAGGCCGGTCTGCCAAATAAGTAGTCTAGTAGTACGGCACCTGCCACGTTATTGAAATGCACCCCAACGTTGGACGAAAATGGACAATGTTTGGAGGTGCATTTTTCGTTTGATTTTTGGCCAAGTTGGGCTCTCCTCAGTTAAATAATTCGTTGCTGCCGGCGGCGCTGGTAATTACATAAAAACTCACCAACGGGGAAAAATAGGCCTAAAATATTAGACTTTAAACATAAGGGAGGCAGCAGAAATGCAGGCAAAAAGGGGATCAGTGATCAGCAAGAAGGAATTTATCCAGGATGGTTTATACGCCAAGGAAGAATATGAAGGTCTGCTGGTAAGCTCTGATGAAAAGGAAGGCTGTTACAATCTAGGGGTGCAGCTGGCTGAAGACAGGGTTCTGTTTGTAGACCAGGCTACAGACCGCGACATACACCAAAAATTACAGACCTGGGTCCCTCAGATCCAGTCGATCCAGAGACAGCACAACGTCAAAAACAATTCCGGCAATTACGCGCAATAAAAATATCTGAGTGTTTTCAGCCCTTAAGCCTTAAGTGAGCGAAGCCCCCAAAGGCTGATGGAGAAGACTCGATAATGCCCACGCAGGGGGTCTAAGGCCCCGTACTAAGAAATATAATAGCGGTCGATAATACGGAATACCCGGGGTGTGTCCCGAACTTTGTGTAAAGTCGAAATAGATGCAAAATAAGGCGGTAATTTTGGAGGGCAGATGTCCGAATAAGGCAACTGCCCTCTTTAAACTAGAATTATAGGATAAAGATTTCCGATGTCAATCCTATTTGATTCTACCCTCGAAATATATTTCCAACTGGGAATGGATGCGGCCCCAATCCTGACGCCGGCCGGTCCGTTTTTTAGTGATGTCTATCATAGCCAGGTAAAGCATTTTTAAAAGGCTGTCATCCGTCGGGAAAACTGATTTGCTTTTAGTTACTTTGCGGAGCTGGCGGTTGAATCCTTCGATAGCATTAGTCGTATAGATCAGTTTTCTGACCTCTTCTGGGTAAGTTGACAAATTTGGCCAGTTAGTACGCCAGGAGATGGCTATCTTGGGGTATTTACCGCCCCATTTATCATCAAAAAGGTCTAGCTCGTAAAGAGCGGTTGGTTCGTCAATGGCAACATAGACTTTTTTGAGATCTGCCATCAGCACTTTTATGTCTAACTCCAAAATCAGCTTTCCTTTCAAACTCAAATAAATGGGAGGATTAAGTCTGAAATAGTTATCTGAAGTAGCTTTAAAAAAATGAAAGGGTATAGCAAAGCAAGCCATCAGTTGATGACTTTTAAAAAAATATGGATCA
>CAZBSD010000010.1:0-60818 GCA_964494735.1 uncultured Syntrophomonas sp.
AGGCACGCCGCCAGCGTTCGTCCTGAGCCAGGATCAAACTCTCCAAAAAAATATTAGTATAAGGTTTTATCCTTATCCTTTTCTCTTCTTGAATCCTTCGATGGCTCTTTTTCAAAAACTTATCGCTGGACCTGGTTCCTCTCGGAACCATTTTTCCCGTCGCTTTCGCTCCGGGTTCCTGTATATCTTTCCAGGTCTAGTCTCTCAACTTTTCCCCTTCCAGATACCCAGGTTTTTCGCACTTCGTCTTTCTCTTTGTTCTGTTTTATCAGAGCTTTTGCCCGCTGCTCTCCGCCGCGCGCAAGGATTATGATAACATGGCCAAAATCTTATGTCAAGGAATTTGGGCAATAGTTTATAAAAATTTATACAGCCCTCTTTTTGGCCTTTTTCTCTATATTAATGGCACAATCAGGACATACCATCTCACAAATAAAACAGGCGATGCAACTGTCTTCATCCTTGGGCTTCACCGCTGGCGTCCCATACACACCTAGTTTTTCTGACCACACGATGACATCAGTCGGGCATTTTTCCTTGCACAAGCCACAGCCCTTACAATATTCCGGGAATATATGAAAATCGGCTCTCTCCATCCCATAGGACATTACTTTGGGTTCAGACACTCTGGGCCACCCCTTCCTCTAACGCCTTGGCTGCCATCTCCCGGCCCATCTCCAAGGCTCTGAAGTTTAATTCTCTCAGTTTGGGATCCTGCTCAAATTTGTAGCCCAATTTGTGTTCCAAAGCCTTGCGGACGTCCTCAAAACTGACCACATTGCTCATCCCTATGACTGCCCCCATGATGATGATATTAAAGACCCGGGGATGCAAAACTTCATTGGATGTCTCAATGGCTGGTATCCCGATTATTTTCTTGGCGACTTTAGGAAAATCCTCAGGAGCTATGTTGAAACTGGAATCGTAAACAAACAGGGTATCCGGGCCGGAGTAGCCTTTCGTCCTGGCCACCGCCCGTTCGCTCAGGGCCACTACTATATCCGCCTTCTGGAACTTGGGTGCTCCAATTCGGCTTTCACTGAACTGGATGAAAGCAATGGAAACGCCTCCACGTTGTTCAAGCCCGAAATTGGGAATATATAGAGCCTGTTGATTGTTTTCGTAGGCTGCCTCGGCCATTATTTCGGCGATAGATTGCACTCCTTGCCCACCTTCGCCGGCCAGCGCTATTCTTACCAAGCCCACCTATCTCTCCCCCTTTCCGAGAGGATTCTTTAGTTCCCCGACTGGGAACTGTTTCTCCATCTCATCCTCAAGGAAGTTCCATGTCTGTTGGGCATTCGTACGCCAATTGGTGGGACAAGTGGATAGCACTTCAACAAAAGAGAAACCATTGCCCGATATCTGGTTCTGTAAGGCTGACTTGATATACTTCTTGAGTTGTTTATATTTGGAAACCGTCCCCCGTGCAATATAGGCGGTGTCCGGGGTCAAGGCGGCTATGAATTCGGGACCCATGGTTGGATATCCAGTTGTCTCCGGGTCTCTTCCGTATGGAGAAGTCTCCGTCTTCTGCCCCGGTAAAGTGGTAGGGGCCATTTGTCCTCCGGTCATTCCATAATTAGTGTTATTAACCAGGATCAACGTAACTTTCTCGTTTCTTACTGCGGAATTGAGCAGATGCTGGGAACCTATGGAATAACCGCCACCATCCCCCATGTATCCAACACATATTAATTCCGGGCGGGATCGTTTAATCCCTACCATAACCGGGGTGGTGCGGCCGTGATGGGTTTGGGTGCTGTCGACTGCGAAGAAATCCCATGCGAGCAACGAACACCCTATATCACAACCAAATATGGCCTGGTCTTGGATCCCCAATTCATCTATGGCCTCTCCCAATGCTTTTAATACGATCCCATGCCCGCATCCGGGACAAAATTTGTGCGGTTTTGATGGGACATACCATGATTTGGGCATTGCCGGAGCTGGTACACTCATACTGTGGCCTCCTATCTATATAACGCTTTTGACTTTATCAACGATATCATAGTCGATAATTCCTACTCCAGGCATGAACAGATTTTCCATCCTGATAGTCTCGCCATAAATCTCCTGTTTGGTGAGTCGCTCCAATTGCCCATAAGCGGATTCCGCACAGAGGAGAACTTTGGCGCCGCTTTTGGCAATAGCGTCTCGCAATTGCTGCTGCGGAAATGGTCTTAAGGTTATTGGGCGGAAGCATCCTGCTTTGATACCCTGTGCGCGCAGTATATTCATGGCGTCTTCGGCGGCTCGGGATACCACCCCATGAGAAAGTATGATAATATCGGCATTATCGCAGTTCTTTTCATCGTACTCTATGATCTTATCCTGGATTGATTCATATTCCGCCGCCACCTTAAGAACTACTTCATACAGTTCCTCTTCCAAGCTATATATATTGCACAGGTGCTGGGGCTCACGGTTGGGACCGATCTCGCCATCCAGACCGATCAGAGGATAAGGCTTGACCATTTCGATTCCCCGATCCTCAGGATCATACATCTCCAGCGGTTCCCGCATCTTGGCCTGATATCCATCACCTAAGATGAACACCGGGAACCTGTATTTCCAGGCAGTATTGAATCCCTTGATTATATAGTCATATATCTCCTGGTGGGTGGCAGTCGAATACACAATCCTCATACCTTCGCCGTTGCCGCCAAAGGTTGTAAGGGTCACTTCCTGTTGTGAATATACGACGGTTCCTGAGGATGGTCCTCCTCGCTGTTGAATGATAGCCAGCAGCGGTAACCTCATGGCCTCCGCCATACCAAAGGGTTCCTGCATAAGGACGTTGCCCGGCCCAGCCGTGGCTGTAAACGCTTTTCTTCCGCTTTGGACCGAGCCGCATACCGTAAAACCAGCTGACAGCTCATCTTCAGTCTGTAGAAATCCCCTTCCATATCTGGGACTAAGGCGGGTCCAATAATGCATGATCTCATTCTGGGGGGTAATGGGATACCCGAACATCATGTCTGCTCCAGCCGCCAAGCAAGCCCAAGCTGCCGTTTCATTTCCGGTCATGAAGGATTTCTTGGCTTCACCAATCACTTTTGGCATTAAAAAAATACACCTCCCAATGGAATTTAACGAAACTGGATACTTCCGATATAATATTTTACTACCAAATTGCCCCGGGCATATATCTTCTTATATATTTTACCGGCAGACCGCAATCATCGATAGCGCTCACCTCACGGAATTCTTCACTGACCGCGATGAAATCCACCGGTATATCCAATTCTTGAGCAACCTCTCTGATAAACCGGTTTCCATTACAAATAATATCCAGAGTGGTTAGGTCCCCCAGGTGAGTGTTAAGCACCACTGCATCCACCCGGCCCAACTCTTCCAGAAACTCCTTGACCCTCTCGCGAGAGTTGGTCATGGGCCGAGTTCCGTTGATAACCGCGATTATCCTCAGGTCAGGCGATTGATTGGCACCCTCTACCAAATTGAGGGTTCGCGCCCCCTGGATTCCGTAACCAATGTCCAGTATGACATCGCCTTCATGGTAGAGCGCCCATCGGGCGGCTGGCTTGAGCATGGCGCCCGTTTCCCCCAAACCAAACGAGTCTGCCCGGGAAAAACTGATGACCTCGAGTCCCATCTCTGCCAGTTGATGGCTTAAAGTTCTAAGCGTATAAAAGGGCTCAACCGTATCAAGGTCCACCAAAGTCACCTGCCGGCCTTGATGCTTTAATTCCAGAGCCCGGTTAATCGATATTTCACTTTTTCCGCTGGCGTACTCGCCAACAAATGCTTCAATTATTCTTTTGGAGTTTGCAGCCGTGACACTAAACACCTTCTTATGGCAACGCCGTCCTTAGCTTGAGCAGCTATTTACATAGTATAAAGTAACAGCCAATTGTGCGTCAATATTTATTTAATAGCTGGATATAATACTCATATTATGATTGAAATATACTCATAATTCCCCGAGCGGCTTCGTTTAGTTTTTTCCAAAGCACAGCACCCTATTCCCTTGTTGCCTTCATGCAATTGACCTTTTCATCGGCACCCGCCCGCCCTGTTTGAAAAAACAATGAGGGTGAATTACTCCACCCCCAGGAAATCATTTAATATTTGGTAATCCTAATGTAGCAAAAGCTGAAAACTGACCAGCAGGAGTATCCCGGGTATCCCCAAGAATCCAGCCACCAGGATGGTAATTATATTTACCGGCAATTCGAATCCAAAGAACGAACCTCCATAGTTAACGAGCAATAATAGCACAATCCCGACCACGGAATTGATGAGCAGTTTGGAGATCAGTTTAAGTGGTTTCATTACCAACTGGGCGCCGATATAGATTACTGCCAACAAAAAAATACCCGCCAATATCAGGTTCAACGTATCCATCTGTACGAACCCTCCTCAATAGCGAAATAAAGTACGCCACAAAATGAGCCATGATTGGGACTAGCTCTTCAGTCGGTATTTTTTTAGCAGATACTCATATCTCTTCTCTGCGGCTGTTAAACTGTACACTGCCCAGTCTACCAACTCCGGGTCGTTCACTTCGGAATATATGGTTCGGGCGGTTGCCATCTCTTGGACCGCCTGCTTGATTTCATCTATATCATTGATACTAATCTGGTTTATATCCGGGTTGTCGGCCATAAACCATTTATTGAGTATGTTGTGCCATATACTACACCAAGACCGCACCGGATAACCCTCCTGCAGTTAACCCCATTCCACTGCATCTTATGCTGGTTATCCAAATTTTATGATATCTTTGTCTGCCGAAGCCTTTTAGGGTACTGGGGCTAGAACTCTTTGCGTCCTTCCAATGCCCGCCGCAGAGTAATCTCATCGGCGAATTCTATATCACCTCCTATGGGTAGTCCATAGGCCAAGCGAGTCACTTTAACCTGGTGGCGGCTCATAACAGTCGCCAGGAACCTGGAAACCACTTCGCCGTCGATGGTGGGGTTAAGTGCCAGTATTACCTCCTGCACTTCGCCCGCGGCGAGGATATTGAGCAGCGGCTGTATATCCATTTCAGCTGGATCACTATCGTCCATTAGCTTAAAGCTTCGGTTAAGTACATAATATCTGCCATTATAGCCAGTTCTCTCAATCGAGATTATATCGCTGGCTTCTTCCACGATACATAAACTATCGTTATTTCTGCCCGGGTTGCTGCATATCCAACATGGATCATTATCGGTTAAGTTACCGCAACTGGAACAAGGAAACACCTTTTCTTGTACTTCGACAATGGCCCGGGCCAGCTGACGAGCCTCATCGGGGGGCAACCTCAATATGTAGAGCGCCAGTCGCTGGGCTGATTTAGGCCCTATCGAGGGAAGTTTTTGCAGCTGGACGATCAGATTTTCCAGTGGACGGGCCAACCTCATTTTAGTCGTCCTCCTAGGTCAAATTTGCTCCTATAGCCCGGGAATATTAAATCCCCCGGTTAATTTTGCCATCTCCGCCGAAACCATATCCTGGGATTGCTTAACCGCTTCATTGACTGCAGCCAGGATCAGGTCTTGCAACATCTCTG
The DNA here is from genome assembly GCA_964494735.1 of uncultured Syntrophomonas sp. GTDB lineage: Bacteria > Bacillota > Syntrophomonadia > Syntrophomonadales > Syntrophomonadaceae > PHAA01. Next base: position 5,522 of record CAZBSD010000010.1, read on the forward strand.
CGTCTTGGGGGTCTATCACCTCGGGTTTAATCATTATCTCCTGAATTTGCTGCCGGCCGTTGATCTTAATAGTGATGGCTCCTCCCCCGACCGAAGTCTCTATAACCGTGTCCTGTAATTCCGATTGCTTCTTGGTAATCTCCTCTTGTAGTTTCTTGGCCTGTTTCATCATCTGGTTCATGTTGGCGCCGCCGCCACCCAAAGGATTAAATTTCATTCCAGCTGTCCTCCCTATTCTTTAATCTCAACCATATCTTCTCCAAAATATTCGATAGCTTTCTTGACGACTATGTCATTATACTTGTTGTCGTCCAGGAATATAAACTGAATATCGAGATCTCGGGCAAATAATTCCTTTATTACTACATCAAGAATCTCCCGGTTACCTTTCTCCTCCATCCTCTCCTTATGAAATTTGTATCCTTTCTGGAAACCTATATACATGGTGTCTCCCTTGGTTCCCAGCAACCTGCCTTGTGACAGAAGAGCATGGGTAGGCACTTTCTTCTCTTTTACCCCAGCCAGGATGCGGCTCCACAATACTTCCCGGGCATCATTCTTGTCAGCGCGTTCATTCGTCTCCGGCCTTGATTCCCGGTTGGCCCGGGCTGCTTTGGGTTGGGGAGCAGCAGGGGATGACTCAGCCTTCCCCGGGCTGCTAAATAAGGCCGCCATTTCCAGAAAACCCAGCTCCAACAGGAATTTTTGGCCTTCACTAAATCTCAGTTTTTCTGCCGTATCCATAATCATGCGTATCGCCTGCAGGATTGTGCTCTGCTCCAACTTCTGGGCTTGAATCTTAAAGTTGGTAAGACTTTGTTCACCTGCCATCACCATATCCGCGTTTTCACCGGCTACTTTAAACATTAATAAGTCCCGCAGATATATTGCCGTCTCCCGAGCTAGTTGGGCAGCTTCTTTGCCCTGATTGAGAGCAGTGTCCAGGTGACTGACAATAGACACGGTATCATGAGCTATCACTGTGTCGATCACCCGGGCGACGAACATATCATCCACCAGCCCCAATACCTCCAAGACATCTTCCCGGCTGATACGACCGTCCTGGTATGAATGTATCTGGTCCAGCATCCCTAATGCATCCCGCATACCACCATTGGCTCGCCGGGCTATCAACTCCAAGGCCCCCGAATCGATCTCGATCGAATTGCGGTTCGCCACATCCTGGAGATGGGTGCTGATCTGATGCTGGGAAAGACGGAGAAAACTATATTTCTGACAGCGAGAAAGAATAGTGCTGGGGATTTTCTGCAACTCGGTGGTAGCAAGTACAAATATAACCGACTCGGGCGGTTCTTCCAGGGTTTTGAGCAATGCATTGAAGGCCTCGGTGGTCAGCATATGTACTTCATCAATAATATATACCTTCTTCTTGCCCTGGGCTGGCAAAATCCGCACCTTTTCCCGAAGATCCCGGATCTCATCGATGCCTCGGTTGGAAGCTGCGTCAATCTCTATAACATCCATGAAATTGCCGTTGTTTATGTCCCGGCAAGAGGAGCAACTGTTGCAGGGTTCTCCCTCCTGTATCTGCTCACAATTGACTGCTTTAGCCAAAATTTTGGCTAGGCTGGTTTTCCCTGTTCCCCTGGGACCAGCAAAAAGGTAGGCGTGGCTCATTCGTTTTTCCCGCACCGAATTGAGCAAAGCTTGAACGATCTGCTCCTGCCCTACCACATCCCCAAAACGTTGGGGTCTCCACACTCTATATAAAGCTAAATACGACATTTCGAAACCCGCCCTCCTGCTCATCATTCTACGCAACGGCTTGCTTCTATTATAACTTTTCCGCTGGTGCTGTTTACCCGAAAAAAACCATATAAAAATACAGGCTTTCACCTGCGCTTGTCCCTAAAAAATATAATGCCGTGCACCTGGCCTCGAAAATACCTTCCAGGCGATGCACGAACAGTTAACTCCGTCCAGGCTGTCCCCCGTCACACGAAATGAACCTTTTAGTGCTGCTTCCTTCCAGACCTGACACGGTTCAAGGTGTTTCGTTGCGGAGGACCCAAACTTCTTCGCCACTTATTCGAGCCGGACCCCACAAGGATATGCCCTCGGCTCAGGAATTCGATCCTGCTATAGCGGGTTGCAGGTTACAGGGCACCGCTAATTCCCCATCTAGCACGGCAAGTCTTATTTCTAATTAGCCCACTTATTGTAACTGCTTTTCAAGTCATTTACAAGAGTCAAAGAGTGCCCGATACTCACTATAACCTTCCTTTTCCAGGTCTTCGAGTGGTATAAAACGCAAGGCGGCGGAGTTGATGCAATAGCGGAGGCCGGTCGGTGCAGGTCCGTCGGCAAACACATGCCCCAAGTGAGAATCAGCGCCCCGACTTCGCACTTCGGTCCTAACCATGAAATGGCTGCGGTCAGATTTCTCCAGTATGCGTTCCTTGCTAACAGGTTGCGTAAAGCTGGGCCATCCACATCCCGAATCAAATTTATCCTTCGAACTGAACAACACTTCACCTGAGACTATATCTACATATATCCCCGGGCTGCGGTTGTTCCAGTACTCATTTTGGAAAGGCGGCTCGGTCGCATTGCGTTGGGTGACATCATACTGACGGGGAGTCAAGTTCTTAATGGCCTTTTCCTTATTATGGCCCCAATACTTGCTCCTGAATTTGTCCCGTCCCGAGGATTGTTTATACCGCTGGTAGTGTTGGGGTTGCTTGCGATAATATTCCTGATGATAATCTTCAGCCGCGTAAAATGGTCCCGCCGGTAGAATCGCTACCATTATGGGCTTCTTGAAACGTTGACTCGCTTCTAGACTCTGTTTAGATGTTTCCGCAGCCTGTTTTTGTTCTACATTATGATAAAATATGGCAGGACGATACGAGGAGCCCCGATCGTAGAATTGTCCACCGGCGTCGGTAGGATCTATATTCTGCCAGTACGCCTCAAGCAACTCTTCATAATCTGTCTGTAATGGATCAAAAGTGACCTGCACCGCTTCACAGTGACCGGTGTCTTCGTAACAAACCTGTTCATAAGTCGGATTCACGGTTCGCCCACCTGTATAGCCTGATTCAACCTTACTCACCCCTGGGAGTTGTTGGAAAGGCCCCACCATGCACCAAAAGCACCCCCCGGCGAAGGTAGCCAGTTCATATCCACTCTTATCTGTTTGCTTCTCCATGCCTCTCCCTCCTTCTTCTCACTCCGCCCAATAGCCTCACTCAGCGAATCAGGCCAAGATAGCGCGCCTGATAACCTTGTCGCCATCAGTTTTCTTCTATATACTATATTAATCCCATTATGGGGCTTATCCATCCCGGTGAGAGGAGTCATTTCGTGATACATAAGTGCCAACCAGATTCGGCAACATCAGAGGGCGCATTTATACAAGGAAGCAGAGCTGCATTCCCCATCGCCATAGGCTATCTGCCTATCGGAATAACCTTCGGTCTGTTGGCACGGGCTGCCGGAATGCCTGATCAAATCACAATCCTGATGTCTTTGCTGATCTTCGCAGGGGCCAGCCAATTCGTTGGGGTCAACATGCTCGCGTTGGGCGCCGGTTTCGGGGAAATCATAATTACCACCTTTGTGTTAAACCTGCGCCACCTTCTTATGTCCGCCTCCCTGGCTCCCCGGATAGCTCCCGGCAGCTCCAGGGGCTGGCTGTCCCTTATTGCTTTTGGAATAACTGATGAGACATTTACAGTGGCTTCCACCCGCGAGGAGACCAACCTCACCCCTGGGTTCCTGCTGGGACTCAACCTTACGGCGTGCGCAGCCTGGAACTTGGCTACCTGGATCGGCCTGTTCATGGCGGCTGGGCTGCCCGCTGCCCTCAAGTCCAGCATGGGCATCGCTTTATATGTGATGTTCATTGCACTGCTGGCTCCAGTTTGCCGTCAATCAAGGGCTGCACTCGTTGTAGCCGCCACGGCCATGGGGATTAATTCGGTTATGGCATTTCTGCCCTCCATGGCCGGAATGGCTCCCGGTATTAAAATCGTAAGTGCCACCATCCTTGCTGCTCTGTTGGGAGCAGTATTCTATCCCGGGGAGGAAACCCAGGTATGAATAACCTTTGGCTGTTGGTTTTAGGCATGGGGGTAGTCACCTACCTTCCCCGTATGCTGCCTATCGTCTTCCTGAAGGATATCAAACTTCCGCGCTTCTTGATGTCCTTTCTCCGTTTCGTTCCCTATGCTGCCCTTGGCGCCCTTATTTTCCCGGGGATCCTGTCCTCTACCGGAGATACTGCCTCAGCAGTTTGGGGCGGAATAGTTGCCTTGCTCTTGTCGTTGGCCCGGATCAATATAACCTTGGTGGTGTTAGGCTCGATAAGCGCTGTCTATTTTTGGGGACTGCTCATGTAGGAATGATGCGAAGAGGTTATTTGTGATAGGGTTCGCCCCTTAAAATCTTGAAACTGCGGTAGATCTGTTCGGCCAGGACCAGTACCGCCATCTGGTGAGGAAGAGTCATCTTGGAAAATGATATGACCTGATTGGCCCTGCTTTTGACTTCATCATCGAGGCCGTGGGATCCCCCCACCACAAAATTTACCCGGTTTTTGCCGGAAAAGTTCCACTCCTGAATTTGGTTGGCGAAACCTTCCGATGTCAGCATCCCTCCATGTTGATCCAGGACCACCAATAGTTCGTCGTCACGCAGCAAGGCCAGGATACGTTCCCCTTCCTTGCGCAAGCATTTCGCTATATCTTTAGGTCCGGGCGAAGGATTAATTTTCTCTTCCCAGCCATCGGACAGACTAATCGCCGTATACGGTCCCAGTCTTTTCAGGTATTCCTTGACCCCCTGCAGGTAAAAAGGGCCGCGGACCTTGCCCACCGATATTATCCTGTAGTTCACGCTGCTGCTCCCTATGTTTTTTCCCAGTGTATCCTAAATCCAACCCTGAATAAAGATGCCCACATAGCAAAAACCAGGGCTTTGTAACCCTGGTTTGCCAACCCTCACAGATATACAGATTTAAATCTTAATTGATTTTAGCACCCAAACCAGCCAACTTTTCGGTTATATTTTCATATCCCCGGAAGATATGGATGGCATCCTCGATCACTGTCTCCCCCCGTGCTGACAAAGCCGCCAAGATCAAAGCTGCCCCGGCTCTAAGGTCGGTTGCCTTTACGGTTGCCCCATACAACGTCGGAACTCCTTCCACTATGGCAGTATGCCCCTCCAATCTGATCTTGGCACCCATCCGGTTAAGTTCTTCAACGATCTGGAAACGGTTTTCAAACACGTTCTCAACAATCACGCTCGTACCGTCAGCTATAGATAACAACGCCAGCATGGGCGACTGCATATCGGTAGGAAATCCCGGATAGGGCAAAGTCTTAATGTCCGCTTTCTTCACTCTTGGGCCGGCTGTCACCAGGATCCCCTGGTCGGTTTCCTCAACTTTTGCCCCGATCTCCTGCAGTTTGGCCATGATGGGATGGAGATGGGTCGGAATAACATTTTCCACCAATATCTCTCCGCCTGATATGGCCGCACCGATCATAAAAGTCCCCGCCTCTATCCGGTCCGGGATAATCGAATACCTACCTGCTCTCAACCCGGCTACGCCCTCAATCTTAACGATATCCGTACCTGCGCCCCTAATCTTGCCCCCCATGGAATTCAAGAAATTGGCTAAATCGACTATCTCCGGCTCTTTGGCAGCATTCTCGATTATGCTCAGACCCTGAGTTTTAGCTGCCATCATAATCAGGTTCTCGGTGGCACCAACGCTGGGAAAGTCCAGATATATCCGGGCTCCACGGGTTTGGTTCGCCTCCGCATAAATACAGCCGTGCTCGATTTCAATCTCTGCTCCCAGGGCTCGTACCCCTTTAACATGCAAGTCCATCGGACGGGAGCCTATATCGCACCCTCCGGGCAGAGCAACAATGGCCCGGCCCTGCCTTCCCAACAAGGCTCCCAAGAATAAGTTGGAAGCACGCAGTTTCTTGGAGAGTTCAATGGGGGTTTGGTGCTTCATCTGATGTTGGGGTGGGCATATTGACAGACTGCCGTCTTCCTTCCAGCCAGCTTTGGCCCCCATATCATTAAGAATCTCAACCATCACTTCGGTATCACAGATACGCGGCACATTATCCAGGATGGTTTCACCATCGGCCATGATACTGGCTGCAATCAATACCAACCCTGCGTTCTTGGCTCCACTTATCTTCACCCTACCCCGAAGGGGATGTCCGCCCTCGATAACTAAGGTATCCTGCAAAATTCACACCTCACCTACTGGTTTTCCAGGTATCGATAGAAATCCCGGGAAAATTCTGCGTATTTAATATCCAATGAATTTTCCAACGCTTTTGCCATCGAGTCTCCCATAGACAACCGGTCTAGAACTAAATAGATCCTGTCTTCACCATAAGCGCTGACTATATAATCTACCGCCTGTAAAGACTCCCAATAAGCCACTGATTGTTCCAAACGGTCGTAATTCTTTTCCAAATTATCTAGTTGGTAATAATATAGATCATCTTTGTTTTTGAACGGGCTGGTAAACTCAAATCCAGTAATCTCCCGCTCGGTGTACTGGGCTACCCCTTCCGTCCACCATCTATTATAATTACCCCGACTCATCTCATCGACCATCAGATGCGCTAGTTCATGTACCATGGGCCCCTCTTTTATGAAACGCTCCCGCTGACCAATATTCGTCAACCAAGCCCGTGGAGACAATATCCGAATGGTACCGCCCCAGTATACTCCCAGCGCTTTCTCATTTTTATCCCAACCGAAGCTGGCAGCCAAGCTGGCATTATCAGGGTATACTACTATCGTAGTCTGTCTGGAGGGTTGGCGGCCAATCTGGGCGCTGACCTCAAAGTAGGCATCCTCAGCCGCATCACTAACCAATTGGACATAAATATCGTCTACCGGCAGGTATTTGATCCGGAAGTGGGCGGTGTCCAATTCCTCCCATGTACCAGTTCGCAGCGCCGTCTCCTGACCCACCATAAACCGAAAAAAACTCTGTTTCATTTGGACCAGCGATAATCCGGTCCTGAAAAAGTAGTAGCTCAGTGAAACCATAACGATGATACCGATCAATATCGATGCATTTATGGAGATCTTTACTCCGGGCACGGAACCCCTCTCCCCTCATCCCGTTTACCCCTTGATTATACAATGGTAACCTGGACTTGGGGCACAGCAAATACTGGCATCGCTGCTATTCTTTAAGGTATTCGGTGGCAGCCATACCAGCTTGGGCACCATCGCCGACTGCGGAGGCGATCTGGCGGGTACGCGTATCCCGAATGTCCCCTGCCGCAAAAATCCCTTCGATGGAGGTGTGCATATTTTTGTCGGTTACGATATAACCATCGCTGGTGGTATTCAATCCTTCCACAAAACCAGCATCCGCTACCAGACCGATACTCACAAACAGACCATCGACCTCCAACGTCTCCTCAGTTTTGGTGACCACATCCTCGAGGATTACCGCTCGCATCAGGCTGTCGCCTTCAATCTTTTTAACGACCCGATTCAACTTGTATTCTATGCTGCCATGATTACGGATTTTATCCACTGCATGGGGACTGGCCCGGAACTCATCCCGCCGGTGGATAATATAGACCTTATCGGCTATATCAGCCAGATACAGCGCCTCTTTAAGAGCTGACTCCCCTCCGCCTACCACAGCCACTCGGCTGTTGCGAAAAAAGGCACCGTCGCAGGTTGCACAAAACGATACTCCCCGACCCAGAAATTCGTCTTCGCCTTCTACGGCCAAGGTCCTGTGCCGGGCTCCGGTGGCAATAATAACGGCCCGAGCATCATACTCATTATCTGTGGTGATAACCTTCTTGCCCTCTGGTGTACTAAGCAGGCGGGTGGCTTGTTCAAAACGTATCTCCGCACCAAAACGTTCCGCCTGTTGCCGGAAACCGTCCATCAGGTCTCCGCCCAGTATTCCAAATGGAAACCCGGGGTAATTGTCGATATGATCAGCTATTGCCGCATTGCCTCCTACCATCGCTGACTCCAGCACCAGGGTCTTCAGCCAAGCCCGGCCAGTGTATATGGCGGCGGTCAAACCGGCTGGTCCGGCTCCCAGAATTATCACATCATACATCATTTCTTGGACTCCTCTCCAACCATAAATAAGAACCCTGACCCTTAGCAGATCAGGGTTCCCATAGTAACATTATCGCAGATAACTTATTGGGTTACGGAAGGAACCATTCACCATCACTTCGAAGTGCAGATGCGGTCCGGTGCTGCGCCCGGTCGAGCCTCTCAAGCCAATCGTCTGGCCTTGGGTCACCCTCTGTCCGCTTTTGACCAGCAATTTTGAACAATGGGCATAACGGGTCACCATCCCGTTGCCGTGATTGATGATGACGAAGTTACCGTAGCCTCCCTGCCACCCGGCGAAGGATACCACCCCGCCATCGGCAGCCCCGATAGCGGCGCCGGTGGAGCCGGCGATATCGAGTCCGGTGTGCCCGCGACCGTATGACTGACTTATGGAACCGCGGACCGGCCAACTTAGTCGTCCGGTACCAGTACCGGCGTTGCCGCCGGCACGCGAAGCAACCTGAACCGAGCGCCCTTTGATAACCACTTTGTCGATGGCTGCTTTCAGCACCTTCTCTTCAACAACATTCTTACTATCCACAATACCGTTGCGTAGGGTAGCTGTATAGGCTACGAACTTCTCACCATTGGAGCCCTCGGTCTTGACCTTTATCCCATTAAGCGAATTGTCATTCTCAGTTATTGTTTGATAGGGGATAACGACGTTTTCAGTGCCCTCAACCTGGGCTACCACCGTAACCATTGGAGAAGGCTTGCTTAGTATGATGGACTGACCCAGAGACAAGATACTATCTTCCTGGATGCCATTACTGGAAACTATATCAGTGACATACATATCATGGGCCCGGGCGATGCCCCACAGCGAATCTCCCGCTTTTACTTTGTACACCTGGGGTGTCTGGGTGCCTAAATTGATTATATTCCAGGCTTGCTCCCAATCGGATATCCAATTGATTGCCACACTGCCTTCAACCAACTGAACATCTTCGGCGAAACCTATCGAAAGCAAACTTTCCCCCTCAGACACTGGGCCATTATCCTGCAACATTTTGTCCAGGAGCTGCTGGGCCAGTTCCTTGCTTTCCATATACAGCACTGGTTGTCCGTTGACTAATACCGAGGTCCCATTAATCTTGGGCTGCAGAGCAAGCATCAGTACGTCCAGTACTTGTTCACCGGGGACAACATCCCTGCGGTTGGCAAAGGTCCGGTTGACGGCGATCCTTTTGGTTATCTCACTTCCCTGCAGCTGGGCTATGGCGTCGCTGGCAGCCGCTCTTTCGGCTACTACCAAAGCCTTACTGCCATCAACGGTGATTGAGTAGGCCGGGGTTCTTACCCCAAAGCACCATACGAATACTATAAGGAAACACAACAGTGATGCGGTTCCCCCGAATTTCCAAAGCTTTTTTAATCGTTCCATAAAATCTCTCCCAAATAATTAATCAGTCAAACTTTCTACAACATATGGCAAAATTCCTGCTTTTTTCTATTAACCTATGTTTTCACCCATGATTTTGACAACCTCAAGGCAGATGGCTCCCTCTATCCTTTTGCGGTGCATTGCACAACTGACCTGGTCGGGTACTCTCATATCACCGTTGGCATGATAGGCATTGGCATGACAGCCGCCGCCGCAATAATTGCGGGCCCAGCATCCCCGGCAGTGCGGTTTATCCCCCAAGCGGTTGCCGGCAAATCTATCCGCTACGCCACGGTCCAGCTGGGAATCGAAGATATTTCCCATCAGAAAAGCTCTCTCGCCAACAAACTGGTGACAAGGGTAGATGTCCCCTTCCGGAGTCACCGCCAGATACTCCACCCCTGCTCCACAGCCTGAATAACGCTTGGCCAGGCAAGGTCCCTTCTGCAGGTCGAGATTATAATGAAAGAAGTGGATATGTTTCTCCACCCGGTGGAATGATATCAGCAGTTCGGTCAATCGTTCATATTCCGCCAACACGAGGGGAAGATCAGTGGCCGTAACACTAAAAGGATTGGCTGGACCAACGGCAGGTTCCAAGGAGATGGCATCGAAGCCTTGTTCGGCCAGATGTCTGAGGTCGTCACAGAAATCCAGGTTAAACCTGGTAAAGGTACCTCTAATGTAACAACTCACTGGATTTCTGGCCACCATATGCCTGATTTTAGGCAGTATAAGGTCATAGGTGCCTGATCCGTCTTTTAATATCCGGTGCTGGTCATTTATAGTGGGCCGCCCGTCCAGGCTTAGAATGATACTGATATCGTTGGCGATAATGAAATCTTCTATATCCTCATCCAAGAGGACGGCATTGGTAGTAAGTGTAAAATTGAACTTTTTGCCGGTGGCAGCTTCCATCTGCCGGGCATAGTGTACCATTTCCTTTATCACCGTGATATTGAGGAGGGGCTCTCCCCCAAAGAAATCGACCTCAAGATTCTGGCCCGCTCCGCTGTTGGCGATAAGAAAGTCGAGCGCCTTTTTGCCAGTGTCTAAAGTCATCAGGCGGGGGGCCATGCCAAAATCGCCCTGGCTGGCAAAACAGTAATGGCATTTCATATTGCAGGCATGAGCAACATTCAAGCACAAAGCCTTGACATGCAGATGGGACCAATCTACCTCCAGTGGCTGCCCGCGAGTGAAGAGAGCCCCCGCAGCATACGCATCCTCCAATTCTGATATCAATTCCTTGATCAATTGGGATTCAAACAAGCCGGTCATGCCATCAACAACCGACTGGGCATCACCCCTATTGTCGATCAGCCTCTGCATAAAGCAGTGACCGAGATCGTTTAGGACGTGAATAGCTCCACTGTTGACGTCCAACAGGATATTCATTCCCTGCTGCTCAAACAGGTGCAGGTCAGCATCAAAATCATAATCCTGCAATGATAACAAAATTTCTCTCCTCTCCAAAGAACCCAGATCACCCGTAATAGATGGCAACAAAAAAAGGGGGCTATGCCCCCTTTTGAATCCAGAGCTTAATTAACTTTTTTTACATACCTGATTCCCCACCGTGCACGATGTTTTACAAGCTGATTGGCAGGAAGTAGCACATTCCCGGCAATTAATCTGGTCCTTTTCCCTCATCAGACTGGGTTTTACAATAGTGATTATATGTTTCCTCAAACCGACAACCCCTTCCCTGACAATAAGATGACTATATAAATATATTTTGTAAAATTCGAATTTATTTAATTTCTATGTAGAATGTCTATACTGGAGGCTTTTGCATTATAACTTATTTATTTTAACCTTGTAAAGGTAATCTATTCCTCCTTTATGCCATGTTTTCAGTCCTATCCTCGCTATTAATGCTAATTTCTTGGCGTCAGCTGCCGGACCTGCTGGTTTTTGATTCCTGCCGGCGTGACCCAGTCATCTAGTCCTACTATTTATGAGGACATCCTACATTCAATTATGCATTACTGGGATTTGATGTTCGGGTCTGCAAATGAGATGCGTATTTGCTGGCGTTGAGCCCGGCCACCTGTCCTTCTCCAACCGACTTGGCCACTTGGTAGGGAGGTCCAGTACAATCACCGGCAGCATAAACGCCTGGCAGGTTGGTCTCCTGTTGTCGGTTGACGTATATATGGTTATTTTTTATCTCCAAGCCCGGTATCAACCGGTCTGGGGCCGTCTCTCCCCCCAGCACGAACAATCCTTCCGCTTTGATGATAGAACCATCTTTTAATTGCAGGCCTTCGACATATTCCTCTCCAACTACCGCGCTTGGTTTGCTATCAACTATCTGTACCCGGGGATCTAATTTCCCCGTCAACGTGTAAAGAGGCAGATAATAGACTTGACTACAGATTTCCGCCATGAAATTGGCCTCATCTTCACCCTCATCACTGTGCCCGATTATTATGACATCTTTACCCCTATATAGGGGTCCATCACAGGTAGCACAGTAGCCCAACCCCTTGCCAAGGAAAAAATCCTCCCGGGGCAGAGTAGCGCGATATGGTAGTCCAGTGGCTATCACGATAGTGCGGGTCGCCACCAGCTCTTCTCCCACCAAGATATTGAATGTGCCATCCAATTGGTTAATATTGCTGGCCTTGGTATTAAGAATTTCGATCCCTATATGGCGGGCATGCTGTATAAACCTTTCCAAGAGTTCGCCTCCACTGATGTCCGGCAACCCCAAATAATTGCCTATCTTTTGGGCCTTGTGCAGGGGCGGGCTGCAAACCTCGGCCCCGATCACCAGGACCTTCTTATTGCGGATGGTGGCGTTAATTGCGGCTGACAATCCCGCTGGACCACAACCCAGTATGGCTAAATCATATAGTTCATGTCGCATCAGCAGGTTCCCTCCTGATTATAATTAATTCCTATTGGTATTATTTCCAACCGCGGAAGATTTCTACGCTGGTCATGGTTGTCAATAGCTGCCAATAAGGCGGTCGGATCTTCCTCTCCCTTTGACTACTCCTCGATATGGAATTCATGATATACCATGGATGCCTTGTCCTGATCTCCTAATGGGAATGTCTTCTCCCAGAACTGGACCCGATTTTGCCGGTCTGCCAATAAGATGGTAGTTGATCTGGTGCCGTAGTTTTCTCCACTTATAAACATTGACGAAAGCAGGCGTTCCCATTCCAAACTGACTCCGGTTTGCGGCAATTGGGAGTCGGGCGCAGGCTGACTGTCAGCCATAAGTTGGAACAGCTTGTCCACCTCGATATCCCTTTCCCGTATGCAGTCGGCTAGCCTTTCAATGCCCCGTTTAACTTTCGGCCAAGGTACGTCCAACAGACTGTTGCTTAATCCGTGCACACCGGACTCAACCGGGCGGACCACTCCCTCCTGGTTGGATAAATAGTAAAGAGAATCAACGGTCCCAACCAGTAAGTTGAATCCATCATACTGATCAGCAATGTCCCTGCGTTCTGCCAAGAAATCTTGCGGGGCTATGTCCTGCACTAAAAAATCATGAACCAACATCCCCCGGGAAGGGGCTCCATGTTTATTTTGGCGGGGATCGCGATAATTGGTCAAGGCACCGAATCGGCCTGATCTGGTTATCCCCATCCAAGTCCCGCCCTGGAGGAGATCTCTCCCCGCCAACAGGAACGGATACTCCTCCCAAAATACTGCCGGCCGGGTGGGGCGTTGGAAAAACTCATCCCGATTGGCTGCCAATACTAATTTATAGCGGGGATGTTTATCCAAGCCAAAAAGTATAAGACACATGTAGCCACCTCATTATAATCAAGTTTAAATGACCTACCTTGATTAAGCTTCCTTAGCACGGTCACGAAGAACACTGACCTCATCAGATTCTGCCTAAAGGCAGCGTATTCCCCCTGCCAGGCATGAAATCCATGGACAGAAGCCAGTATGATTGCGAAACTCAAAGCTGCCACCAGAAAAACCGTGACCTAAAAAGTCCTCCCCGCCGCCAACGGTTATACTCCCTGTGACTATAATAAACGAACTGCCTAAGAATGACCACGTCCCGATAGGTTCTTGCTTAACACCATACCTCTAGTTGTTAATGGCATAACCCTTCATCTTCCTATACAAGGTATTGCGGGACACGCCTAACTCAGTGGCGGTCTTGCTGACGTTGCCACCATATTTGTCCAGAATACGCAATATCCTTTCTTTTTCCTTTTCTCCCGCCTGCATCTTGCGGGTATTACGGTTGGACATCGGGGAAGGTATGGGAGTCAATTCTTTGTACTCCATTCCCAACCCGATGTGGGCCTCAGTATCCTGACCTCCAGCAATCTCGCGGGGCAGGCAATCCAGGGTTATATGCCCGTCCTCCGCCAATAACAGGGTTCGTTCTACCACATTCTGCAATTCCCGAATGTTACCCGGCCAATCGTAAGACTGAACAACTTCTATCACATCATCATCTATCATGGTGATGCGCTTCTTTATCCGGGCTGACATCTCCTTCACAAAATATTCGAATAAAAGTCTAATGTCCGGGCGTCTATCCTTCAAAGCCGGGATCGATATCTGCACAACATTAAGCCGGTAATAGAGATCGGCCCTGAACCTTCCCTGCCCTACCAGTTCCAACAAGTCCTGGTTGGTGGCAGCTATAATTCTAACATCCACATTTATAAGGGAATCGCCTCCAACCCTCAAGATGGCTTTTTCCTGGATAGCCCGTAACAACATGGCCTGCTGTTCCAATGGCATATCCCCGATTTCATCAAGTAACAGAGTTCCTTTGTTGGCTAATTCGAACTTTCCCGGCCTTCCCCCGCGCCGGGCTCCTGTAAAGGCTCCCTCTACGTAACCGAATAGTTCACTGCCCACCAGCTCACGGGGAAGGGCGGCGCAATTGATGGCTACAAAGGGGCCGTTGCGCCTCAAGCTGCCGTTGTGGATGGCCTGGGCGAAGACTTCTTTACCAGTACCACTGGCCGCCTGCAGCAGAACGGCCGAATCATTAGCGCTGGCGATAGTGGCCAAGCGGATGGAATTCTTGAGATTCTTATCCTCGCCCAGTATGGAATCGAAGGTAAATGTAGCTTGGGCGCCGCTGATCTTATTTACCAATTCCTGCACCCTGGCTATAGGCCGTATGATGATTGTAGCTCCGCTTATCTGGCCATTTTCATCTATGCGGGGCTCCCCGGAGGCTGTTCCGTGAATCTTGCCTCGCATCCCGTCGATTATCATCTCTCGGTCTCTATATGATTCGCCGGTTTCCAAAAGTTTCATCGTGTAGGGAGCCTTGCCGCTGAATAAATCGAGAATATGGATTCCAATTATGGCTTCATCTGCATAACCGGTAATCTTTTGCGCCGCCACGTTGGACTGGGATACCCGGCCCTCTTTATCCAGCACGATCAATGCGTCGTTCATGGCATTGAAGACCGATGACAGTTCCATATGCATATACTCGATCGCTTGTTGCTCCCGACGCAGTTCTTTCTCCTGGTAAAGATGACAATTCTGGACTTTGTTCAAGCCATTGTGAATGGCTACTGCCATATAGTAGCAGGAATTGTATCCACAGGCGGCACAATTTCGAAAATCCTTGGCTTCCACCTTGAGCATCTTCTTATAGATATCCTTCAACTCGGTATCACTAGGTACATCGAATTCAGCCAGGTGGGATAGATCATCGTAGGGAGGCACGCTAAAATCGTATCGCTTGATTGTATCAGCCAGGAATTCGTTTAAACGCTGGTTGGCGGTCGGATCGCTTATACTTTGCTCTGAACGCGCGGCAACCATATATTCCATTTCCCATCGGACCGAGTTGTGAACGCACCCGACTCCGGCATTGCAGCCTTTCTCGCAGCTCAGGACATCAACTATGATGGGTAAATGAGAATCTCCCCGCCCAATCGATTTCTGTAAATGGCGCAGATAACTGTCAAATACCAGCGGTCCTTCCACCCGAGCGATTAAGCTGGCCGGGGTTTCGGGATAGTGGTACAGGTACGACTCTTTCAATCCACCGGGGATCGAGAAATTGGTAGCTATCCCAGCTGGAACAATATTGTCGAAGCCACCTTCGGGCAATAGGCTAAGATCAATGTCCCTTTGGTCCAGTATTTTCTGCAGTGACTGGTAGAGCACATTGTACCTTACCAGGTTTCCTTTTCTGATCTCCCGAGTCTTCTCTATGCATGGAGAAAATAAAACCAACTCTGCTTCGGGGTGCAGGGCCTTCGCATAAACAGCCAGATTCAACACCGGACTGCCTATCGGTGCCACATGCTCCATTAACTTCGGGTGCATCAATTGAATATAACGGACTATGGCTGGGCAGGCCGAAGATATTATGGGCAATTTGACACTCTGACTTTCCACCGCTTCATGGTAGAGAGCTACCGTCAGTTCAGCGCCCAATGATACATCATAGACATATTTTATGCCCAGCTGCCTAAGAGCCGAGATCATTTTCCCGAGGTCGAAATTACACTGGGCGGATGGCGCTACTAAAGCTACCATCTCTTTAGCATGCAAATCTTCCATAAACTGTCCGGCATCATCGATAACGAAACGGGCACTCTTCTCGACAATCCCGCCGTGACTCTTGAGACACGTCACTACGCAACGTCCACAGCCGATACAAATATCGTTGTTGAACTTCACCACATCGCCGCTGCCGTTGTTGCAAATCTTGACCGGACATACGGCAATACATTGGTGGCAATTGGTACAATTATCCTCGTTGATTCCGATTATTCTGCTTACCGCCGTCACCGTTACACCACCCCGTTCCATTTTGTAACACGAGTGTACCATATGTGTAATTATGTTACAACTGTTTCACACCCGGATTACAAAATTAATACATCGGGAAACATTAATTAATATGAAATCCTTATAGGGATTATATTTGTCAGGTCCGTTTCAGACACGTGGAAGCGCCCTTTGTCAAAATTATTAAACGTTTTCAGGGATTTGGCACAATACTTGCTTTAGATAATAGCAAGAAACAATTTAAAACCATAAATGAAGTGCTCTAAGAAGATTTTTCGATAAAACGGGAGGTGACAACCATGACAGTCAAATATTTGTACGGAAATCCTGCTCTGGAGCCAAAGAATACTTCCGATCAAAAACAACTGGTTAATCTTGAGAACATCACCATTGGGGTTGGATTCGCTGGCGTAGCTGCCTTGCTGACCATGAGCTTAGTGATCGTCTGCATCATGGTGTTGGTATAGAACTCCGATAGTAAGACAAAAAATACCCTGCATTCGGTCTGGCCACAATCAATGGCCGCAGGGTTTGAATGATTCACCATTAAAAAGCCGATCGGTTTCGGAGAGGAGGATAACCAAATGTTACAATATGCACAACTGGAGCGTTATGAAGGAAATGAGGCCCTCTTCGATCTGGTCCAGATGTCGATGGTGTCAACCATAGCCGGAGAACCGTTGCACATTCATGCCGAAGGACTACGGGGCACCGGTAAAACAACCATCATGAGAAGAGCGCAGGATATCCTGCCCGAGATAGAGCGCATAAAAGGCTGTTTATACAACTGCGATCCGGCGGAGCCGCACTGCCCCCACCACCGCGGAATGACTTCCCGGGAAATCGCTGCGCTGGGAACGGAATGGATTCCCATGCCCTTCTTGGAAATATCGCATTCTGCCAAGGTCGGCACTGTGGCGGGCAGCATAGATTTGGCCAAACTAACTGACGCGAACAACCCGGAAGCCGGTCTTCTGCCCGGCCTCATCCCCCAGGCGCATAGGGGCATCCTGTTCGTCGACGAGATTAATCGTCTGGCTGACACAGCTCCAGAGATCACCGATATCCTGCTGGATTTGATGGGTACCAAACCAGGGGTGGTACAGATCGAAGAAGCGGGACTGCCGGTTGTTTCCGTAAAAGTAAATGTTTCCGTATGGGCAGCGTCCAATCCGGATGAAGACCCAGGACCGCTGGAAGAGATACGCCGTCAGCTCTCAGACCGTTTCGATATGGTTTGTTACATGGGCCGGCCTACCTCCATAGACGTGCTGGCCAAGATGCTTAAGGACAATTTTCACAATACCAGAGCCCGCGCCGAGCACAACGAGGGGCTGGCCGTCGACTACCAAAAACAGCACGAGATGTATACTCAGATCATGTTGCAATGGGCGGAACGATACTTGCAGGTTGACCTCCCCGACTTTGCCCGCAACTATATCGCCCGGCTCTATATTAAATACAACTTGGAGAGCCTCCGGGCTATTGAAGCAATGCAGCAGGGAGGCGTACTATATAGCATAACCAAGGACCGGGATCAGGCCACTATTAATGACATCAACCACATCCTGCCCCTGATACTGAAACACCGTGTGGATGCGGACGCACTGGTCAGGATCCTTAATGATGATGCTAAAGGCGCCAATATGTTTAGTGGCGGCAAAAAATCTTCGGGCAGGGCTGAATTGGCTGCCGATACCGAATATTACACCGCCGTCCAATAAAAATGTATCCTGGAATGGGCGAATACTGACGACCATGGATTATAATCCGTATTATGCCGAAAGCCATCTTCACCAAATGAAGCTGGCTTTCGGATTTGATGGTAGGGTTTTTGTTCTCCCAACTTCAAATGGCAATCATCCTGTTAATCCTCAAATCAAGTCATCCCGCGTCTCAAGCCCCATGATCTGATAGACTTGGGACAAGTCTATGTTCTCACGTACTACTTCAGCCAATTTATCATATGCGGCTTGCCGGCTTTGGTGGTAATTGTACTGTGGCGTTATCGGTGCCAGTCCCCTGGCCTTGCGCAACTGATTCAGAAAAGCGCGTCGGAATCCGTCTGCATCGAAAAGCCCGTGCAGATATGTCCCCCAGATCAGGCCATCCGGACTGACTGCCCCGTCCAGTACCTCCACCCCAACATCGCCTTGGCGCCATAATCGGAATGCGGGGGTCATTCCCGGTCCGCGATAGGATTGGCCCATGTGGATTTCGTATCCTGCCACGTCCATCCTGGCGTTACCTTCCGTCTGTTTAAGGCAGCCCAGCGCCGCGCCTGTTGCCTGCCAGGTAGTCTTTTCGGTTTGGAAATCGGTGGTTACGTCCAAAAGGCCCAAACCTTCGGTCTGGATGTGTGACGACTCGATTCCATCGCTATCCCGGATCAATTTGCCTAACATCTGAAACCCTCCGCAAATACCAATAACCGGAACCGCGTGGGCGGCAACTCCAGTTATTTCCTGGTCCCAACCGATATCCCGCAGCCAATTAAGATCACCGATTGTGTTTTTAGAACCGGGGATTATAAGACAATCGAGTCCTTCAATGCTTTGCCCCGGCCTAATATATTGAAGGTAAACATCTGGTTCTCCTTCCAGGGGGTCGAAATCGGTAAAGTTGGATATGTGGGGAAGGTACAGAACGCCGATCTTCAAGACCTTGTCCGAGGATATGGCGGGCCGCATTTCATCATTTACAGTATCTTCTTCCGGTATACCAAGATTAAGGTAAGGAATGACCCCGAGCACAGGTATTTTGGTTTTGGATTCCAGGAAATCCAGGGCCGGTTGAAGCAATTCCCGGTCCCCCCGGAATTTATTGATGATTATCCCCGCTACCATATTGCGGTCGCCGGGCTGCAGCAGCTCCAGCGTCCCTACTACCGCAGCCAGGGCGCCGCCCTTATCGATATCCGCCACCAGCAGAACCGGGGCCTCAGCCATGTGGGCGGCGCGCATGTTTACTACATCATTCTCTTGGAGGTTGACCTCGGCCGGGCTGCCCGCGCCTTCCAAGACTATAACCTGGTACTTTTCTTTAAGACGTGCAAAGGAATCCAATATAGCCGGCCAGACCTGGTTCACGTAATCATTGTGATAGTGGCGGGCACTGAATGTCCCTATCGGCCTCCCCTGCACGATTACTTGGGATGCACTGTCGGCCGCCGGTTTGAGCAACACCGGATTCATATCCACCTCCGGTTCAAGACCGGCCGCCTGGGCCTGGACCACTTGCGCCCGGCCCATCTCCCCGCCATCGACGGTGACAAATGAGTTAAGGGCCATATTTTGAGACTTAAAAGGGGCCACTCTGTATCCATCCTGGCGGAAGATGCGGCACAGCGCCGTCACTAACACGCTCTTCCCGACATGCGAACCGGTCCCCTGTACCATAATGGTATGTGTCCTGGGCATCCCGGCTTCATCTCCTATCATATCGATTTTCGCCCTTCGCATAAATTTCACCAGATCTAATCAGCATTATCGATTCTCCCAGTCGAATGTCGAATTCCCAGTGCCGCGATGGATCTGTCTGGGTGAGGTGGCACATCAATACCCGCAGGGGACCTCCGTGGGCTACAATCACTACCGTCCTGGCAGCGGGAAGATCATCAATTATTCTATTCCAGGCCTCAATCACACGCAGCTTTAATTCCTCCGCCGTCTCCCCGCCGGGTATTCGCACTGCCCAGGGGTCTTGCATCCATTCGTTACATTCCTGGGGGAATCGGGATTGAATCTCATTCAACGTCAGTCCTTCCCACCCGCCGAAATTCAGCTCACGCAACAATGGATCCATCATTAACGGCAGGCGGTGATGCCTGGCGATTATGCCAGCCGTCTCCGCTGCCCGGGCCAGGTCACTGCTGATAATTCGTTCCACTTCCTCCTCGGCCAACTGCAAGGCGACCTCCCGGGCTTGGGTTTTACCTTTTTCATTTAAGCTGGGATTGGAATGCCCCTGCAACTGACCGGCCGAATTCCACCCCGTCTCACCATGTCTCACCAAAATTACCCGCTGCGGGAGCAGGTCGTCCACATTCCTCATAAGCGCTCCGCAAAATAATCGCCGATCGCATCTATCAAGCGCTGGTTGTCGGCCCGAGTACGGACCGCGATCCGGAAGAATCCCCTGCCCAAACCGTTAAAACCAGTACAGTCCCTGATAAACAAACCTTGCCGGGCCAGGGCCTGTTGCAGTTCCCCGGTGGTGATACCAGCTATACCGGCATCAGCCAGAATAAAGTTGGCCGTCGGGTCATACACCGTCAACCCCGGAATACTTGCCAGCTGTTCATACAGATACTGTCTTTCCCGCTGTACCAAACCCTGCAATTGGACTAAATAATCAACTTCCTGCAGCGCGGCAGTTCCCGCCGCCTGAGCCAATGCATTTACACTCCAGGGGTCACGCAATACGCTTAAAGCTTGTATTAAATGAGGAGGAGCGACTGCATAGCCGATGCGCAATCCGGGCAGGGCGTACACCTTGGTAAGGGATTTTATTACTATCAGATTATAGTAGTTATCGATTTGCCCGACCAGAGAATGGCGGTCACCGTTTTCCGCCAAGTCCAGATAGGCTTCGTCAATGACAATCAAACAATCATGCGCCTGACCAACCTCGATTATCTCCATCAACTCATTAAACCGCCAAATTGTCCCGGTGGGATTGTTGGGATTGCAGATAAATATCAAGTTACTACCCGGGATGGAGCCCAGGAACTCATCTCTCCTGATCACAAACTGCGAACCCTGTTGTTGAAAAGCGATACCGGCAATCTCCCCGCCTACTGATCTTACCGCACACTCATACTCGATAAAGGTGGGGTATGGGATGAGCGTGCGAGCTGGCCTTACCATACGGGCGATGAGGTAAATAATCTCGGCGGCGCCGTTGGCGGCTAACACATTGGCCCGTTCCACCCCATGTTTTTGGGCCACTGCCTGGCGGAACTCTATGCAATCCGGGTCGGGGTAGTGGGTCAGCATCACCAGAGATGCTTGTACGGCGGCCATTACCTTTTTGGGGATACCCAGCGGGCTTACACTGGCACTGAAATCGACTATATCTTCTTGGGCGAGATTGAATCGCCGCGCCATCTCGTATACATTGCCGCCGTGGACTCTTTCCGTCATGGAACACTCCCCCCTATTGCTTCTTTTTCCTACTGATCCTCCTCCCTGGTTACAGGCCCAGGTTTAAGCCCAACAGCCATATCATCATATATATGATTTCGCCCGTCTCGTTCAATCCGCCATAGACATCACCGGTCAATCCGCCCAATCGGTGCGCTGCCCACAGGGCTATCAAAAGCGACAAAAAGGCGGTCAGAGCCACTGCCCCCACACTGTTTAGCCCACTTACTGCGAATGCTGTCATAAAGGCCAATCCGGTGCTGAGAACGATGAAGAGGACTCTTTTATTCTCGTTGAAGCCCTGCCCTAAACCGCCCTCTTTGCGAGCATAGGGGAAAAAATGCACGGCCATCGACATCACCCAGCG
Source organism: uncultured Syntrophomonas sp. (assembly GCA_964494735.1). Lineage (GTDB taxonomy): Bacteria > Bacillota > Syntrophomonadia > Syntrophomonadales > Syntrophomonadaceae > PHAA01. The sequence goes on from CAZBSD010000010.1 coordinate 27,282, forward strand.
CCCGGTGATTGGCTGGGTAATAAGTAAGGCCGGTAATAAGGTCACCGGTAACGAGACCAGCAGCGTATAACGGAGCAGAATATCAAGTATCCCCGCGATGACTCCCATCGAACCAACCCGGCTGTCCCGCATTATTTCCAGGCTTCGTTCCCGCGAGCGTCCACTGAAGATCCCATCACAACTATCCAGCAGTCCGTCGAAATGCATTCCCCCGCTCATGAATATCGGCAACGCTATAAGAAATACCGCCAAAACCTGGATGGGCACAACCTTCTCCAGCAGTAAATACAATCCGCTGTTAGCGATCCCCATTATTCCTCCGACAATCGGAAAAAAGATTATAGCGCGGCTGAAAGTACGGGGATCATAAGCACTGCTCCTTGAGGGCACTGGAATCCTGGTCAAAAACGATATCGCGGTTAGAAAAGCATCCATCGTATGTATCCCCACCTTACCCAACAAAGATTATGTATAAGACTGACCCGGATACAACCGCCAGTGTGCCGGCTGCATATATCAATCTGGCTACCTGCTTTATGTTTTCGCTTGTCAATGTGGTGATAGCCGCCCCCAACCGGGGCCGAACAGAAGGTATTCCTTCATAATAGTTGGTCCCACCTAATTGTATCCCCAGCGCGCCAGCTACTCCCGCTTCCGGAATCCCACTGTTGGGGCTCGGGTGCTGACGGCTGTCACTGGCGATAGTCCGCATGGCACTTCCCGCCCTGTATCCCAAGGCAGCTGCTGCGATAACTATAAAAGCCCCGCTGATACGCGCTGGGATGTAGTTGGCCAGATCATCCAATCGGGCTGAAGCCCAACCGAAATAAAGATAGCGCTCATTACGGTAGCCTACCATGGAATCCAGGGTGTTGATCGCTCGGTAGGCCATCCCCAAAGGAGCCCCGCCCAGGAAAGCAAACAAAATGGGCGCCACCACCCCATCCACGATATTCTCGGACATGGTTTCGACTGTAGCCCTGATCATTTGCGTTTCATCCATCGTTCCGGTGTCTCGGCCTACGATCCCGTCAACCACCTTCCGGGCCTCTGCATGATCACCCCTCTGTAAATGTTGGTAGACCGAATTCCCCACCTCAACCAGTCCCCGGGCGGAGATAGTTGTTGAAATCAACCAGGCGGACACCAGTATACCGGCTGCACTATGGATACGCCCCGCCAAGTAACACAAAACCCAAGTGGCAGCCCAGGCCCCAAAGGGAATAACCAGAGCCAAGACCATGCCCGCCACGCGCTCCCGGCAATTGGTGCCCGTCCAGATGCGCAACCGATTTTCCAAACCGGTGATAGCCCTCCCAATAATTTTGACCGGGTGGGGGAGGGCAGCCGGGTCGCCCACCGCCAAATCGAGCAAGAAGGCCAATGGTACTGTCATCCATAACATGAGCTCACAAGCCCTTGCCCAACGATTTTAATTCGACCGGAATACCGGCTACGGTCAACCAGGCTTCATCCGCACCGGCTGCCAGGGCTTGATTGGCCCTGCCTATAACATCCCTCCACATGCGGGTGAGGGGATCGCCGGGCACGATGCCCCAACCCACTTCGTTGGAGACAATAAGAACGTGGGCTGCACATTCATGCCCAGCCTGGGCTAGCTCTGCAATCTTAGCCAGTATTTGTTTTTCCGTCATTTCATGACCCGGATGCAACAACAGATTAGTGACCAGAAGGGTCACGCAGTCCAGCAGAAATACTCGTCCCGGACTATCATATTCCTTGATTACCCGAACCGGATCAAGCGGTTCTTCCACAGTCTGCCATTCGCATGGCCGGCGGGCTTGATGGCAAGCTACCCTGGCTTCCATCTCATCGTCGCCAGGGACGCAGGTGGCAATATATATGACGTGCCCACCCAACTCGGCAGCCATCCTTTCAGCAAACGTGCTTTTGCCGCTGCGGGCCGCTCCGGTAATAAAGACCAGTTTACCTCGGGATATCATCGCCTCTCCCCTTCCATCACCCGAACGGCTTCCCATTCATTGTTGACCCGGTGCACTCCGGCTTGAAGCAGCTGCCCATAAAGCTGGGCAGCCATCCCCCCGGTATAGTCACGCTCCTGTATGGGAAGATTATCGACCACAATGATTCTTTTCCCCTCCCTGGCTTCCACCAAAACACATTCCAGGTTATTTATATTTCCGGTTCCGAAAGGCACTCCTGCCAATATGATAAAGGATGCTTTTTTCATCATATCCCGGTTCCTTAGTATTTCATTTTCACCCAATCCACAAAAAGGAGGAGCCTCTACAACGCTCAGCCCTAATCGGTTGGCCTCATCCCAATCACTGTCACCCACATTGACCACCCCGGTACTTACCTTCCAGCCTGATCGGACCAGGTTTCTGAACAGCACCCCTCCTGAACCCCCTCCCCCGACAACGTGCACCCAGCCTTCGCGGGCTGATTGGACAACACCAGATTTGTCATCATGGAAGACGATATAGGGATGCATGGAGGTATTGAGACGCTCCACGCTCACTTCGCAGCCGTAAACATCCTTGATCATTGGGGCCGTTATAACCTGGTGAGGTGAACCGATAGCCCTGATGGTTCCCTGTTTGATCAGGACCAGGTAATCGCAATAGCGCGAGGCGAGATTAAGATCATGCAACACCATTATGATGGTCAGACCATATTCACCCCGCAACCGGACCAAGACCTGCATCAACTCTATCTGATAATTCAGATCGAGATAGGAAGTAGGTTCGTCCAGGAGCAGTATTTTCGGCTCCTGGGCCAACGCCCGGGCCAACAAGACCCTCTGTTTTTCCCCTCCGCTGAGTTCATTCGCCTGGCGGTCAGCTAACCGGGCCGTATCGGTCAACTCCATCGCCAGCTCAACTATCCTGATATCTTTGGCCCCTTCCCGGGCGAACCGCTTCAGATGAGGAATTCTTCCCATCATCACCAATTCTCTCACCGTAAAAGGGAAACTTAATCCCTGTTCCTGAGACACCACCGCCATCTTCTTGGCAATCTCAGCCGCCGGGGCCCGGTAAATGTCCTCTTCCTCCAACAGGACTTGACCATGCAGTGGTTTCAGCACCCGGCTCATGGCACGGAGCAGAGTGGACTTGCCCGAGCCATTCGGTCCAACTATACCCATCATGTCGCCGCTGTTTATCTGCACACGGGCATCTTGCAGGACTGGGACCGTCCCGTAACCACAGGTCACACCTAATATGTCGAATAGCATACGAAAGCCACCACCTATTTAAACAAGGCGTTTTTCTGACGACGCAACAGGAAGATGAAAAAGGGCCCGCCTACCAGAGCGGTTATAATCCCCACCGGCAGCTCACCGGGAGCCACTGCTATCCGCGCAACCACGTCCGCCAGCAAGAGGAAGATAGCTCCAGTCAAAGCTACCGCGGGCAACAAGATGCGATGATCGGCACCGAACATCATCCGCACTATATGCGGTATCACCAAGCCTACAAATGCAATCATGCCGCTGACCGAGACGCAAGCTCCGGTCAGCAGGGCTGCGGCCAGCAACAGGTACCGTTTGACTTTTTCGGCTTCAATACCCAAGTATTGCGCCGACTCTTCCCCCAGCAACAAGGCATTTAAATCACGAGCATAGAAAAGTATAATTATGGCCCCAATGATTCCATAAGGCAAGAACATAAGCACATAATCCCATCCCCGCCCGGAAAATCCTCCTAGAAGCCAGAATACGATCTGGTGCAGCTGATCCCCGCTGAAAAACATACTCAATGATACCAGTGCAGAAAGCAACGAATTAACCGCGATCCCTGACAAAAGCAACGTCATGACCGGTACGCTGCCACCTATCCGGGCCAGATTGTAGACCAGGATTATGGTGAAGACCGCAAATACAAAGGCGAAAATTGGAATCCCATATTGAACTGAAGTTCTCCAAAAAGACTGCGCAATTATACTTAAGATCGCCCCCAGGGCTGCTCCCGACGAAACCCCAATCACATAAGGATCTGCCATGGGATTACGAAATAAGCCCTGGAAGGCTGCACCGGAAAGAGCCAGTCCCCCACCCACCAATGCTGCAATTACAACCCGCGGAAACCTTATGGTCATGATAATGATAATATTTTCAGGCATTATGCCGGCAGTCAGATTGCCCAGCCCCGGTAAGCGGCTCAATATGATCCGGACTATCTCGGTTGGTGGTATGTAAACCGCACCAATGCTTATCCCTACCACGATCGATACCAATAATAAAGCGGTCAAAAGGATAAAAATCAGCGGTCGTTTGAATGTGGCATCCTGCGTCATGCGATCGACTTCCTATAATCCCCTATTTAAAATGCTCCGGATACAAACACTGGGCGGTTCTTTCAATCCCGTCAACAATTCTTGGTCCAGCCCTGTTGAGTAGATCGGAGTGGATGGAATAAATGCGGTTGTTCTCAATAAAAGCTAACTGTGACCAGCCACTGCGGCCGGCTATTTCCGCAGTGGTTACCACCTTGGCACTGCCCATACCGTAGGAATTGATCATAACTGCCGGATTGCGGGAAATAATGATCTCAGCACTTATCTGCGGATATTCTTCGGCACTATCGCCAGTGATATTGATCCCGCCGGCCATGCCAATAACCTGTCCGATCAGGCTCTCCTTGCCGACCGACATAAGTGGCTGGTCCCACAATTCACAGTAAACAGTTGGCTTTTGATTATCCGGTATTTTGGCTATCTTCTCGTTTACGGCATTAATCCTATCAGTTAAACCCTGGGTGACTTCGAAAGCCTTTTTTTCTACCCCGCTGGCCCTGCCTGCCAATTGAATATCACTTAGTATCCCTGCGATTGTCTGGGGATCTAAAACCAAGACCTTCATACCTGCATCTTCCAAGCTCTTCAATAGAGGCATGTGTATGTCGGCAGCCAAAACAAGGTCGGGTCTCAACGCGACTACTTTCTCCACACTGGGGTCGGCATAACCGCCCACTTTAGCAACCGCCTCGGCTTCTTCAGGGTAATTACAGTAGGTAGTGTTACCCACCACCCGGCTGCCCAGCCCCAACGCAAACAGAATCTCGGTATTACTGGGAGCCAGGGAAACGAGGCGGGCTGGTTCAGATGGCAATGTTACCTGGCGGCCAACATCATCAGTAACGGTCAACGGGAAAGACCTGCCCGCATCCGGCACTGGATTGACTGAGGAGGTGTCACCGGCCTGTTTGCACCCGGATAGGCACATTGCCAATAGCACAACCGTCAAAACACCGGCCCATATCTTTTTACGGCAGCTGCAAATGTCCATTCCTTGATGTCCCCCTTTATCGATCAAGACTAATCCATTACTACCCCGGCTTCCTCAAAAGTAGCCATCTCGCTGATTATCCGGGTCGCTGCCTCTATAACATTGAAAGCCAGTGCCGCTCCCGTACCTTCCCCAAGACGCATGCGCATACGCAGCATCGGTTCCAGCCCAATCACGTCCAATAGTATCTTGTGTCCAGGCTCCTCGGATAGATGGGATGCGATTATGTAATCCTTGACCTGGGGGGATATCTTACAGGCTAGTAACGCCGATGCTCCTGAGATGAATCCGTCTATCACGATTGGTATCCGGCGGACCGCCGCACCTAGAATCAATCCAGTCATTCCCGCTATCTCCAGTCCGCCAATCTTAGCCAGGACGTCTATCGGGTCGGTGCGGTCCGGTTGGTTGACTTGCAGAGCGGTCTGGATAGCCTGGATCTTTTTGTTAATCCCCTCATTATTCAGTCCTACCCCCGGTCCCACAATAGCTTCCAAAGTGGCATCGGAGTAGACTGCCAGGATAGCACTGCTGGCGGTGGTATTGCCAATCCCCATCTCCCCGGTGGCCAGCAGGGTCACTCCATCATCTATCTCCGCCTGGGCTACTTCGATCCCGATCATGATGGCCTTGATGGCCTCATCTCTGGACATCGCCGCGCCTTTGGTCATATTGGCGGTACCAAGTCTTACTTTCCGGGAGATCAAGTTGTCATGACCGAGGGTCGGATCGGCCACACCAACATCCACTACCTTTACCCCGGCACCGGCATGACGGGCCAGAACATTGATCCCTGCACCGCCGCTTAAAAAGTTATATACCATCTGCGGGGTGACCGATTGAGGAGCGGCACTGACCCCCTCTTCCACTACGCCATGATCACCGGCCATTACTATGACCATCTTGTTCCTAACGATTGGCAGCACCTCCCCGGTTATCCCCGCCAGTTGGATCACCAGCTCCTCCAGGACGCCAAGACTGCCAATGGGTTTGGTCAAATTATTGAGGCGCGCGGCCGCCTTTTCCATTGCTGCGCTGTTCAAAGGTCTTATTTCATTCACCAATCGGTCAATCGGCAATTTATTCCCCCCCTAATAATGCTAAAAGACTTCCATCTTGCCTTTGAAAATGGAAGTCTGCCACCTATCACTGAAGGCACTCCCCCTTTCCTGCGAAGGCAATGTGCGGACAGCAGTTAGGTTTCCTGACTCTCGGATCCTAACCCATTTCCGCCTTCCCAAGTTTTAACTCAGTGGCAATTGGAAATAGGCTCCCCGTTTACAGTGGCGCGACCGTCCAGGACTCTCACCTGGTTCCCTGGTATCGACTGCCTGCCGATACCCCGCTGCACATAATTTATTCAATTTACGGTTTAACTATCGATGTTTACATTATATCCTTTTTATATATACTGTGACAGCGAATCAATGGTTTTTCCCGATAATTCTCTGGGGAGGCTGATTTTTGATGAATACAGACTTAAAACCGGTATTACAAGGCGTCCTGGAACTCGATGCTTATGCTCAGAAAATGGGTTTTGGCCCGACTCGTCTGGTGCTGGCCAAAAATATCGTATTGGATGAACGGGTCAGAATGCATTGCCAGCTCAATCTATGCGGCAATTACGGGAAAAACCTAATGTGTCCCCCATTTCTCCCTCCAGTAGGCGAAAACCGCCTTGTGGTGGCGAGGTATACGTTTGCCCTCCTGTTGCAGACACGGCACCAACTGGACCAGTCCGACAAGGATTTCATGCGCCAAGCCTTCGACGATTCCGCCCGGCAATTCGGCCAAATGGCGGTAAGCCTGGAGCGAAAGGCTTTTAGTGACGGTTTTCGCCTGGCGATGGCATTAGGCGCGGGTGAGTGCAAATTGTGTGCTGCCTGCGTGATTCAAAACGGTGATCACAACTGCTGCCATCCCGGTGAAGCCCGTCCTTCAATGGAAGGGATGGGGATTGATGTCGGAAAGACTTTCGCCGCCGCGGGTTTGACTTTGGAATTCAGAACCGATCAATTGACCGTGGCTGGCGTCTTGTTAATCCACTAATTGTAGCGGTTCTTACCTCCAAAGGGGTCCAACCGGTTGCCTTGGTCTTCTTCTTCCGATATTTCCCTCACCATTGACCGGGGGATCAGATAACTGCGGCCTCGATTATCGATGTATATCAATAGCCAGATATCATCCGGCCCCTTGGGGCCGCGACGGCCTACCACCGATCCTTTGAAATTGTACAGGGGGTGTTTGCACTCGCAAATAACTACCCTTCTCCCGATTTCCATATAAATCTCCTCACTGCCAAACGTATCAGGATTGACTGTTCGCATAGCCCGGGCGGCAACACTGCGCTAATCCAGGACTACCCTCAAGCCCGTTGCGGCATAAATCTTTTGCAGCAGTTCCTGGCTGTCGCCCCACTTATCCATGCCAATGTCTGGACATTGGGATGCCAGACAGTCCAAGAATTTACGCCCCACCTCAAGATCTTTGGATGACAAACCTTCATGGGTCTCCGGGACCTGGCAATCGTAATGCCCCAGAATGGAGATGTTCAGGGAATACTCCGGTTCTTCGGCCAATGGGTAGAATCCCTTGGCCCCGCTGATCAATCTCAGTCCATGACTTAGCCCACCTGATTTCATGGGTAACTCTACTGGCTCAACATTGATTGCCAACTGGTGTTTTCCTTCCAGGTAAGCGGTAAGTTGCTCCACTTCAACTTCGTTCAGCAACTCACTAGCCATGATCTGGTCATAGACGGCGTTATCATCTTCTCCGTCATAGTCCATGATAAGTTCGTCCCAGGGAGCGAGAGGTTCGGCCCGACCGACAACAAACCAGTCCATTCTAACCTGCTCCTGCTCCAAGAATTTGTCAATAATCGACCAGGCCTTGAATAACCGCAACCTCTCCACTCCTTGTACCATGTAATAGCTAATCCTTGGTTTTGACAGTGACTTTGATACTGCGGCAGCAGTCGTCATTTTTGACCACGATATTGTCATCTTTTTCGAACAGTCTGTAGTCACCTTCGGTTTCCACAATGATATCCTCCAGTTTCAGGCCATCCTTTTTAGAAATAAATAACATACGGTTAAGGGGGATCAAATAATTCTCCTTGATGATCGCCATAAGCGGCCTCCTTTCTCTAGTTATACACCAGAAAGATTGTTTCCTCCTGTTCAGCGTGGTAATGACCAGTAACTACCCACTTCAAGAGGCGGCAATATACCCCGGTCAGTCACTACTGCGGTAACCAACTCAGATGGGGTGATATCAAAGGCCGGATAAAAACCTTTTACCTTCGGCCCGGTAATTCGCACCCCATTGAAGCAGACGACTTCCTCTGGATCCCTCAGCTCAATCGGTATTTCTGGGCCCGCTTGGGTATTCTTGTCCGGCCCTCCATATCCTAACACATAGAATGGGATGCGGTGATAGTTGGCTGCCAGGGCCAACTGAAAGGTCCCCACTTTGTTGGCTACCGTGCCATCCAGGGCAATCCGATCCGCCGCCGTGATCAACTTGCTGACCATGCCTTGGCTCATACAATAAGCCGCCATGTTATCAGTTATCAATGTTACCGGCAGGCCCAACTCGGACACAGCCCAGGCTGTCAACCGCGCCCCTTGTAAGTAAGGTCTGGTTTCATTGCATATCACCTTGACCCTCTTCCCGTTCTGCACCGCCTGAATAAACATGTACAGTAACCCGGCGCCGGGAAAACAATGAGTCAAAACCGTGTCACCATCCGCTAATAAGGTCTCCGCCCACTTGCCGGTAAGTTGGGAGCGAGCATCCTGCTTATCGATTATCCTGTCAATCTGGGCCTGGATTTGAACCGACCATGGCGGAGCATCCCAATCGAGCCGGGCCATTATATTTCGCAGCATAGCGGCAATATGAAATCCAGTAGGCCGGGTAGCAACCAGCCGCTGCTGGGCACGCTCAAGCCAGGCCCGGCCCTCCGCCTGGTCCAAATGCCGCTTGCGCTCCAGGTCTCGCGCCGCCATCCACAGACCATAAGCAGCAGTAACAGCAATGTCGCCTGCTCCCTGTACAGCCATGATTTCAATAGCGCGGGCTACGGCTTCATAATTGGGGCAGGCCAACTCCACTACCTGATTAGGAAAATAGCGCCGGTCGATAATTATCAATGAATCGTCTCTCAAGAAAACAGTCTGCCCGATTCTCAATAACAACGATTCACCCATATCTCTTTCCCTCCCGGATGGATATTGAGTTTCATAAAAACCTGCCAGAATCGGTCTAACCGATTCTGGCAGGCACATTCGCTTTTATCCAGTCTATTATAGCAATAAACTTGGTTCCCGGGCCAAACACTGCAGCCGCCAGACCCGAATCTACCAAGGCTCGCCGTTCTTCTTCGGGAATCGCACCACCACCGATGATCCTGATATCTTCCCCGCCCAGGGAATCCAATAATTCCCTGAGCCGGGGGAATGCCTCTTTGTGAGCACCGGTATGCATGCTCAATCCTGCAAAATCGACGTCCTCTTGAACCGCGGTCTGGGCCACCTCTTCGAGACTGCGATAAAGTCCGGTATAAATTACCTCCATGCCGCTGTCTTTTAAATTTCGAGCCAGCAGGCGCACTCCCCGGTCATGCGAATCCAACCCAATTTTGGCCAGCAAAACTCTAATCACTTTGTTGTCCATATTGACCTTCTTCCTCACCAGCCGGGATTTAGCATTTCTCTTTCATATAACGGGCTGCTACTTGGTCAGCCAGGCTATACGGGTCAATCTCCTTAAGCAGGCACCGATCAATCATCCGTTTCATTTCTCCGCTGGAATCCAGTTCCTCCAGAATCGGAGCCATGATCTCACCCCACAGTGCCTCCTGAATCTCGGCAGCCGTTTTACGGCGCATCCGTTCCGAGATAAGATCGTGATCAACCAGGAATTGATAATGCTCGTCGATTTTGTCGCGCAGTTTCTCAACGCTTTCCGCAAACTTATGGGGTTCCATGACGCTTTCCACTAACAACACCGGTATTTGCCATCCCTTGGAAACGCCAGCCCGGTCCCGGGACATCTGCACCATGTTCATTGTTTCTTTATACAGCTTGCCGGCTCCATCACGGTCGGCTTTGTTGATGACGAAAATATCAGCTATTTCCATCAACCCAGCTTTCAGGGCTTGAATTTCGTCCCCCATCCCTGGTACCAAAACCACTATTACGGTATGGGCATGGTTGATTATCTCAACCTCTTGTTGGCCTACCCCAACGGTTTCTACGATAATGCGGTCTTTACCCAATACATCCATAACATGAATGCCTTCGCCAACCGCCTTGGATATTCCACCCATAGCACCGCGAGTTGCCAAGCTCCTCACAAATACGCCCTTATCCTCAGCATGGCGCAGCATGCGAATCCTATCTCCTAAAAGTGCTCCTCCGGTAAAGGGACTGGTAGGATCCACCGCCAATACCCCTACTGTTTTGCCTTGGCTGCGATACGCCTGGATAAGTTCATCCGTCAAGGTGCTCTTACCAGCTCCAGGTGCCCCGGTAATTCCAATTACATGGGACTTTCCGGTTTCCTTGAATATCTCCTGTATGGCGATATAGGTATCAGTGATTTGGTCTTCCAGATTTCTTATAAGGCGGGAGGCCGCCCGAACATCTCCCGCCAACACCCTTTTACCTAAATCTTTCATTAGCAGATCACTCCTTTGGAGTTATGTTGGCTCTAATCCAGTTGTTAATCGAATCCAGAGTAGCGCCGGGAAGGAAAATCTCTTTCAAGCCAGCGGCTTTTAGAGGCGGAATGTCTTTTTCAGGGATTATACCACCGCCAACTACGACTATTTCATCTGCTCCCTCAGCCTGGAGCAGCTTGGCTACCGCCGGATAGAGATAATTATGGGCGCCTGACAAACAACTGAGGCCTACCATGTCGACATCTTCCTGGATAGCGGTTGCGGCGATCTGTTCCGGAGTCTGGTGACACCCGGTATAGATTACCTCAAAGCCAGCATCGCGAAAACTTCTGGCTAGAACCCTGGCTCCACGATCATGACCATCCAACCCGGGTTTCGCTAAGAGTATCCGAATTCTTCTCTGTGCCATAACGCTTACCTCCTTCAATCTCTAATTAGTATATGCCAGGGTCGCGATACTCGCCGTAGACTTCCCGATACACATCGCAAATCTCTTGGACGGTGGCGTAATTCTTGACCGCTTCGATGCAGAACGGCATAACATTTTCGCCCTTCTTGCAAGCTTCGCCAAGATCTTTGAGGCATTCCGCTACTTTGCGGCCATCACGTTTACGCTTGGTCGCAGCCAACCGTTGCAGTTGTGTTTCTTCGATGGAATCATCGATCTCCACGATGGGAATATCGACTACTTCGTCTTCTATATTGTATTTGTTGACACCGATCATGATCTTTTCGCCAGCATCGATCTGCTGCTGGAATTTATAGGCCGCATCGGAGATTTCCATCTGCGGGAATCCCTTCTCGATGGCTGCCACCATTCCACCCATCTCGTCGATCTTGTGGATGTATTCCCAAGCTTTTTCTTCCATCTCATTGGTCAGGGCTTCCACGAAATATGAGCCGGCTAGTGGATCGATGGTGTTTACGACCCCGGTTTCTTCAGCGATCAACTGCTGGGTTCTTAGAGCTATCTGTACGGCATGGTCGGACGGCAGGCACAGCACCTCATCCAAGGAGTTGGTGTGCAGCGACTGGGTTCCGCCCAGCACTGCGGCCAGTGCTTCGGTAGCGGTCCGGACCACATTGTTGTAGGGCTGTTGGGCGGTCAATGAACAACCGGCGGTCTGGGTATGGAATCTCATCCACCAGGAGCGCGGATCCTGAGAATTATAACGTTCCCGCATGCCTTTGGCCCAAATCCGGCGGGCAGCTCTCAATTTGGCGATCTCCTCGAAGAAGTCGATATGGGAATTGAAGAAAAAGGACAGCCGCGGGGCAAACTCATCGACATGCAGACCTTTACGTCTGATGGCGTCCTCAACGTATTCCATTCCATCGCGCAGGGTGAAGGCCAATTCCTGTACAGCGGTGGCGCCAGCTTCACGGATATGATATCCACTGATGCTGATGGTGTTCCATTTGGGAACGTATTTGGTGCCAAACTCAACAGTGTCACTGATGAGTTTTACGGATGGCTCCGGCGGACACATCAGTGTCTTCTGGGCGATGAATTCTTTCAGCATATCGTTTTGGATGGTGCCGCCAATTTTGGTAAGGGGAATGCCCTGTTCCTGAGCGGAGGCGCAGTACATGGCCCAAAGAGCGGTGGCCGGTGGGTTGATAGTCATTGAGGTGGTTATTTTGTCCAGCGGGATACCTTTTATAAGATCCCGGAAATCATCTATAGTATCAATAGCTACTCCGCATTTTCCGCATTCACCCTTGGCTTTGGGGGAATCGGTATCGTAACCCATCAGGGTCGGGAAGTCAAACGCGGTGCTCAAACCGGTTTGACCGGTGGACAGCAGATAATGCCAACGCTCATTGGTAACCACGGCGGTTCCCATGCCGGCGAACATTCTAAATGTCCAATACTTCCCGCGATACCCGGTGGCTTGATTACCCCTCAGGTATGGAAATTGACCAGGGTAGGCAATGTCTTTTTCAAAGTCCATGTCCTTAATATCTTCAGGACCATAAAGTCTCTTGATCTCCAGATCGGATACGGTGCTCCACCGCTCCTTCATATCAGCGTTTTTGGCTATAACCTTCTTGACTTCATCTTCCCATTTCTTTCTCATCAGGCTTGATTTGTCCAACAATTCTTGTGTAAACAAAGGGCTCCCTCCTTCTTAATTCACGTCGTGAAAGCAGCTGGGAAACTATTACACTAGTGTCTGATAAGTACTCTGGGTGCTAGCCAAAGATCAGTATTCTATCCCGGCTCGGTCTTTGATACCGGCGTTATAGTGATGCTTTATCTCGGTGACTTCACTCACCAGGTCTGCAATTTCTCTTATCTTGTCCGACGCGTACCGACCCGTGAGCAGTAAATCCAACTCGGGTGGTTTCTTCTTGATCATATCCAAAACCTTTTCTTCGGGAATCAGAGCAAAATCCACCGCCACATTGATCTCATCCAGGATTACCATGTCATACTGCCCGCTGTGAATAATCTCCTCGGCCTTTTTGAAGCCATCCCATGCTAGTTGGACGTCCACTCCGGCGGGGTCATCACGCATTACAAAGCTATCCAGGCCGAACTGCAGAATTTTTAGATCAGGAAGGTATTTTTCGGCTGCCAGTACTTCACCGTATTTCCTTCCCTTCATGAACTGAATAATACATACCCGGTAACCCTGACCGATAGCGCGCAAAGCCTGACCAAAAGAAGATGTCGTCTTACCTTTACCATTTCCGGTAATGACCATAACTAATCCCCGTTTGGCCCTGGTTGCACTGGATTCCATTTCCGCCAATTTCTCACCTCCTTTAACTATAGATATTGGGGTTCTTAAAAATTTAGGCAGATATTTTCAACCAACCTGTGTAAAATCTGAAGATGCAACTTTTGTGCCATTAGTTGATTTGGGTGTTCGAGGGCTAAAAATGGGGCTCTCCTGACCTTCCCATAATTTAGCCTGTATTATTCTGTTGCGAATCCGAAACAAAAACTTGGCTGGGTTCGCAGACCAACCAGGTCCGCCGGCAATTTCTTGTATTTTCATGGTTGGGTGCCAGTCTCGTATAATCCCCCCACCGCAGGCTATTTGCTTGGACTGCAACCAATTGGGTTGCAAAGTACTGCTCCCAAATAAAAAAAAGAGGGGATAGCTTTCGAAACTATTCCCTCTTTGGATGGTGATTCTGTTGCAATTTCCCAGCAAGATACTGTTGCATTTGTGCGTGTGGCTGTTGTGATTCCACAACAGCCCGTGGATTACATCCGGCTGTACTTTCGGGATATATTGTATTTAGCCGCTTTCCGGACCAACGTTGATGCATCTACATCCAACTTTTTGGCCATCTGCCGGGTAGTCTGGCCTTGGGCGTAGACCTTTTCCAGCAATTGTTTTTCCACGCTTTCTATAGCCACCTTTAGGGGGACGATGCCCGACACCAAAACATAGGAGGAAGCCGCATCTCCCCGATCCCACATGTGGGCCGGCAGGTCGTCCCTGGTTATGGTATCCCGATCAGTAATTACTATGGTTCTTTCGATCAGGCTATTCAATTCCCTAACGTTGCCGGGCCAATCATAATGCGTGAATATATCGACCACATCCGGGGATATTCTTTTGTTGAGATTGTATTTGCGGTTGAACAGCTGGGTAAAATGGGCGACCAGCGCGGGGATGTCTTCATTTCTATCCCTTAACGGAGGTATGTGTACCGGGATAACATTAAGGCGGTAAAACAGATCCTCTCTAAATTCCTTATTCTGCACCATATCCATCAGATTTCTATTAGTGGCAGTTATGATGCGCACGTCAACCTTGATGGGCCTATCGCCGCCGATCCTGGTGAACTCCTTGCTCTGCAAAAACCGCAGCAATTTAACCTGCAGATTATAGGGCAACTCACCGATCTCATCCAGGAATAAGCTGCCTCCGGCGGTTAGCTCGATGTATCCTGGCTTGCCTTCTTTTTTCGCCCCTGTAAACGCCCCCGCTTCATAACCAAACAGCTCCGATTCAAGCAGGTTCTCAGGGATAGCCCCACAATTGATCTTGATAAGTGGTTTATTGCTGCGGGAACTGCTGGAGTGGATCAATTCCGCCACCAATTCTTTGCCTGTGCCTGACTCCCCGGTTATCAAGACGGTGGCATCCACAGTCGCCACCCTCATAGCCATCTCCACCAGGTTGCTCATCTTGGAGGAGGTGAACACCAGTTTCTCATCTCCTGTGAAATGCTGTTTTAAGGAACGGAGCTGGCTTTCATAATGCTGGGATAATTCCTGAACCTTCTCCAACTCCTGTTTCAATAATGTTAGTTCTGTCATATCCCTAACATTACAGACCACCCTGATTATCTTGTCGTCCTCATCGAAAATGGGGTTTCCGGTAGTGAGAACCAATTTTCCGGTCTTGGTTTCCTGCATGACGGTTATGGATTTCCCCTTTTCCAACACATGACTGGTTACCGGGTCCGAAATAATGCCGTCACGCTTGATTTCATCAACGCCCTTGCCCAAGTATTCAACTGCGCTTATCCCCGTCAAATGCTCAAACGCTCTGTTATAACGCAAGGTCTTGCCCTTGCCGTCAGTTATGAATAGTCCATCGAAAGATGATTCAACTATGGCGTCCAATTCCTCGTTCAGCTCTTTTACATAATTCATTTCTCCGGACATTTTTTCGATATCCGAAATATCCTGCAGGACCGCTACCGCTCCTATAATCTTGCCGCCCTTTTTGATCGGTGAACGGTTGGACATGAACCAGCGATCGTTAAGCTTTACTTTCTTAACTGCTTCTTTTTCTCCTGTCGTTACTATATTTATCAAATCACTGCCGGGGAGGACTTCAGCAATATTTTTGCCGATGGCATCCTCGGCATTTATTCCTAAGTACTCTTCCGCTGCTGAATTCCATATTCTGATAATAGCCTGCGAATCTATTGATACGATCATGTTGTAGGCAGAGTTGATAACCGTATCGTATTCCAGCGACATGTCGTTATATGAATAGAAAAATGCTTTAGCGATATCACCCCGGGTAAGCATCCCTACCACTTGGCCCTGCTCATCTACAACCGGAAGCCTTGGGACGGTGGCATTGACCACCTCTCCAAATTCGTCATCCGGGTGGCCGGTGTAAACCCCTCGGGTCATTAAATCTTCAACTTTGGTATTAATTAAGTCAGCCCCATCGGTTATGGCCCGATATATATGGCTCTTGGTAAACAGGCCCACCAATTCACCTTTTTCATCTATTACCGGGGCTCCGTCTATCCGCTTGTCCCTAAATATGGTTACCACCTCAACGACCTTTTGCCCCGTGCTAAGGGTGAGGGGATTCCATGTCATAATCTCTCTAACCTTCAAAACCAAGCACCTCATTATGATCATGTATTGGATGCGAGACTGATTCCCTTATTGTCCATCCCTTCCCGAAATGTGCGGACCTGCATCTGCCGGGCTATGGTTCCATATGCAATTACAGAATATTTTGCCCCCGCTATTTCTTCTGTTCCAGCTTTTGCCGCTCATAGGCGGCCAGTTGTGAACTGTAAGCATTTTGCGCCTGAGTAGCATTGGCGTTTTGGAGTATCGCATCGGCCGCCCCGAAAGCACTGGCACCCCCACCGGGTGCGTACATATTATTGAAAGGTGCATCAGGTTCGTTAACATTATTAATAGTTGGAGCCGGCTCCCCTAAATACTGGGTAGGATCTGCATCCAAAGCATAGCCGCCGCCATAATTTTGACTGTTGTACAGTAGTATTTGACTGTTGGGGGCGGCGTATTTCAGGGCATCTTGGCATGCATCCGAAACATGGGCTGTACCAAATTTATCAATGTAATAATACCCCCCTTGCGGATTGGTCGGTAACATTTGACCGTGCTCATCGGTATATATCAGTCCGTCTTTAGCTAAAGTCGGCACAATCCCCGCCAGCCGGTCATGGAGAAAATCGCTTAAATCCCAAACATCACCGCTATCACTCGTATAATGCGATAACGGTTTTTCCCCAGAAGCATAGGGGTAAATACCTGAATCATTCTTGGAGACACTATCCAAATAACGGAAGGTGGGCAAGTCTATCGGTTCCCAATTATTTGATATATCTATGCCTTGGCTGGCGGCAATATCTATAGCCCGTTGGTGGTCAGAATCATTCATGGGAAAAGCCTTGGCCGCACCGTTATAGTAATACCATCCACTGCCAGCGTCTTGTTTCTTGCCGGTAACTGGGTTAGTAAATGCGGTAGGGGCATATTCACCCACTTTTACATTAGGGTTTCGTATATCCAATTGACCAAAACTACCTGTCCACTTAGCCCCCAAGCCATCAAGCGCTTGTTTCTGGGCATCATACCCCGCTCGGCTAATGAGTATTTGGTGGTTTGGACCCAGGTCACCAATAGGAGCATTGACGTTGTTAACGGGAGCCGGACTGCCGCCTCCCGAACCCGCCACAGAACCACTTAATGATGCAACCGGGGTACCTTCCCCGGGGTTTTCTGGTGCTGCACGGTTACTGTCGGCACCACCCGACACGACACTTGCAAGAGTCTGGCTAAATTGTTCCGCTTTGTTGTTTCCTGTGTCTAATGACTGATTTAGCCCTTTTAAACTTCCGCCATAATTGGTAACTGCATCATTAGTTATATCCATTGGTTCATCCCCTTTCCCGCGCAGAACGTTAGCTCCGTTGTTGGTGTTCAAGTATTATTATTTTCGCGGAAAATGGAAATAATCCTTTTTATTCTTTCTCCGACTTAATGACGAAAGGAATAAATAATGCTGGGTCACCTGCCCAGCATTTTGGTTATTTTAAATTCGGTGTCCTCAAATAATTCCACTATGGATACCTGAATTTGAGCTCATTAGCTGCCAAAATAGCTGTCACGCATCAAAAAAGCACCTTCAACATTTTGAAAGTGCCGGTATTTCTGGAGCGGGAAAAGGGGTTCGAACCCTCGACACCCGGCTTGGGAAGCCGGTGCTCTACCACTGAGCTACTCCCGCCCGATGTTTTGTTGACAGGGATATTCTATACTATCAGCGCTCCTTTAGTCAAACCAGTGGGTCATTTTAATATTCCCTGAGGACGTACCAGCTCTAAACGTCAGGAATAATTTTTTCCAAAACATTAAAGCTATAAAAAATCCCTTGAAGGAGTGATAGAGTGAGAGTCCTTTGGAAGGGGGCGATAAGCTTTGGCTTGGTCAATATCCCGGTTAGCATGTACGTTGCCACAGAAAACAAAGATATTAAATTCAGTTATCTCCATAAGGAATGCATGTCACCCATCAAATACCAGAAGTACTGCCCCCACTGCGATAGGGAAGTCAGCAGCGATGATATAGTACGGGGTTACGAATACCAGAAGGGCGGTTATGTAGTCATCAACCCGGAGGATTTTGACCGGATCCCCCAGGAGAACACCAAGACCGTGGACATCCTGGATTTCGTAAGCTTGAGCCAGGTGGACCCGATATATTTTGACAAGAGTTATTACCTGGAGCCATCTCCGGGCGGGGAGAAGGCTTACAGTCTGATAGTGGAGGCCATGCAAAAAACAGCCCGAATAGCTATCGCTAAAGTGTTCATCCGTTCCAAACAATCCCTGGCGGCAATTCGCGTCAAGGACAACATCCTGGTGATGGAAACAATATTCTATCCAGACGAGATCCGCTCTCCAGCCGCCTTGAACCCCGGGCTGGACCCAGCCCGATTACATGATAATGAGATCAAGATGGCAGTCAGCTTGATCGACAGTCTGTCAGTCGACTTCGACCCCTCCCGCTATGAGGATAGTTACCGCCAGGCCTTGTGGGAGATTATATCAGCCCGCATCGCTGGCCAGGACATAGTATCCCCGGCCCCAACGGCTGAAAAGGGAAAGGTCGTAGATCTGATGGAAGCTTTGAAAGCCAGTGTCAAGCTGGCAGAGGAAGATCGCAAAAAGACTGTTAAGCAAGCCGGTGATTCCCGAAAAAAAGTACGGGCGGGTGGCTAAACCAGTCTAACCTCTGATCATGCCGCGGGAAGCTTCTCTATCGGTCAAAAACCCTTGGCCATACCGCCGTATGTGCTTCCTGCGGTCACCAGCGACTGGATCTCAATCAGTCCCCCCAAGGAAGACCTGCTCCGCCCCGCACAGCTTTCATGCCCGATTGGGATATAGCCGGCTACAGCTGCTATGGATTCAAATAAGCTACCCAAATAATCTTATCAGCCCCTCCTCCCCTTTTCATAGCGATTAAATGACCAACCTGTTTTGGTGTTTTATTGCTATAATGTTGGTAAATTATGATCTTAACTAAAGGGGGCGTTGGTATGATCTACGTTATCTCCAAGCTGGCTCTGAAGCCAGGCAAGCTGAAGGTATTTATGGAAGGCTGGACCGAACTGGTATTGGAATATCGCAACGAAGCAGGATGTGTTTCCTACGACGTAGTTAAAGCAAAGGATAATGATAACCTTTGTTACATGGTGAGTCGTTGGGAAAATGAAGAGTCTTATGAACAGCACCTGGCCGGTCCCTACTACCGGCGCGCCTACGATTATTCATTCGGCTTCCTGGCCAAATCCCCCGAAACTGACCGGTGCCTGGTGGTAATTTGATTGAGATAGGGGTAGTGAGTGATCTGGGTTTCGATTGGCCCAGCTTCACATAAAAACAACAGGGGCTACAAGCCCCTGTATTGCAAACTTTATATGGTGGGCGCGGAGGGTTTCGAACCCACGACTTCTACCGTGTGAAGGTAGCACTCTCCCGCTGAGTTACGCGCCCAAAGTTATCTATCGGCCAGATTATTCACAATATATACCATATCTATTCGACCGGCAACTAAAACAGAGATTGGGTAACGATAGTCTGATTCCGTTTCGGCCCTACCGCAACCAACGCCTGCCTTACCCCGCTCAGTTCCTCTACGGCACCTATATAGTCGCGGGTAGCCGGAGGCAGTTGGTTATAATCGGTGACACCACTTATGTCCTGTTGCCATCCGGGCATCTCTATATATTCGGGGATACAATCCTGCAGAATGTTATTGCTTTCCGGGAATTCCTTGAGCAATTCTCCCCGACAGCGATACCCCACACATATCTTAATCACTGGCAACTCATCCAGGACATCCAGCTTGGTGATGGCTAGATCGGTCAATCCGTTGATTCGAGCGGCATAGCGCAATATCACCGTATCCAGCCAACCGCATCTGCGCGGCCGGCCGGTAGTAGTGCCGAACTCAGCTCCACGCTGGCGCAGGAACTCACCCGTTTCATTCAACAATTCAGTGGGGAAAGGCCCTTCCCCTACCCTGGTTGTGTAGGCTTTGGCTATACCGATCACCCGCCCTATTTCTGTAGGCCCCACTCCTGCTCCTACACACGCGCCACCAGCGGTTGGATTGGAAGATGTCACGTACGGGTAGGTGCCGTGATCGATGTCCAGCAGAGTTCCTTGGGCTCCTTCGAACAACACCTTCTTGCCGACCTTAAGGTTGGAGTGCACCAGCAAAGACGTGTCGACCACGTACTGTTTAAGGGTCTCTATCTGGACCATCAAGTCTTCGATCATCGCAGTGACATCGAAACCAGCCTCACCATAGAACTCTTGCAACAGCCGGTTCTTCATGCTTACCTCCGCCTTAAATCGATCCCGGAAGTTTTCTCCCTCCAACAGATCGCCCACCCGGAAACCTACCCGGCTTATCTTGTCGGCGTAGGTAGGCCCGATCCCGCGCTTGGTGGTGCCTATATTATGGGTGCGGTCCTCAATTTCGTCGAGTTTCTTATGGTAAGGCATGACTACTGATGCCCGACTGCTTATCCTCAGGTTGTGGGTACTGATCCCCCGCTGGTGAAGGCCGTCTATTTCTTCAATAACCTTGCCCAGGTCTATCACCACCCCGTTGCCGATGACGCATACCTTTTCCGGATGTAAAATACCAGACGGGATAAGGTGCAGCATGAATTTCTCATGATCCAGTTCCACGGTATGACCGGCATTGCTGCCTCCCTGGTATCTTACAATGCAGTCAGCCTCGTCGGCCAGATAGTCGGTTATCTTGCCCTTACCTTCATCGCCCCACTGTGCGCCCACTAGAACTACGGCTGGCA
Organism: uncultured Syntrophomonas sp.; assembly: GCA_964494735.1. GTDB lineage: Bacteria > Bacillota > Syntrophomonadia > Syntrophomonadales > Syntrophomonadaceae > PHAA01. The sequence goes on from CAZBSD010000010.1 coordinate 48,322, forward strand.
TTCGCCCACCCCCTGGTTCAATAATACTAAATCCCGGTGATATGGTATTCCACTGTTGATGGTCCTCATTCTCAACCTATTAATATTAGCAGATGGACGGATTGAGTGTCAACGACTGACCGGTAGTCCACTGACTCTGCTCATTATTGCTCGGTCTGGTTTTCCAGTCCCGGCTCATAAACATAAGGAAAGGCTTCCTGGATATACTTTATGGGAATGATTTCGATTCCTCTGACCCCCACCGGTATATCGGTCTGATTGGCAGCTGGAATCAACACCCTCCTGATGCCAGACTTCTGAGCACCGATTATCTTCTGATAGATTCCCCCCACCGGTTTGACCCGTCCTTGTATCGATATCTCTCCACTAACTGCTATATCCTGGCGGATCGGCCGGTTGAAAACGGCACTGGTGATAGCCAGGTAGATGGCGGCTCCGGCTGAGGGCCCGTCCACTCGGCCCCCACCGATTATATTGATATGTAAGTCATATTCACTCAAGCTTTGCCCGCTTTGTTTACGAAAAACAGCCGCTGCATTAGCCACCGAGTCCTTGGTCATTGACCCGGCGGTGTCATTGAAGCGGATTCGACCCTGCTCACCGGCCGCCGGGAAAGCTATGGCTTCCAACTCGATCAGTGAACCCAGGTAACCCGACAGCCCTATCCCAAAAATGCGCCCCACTTCGGATTCCTCGGAACCCCGGTTCACTATCGAGGCCGAGAGGCGGCTGTTTTGAATGGCCTCTAAAACATGCTGCGTCTCTATCACCGGCGAGGGTTCTTCCTGGTGCAAGGTCAGGCCGAGGGCATCGAGCAGGATTTTATTGGCACTACGCCCATCATGGCTGTACTGGCTGATTATCCGGCGGCTCTCTGGGTGTATCTCTATGCCCAGTTTACGGGCCGAATTAGCCACTATTTGCTCGATATGGGCAGGAGTCAGGGGCTCAAAATAAACTTCCATACAACGCGACCTGAATGCCGGGCTTATTTCCTCGGGGTCTCGGGTGGTGGCCCCGATCAACAGAAAATCAGCCGGTACGCCTTCGGTGAAAATCTTCTTTATGTACTGCGGAACCCGTTCGTCGGAGGGGTCGAAATAGGATGACTCGAAAAATACCCGTTTGTCCTCCATCACCTTTAGCAGCTTGTTCTGCAGGTAGTTGTCCATCTCGCCGATCTCATCTATAAATAGTATTCCCCCATGGGCGTTGGACACCAACCCCAATTTCGGTTCAGGGATGCCCTCCTCGGCCAGTTCGCGCCGTGCCCCCTGATAAATGGGGTCATGCACCGAACCCAGCAGGGGATTGGTGGATTCGCGCGGGTCCCATCGCAAAGTCGTACCGTCCACCTCAATGAAGGGAGCGTCTTCACGGAATATGCTGCCCGCACTGATTTTAGCAATATCCAGGGCCAGCCGGGCACAGGTGGTTTTACCTACCCCAGGGGGGCCATAAAGTATAATATGCTGGGGAAAAGGGGTGCTTAATTTCGATATCAAGGCTTTTAAAGCCTTGTCCTGGCCAATTACTTCTTCAATCCTGGCCGGGCGCAGGCGCTCGAAAGCGGAAGTCTGTAAACCGTCGCGCTCCATCTTTTCCAACTGACCCAGTTTCTTTAGCGTCTGGGCATTTTCATGGTTACTGCTTTGCTCCCGTACCACTTCCAGCTTGATATCTTGCAGGTAGTCGTTGTATTTGGCCTCCATCTTCTCCTGCACCCGCTGCTGCAGTTGATCCTCCACTACCCGTCGGGCATAACGATCGGCAGCCAGATCTTCCAGACGGTCCAACAAAACAGCCAGATCCACATCCGGTTCCAATCGAGTCAGGGTGGGGTCTTCCTCCAGCAGTTTCTGCAAAGCCAATACTCGGTCCTGCATCGCCTCCGCCTGGACCAAGTCAACCGCATCCAGTTTGCTGGCCCTCAAAATAAATCCACGGGTCCCGTACAATTCTTGCAATTGCTTGAAGAGAGCCGATATCCTGCCTTCTATGCTCGTTTGGTCTCCCGGCTGCATGTCTTGCGGCTTCTTATGCTTCATCCTATATAGCATCCATTGCTTCCTCTCCGGATTACTCTGGTGCGACTACCAATTTCAACTCAGCTTGTACGGACGGGTATATCTTTACCTTTATGGTGTAGTTACCCAAGTGTTTGATCGGCTCACTGGTTTCAATCTTTTTCTTGTCGATGGCGATACCGTATTGCTGCTGCAGTATTTCGGCGATCTCCTTGGCTGTCACCGCTCCGAAGAGCTTATCTCCGGAACCTGTCTTGGCCTTTATCTGGATCTTCTGTCCGTGCAGTTTACTTTTGAGCGCTTCGGCATTGTCTTTCTCCGTATTCTTCTTTTTTTCGGCCTTGACGCTCTTCTCCTCGATCTCTTTCAGACGGGTTTTGGTGGCCTCCTCGGCCAGACCCTGTGGTATTAGATAGTTACGGCCGTATCCGTCCGATACCTCCAGTACCTGACCTTTGCTGCCCAGCTTCTTGACATCCTGGTTCAGAATCACCTTCACTTCTTCTATCCCTCCTTTTTTGGCTCCAGTCCCCGATAATCCAATAATGAATCAAAAAGACCCAAAAGGCCAACGAAAAAAATCACCGGCAGGGTGAAGAACATTACATTCAGGACCAAGATCACCGCCCACCAGCGGCGGGCGCGGGCTGACATTCGCCGCCACAGATAGACCAGGGTAGCAACACCGAAGTAGATCGCTATCGGAGCTACGGTCAAAACTATATTGGAACCTGTATAATACCAGATGTTGCCCGTTCCCCACCCTGACAGCATGAGGATTAATCCCACTATCACTGCCCATGCCATCTGCCAGGGCATGACCTCTTCGGCAAAAGGTCTTTTGTCTGCAAAGAGCAGTCCCTGAGTATGCCCCAAATAGGTCCCCAGTCGGAGGATTAGAAACACTGCCAGAATCGCCTGGATCATGTACCAGGCGGGTAAATGACGGAGGGACCACCCATAGATGGCCGTAAACTGACTCTTTAATTCCTCCGGGCTGAGCCCCTGCTGCTCATACAGATGAAGCAGTCCGGTGTCTTCCAACATCTTCAGGCTGGCATCCACTTGGATTTCTATTTCTTGCGGGCTGACCGTAAAGGCTGAACTCTGCCCCCCATAGTAAGCCACTCCCAGAAATATGCCGATCACCAATAAAGCAGATACCATCCCCCATGTCTGCACTTCATAATAGCCTTTTTGGCGGCCCAATTGAAGGGTCATTATTAAGGAAGGCAAGCCAAAAATAAGGAGAAAAAATAAAATACTGTTCCCCGCCAATCCGAACAACAGTAAAGTATTTAGCCCAAATACGATGAGAATTGCCCTGCCTCCCAGCCAACATCCCCCTAGCAGCAGGATTATACCCCAAGCTAGGGCGGCGGCGGCGGCCAAGGGAGGAGAAATGCTGAGAATCAGACAGGCGACCGAAGATGCCAGCAGAACCTTTACAAATCTGCTCAACTTATCACCTCTTCTTGTTGTCTTTGCCCCGGCTTTCGATATAACTTTGCAGTTGGGTGAGGTCCCCATAGATTTGGTCAACCTCATTAAAATCGCCAATGCTAGTATTTATCTGATGTTTTATCCGCATGTCGAGAATCTGGAAATTGATGCCGATCCTGCGCCCCAAAATGTAAGTATTGATTATCAGTGCCGCCAGGGCGTCAATGCTGGCGTCGTTGCCGGCTTTATACAGGGTTTTGAACAGCACCCCCACGTTTTCGACCAGGTTTGCCTTCAGCCATTCCACCACTTTAGGATCGGCCGGGCGATCGTGTTCCCTTTTCAATCTGAGACACCTCCGTAGACTCTTTTCGGCAGCGGTCTCACTTTTTCCTGCCTGCGGGAGGTTATCTTCATTTTGCAGTCAATCTGATAAAGCTTTTTTAACCTTTATTGGTTTATTGGTATAGCCCCCCTTTTTCCAATCACTTCTGTCTTGAGCGTATTGAGGGGCAAAAAGCCCGCTGGCGAGAGCGGGCTTCAAGATCCTCTTTTTTAATTGGGCTGGTCTATTCCGATGTATATGGCAAGAGGGCCATTATCCGGGCCCGTTTGATGGCTACGGTCAACTGCCGTTGGTGCAAAGCACAATTGCCGGTGATCCGGCGGGGAAGAATTTTGCCCCTCTCTGTGATATAACGGCGCAGTTTGGCTAATTCCTTGTAATCTATACCCTCAACCTTATCCGCGCAGAATGTGCACGGACGTCTCTTCTTCCGTTTATCTCGTTTCATCAAGGTGTTGTCCTCCTTATTTTAGAACGGTATATCATCTTCGTCTTCCCGGTTTACGATATCTATGTCTTCCAGCCTGACTTCACGTCCCAGGTCCTCCCATGGATCCGATTCCTTCTTGGCGAATGAACCTGGCGCCGAACCGGATGGACCCCTATCCAGGAAACGGACATCATCCGCCACCACCTCGGTGACTTTACGTTTCTGCCCATCTTTGGCCTCATAGGTGCGTACCTGCAGACGGCCTTCGACTGCAGCCAGTCGGCCTTTTCCAAGGTAATTGGCACATCTCTCGGCTAGCTGCCGCCAAGCCACAATATCGATGAAGTCGGTCTCATCCCGGTTGAACTTCCGGTCTACTGCCAGAGAAAAAGTGGCCACCGCCGTTCCGTTGGGGATATACTTAAGCTCCGGATCGCGCGTAAGTCGCCCGATCAAAATAACCTTGTTTAGCATAGGCCTCTCCTCTCCAACCGTTTACCGTTATTTTTCGTCTTTACGAACGATGATATGGCGCATCAGACTGTCGGATATCTTTATGACTCTATCCAATTCCTGGACAGTCTCGGGCTGACCCTTGAAATGCCATAAACAATAAATACCCTCTGCATAGTCTTCAATTCTGTACGCCATGCGCTTTCTACCCCATCCCCCGACTTCTTCAGTAAACTCGCCGCCAAAACCATCTATGATCTTGTGCAGTCTATCCTTGATTTCGGTGAGCCCTTCCTCAGCCAGGTCTGGTTTGATGATAAACATCATCTCGTATTCACGCATTCTCACACCTCCTCCCTATGGACTAAGCCCGCTACACGAGCAATGGCCCCGAACTTCTGTTCGGGGCAGGGACTTACACTGTATTATAACAGGTATAGGCTGACAGTTGCAACCAGACCGCTCATTTTTTGACTCGATCCTAATTTTCCGTCACCACTTGCACCATCTTGCGTTCAAACTCACTGCGCGCCAACATCACCAGCCGGCCGCAGCCAGTACACTTGATCTTGATGTCAGCTCCCATGCGCACAACCTCCCAGGTAAAACTTCCGCAAGGGTGCTGTTTTTTCATCTTGACCACATCCCCCAGTTGGAAGATCTTCCTCTCCACCGCAATCACCCCAGACGGCATGTGCCTTTTTCGATAACCCGTTTACGCTCGTATCCTGATCGGCTTAAATCCGGCTGATAACACTTGTCCTATTTCGTAGCATAGCGCCCCGCGTTCCTGCATGATTTCGACAAACTGGCAGGCCCGGTCCTGGTTCAGGGCAACCAATAAGCCTCCGGCGGTCTCCGGTGCATACAAAAGGTCCCGGCGGGTGGCATCCATGTCATCCCAATACTGCACTTTATCTGCCAGGTAATCTCGGTTATGGTAGGCGCCGGCCGGTATTAATCCCATACTGGCATACTCCAACGCGCCCTCCATGAATAATACCTTCCCCGCATTCAATTCTATTTCCATCTGGCTGGCCCAAGCCATTTCATAAATATGACCAATCAAACCGAAGCCGGTAATATCGGTGGCCGCCTGAACCCCCACCTTCTGCATCGTTTCTGAACCTTCCTTGTTCAAGGTGGTCATCCAGCTCACCGCCTCTTCGACGGCCCGCGGACTCGCCATACCAGCCTTGATCGCGGTGGTGATGATCCCATTGCCCAGCGGTTTTGTCAAGTACAGTCGGTCCCCCGGTCGCGCCGCGTCATTGCTGATTACCCGGTCGGGATGGACCAGCCCGGTTACGCTCAGACCGTATTTGGGTTCATTGTCATCTACTGTGTGTCCGCCTACAATCAGCGCTCCCGCTTCGGTGACTTTGACCAGCCCGCCTTCCAGTATCCTTCTCAAGACTGTCAGGTCCAGGCACTGGGGATAACACACCAGGTTCATGGCCAGCAAGGGGCGGCCCCCCATCGCATAGACGTCATTCAAGGCATTGACTGCCGCTATCTGCCCGAATACATAGGGATCGTCCACCATGGGGGTAAAAAAATCCACAGTTTGGATCAAGGCCAGCTCCTCTGTGAGGCGGTAGACACCGGCGTCGTCGCGACTATCGATTCCCACCAGCAGGTTGGGATGCTGTGGCCAGACCAACCCCTCCAATACCTTCTCTAAGGTCCCCGGACCTATTTTGGCTGCTCAGCCAGCCGCTCGGACCATTTCCGTAAGTCGGAGCTTGTCTTGGGCCACGTAGTCTCACCTCTTTTTTCCGTCCCCGGAGATGGGTTGTGTTTAGGTGCGAATTTTTGCAGGAACACCTTGTAGGCCAGGTAGGCCATATACACATCCACTTTGCTCGATACCTCATAAGGCGAATGCATACCCAGCAAGGCCACCCCGCAATCGACTACTTCCATACCATAGTGAGCGATGTACTGGGCTACGGTGCCGCCTCCGCCAATGTCTACCTTGCCAAGTTCTCCGATCTGCCAGATAACCCCGGCTTCATCGAACAGTTCGCGAATGCGGGCTATAAATTCGGGATTAGCATCATTGGATCCCGATTTCCCCCTTGAACCTGTATATTTGGTAATTACGATCCCCTGCGACATAAAAGAGTTGTTCATCTTCTCGAAGACTTCCGGATAATTGGGGTCGACGGCGGAGTTTACATCGGCCGACAAGGCGTGGGAAGCGGCCAGTGTCTGGCGCAGGCTGTAATAATCGTTCTTGCCCGCCTTGTGCATGATTTCGGAAACGATATTTTCGATCAACAATGATTGGAGTCCGGTATTGCCGGCACTGCCGATTTCTTCTTTGTCTACAAATAGGCACACTGCAGTACGGGTTGGTTGTACAACTTCCAGCGCTGCCCGCAATGAAGTATACGCACAGACTCTATCATCTTGGCCGTAGGCGCCGATCATGCTGCGGTCCAGGCCCACCTCCCGGGCAGGGAACGCCGGAACCAGCTGTAATTCAGCACTGGTCAGGTCATCTTCGACGATATTGAAACGATCCTGCAGCACATTCAGGACGAAAGCTTTGATGGGATCGTCGTCCCGCTGCAATAGAGGCCGGCTGCCAATTAGGGCATTGAGGCTTTCTGCAGTAACGGCTTCCGACATCTTTTTCTCCATCTGGTCCTTGGCCAGATGGGGCAGCAGGTCGGCAATGGTCAATACCGGGTCATCCACCTTTTCTCCTACAGTTATGTTCTTAACCGTACCGTCTTTCTTGACTACCACCCCATGCAAGGCCAGGGGAATGGCCGGCCATTGGTATTTCTTAATGCCCCCGTAGTAATGCGTTTTCAGCAGGGCCATGCCATCTGCCTCATATACCGGCCGGGCTTTAAGATCCAACCGGGGTGTGTCAATATGGGAAACTACTATATTAAAGCCCTCTTCCAACAGCTGGGTTCCCATTATGACCAAAGCCGCCACTTTTCCCTTGCTGGTTATCAACAGTTTATCCCCAGCCTTGGGGACGTCCACCTTTTCCAGGGTCTTGAACCCAGCGGCCAAAGCCATGTGGCTTATCTGCTCGGTTGCCTCCCTTTCTGTTTTGGCCAAGTTCAGAAATTGCAGATATTCGCTACAGAAATCGTAGGCCACCTGGATTTTGTCCTCGGTCAACTTGGACCAACAGCTCCTATCTTTCTTCTTGCCCTCGTCTGGCATTGTGCGCCATCCCCTTTCCACCTTATTTCTACTTAACTTCCCTTAGTCCAGGCAGCTCTATACGCTCGAACCAACAAGTGCTACCACAAAAGTCCAGAGCTGCAGCAGGTGCGGGATCAGAACCGATTCCGCCAGCCCGGCTTGTAGTCTCGCTCCATTCCTGAGCCCAATCTGGGCCGCCAGACCCACCGGCCTTTCGAGGACTGCCGCCACTGCTGCCATCACGATCAGATTTTGGGCACCCATCAGAGCCATGCCGCCCAGGCGATTGGCCCTCCTGCCAATACCTCTTTCCAGAATTCTGGCGAGGGCCAGAAATATCATCCTGAACAGGAAACGGCTTACCATATATAGTAGCAGAAAACACACCGCCGACACGAACAGATATGTAAAATCCGATATCTGCCCCTGCAGCAAGGCCATGGCTTTATCAAGGGGCAGGGTCTGGATAAGGCGGTCAGTATTACCATGATCGACGGGAATCCCCACGCCCCTCTCGATCTGGCTGGACAAACTGGTGATTACCCCATACTCTTGTTCCATATAATCAGCGGCCTGATTGCGATACAGGTATGCCAGCACCAGACTGCCAACCGTGGTAATGACGCCCCCGGCTGCTCCGGCCAATCCCTGCAGGACGCCACTCACCAGGCTTAGTGCCATAATCAGCAGAATAATATAATCCAGGGAATTGAGCTCCAACCTTCAATTCCTCCTAAAAAGCAGGGCGTTGCGTTCCCACCGAATGTATTAATTTTACCGTAATCCCAGCCCGGGCGGGTAATAATTGCCCCAGCTATGGATTTACCGTTTGCCGTCCTGAATATTTCGCAGACCAGCCATGGTTAATTGGGCCTGGTCCGGGAAAATCGCCACCGTCCCGTATAAGGCGGTCCGAGTAATGATAATATAGGTTATGTATGGTAACATTTAGATTAATACTAATAAGAAAGCGGTGAAGGTTTGCATGAAGGTCAAAGACAGAATGACACCCAATCCATACACCATCACGCCAGACGCGGGCGTCGGTGACGCTTGGCTGTTCCTCATAGAGCGTGGTTTAAATCGGCTGCCGGTTATGGACCGGGGCAAGCTGGTCGGGATTCTTACAAAAAAGGACTTCGGTTCACGCCCCGACCTGAACTTTCGAGGTACCTCAATTGCCACCCGCTACTTTTCCACCGAGGAAACCATGGCCTTAAATAAGGTCAAAGTGCGGGATATCTTGCCCCTGAATCAAGTTCTGGTTACCATCAGCCCGGATGCGTATATTGAGCAAGCCGCCAAACTGCTGCAGGACAACAAGATCAGCGGCCTGCCGGTAGTCGATGATGACGGGAAACTAATCGGCATAATAACCCAAACCGATATCTCCCAGGCGTTTTCGGATATCTTGGCCATCAACCTCAAAGGAGTACGTCTGAACATGCGGGTCAAGAATACTCCCGAGACATTGATCAAGATCGGTGAGATATTGCAGAGACATGGAGTCGTCTTCCATAACCTGGTTACCCTGGAGGTTAAAGACGAAGACCCGCTCATGATCCTGCGCATGAACGCCAACGATTCGAAGGCGATTATCAACGACTTTAAGACTGCCGGATTCCAGGTGGAAGCAGTCATGATCAAACGCTAGCTTGGTATCTAATCAATCGGAAGGTGGCTATATAGTGGATGAGGGAAAAGGTTTACCCCCCGTTGTAATGCTCGACCCATACAAGACTTGGAAGAAGATCTATTTCAGCAACGAACAGGTATGGACCAATGCCTACCGCGACTTTATTAAAACAGACGTGTTCGCGAATAGCATCGATCTCATTCTGAATACTTATCTGCAATATTTGAAATTTCAAAACGATATAGTTGATCGCTTGATGGAGGAGTCACCGTTGGCATCCAAGCGGGACGTTGCCCGGGTGGCTGAACTGGTGGTATCCCTGGAGAATAAGGTGGACGGGATAGAACTGGACGTAGACGAGAAACTGGTGGGTCTGGACGCCAACGTCTGTTGTGTGAAGGATGATCCGACCCAGCAAGACCTGGTCCAACGCATCGGACAACTTGAGGCACTGGTAATGGACCTGAACGCTAACCTGGTTGATCTGAACAAGCATCTGCGGACCGCGGCCAAGGTCAGTCGCCCTGCCACCAAAAAAGATGTCCCGCCCAAGACTGAGCCCAAATAGTAACCAGAAACCGGAGGTGATTTTTATATGGCAGAGGACATATTAATTAAGAAGGATTCGCCCATCCAAATAGGAGAGGCTCTGGCCCAAACAGGCCAGGATTGGTGGGAAGCCACCGCCCGTTGGCTGGAAGTACTGGCCTATGACCACACACCCTCAACCGGGATCTCCCCGAAGGAGACGCTGTGGCGTAAAAACAAATCCAAATTGTATCATTATCAACCCAATCCCGACCGCTTGCACCGGACTCCGGTGCTATTGATCTATGCGTTGATAAATAAGCCCTATGTGCTTGACCTGACTCCAGGGTCCAGTTTGGTGGAATACCTGGTGAAAGAGGGATTTGATGTCTACATGCTCGATTGGGGCGAGTTTCAATGGGAGGACCGGGAGCTCGACTACTCAGATTTTGTTTACGATTACATCGCTCCGGCGGCCAAACGGGTGGCACGCAATGCCGGCTCTACGGACATAAGTATAATCGGGTATTGTATGGGCGGGACTATGTCCACCCTCTACGCTGCCCTCTTCGACAAGCCGGTGCTCAGAAACTTGATCTATCTGGCGGCTCCGATTGATTTCACGGATGCCGGCGCTTACGATGTGTGGCTGCGGGCGCCTGGCTATGACCCGGACCGAATCGCTGACGCGATGGAGTTGATCCCAAAAAGTTTTATGGATTGGGGCACTCGAATGTTAAACCCGATAGCCAATTACCTGGGCACCTACACCCGCCTATGGAAAACCATCGAGGAAGACCAGGACGAACATTTTTGGAAAGTGCTCAACAAATGGGCCACCGACAACAGTAATTTCCCCGGTGCCGCCTATCGGCAATGGATAAGGGATTTCTACCAAAACAACAAGCTTATCAAAAACCAGATCACGCTGCGGGGCCGGAGGGTACATCTGCAAAGGATTAAGGCTAATCTATTGGCCCTAGTGGGGACCCGGGATCATATCGCACTGCCCCATCAGACCGCTGCTGCCCTAACTTACCTGGGCGGCAATGATAAGACCTACCTGGAATACCCAGTCGGACACGGAGGATTGGTGCTTGGTACACTGGCTCACGACCAGGTTTTCCCCGACATAGCATCCTGGCTGGCGGATCGGTCTGATCCATTTGAGAAAGAATAACCAAACGGAAAGGTAGTCAATGGAGCAAATAAACACCAACACGTTGGCGCTATATATCAGCCAATTCGGACTCTGGGCACCGATGATAGCTTTCGCTCTATTTGCTATCCAAGCCATGTTTCCGGTGATCCCGTATCTAATCTTTGCGGCCGTGGGAGGAATCCTGTTTGGATTCAAGCTGGGCGCGTTTTTAGCCTGGGCTGGGGCTCTGACTGGCGCCTGTCTCACCTATTGGCTAATCAAAAAGCTGGGCTATAAGAGTTTTCTCAAATGGTTCTATCACAGTCGTGGCTACGATCTCCGCCAACTTAGTCCTTCGCTGGCTTTCTGGACCCTGGTGGTCGCCCGGATTATCCCGGTAGTCCCAACACCGGTGATAAATGCGGGTGCGGCCTTGGGCGGGGTATCATTTTCCACCTTCCTTTGGTCATCGGCGATTGGCAAGATTCCCACGGCGGTTTTATATACCGGTCTGGGCTTGGCGTTCTTTAATGCCCGGAATGTTAAGTCAGCGCTGATAATACTTGGTGTGGCTTTGGCCGTATTAGGATTTGGATGGCACCTGGCGCGCAGGTACTATGACGTAACTGTGCTCCGAAAATAGCTCCGATTTGCCTCGAAAAATCCAGCCTCCAGGAGCCACGATTGGGGGCCAGTTAATATCTGGACAACCCCCACTTGGCTTCGTTGCTCACCGGCGCCCCTGGATGTCGCTGCTGTGAAGGGGTATCTTTAAACCAGAATTTGGGGGGCTTTTTTTATTCCCGCCGCCAGGTTCGCATTTCCTTCCCAAGTGCTTACTTGCTGCCAAAAAGAGAAGGGGTTTCACAACCGAAACCCTTCTCTTAAAATCAATATCGCTAACAATTATGTTTCTCTTCTTGTCCGCCAATTACTGCTTAAGTACTCTAAATTACCCTATTTATAAGACTTTTTCTTAGAAATATTATATAAGAAGTTATAGATACAAGGTAATTGGGTAATTCGATGACCATTTTGCCAATCGGATACTCACATCATAACTCTATTGGCAGTAACCGACCAAGTGCTGCCACATCCTTCAGTTGCTGTTTTAGCCTCTCTTATCTCGGTATTAGCCCGACCGCTTCGACTCACCTGCTCCATAGGCGAGCACATACCATCGCATATATCACAGCAATCCTTTGATCAAGAAACTCTTCAACTCTATAATTGGTTTTTCAATTATATCGGTATCATTAAACAAGGCCTTCAAGACCGCTATCTTAAGACCATTATCATTGGTCTTAAAAGCCAGGATG
>CAZBSD010000011.1:0-6969 GCA_964494735.1 uncultured Syntrophomonas sp.
TGCCAAATGCCATTTCGGCTTTGGTCTTACCCGCATTACATACTGCTGCGGCTACTTCCGCAGGAGTCTGAAAACCCATATTACACAACACCTTTCAATAATAAAAATATTAGTCCGAACAATCTATGACTACTTTAACCTACCATCTCATCTGCGCTCAGTTTTTCGATCTTGGCCGCCGAAACCTTATACTCCGGTATCTTGGCTACCGGATCCAGGAACTCGGCACTGGTCAGGATATTGGCTGGCGTCTCGGTAAAGTGGAAGGTTGTAAAGGCTACCCCGGGGGCGATATTTTCGGTTACCTTGGTTTTGAGCTTCAAGCTGCCCCGGCGGGTGGACACCTTGACCACCTCACCATTCTGGATGCCCAAGGCCTCAGCTTGCTGAGGATGAATCTCCAGTTCTGCGGCGGGTACATGCTCATTCAGAGCCGCGGCACGCCGGGTCATGGTCCCGGTATGATAGTGGAATAAGCTGCGTCCGGTACTTAACCTGATAGGGTATTCCTCGTCAGGCAGTTCACCGGGCGGGATATAATCGATGGCAGTGAACGCACCTACCCCACGGCTGAAGTTACCATCTTTGTGTAGGAAGGGTGTTCCAGGATGCGCTTCCGTCGGGCAGGGCCACTGTAATCCGCCACTCTCCATACGCTGGTACGAGATACCGGCATAAGATGGGGTCAGGGTGCGAATCTCCTCGAAGATCTCTTCGGCATTGGCATAGCTCATGGGATAACCCATACGAGTAGCCAGGTCGCAAATAATCTCCCAGTCACTTCTAGCTTCACCCGGAGGCGATATTGCCTTGCGTACCCGCTGTACTCTTCTTTCAGTATTGCTGAAAGTTCCATCTTTCTCGGCGAAAGATGCACCAGGCAGGACCACGTCGGCCAGCTTGGCAGTCTCACTCATGAAAATGTCCTGGACTATCACGAAGTCGATTTTCTCCAGCGCTTCTTCGACGTGCTCCAGATCAGGATCGCTCATCATCGGATTTTCACCCAATACGTACAGGGCTCGGACCTCCCCATGATGGGCTTTATTGATTACTTCGGTCAATACCGTGCCAACGTTGGCGGGCAGTGAAACGCCCCATGCTTTCTCGAATTTCTCCCGAGCAGCGTCAGCAGTGACAGCCTGATAGGCAGTAAACACGTTGGGCAGGCCGCCCATATCGCAAGCTCCCTGAACATTGTTCTGGCCCCTCAGGGGATCGACACCAGTGCCAGGACGCCCGATATTGCCAGTCAACATGGCCAGGTTGCAGGCTGATTTGACATTGTCGGTCCCTGTCCGGTGCTGGGTGAGCCCCATCGCGTAACAGATGGCCGATGCTTCGCTCTCAGCGTAGATACGGGCTGCCTGGCGGATCTTCTCGGCGGGAACACCGGTGATCGGCTCGGCATATTCAGGGGTGTATTTCTTGACTATTTCGGCTACCGCTTCATAACCTTCAGTGTGCTCGGCGATGAATTTCTGGTCCGCCAGGCCTTCACTGATTATCACGTTCATCATGGCATTGAATAGAGCCACGTCGGAGCCGGGCAGATGAGGCATATACACATCTGCGATGCTGGCCAGATCGATCCGGCGCGGGTCGGCTACTATTAATTTGGCTCCATTATAAAGTACGTTTTTCTTGATCTTCATGCCGATAACCGGGTGGTTCTCGGTAGTGTTGGAACCTATAACGAAGATACATTTAGCGTCTTTTTCCAATTCCCCTATGGCATTGGTCATCGCTCCGCTTCCAAATGCTGCCCCCAGACCGGCGACAGTAACGGAGTGTCAGAGGCGGGCGCAATGGTCGACATTGTTGGTTCCCAAGACCGCACGGGTAAACTTCTGAGCCAGGTAATTCTCCTCATTGGTGACCCGGGCGGAGGTAAACATGGCCATACTGTCGGGACCGTACTGAGCCTTGATATCTCCCAGGCGCTGGGCGACCAAGTCCAGGGCTTCATCCCAACTGGCTTCACGGAATTCACCATTTTCCTTGATTAGCGGGGTGGTCAAACGGTCTTCGGCATGGATGAAGTCCCAGCCGAAGCGGCCCTTCACGCAAAGAGCGCCTTTATTGACCGGGCTGCCGGTGGTGGTGCGGTCGGAGGTGACCCCTACTACACGATCATCCTTGACGTTCAACTCGAAGGTACAGCCTGTCCCGCAATAGGTACAGGTGGTCAAAACCTTGTCCACATCATAGGCACGTCCCAATCCGGCGCTGACTCTACTGGTGAGGGCGCCGGTGGGGCACACCATCACACACTGTCCGCAGAATACGCAGGGGGAGTCGGCCAGATCGCCGTCGAAGGCGGTGGATATCTTGGCCTGGTGGCCACGATTTTTGACATTGATAGCCCGAGCTACGGTAATCTCTTCGCAAGCTCGAACGCAGCGGGTGCACATGATGCACTTATTGTAATCCCTCTCTAAAAACGGATTGGGATCACTGATCTCATAATCGGGCCCGTGCCCGTATTCGTAACGGCTCTCTTTTATCCCGTACTGGTAACAATAATCCTGGAATGTACAGGCGCCGTTCTTCTCACATACCTGGCAATTGAAGTTGTGCCGGGCTGACAACAGTTCCAATATAACCTTACGGGCTGCTATGATACCTTCACTATCCGTCTCTACTATCATGTTGGCTTCGGCCGGGGTCACGCAGGAGGCCGCATATAAAGGACGGCCTTTGACCTCTACCACACACATGCGGCAGGAACCGGCCAGGCGCAGGTCCGGATCATAGCAGAGGGTAGGAATGGCTATACCGTTACGCTGACAAGCCTCCAGAATGGTGCTGCCCCGGGGAGTCTGTACTTCCCGTCCGTTTATGGTCAATGTAATCATTCTCTTCCCCTCCTTTCTAAGCCCGCAGCCGCGCTTGGTATTCGGGATAGAAATGCTGCAGGGTCGTCAAGGTCGGGGATGGAGCCGCCTGCCCCAGTCCGCACAGACAAGCCTTTTCCATCACCTTGGACAGCTGGACGATGTTGTCGATGTCTTTGGCCACTGCCTGGCCTTGGTTGATCTTCTTCATAATTTCGTAGGAGCGATAAGTTCCCTCTCTACAAGGATTGCATTTGCCACAGGATTCATGTTCAAAGAATTTGGCGATGCGGGTAACAATATCGACGATATCACGGGTTTCGTCCATCACCAGGACTGCTCCAGTGCCTAGAGTCGCACCGATACTACGCATGGAATCCGCATCTATCTGAGTATCAAGTAGGTGCTCAGGAATGAATCCGCCCGATGTTCCCCCGACCTGGACTGCCTTGAACTTCTTGTCGTCTTTGATTCCTCCTCCGAATCCAAAGATGACGTCGCGCAAGGTAGCAGTGGTGGGAACCTCGAGGAAGACCCGGTTCTTGACGTCACCGGTAAGAGTTAGCACTTTGGTGCCGGTATAATTGGGGGCTCCGATGGATGCATACCACTCTGCCCCGTTCATTACTATCTCAGGCAGGTTGGCGAATGTCTCCACGTTGTTTACCACTGTAGGCTGCGCCCACAGACCAGCTACACCGGGAAACGGAGGTTTGAAGCGGGGTTCACCACGATGACCTTCTATAGATTCAATAAGCGCGGTCTCTTCACCACAAACATATGCGCCGCCGCCCATGCGCACTTCTATATTAAAATCACCCAATGCGCCGCTGTCTTTAGCTTGTTTTATGGCCCGGTTCAGTTGCTCTACCACGTAGGGGTATTCACCCCGGCAATAGATATATCCCTGCTTCGAACTAATGGCATACGCACATATCGCCATACCTTCCAAGAGAGTCTGCGGGTCTTTCTGTACGATAATGCGGTCCTTATACGTTCCCGGCTCACCTTCGTCGAAGTTGCAGACCACAAAAGTCTCTCCTGCGTTGGTGGGTACGAAACTCCACTTCATGCCACAATTGAACCCGGCGCCGCCACGGCCTCTGAGCTTGGAATTCTTGACCTCTTCGATAAGATCAACTGGTCTCATGCCGCGAGCTTTCTCCAGGCCCTTGTAGCCACCGGCTTGTATATAATCTTTGATATCTTCCGGGTCTATATTGTCGGCATTACGCAGGACTATGCGTTTCTCTTCTATCAATCCAATCCCCTCCTTTCCTTATATAATTACTGGCACAAGGCTAGCACCGTCTCAACCTGTGCAGGGCTCAGATCCACGTAGGGAACACTATTGATGGTGATCACCGGCGTCCCCTGACACTGGCCTACACACTCGGTCAATTCCAGAGTGAACTTCCCGTCAGCAGTAGTCTGTCCAACATTGATGCCCAATGCTGCTTCAAAGGCTTTGATCAGAGCGTCAGCGCCGGCGATGTGACAGGGTGCGCTTTCACACATCCTGATTATATATTTGCCGCGTGGGGCAACAGAAAGATAGGAATAGAAAGTTGCGACTCCGTAGGCTTGAGCTTCAGAAACTCCAAATACCTCGGCAGCAATGGGAATGGTCTCCTGGGGGAGGTAGTTGCACTCCCTCTGGACGGCATGATATGCTTCGATGATTCCACCTGGTTTGTCCCGAAACGATGAGATGATTTCTCGGATGGTAGCCATTTTTTCACCTCCTTTCAGGGAAAATGGCCAGTCTTCCTCGCCTTATTAAGATTAATAAGAGACTGGCCCACGTTCCATACAATTGTATACAAATCAGCGTGATAGCGTCAATCGATAATTTTTAGTAATATACCTGCAGTCAAGTGCATTACTCACTAATGCATTGTTTGGCATTCTGACCCAGCGCTTGCAGAACATGCTCCAAACAGGTAACATTGATATCTAAACCATTACGGCGCCGCTGGTCAGCTACGGTGGTCCATTTGGTGCCCCGAGGCTGATCTTGAGTGGTGGAGCTACGATCGTGATAATGATGTGAAGTTGATAATCGGCGAGGATCATTCAGGTTGTGGAGGGTCACCAGATTAATAGAGGAATTGGAGGACGAACCGATATGCGTACCCTGGTTGCCACTGCATTATACAACTCCAAAAAGAAAGAGGTATACTGCATGGCCAAAAAGATTACCGATGAACACATGAAGTATATTCGTACCGCCCCCCGTGAGGATCTGGAAGCGGCGGGATTCGCGTTCATAAAAATGCTGTCTCTTGAATTCCCTAATGTCAGGGGTTATGCGATATTCTTCGAAGGACATGTCAATGATATCCTGCCGGCACTAAAGTCCATGCAACAGTATTAATTACAGATGCGTCTGTGAACCCCTGGCCATTATTGGATATTAAGCCTGACGAATTGGCGCTTGCCGATCTGGATCACCATCTGATCAGCAGGTTGTAAATCTTCCTGTTCGAATTTGTGTCCATCCACTCGAACCGCACCTTGCTGTATCAGGCGCCGCCCCTCACTGGTGGAAGCCAGCAGGTTATGCTCAGTGAAAAACTTGGGCAGCCAAATGGTGTTTTCCTTAATGGTGATAACCGGAATGTCAGTGGGGATATTCCGCTGCGAATAAACCAGTTTGAATCTTTCCATAGCTTGTTGTGCCGCGTCAACGCTATGGAATGTGGACACCAGGTACACAGCCAGCCTCATCTTGGCATCACGCGGATTCAAAGTGCCGTTGTCCATTTCCGCCTGGATACCTTTTATCTCCTCCATCGGCACCCGGGTGAGCAGTTCGAAGTACCGGCATATCAAACCGTCACTGATGGACATGGTCTTGCCGAACATCTCATAAGGTTCGTCATTGACGGCTATATAGTTGCCCAGACTCTTGCTCATCTTCTGCACACCATCGGTGCCCTCCAAAATCGGCATCATCAAGGCGATCTGCGGCTGGAACCCATATTCCTTCAGCAGGTGCCGGCCCACCAAAAGATTGAACTTCTGGTCGGTCCCGCCCATCTCCACATCCGATTGCAGCGCCACCGAATCATAACCCTGCATGAGCGGATACATAAACTCATGGACCCCGATAGGCAATCCTTCCCGGTACCTTTTTTCGAAGTCATCCCGTTCCATCATCCGGGCTACTGTATATTTGGCCGCCAACTGGAGAACATCAATCAATTGCAAGGGTTTGAGCCAGTCGCTGTTGAAGTGGACGACGGTCTT
Organism: uncultured Syntrophomonas sp.; assembly: GCA_964494735.1. Taxonomy (GTDB): domain Bacteria; phylum Bacillota; class Syntrophomonadia; order Syntrophomonadales; family Syntrophomonadaceae; genus PHAA01. Next base: position 6,090 of record CAZBSD010000011.1, read on the forward strand.
GTGTGGGTCCAGGACCTTAAATATCTGGTCCTGGTACGTCCGGGCGTTGGTCAGTATCTCTTCTTCGCTCAATTGCCGGCGGGTTTCGGATTTGCCGCTGGGGTCACCTATGCGGCCAGTGTAATCGCCAATAATGAGATGCACCTCGTGCCCAAGGTCCTGAAATTGGCGCAATTTATTCAGGACAACGGTGTGGCCGAGATGTATGTCGGGAGCGGTCGGGTCGAGGCCCAATTTAATCTTCAGGGGCGTCCCCTCTCGAATCGACAAATCAAGTTTCTGCAGTAGTTCCTCGCGGGGAACGATCTCTGCTACTCCACGTTCAATCAATTCCATCTGCCGACGGGTTTCTTCCTTATATAAAGTTTCCATTTCGTAACCTCCTTGCCATTAAAAAATAATAGCATATCGTTTTGGAGATGTGCAATAATTAGGCATGGAGCCGCCATATGCGGCCTTAAAACCCGAAATTATCGCCGGTCAGGGAGGATATTTAGCCTTAATGTCTAATCCTTAATAGGAATTCCTGTTTTGTGGCGGAAGATGCATCTGATTCGATTATTGACACGAGCCTGACGACGAGGCTGGTACCTGGGAGGGCGATTATTTTCATGGCGGAAAGCCAAAAACCAAGATCAAAAACTTCTCTAAGATCAGCGCGCAAGATTAATATAGGAAGACTGGCACTGACCATCGTTTTACTGATCGGCATTGGACTACTGGCGGCTTTGTCTGCTTTTGCAGCCAAAGCCCTGCCCGCGTTCGATCCCCAGCAATTGGCCGGGGCCAACACCACCATGCTTTACGATCGGGAGGACAACGTGTTCAACAGCCTCCATGGGGTGGAAAACCGCGTTGATGTGAGTCTGGAACAGGTGCC
>CAZBSD010000011.1:6979-60288 GCA_964494735.1 uncultured Syntrophomonas sp.
TCCAAGCCTTTATAGCCACCGAGGACAAGGAATTTTACAGCCACCATGGTATAAATATCAAGGGTATCGCCCGTGCCGCACTAAGGAACTTGCAGGTGGGTGACATGACCGGACAGGGCGCCAGCACCATCACCCAGCAGTTGGCTCGCAGCTCATTCCTGACCACTGACAAGAAATGGGAGCGCAAGATCAAGGAGATGTTCCTTTCCTTTAAAATCGAAGCCACCTACTCCAAAGATGAAATAATGGAGATGTATCTTAACAAGATATATTTCGGCGCCGGTGCCTATGGGGTTCAGGCCGCATCCCACACCTATTTCGGCAAAGATGTGGGCCAATTGACTTTACCCGAGGCCTCGATGCTGGCCGGTCTGGTCCAGAGTCCCAGTTACTACAATCCCTTCTCCAATATGGAAAGTGCCAAGGCGCGGCAAAAACAGGTTCTCAATAGTATGGCTGCATCGGGGTATATTGACACACAACAAAGCGACCAGGCTTTTGATACCCCCATTGTTCTGGTTAAAAAACAGCAGACTGCGACCAGCCATGGATTTTATACCGATGCCGTTATCGATGAAGCCGCCTCCATTCTGTCCCAAAAACAAGAGTATGCGGGCAGCGACAGTGTAATATATACCGCCGGCCTGAGGATCCACACCAACCTCGACCCGGATCTGCAGGACTATGCCGAAGAATACTTCCAGAAGGCCGCCAACTTCCCCAGTGGTATCAAAAATGGGCCTCAGGTGCAGGTGGGTATGGCGCTCATCGACAGCAGCAACGGTGCCGTACTGGCAATCATGGGGGGCCGCGAATATGAACAGGCCCGCGGCTTCAATCGCGCCACCAGCGCCTATCGCCAACCGGGGTCGTCAATAAAACCCCTGACTGTATACTCGCCCGCTTTGGAGCAGGGTTACATGCCATATACGTCCATAAATGACGCTCCCATTTCCTACAATACAGCCAGCGGGGTATGGAAGCCAGCCAACTATGACGGAGTCTATCGCGGCTTCATAACCATGCGGACGGCAGTTAAATACTCGGTTAATACCTATGCGGTGCAGATGGAAGATAAGCTGGGTACCCGCTATGGCTTTGATATGGGCCGGGCACTGGGATTATCACTGATCGATAGTCCCGGGACCAACGATCTCAATCTGGCTGCGCTCGGGTTGGGTGGTCTGACTAAAGGGGTGACCCCGGTGCAGATGGCCGGTGCCTACGCTGCATTCAGCAACGGGGGCATTTTCCATCCTCCTCATTTCATCAACCGGATCGAGAACATGAGCGGGGTAACCATATATGAGTACCAGGCCAAAAGTCAGCGGGTGATGAGTTCTGAGACCGCTTGGCTGATGAACAACATGCTGCAGACGGTAGTGGATTCTGGGACAGGTACCCGGGCTAAGGTTGCCAATGTGCCCACCGCGGGCAAAACCGGAACATCAGAGGAGATGACCGATATTTGGTTCTGCGGGGTAACACCCCGCTATTCGGCAGCTATTTGGATGGGGTTCGACGAACAGAAATACAAGATGGTCAACGCGGCCGGAGGAGGAGCCCCGGCATTGATGTTTAAAGCCATGATGCAGAAAGCCCACCAGGGTGTAAGTGCCGGCAGCTGGCCCATGCCTTCTGGGGTTACCCAGGTTACCGTGTGTAGTCAATCCGGCAAGCAGCCCGGCCATCTCTGCCCGGCGGTGACTGAGTACTCACTGAAGAGTAAAAGCCCCACCGAGGTGTGCACCACCAGTCATACCATAAACATATGCCAGGACTCAGGTCTCCGGGCTACCCAGTACTGCCCCCACACCATCGCCATATCCAGCGTATCAGGCGGCGATGGCCATCCGGCGGCCGCCATCCCGACCGAGACTTGTCCTTTGCATATCTCCGAAGTACCGTCCGGTCCTTCCACCAACACGGTCAAGATTTGTACCGATCCCCGCAACAAAGGCCAACTGTATAAGGCCAAACCTGGTTGTAACAAAAAGTACGTCTATGAGATTGTCCTGCCGGCCGGTCAAAAACTGCCCTCCTGCCCTTTGTCCGACCATGACCGCTAGTAACATGATTAAGCGCATCCTGGAATAACAGTTCTAAAACAGGATGCGCTTATAGTTTGTCCAGTATTGATCTCAATTCGATGACTGTGACCCCGTAGCCGCCTTCCTGGCCCATTCCATCCCGATATTCCCGCACCAGGCGATGTCCCTGCAGGTATTCCCGCACCGCCAGCCGCAATGCCCCGGTTCCTTTGCCATGTATCACTCTGACCCTATCGAGACCAGCCAGATTGGCATCATCAAGGTATTTATCCAGTTCGGCTACCGCATCCTCGGCATATTTTCCTCTCAGGTCCAGCTCTGGAGATATATTCTGTACCTTTTCCATGAATGTCTCCCTCCGGCTCGACGCCTTCTTGGCCTCTTTGGCTTTCTGACGAACCAGCTGCTCTTTCTGTACTGTCAGTCTGACACTGCCCACCTGTACCATCACTTCTCCCTGTGCATTGGGTCCTTCGATTACCTGCCCGGACTGGTTTACGCTGCGTACCAGCACATAGTCACCCACTCGCAAATCATCGGTGCCCGGCTGAGTCTCCTGCTCCGACATTGGCGCCCCAAGACTCTTTACCCGGCGGCTCTTCTGGTCGAGCTCATGCCATTTGGGCGGCTGTTCCTTTTGTTTGAGCAGTTCCTTCAACTCCTCGATAGCTTCATTGGCTTCCCGCTTGATGCGGCGCACGTATTGATCGGCTTCCAGCTTGGCCTTCTCCCGGATGGCTTCCTGCTCCGCCATAAGGGTGTTTTTTGCAGCCTCCAGGGCTTCCCGGTCTCGTTGCAGCTGGCGGCGGCCAACCTCTAGTTCCCGGTTACCGTTCTCATAAAAATAACGGCTCTCTTTCAACTGCCTGATCATATTACCGATTTCAGCATCACGTTCAGGAACCAATTCCCGCGCCTTCTCCACCAGTGATGGTTTCAATCCCAACCGGGCCGCTATCTCAAAGGCATTGCTTTGACCCGGTGTGCCGATGCTTAATTCATAGGTGGGGCTCAATGTCAACGGGTCGAACTCTACGCAGGCATTTTCGACCCGCTCGTTTTGATAAGCGAAGGTCTTCAGTTCGCTCTGATGGGTCGTCACCACCACCCGGGCACCCCTTTCTTTCAAGTCCTCTAGTATAGCCCGGGCCAGGGCGGCTCCTTCTACCGGATCGGTTCCGGCTCCCAGTTCATCCAGCAAAACCAGGGTCCCGGAATCTGCTTGCTGCAGTATATTTACTATATTGGTCAGGTGGGAGGAGAAGGTGCTCAATGATTGTTCGATGCTCTGTTCATCACCAATATCCACGAAGATCTTTTCGAACACTGAGACCTGGCTCTTTTCCCGGGCCGGGATGTACAGACCGCTCATGGCCATCATGGTCAACAGGCCAATGGTCTTCAACACCACCGTTTTACCTCCGGTATTGGGCCCGGTGATGACCAGGATATCAAACCGATCGCCCAGGCTGACATTGACCGGCACCGCCTGCTGGCCCAATAATGGGTGTTTGGCGCGGCTGATATCGATCTGCCCTTGGTCGTTGACCTGAGGACGGAAGGCTTCCATGTCATAGGCCAAAAATGCCCGCGCGAAAAGCAAGTCAAGATAGCTGAGAATTCGGTAGTCCCGGGCCAAATCCGATGCCACCAGGGCCACCGCCGAGCTCAAGGTTCTAAGGATGCGTTCCTCTTCGCGTTTCTGCTCTATCTGTAAACTGCGGATACGGTTATTCTGCTCTACCACCGGCAATGGCTCAATGAACAAGGTAGCTCCGCTGGCCGATTCGTCGTGCACAATCCCCTTGACCTCATTACGGTACTCTTGCTTCACCGGCACCACGTAACGTCCAGAACGTTCGGTTATCAAGGCATCCTGGAGCAAGGATTGGTTGTTGCCGGAACGGATAAAATTCTGCAGATAATCCTTGATGCGCTGGCGGCCAGTGTCTATCTGGCGGCGCACACTCTTCAGCTCTGGGGTGGCATCGTCACGAATATGGCCCTCTTCATCGATGGCGGCATGGATTAGTTTCTCCAGCTCCGGAAAGCTCTTCATCCCGTCGGCAATTACTCTCAATCGCTTGGCTTTGCTTCCGCCGGTGTATTTGATAGCAAGGCGAACCGCCCGGACCAGTAGATAGACGTCCCGTAAATCCGGACCCGCCAGTATGCCGCCGATGCCCGCCTTATCCAGATGTCTTTGTACCGGTTTGACCAGGTGCAGAAAAGCCGGCTCGCCGTAGCGCACTAGTTCCATGGCTTCCCCGGTCTCATCCAGAGCCAGCTCAACCGCGCTCAAATTCGGCTGGGGCTCCAATTCCAGGGCCAGGGATTTCCCCCCTTCGGAATAAGCCCTATTGGCCAGCAGTCCAAGTATCTTGTCAAACTCCAATTTTTCCAATGTCAATTTCTCGATCATCACAATACCCCGCGAAAATAATGTCCTTTAGTAAACCCGACCCCATCCAGTTGCGCAAGTTCAAGCTGTAATCTTTTTAGGTCTGGACTGCGCCCCGCCTGAATTCCATCCAATGCTTCCCGGTACAGAGCGATCAAAGGCTGCAACTGTTCAGATCCGTATCGCCGGGCTTCTATCCTGATGGCGGCCGGATGCAAGGCCAGGATGCGGTCCAAATCCTCCATAAGGCACAACCGACGTGAATTAAATACATACTGGTGACAGTCGGCGTCGGTCTCCAGTGGGAAACTGTAGCCGCGATCGTCGCGCAGGAGGTAGTCCGCCCGTCGGCAGGTCCAGGAACAAGCCGGCAGTCCGGGTGCCCTGGTCTGGCCGATAAGGCAATACTGAGACTGCATCAGGATCAGATCGCCGTGTATCAGCAGCTCGGCTTGACTGAGATCTTCAAATGCGGCGAGCTGTTTCAGGCTCAGTTCCGGTGACAGGCAGACGCAATCGACCCCAGTTCCGACTAAAAATCGCAAGGTATACGGATTGAATACATTCATATTATAATCGGTATAGATACGCCATCCGTGCTGGCCCGCCCAGCCCAAATCAGCCCAGCTCGATACCATTATGCCGGCGCCATCCGATACCACCTGGCGGTAGTCCCATTTATCAGCCGGTTTATGAATGCGGGGCAGCATAGGTACTATCCGTCCCCCGTCCCCGCCCAATCCGCGGCAAAACCGGTCCAGACCCTGCTGGTCGATACGCCGGTGACTGCCCAATCCATCGATGCCCAGGTATACCCGATCGGCGCCACTAGCCAAAGCCCGGTAAACATCTTGGAGATTACTGACCGCTACTGTCAATTGAGTGCGCTCGATACCGCCTGTCTGCCGAGCGGACAAAAAGGCAGTCTTGTCCATCTGGAATTTCTCCCGGTCGGCAGGTACTGAGCCCCCAGACCACAATTCCCGGCTGAGTAAATCAACCGCCCGGCGGCGGACCTCATTTAAATCACTGAGGGGAAGGGTGAGATTCATGGCGCCGGTAACTGTCAAATCCTGCAAAAGAAATGGACTGTTGCCCATACGCCCGATCTTCTCTTTCAACACCGGATAATCCAAAGGTTGTGTGTGAGCGGGCTGTAACTCATGGCGGCTGTCCGCCTGAACCCGCCTGCCCTGCGCCTGCAGGAACAGGTGCAGTTTTTCCCCAGGGGTCAAGACTACCTCTGCCTCCACCGCAATCCTGGGCGCGGGTTGAGCGACGATCGAGCGGCGGGCATCATTGAGCAATTCCTGGTCATGGGTCTTGAATACCAGGTTGGATGGCAACACCGGTCCATCCAATTTAACAGTGATAATCTGTCCAGCGTGGGCCTCAGTGAACCGCTGGCTATCAATCCTGATGTCCCGGAGCAGGACCGGCCTGATCACGCCGGAACCAGTCCATACCGCCAGACCATCACCCAGTTGAACCGTTCCATCCAATTTTATTTTGGTGCCATACGATCGGGATTGTTCCAGCACCTGTCCCACCAGAACTCCCCGATTTTTAGGGGAGACCGTGCTCATGAGTGATTTGGGTTCCTTTATCACATGACCGGTGGTAAAACCACGGTTAAATATTGCGAGCAGGCGCTCCATTATTTCCGGAGAAACCTTACAACCGGGTTCATCCTGCAGGGTGTCCAACACCTGCCGGTAAGCCCTGGTGACCACCGCCACATATTCAGGGCGCCGCATGCGGCCCTCGATCTTCACGGCAGTCACCCCTGATGCTGCTATAAGCGGTAAATATTGTATCAGGCACAGGTCGGCCGGACTCAGCAGATAGCGGCCTTGGTCTTTGTGAACAATAGATTGTTTATCCCGGTAAATGGTATATGGCAGTCGGCAAGGTTGGGCGCAGCGACCCCGATTGCCGCTCCTTCCTCCGATCATGCTGCTGAAAAGGCATTGCCCCGAGTAGCTGTAACAAAGCGCCCCGTGGACGAAGACTTCCAACTGTATCTCCGGCACCGCCTGGTGAATCATTTTGATCTCTTCCGCCGTCAACTCCCGGGCCAAAACTATCCGGGATACCCCCAGGCGCTTAAGGAAGGCTGCTCCGTCCTGGTTATGGGTGGTCATTTGGGTACTGGCGTGTATCCGCAACCCCGGCAGGAGATTACGGGCCGCCTCCAGGAGACCTACGTCCTGCAGTATGACCGCATCTACTCCAAAATCGGTCAATTGCCACAGGTAGTCCAACACCGCATCGAATTCCTGTTTATCGATCAGGGTGTTGACCGTCACATATATTTTGCGCCCCCGCTGGTGCCCATACCGAATCGCCTCTTCTAGCTGATGCAAGTCGAAATTGGCCGCCGCCTGGCGCGCACTGAACTGTTGCCCTCCTATGTAGACGGCATCGGCGCCATTATTGACTGCCGCCAGAAACGATTCCCAACTGCCGGCCGGGGCCAGTAATTCCATCGGTATCAATCAACTCTCCTGCCTGGCTTACAGTAACTACCGGGTAAAGCGTTTTCAATTATATCACATGCCTAATCCCTGCGGTTATAAACGGAAGGCGTTTGTTCCAGAAGATGGGTGATGTGCTTCAGCTGGGTCTCTATATTTTTTATCCGCTCGGTCAGATTAGGGTCGGGCGCCTTTGCTTCCGGCCGGTCCAAACGGGCAAATGTATCAGCCCGCGATAATTGATCGGTAGTAAGCAAGTGGTCCCCAACCGGAACCGATATTCCTAAATCCTCTTTGGATACCGCTTCTTTTTCGGGTTTGAGGATGACGCTGAAACCTCCGCATGACTCCAGTATTCCTTTGTCGACATCCTTGATGTTTCTTACCCCCCGACGGCGCAATTCCTGCATGAGGTCATCGATATTGAATTTTTCCCGAGCCAGATTTTTGCGGATAATCTTGCCGTCATCTATGAGGACTACCGGCACCCCGGTGATCAGATTCGATAGACGGCCGTTCTTCAAGCTCAGGTAACCCATCGAATATTCCAAGACCGCCAGGGTGGCCAGAACTACAATGCCCTCATAATAAGGTATGCTGCGGTCAAGGGCGGTCGATATCACCGTATCCCCGACCCCGGTCATGACCACAAAATCAAAAGGCCCCAGTTCCCCCAGAGCCCGTTTACCCAGCAGGCGTATCATGATCAAAGCCAGGAAATACATCCCCGCCACTCTTAAAGCAAACTCCAGCATAGGGCGGTCCTCCTTGAATAGCTTCCTGACTTAGTATGTCGCTACTGCCTTATTCATTATTCTCCAAGTAGGCCAGGATGGCTTCCCGATCCCAGGTATTGATGACATCCTCCTTACGCAGCCATCCCCGGCGGGCATTGGTGATACCGTACCGGATCAGTCCGAGATCCTTTTTATGATGGGCATCACTATTGATCGCTATCTTTATACCCCTATCACGGGCCTGGCGCGCCAAATCAGCATTAATATCGAGCCGATCGGGATGGGAATTGATCTCCAGGATTATCTTGGCGTGGGCCGCAGCGTCCAATATCTGCTCCACATCCAGCTCATAAGCGGGGCGCCGAGCCAGTAAGCGACCAGTGAGGTGACCGATTATATCCACGTCATCATCCTTGATGGCATGAATTATGCGCTCGCTCTGACTTTCTTTATCCAGATGGAAATTGGTGTGAATGGAAGCCACCACCACATCCAGCTGTTCCAAAACGTCATGATCATAATCGAGCTGCCCATCCCGCAGGATGTCGACTTCGGTCCCCTTGAGAAACTGGAAATCATTCCATTGCCGGTTTAGCTTATCTATCTGCCGGCCCTGGGCAGTCAGCCGCTCCTGGTTCAATCCCCCGCTGATAGCCAGCGAACCGGAATGGTCGGTTATAGCCAAATATGAATACCCCATACTACGGGCGGCCTCGGCCAATTCGGAGAGTTCACTGGCCCCATCGCTCCAACCGGAGTGGCAATGGAGGTCCCCTTGCAAATCTTCCCACCGGATGAGATCAGGCAGGCTGTGTCTGACAGCTGCCTCCACTTCGCCCTTATCCTCCCTGAGTTCTGGCGGAATAAAGTCCATTTGCAGGGTAGCATAGATGTCTGTTTCACTTGGCAATCCATCCAACTCAGGTGTCTGCCCATGGGGCCATAATCTAGCCAGGTGCTGCTTGGAACCAGTCGCCAAAAATAAACCCGAGCAGTATTTCTCGGGTGCCAGTATTATAACCTCAAAGGGTATATTGAATTGTAAAAATCCCTGTATGTGACCAGGCACGGATTCGGTAATCTGCCTGACCTCGCGATACTGAGCGATCTTACTGCGCACCGTCTGGTCGTCGTTTGATGCCACCACCAAGTCGATATCAGTCACCATTGGAGTGCCCCGCCTGATGCTCCCGGCCAGGGAAGCCTGGGTCACTTGTTCCATATTTTGCAGATATGCCAACATTTCCTGCCCCATGGGGAGGACGAATCCCAGCGTGTGTTTTCGGCCCTGCCGCTCCAGCATTTCGATGCCCTTGATGATGCTGAATTCAGTCTTGCTTCCCATTCCGGGAAGCAAGCGGATGCGCTTTTCCTCAGCCGCTTGACGAAGTTCCTCCCGGTTGGTTATGCCCAGCTGTTCGTATAGCATCCTTATGGTCTTGTGTCCCACCCCAGGGATGGCCAGCATTTCCAGTAGTCCGGCCGGTACCTCGCGGAGCAGCTTGGCATAGTATTCCAGGCTGCCCTTTTCCAGCAGCTCTTCTATTTTGCTCTGGATTGCTTTGCCTACTCCCGCTATCTCGCCCAGCCGGCCTTTTTCATACAGATACTGCAGATCTTCATCCAAGTAATGGATAGAATTGGCCGCTTGGCGGTAGGCCCTGATCTTAAAGGGGTTTTCTTCCCTAAATTGAAGGATATCTGCGATGTGGTCCAATGTTCTGGCGATCTCCCGGTTGGTCATCCATTACACCGTCCTGTTTCTCTTTTCCTCTTCAAGAGCTTTGACCAGATCGTCGTAATCTTCCTGCAGTTTATTCAATTCATCAGCCAGATTGAGAGCAGTCAAGACTGCCACCTTGGTTACCGACAGGCTGTGGTTGCGCTGCTCTATCATCCGCATCCGCCGGTCTACATAGGCGCCCAGCATCTCTATATATTCAACACTTTCGATACCCTTCACTATATAAACCTGATTGAAGATCTCTACTGCTACCCGGTTGACATTACTGCTTGACTTCCTATCCACCTTCGTGCCCCCTTTGCGGAATTATTTTTGTTATTCTATAAAAAGACAAGATTTCCTCCTCAACAGCAAAAGCTGTTTTGAGTATATCACATGCTGCTGGCACGACCGGCAAGCTAATCACTGTCCTCGGTTGGAGTCAGTTACTGCCCGACGGGCAGTTTCCCCGCGGCGTCTCTCTAATTCCAGGTCGACCGGCTCAAAACTGATGGCACCAGTCCAACAGAATCTGGCACACTGGGGGTCTCCCCCGCACTGGTCACATTTGAAGGCCACCCCCCGGGCGGGATTGAAGCTGACATGGCCGAAAGGGCAAGCCTGTACACACTGGAAACAACCGATGCACCTGTTATCATCTATCATCACCAAACCAGTCTGATCATTACGCTGAGCAGCACCTGCCGGGCATATCATTACACACATAGGCTTCTCGCACATGGAACAGCTGATAGGAACATTCCATCCGGCTCGCTCATCCCGGGCTACCCGGATCCGTGATAATGATGGGGCACACACCCCCTCGTGAACCAGGGAGCAGATCATCTCACAGTTACGGCAGCCTACACAAAGGTTATGATCAATAAATAACATCTTCTTCATAATAATTACCTCATTCCCAAGGATTGTGCAGGGATAATAAACCGGCTGGCCGGCAGATACCAGGATGCTTTATGAGCCAGAGCGGGATCAGATACGATTTTCTCAAAATCGCTGATGCGAATTCGATTCTTCATCAAGGCCATGACCGCTCCCAGACCATCGGTAACACCGATGGCCTGCATACCCATGATGCGATCCCCAACCACTAATAACCGCCAATAGCTGGACTGACCTTGGCCCTCCACCACCTCCAGAGGCTGCCCTTCAAGAGCCTGGGCGGTTAGCCCCATGGACGCCACCGGTACCCCGAATATTTCCTCAACCACCAGGTTCACCGCTCCCTCATAGACTACCTGGCGCCCCAAACAATTCAGACCTGCTATCTGGCCCTGTCTCTTGGCATTGGGCCATAGCATACTCAAGGTCCGTCGTCCGGTCAGCATATCGGTTGATTCGATACAGTCGCCGCAAGCATAGATATCTTGACAGTTGGTCTGTAGATAGGAATCAACTTTTATTCCTCCCAGAGCACCGATATCTATACCGGCATCCCGAGCTATCTCTACATTTTGCCTCATCCCCGCCGCCCAGATCACTGTATCACAGGCCAGGACCCGTTCACCCGCCCGCGCCTCTTCCAACCTGCCGCGTCCGCTGACTGCCACCAACCTTTGTCCGGTCAGGACCTCGATCCCATGAGCAGCAAGGATTGCGCTGATTCGGTCGGCAGCTTCCCGGTCAAATATACGGGGGAAGATCTGTTGCATCATCTCCACCAAAAACACTTTACAGCCACGGCTATGTAAGGCTTGGGCCATTTCCACCCCTATGTTGCCCGCGCCTGCCACCACTGCCTGCTGGGGACGGTGGGCCATTATGGCATCGATGTCATCAACCGTCTTGACCACGAAGTTGCCTTGCAGCTCGCGACCCGGAACCGGAGGGATAAAAGCCCGGCTGCCGGTGGCCAAAATCAACCGGTCATAAACAATGTCTTCCTGGTTGGTTAGCAGCCGGTTCCCAGCGGTGTTGATTCGAATTACATCGCGTCCGCCCAATACTTCTATATCATTGGACTGGTAGTCATGCCATTGTTTGATAAAAAGCCGCTCCCGCTCCACCCATCCCGACAAGTAATCGGGCAGGGCACAGGCTGAATATTCCGGTACCGTCTCCCTGGTGATTATTTTTATCGACGCATCCGGTTGCGCCCGTCTGATCGTTTCAGCGGCGCTGTTGCCGGCGGCCCCATTGCCGATTATGACGATATTAGCCATGCTGGCTCCTTTCCCGCGGCGGCACTGCTGAACGTTTAAGCGCTTCAGCATCTCTCCCTTGCTCCAGGCTATCAACCCAGTCCCGGTATTGCAGGGCACCGGTAGGACAGATTTCCACACAAGCGGGACTCCCTCCGCACAAATCGCAGTTGACTACCACATCCTGACCATGATCGTAGGTACAAGCTTCGAAAGGACAAGCTGCCTGACAGGCCCGGCAACCTATGCAATTACTCTGATTGCGTATGGTGATCCCTGATGCCATGTCCTTGGCGATGACGTTCATCAAACATGCCGCGGCACATGGCGCTTCGGCGCACTGCTGACACGTCAAAGGCACATTGATACCGTGACGCTCGGAACGATATATTTTTAGGCGGGCCAGGGATGGATTGAATTGCCGGCTCTTATTGACCGCACAAGCCAATTGGCACAATCCACACCCCGTGCATCTATCTGATACTACCTGCAGGCGCTTATTCATAGCATATCTCCCTGACCAACTAAACCCGTTCCAAACCCAATTCGGCCAATTTGGAGGCGGTGGGGACGCCCGTATCCTGATCCCATCCCCGCGCCTTGTAGTAAAGCCTGAGAACCCGCTGCAACTGGTCTTCATCCAGTTTCTTGCCTCCCACCTCTTCCTCATAGAAACGGCGGGGGAATTTTGAATCTTCGGGTCTCTCCCCTTCGCGCAGATTGAACAGCTTCATCAAGTTCCAGCTGCGCTCGGCAGCCCGCATGAGTTCTTCCCCATTAATCTTTATGCCGGTAAAAGCGGTATAAGCCTCGGCCAAAATGGCAGGACCGATACGATGTTCGACCGGCGGTCTGATACATACCCCCAAAGAATTGAACAGGTTGATCAGGTTCTCAGCCCAGTAAGACATAACCGCGATGTCGGTAGTGTCGTTTTCCAGGTCGATGGCCTGAGCCTTCAATGAATCAGGCATGTCGAGGGCATCGTACATCTTGGGCTCGAATCCGAATTTCTCCTTGCGGAACTGATGTTTATTCTCGTTATAGCGAAGGTTTTCGACCGGATTGCGACAGCGCAGGTGGTCACCCCCTCTAATGTTGGTCAGGATACCGAAGCTCCAGGTGGAGGTGCGCCCACGGGGATCGATCATCGGCATTTCCAGGCCTTTTACATGCATGGCACTGCTTTCGGCCCCCTGGTAATTATGGGCAGCCCGCAAAGCCCCCTCTGCCAACACCTGACCTATACCACGCCGGTGGGCTATATCATCCATCAGCTGCAAAATGGCATCGTCATCTCCGAAGGCCAGCTGGTAGCCGACATCATCTCGGGTAATAATGCCCCGGTTGTATAATTCGATAGCCATGGCCATTACTCCGCCCGCACTTACCATGTCCATACCATATCTCTGGCTCATCTCACTGGCTTTGACCGAGCCTTCCAGGCTCATCCCACAACCAGAACCGAAGGTGGTGGTGGGGGTCACTTCCATGTCTTTCATATGCAAACCCTTGTATTTGCCCTCTTTGATCTCTACCCAATGCGCGCAGGCAATAATACAGGATTGACAGGCAATGTGCCCGTAGGTATATTGTTCGACCTTACCGCGATTAAAATTGTCCTTCCAGTCCGGCAAACATCCCTGGCTGAAATTATGAGCATTTAAAGCCTTGAAATTGCCGTAAGGTATGGCCGCATTCATGCTCCCATAGCTTTTAAAAGGAGCGAAGAAAGGCGATGATTCGATCAGCTGGCGCGCCTTCCAGGATATTTCGATCAGTTTTTGGGCGTCAGCGGGCTTCACTCCCATCCTGCCGCGAACCACTACTGCCTTCAGGTTTTTTGAACCCATCACCGCGCCCAATCCGGTGCGAGCCCATGCGTCGAAGTAGCTGTTTTCGATACAGGCAAACCGGACCAAATTCTCCCCGGCCGGTCCAATCGAAGCTACTTCACAGCCTGGATAAAGTTTTTTAAGGGTGTCAATGGTTTCCCATGAATCCTTGCCCCAAAAAGCGGCGGCATCATTTATTTCGGCCTGGCCATCCTCGATGTACAGATATACCGGCGCAGCTGCCTTGCCTTTAAGAACCAGGCTATCGAATCCGGCATTCTTCAATTGGGTACCGAAAAACATACCTGAGTTGGACGTGCCGAATCGGCCAGTTATCGGCGACTTGGCCGAGACCTCGGTGCGGGACGCGGTCGGGAAGGTGGACCCCACCATGGTCCCGACACTGAAAACCAAAATGTTTTCTTCCCCCAGCGGTTCCGCTCCCACTGGCACCTCATCATAGACGATGCGCGAGTTAAATCCTATCCCGCCCAAATTGTCCCGGCAAAACTGCTGCGACAATTCTACCGACTGGCAATTATCCCGGCTCAGATTCACATTCAAAATTCTACCTGCATATCCTCTAAGCTCCATAAAAATACTCTCCCTCCCCCAGTCCGATCGGGGACTTATACTATGGCCGTCAAACCTTATTCACTCCTGGCATTCTGGCATAAAGCCCAGCGGTTCATGGTCCCCTGCACTTATCCAGTGCCCCTCCCGCCGATGTTCTGTCGGCTGCTGGGGCCAGTTTTCAAAACCCTATCCTATCAATATCACAGCTGCCAAGCTCGAATTCGCGGCGGCTGACTGAATGGTCGTTCATTTACAGAATATTATCAGATGCCAGGCTGCTGTCAATACCTTGCGTTCTGCCAGAATACAGTAATAACCCTCGCCTCCGGGGTAATACCGGCTCAAACTGGTTGTATGAGCGCGGCATTGACCAAGCCCATTAAGCATCACATGATGAACAGCGACTTACGGAACAGTTTCTTAAAATCGTCACAATAACGTAACGCGTCACGTATCTCCAGTTCAATATTGCCCGCCGATATGGTTTTAATGATCACCCTGTCCCGTTCGATTTCGCACGAAACATCCTCGATTAACCCACTCATGGAACGATCCAAACTGCGGGCTATCCGTATCAAAAGCCCTATTCGCTGCAAGGCTTCTTCGTCCTTATCGGTCAAAAAGGTACGGAAGCGGGTGCCCGGATATTGTCTTTTGGTGTTGAACTGGTTGCAGGCCGCGTAAGCGCTCATCACCAGTTCGCGATGGGACATGCCATGCAGTTCTGAGTTGACCAGCATATAAAATAGATGCTCGTTTTGTTGGTAAAAATTAAGGGCTGATCCCACATCATGCATCATCGAAGCCGCCTTCAGAACCTTGCCAAAATCACCGTTGATCTTGGCCAGGCTCTGCAGTTGGCGATATAAGGAAGAGGCTATTTTATATATGGTACGGGCATGACCGACGTCCAGGTTGTAGTTGTTGAGATTCTTGACCAGGGACTTGTCCAGCACATCTCCGCTCAGGTTGAAGGTGCGGGCAATGTAATCATAGATAAGCCCCTCCCGGAGTCCATGACCGCTGATCACCACATCATTAATGGAAGTATAATTGATCAGCGCGGTTATGACCGTGGTTGCCCCTACTATATTATCCCAGCGCTCGCTGGACAACCCCTTGACTGTCTTGCGCTGCTTAAGATTACGGGCGCTGACTTCGTTGTGGATATCCATTATATCCTGGACCTGCATCACGTAATTATGAGTGCGCTCCAGGGGATACGATTTGCGGCGACGATCGATCTTGCACAGGTTGCGGAAGGTGCCCCCGATGCCGATCAGGGTCTGCGGTTGCAGGCCGGACAGCCAGGGAACTTGTTTGAAGACGTCGGCAACGCTGTTTTGAGCCTTGCGCATCTGCTCATCCTTGATATTGTCTGACAAATCAAATTGCTGGGTAACATTTAGAGCCCCCAGCGGTAAACTCACCGTCTCTTTCACTTGACCGTCCATCATCCAGGTCAGTTCGGTGCTTCCCCCACCCAGGTCCATCAGCAGTGCATCCCTGATATCCATACTGTTGTTGACACCTATGTATCCGTAATATGCCTCTTCACTACCGGAAAGCACTCGTACCTCGAATCCGGTTTCCTCCTTGATCCGCTCCAGAAAATAATCCTGGTTGGTGGCGCGGCGGACTGCTTCGGTAGCCACGGCAAAAACCTGATCAGGTTGCACCGCCTCACAATGGCTGCGGAACATGGTCAGGGTTCGGAGCGCCTTGCGGATACGATCTGGCTTGATAACTGAGTCCGATTCCAGGTCTTTTTCCAGACCCACCGATTCCTTGAGATCATGGATAATCTTGAAGTTGCCTTGATCCCCGAGGCGGACCAAAATCAAACGAATCGAGTTGGAGCCAATATCTATCACCACGATCTTTTTCATGACCGCCTTCACTCTCCTCCCAGCCCCAATTTGTGTTTCCAATCGATTTTAATTAATTATATCAGTACCAAGGGCCCAAAAACGTATTTAGTATTATTAAGTGGTGGTTGGAAGAAGCCGAACCGGGTTGGGTCGAAGGGCTCCACTCATCCCCGCTCAACTGTTATAATTGGAGATAATCACCCTCGGAAATGAGGTTTGAGTATGAAGAAATCATCACCTCAGATAGTGGCAGCCATCGATGTCGGAACCAATTTCGTAAGTATGATGATAGCGGAGATCAGCGCGGAGGGTACCATCAATCCATTGGAGGATGTCTGGAAACCGACCCAGATCGGCCGCGACACCTTTGCCTCCGGGAAAATAGAATTGTCATCCACTCAGGAGCTCTGTAAGACCCTCAAATCGTTTGCCCAGTTGATGAAGGATTACCGGGTCAAACATTACCATGCCGTGGCTACCACCGGGATCCGTGAAGCCTCCAACCGCGAATACGTCCTCGATCAGATCTGCCAGCGCACTGGTCTCAAAGTCGAGGTTATCAATAATCTGCAGGAACGTTTCTACGAATTCAAATCGATGCGAGACAGCATATCGGACCTGCATACCATGTCCCAGGATGGTCTGCTGCTGGTCAGTCTGGGCATGGGTGGGATGGAGATATTTGCCTATGACGGTGGCAGCCTCCAATTTACCGAGTATGTCAAGATTGGCTCGTTGCGGTTACGGGAACTGCTGGCCGACCTGGAGCGGGTCACCCTGGAGTTTTCGGCGGTGATCGAGGAATTCCTGGAGAGCAAGATCTACTGGTTGGATTCCCTCCGCCAGGGCGCTGACTTTAAATATGTTATCGGCCTGGGTGGGGAGCTGTCCTCCATCCTCAAGCTGGGACAGTTGGACCAATTGACCTCCGATCGGCACTTTTTGGATAGAGCTACGATGGAAAAGATCTATGCCCTACTGAAGAACATGACCCCCGACAATATTATCAGCCGTTACAAGCTGCACCGTAATGAAGCCGAGATCCTTCTGCCTTCGGCCATCATATTCCGCCGTTTTCTGCGAGCCACCGCTGCCACGGGTATACAGGTGCCGCGGGTATCATTGCGGCATGGTGTATTAGCAAACCTGGCCGATGAAAGGTTCGATACCAGCCGCAAGCATGAATATATAAATGATATGATCTGTTCGATCCGGTATTTGGGCCGCAAATATGGCACCGACGAAAAACACTCCCTGAAGGTGGAGGAAATGGCGCTTCGTATATTCGATTACTTGAAGCCGGTTCATAATTTTGGTGAACGAGAACGTCTTTATCTGCAGGTAGCCTGCATTCTCCACGATGTAGGCAAGTATATCAACGCCGACGGACACGAATTGCATTCCGGCAATATCATCCGGGCGCAACAGGTCCTGGGCTTCGCTAACCGGGAATTGGCGGTTGTGGCCAACATCGCCAGGTACCATAGCCAGGTGGTTCCGGAACGGTGGCACGATAATTACCGTTCCCTGGACCGCCAAGACCAGATCATGGTCAGCAAACTGGCCGCCATACTGAAGATCGCCAATGCTTTGCATATATCCCACCACAGTTCCATAGAGCAGGTTGATGTGGAGGTTAACAAGACAGAAGTGGTCTTCAAAGTCAAATCCAAAGGCGATTTCCTGCTGGAGGGGTGGAGTTTTTCCGCCCACCTGGATTTCTTCGAAGCGGTTTATGGATTGAAGCCCCTATTAAAACATAAAGGATGAGTGTCATGCGGGGATGTATTGCGGATGCGCCGGCCAACTATATAAACCGGGAGTTGAGTTCCCTGGCCTTCAACCGGCGGGTATTGGAGGAAGCTCAGGATACTGCCAATCCAATTCTGGAGCGGGCTAAATTTGCGGCCATCGTCAGTACTAACCTGGATGAGTTTTTTATGGTTCGAGTAGCCGGGGTATGGGACCAACTGCAGGCAGGCCTGGCCGAACCAGACGAGGCCGGATTGTCTCCCCAACAGGTATGGGAGCAGATCTCGAAGAGCGTCCACAGTCTGATTGCCGACCTTTATGGATGCTATAACCGGTCTTTACGTCCCGGGCTGAAGAAGGAGCAGATCCATTTGAGCAAGGGAAAGAAGTTGGATGAGAGCCAGAAGGCATTCCTGGGCAATTATTATCAGCGCAATGTCTTCCCGGTCCTGACCCCCATGGTGGTGGACAGCAGCCGGCCCTTCCCGCTGCTTATGAACCGCAGTCTCAATATCGCCCTGCTGCTGGCCAATCCCGACGATGATTCGGAACCGGTCTTCGCCACCGTACAGGTACCCTCCGTATTGGAACGGATGGTGAGCATCCCTTCGGCGCTTTACAAATCGTCGCTGGTTTTTTTGGAAGACATCATCAAGGACAACCTATCCTGTCTCTTCACAGGACACCGCATCCTGGCCCAGGGGTGTTTCCGCATAACCCGCAACGCCGATCTCAGCTTGGATGAGGAAGGTGCCGAAGACCTGCTGGAGGAAATAGAGCAGTCTGTCAAACAACGTAAATGGGGCGAGGTCATCCGCTTGGAATACGAAAAAGGCCTGGATAGCCGCTTACTGGAACGCCTGGTGGAAGAACTGGAATTGCCCGACGGGGGGCTTTATGAGATTAGCGGCCCCCTTGATCTCAGTTTTCTGCTCAAGATAGCCCCCGAACCTGATTTCTGCCATTTGCGCTTCCCTTCATTCCGGCCGCTGGTCCCGGCTCCGTTTCAAACTGAAGAAGATCTGTTCACCCTGATAGCTGGGCAGGATATACTGCTGCATCACCCCTACGAGTCCTTTCAACCGGTAGTCCGACTGGTGGAAGGGGCAGCTGCAGACCCTCAGGTGCTGGCCATCAAACAGATACTTTACCGGGTCAGCGGTAACTCCCCTATCGTAGCCGCACTGGAACGGGCGGCCGAAAACGGCAAGCAGGTAACGGTGTTGTTGGAACTCAAAGCCCGTTTTGATGAGGAGAACAATATTACCTGGGCCAAACGCCTGGAGAAAGCCGGCTGCCATGTAATATACGGTCTTCCTGGGGTTAAAGTGCATGCCAAAATGCTGTTGATAGTACGGCGGGAAGATGACGGGATAAAGAGATATCTGCACCTGGGCACCGGCAATTATAATGACGTCACCGCCAGGAGTTACGAAGATGTGGGCCTCTTTACCGCCCAGGCTTATATGGGTGCCGATGCGTCTACCATTTTCAATATGTTGTCCGGTTACTCCAACCTGGGTAACCTTTACAAAGTCGACGTCGCCCCGACTACCATCCGGAGCAGATTGTCGGAATTGATACGGCAAGAAGCTGACCATGCCCGCGCCGGTCGCAGCGCTCATATAATCATAAAAGTCAACTCCCTGGTGGATAAACCGATCATTAAAGAATTGTTCGCAGCTTCTCAGGCGGGGGTCAAAATAGATTTGCTGGTGCGTGGTATATGCGGCCTCAAGCCCAACGTCCCAGGGTGCAGCGACAATATTCGGGTGAGGAGTGTGGTGGGCCGTTTTCTGGAACACAGCCGTATTTATTATTTCTATAATGATGGCGAGGAGAACTACTTCCTGGCCAGCGCCGATCTTATGCCCCGCAACCTGGATCGGCGCATAGAAATCATGTTTCCGGTAGAAGATGAGGATAACACTGCCCGGCTCAAAGAGATACTGGAGGCTTACCTGCAGGACACGGTGAAGGCCCGTCTTTTGAAGAATGATGGCCGTTACTACCGGGTGGACAAGCGGGGTAAAAAGATATTCAGCAGCCAGTTGTATTTTTGCCGTCGGTCCCAGTCGGGTTCGTCTCCCCAACCATAGTAAGTCAATCAACCTGGTGCCAAAGGAGTGGCGGCGATTATCAAAGAACTTATTTTAGTGCGGCATGGCAAAGCGGAGGAACAATCACCCGCAGTAGAGGATGCCAGCAGGCTCCTTACCGTCAAAGGCAGTCTGGAAATCCGCCAGATCATGCCCCACCTGACTCGATTGATATCCAATCCGAATATCTCCATCTGGTCCAGCCCGTTACCACGGGCCAGCCAGACGGCGTCCATCATAGCCAAGTCGCTGGGAGTCCATCCGGTTCTCGAATTTGAGTTTATAGGCATTGGAGACTGGAAGGCATTGAGACGGGAGCTGGCGCATTCCCAACCCTCCGGATCCCTGGTATTGGTGGGGCACCAACCTCATCTCAGTGAGTTGAGTGAACAACTGGTCGGATTATGTTTACCTTTTAAAAAAGGAGCGGCGGCCGGTTTCAGAATAAAATCCATTGACCCCCCCCGCGCCGACCTGCTCTGGTTCATCCAGCCCAAGATCCTCAAACGACTGTCCTCTGGGAATCAGTCCCAACCCATCTCCTCTTAGACTTCGAACCAGCTGCCGCCTACAAACTCGCGCAGAATGGAATTGGGCGGGATATTGGAGGTGGGTATGGCCCGGAAATAACTGAGAAACCGCAGCAGGCGGCTCGATTCCACATGCTCCGGTACGTCGTTGTCGATGGCTTCCAGCAATGGTTCCGCAAACAGCTTAAGGGCAGCCAGTTCATATACCAACGACGAATTAAACATGACATTGGCATTTTCCTGGAAGGGAAAGATGTTTTTTTCTTCTGCCCGCCGAACTGATGGCCATTGCCCGATAGTCTTGATGGCTGGGTTGCCCCTGGTGCGATGATCGCGGATAATCCGTCGGATCAGGCGCGAATCGGTGGTGGGGATACGGTTGCTGTAATCGACGTTCAGCTGGGTCAGGGCGCTTATGTAGATCTTGAACTTGTTTTTAACCGGTACGCTGAAGGTCAACTGGTCGTTGAGGGCATGGATGCCTTCCAGTATGATCGGTTCATTGGTGGGGATCTTGATCCTGGTACCATTCTCCTCCCGGCGTCCGGTCTTAAAATTGTAGATGGGGATCTCTACCTCTTCACCCTCAATAAGTCTGGCCAAATGGTCGTTAAAGAGGTTAATGTCAACCGCCGCCAGGCAATCAAAGTCGTAGTTGCCCTCTTCATCCAGGGGGGTCATGGCCCGGTCCACGAAATAGTTGTCCATGGAAATGGACACCGGACGGTGGCCGATGACCCGCAATTGGATCAGCAGACGCTGGGCGAAGGTGGTCTTGCCCGAGGATGAGGGCCCGGCGATCAGGACTACCCGTATGCTGGGGTTATCACTAATCATATCGGCGATATAAGCTATCTTCTTCTCATGGAGGGCCTCGTTGACCCGAATAAGATCGTCTATCTTGTCCTGGGTGATCATATCATTCAGGGCTGAAACATGCGGCACGTGCAGCATGTCGGCCCATTCTTTGGCTTCCTGATGGATCATGGCCAATTTTCTTTGTTCCCGATAAGGCTTTATCAGATCGATATCGTCGATTTCGGGAGTGCGCAAAACCATCCCGGGAGAATGGTACAGCAGTCGGAACTTTCCCAATATGCCGGTCCGGTTGGCCATATATCCGTAGAAGTATTCAACAAAACCGTCCAACTCATAAACATGGGCGGCTTCCTTGTCGCGGTAACGCATCAGCCTGACCTTGTCTTCCTGTCCCTGCTCTATGAATATCCGCCTAACCTCGTCATTCTCCATCAGATAGCGGTTTACGGGTAGATCCTGCTGGACGATTTGGCGCATCCGGTTCTGGATCAGCTCGACTTCGATATCAGCACTGGGCAGATTGATGAATTCGCAGTACAAGCCGTTGGAAAGAGTATGTTTAATCATAAGGGTCCGTTCCGGGAAAAGGTCGCGACAGGCTTTGAGCAAAACCAGAGTGGCACTGCGGCGATAGATTCTCAAGCCTGCCTGAGTGGTTGAATCAACCAGCTCCACGTCACTGTCATACTTGAAAACATAGTGCAGATCTCGCAAGGTGTTTCTGATTATGGCCGCCACGATCGGGTAGGCCCTGCCCTCCTGGAGGGGAGCACATAACTCGCCCACGGTAGAGCCGCGGGCAACCTGGAACGATCCGACGTTTTTTATATTTACATTTACTGTTTCGTTTGATGCAGCGACTGACATGTCCATATCCCCCTCCGATGATAGTACTATTATATACGATTTATCCTAACCGCGGGCATGGTTATAAAACCCTGCCCAACCACCCATCTTGACTACTATTCCCAATCCTCCTCAGCCGTCCAGTTCTCTATAGGCAAGAAGACCGGAGCCAGTATCGGTTCCAGGAGAGACATAATACTGCTGGCAGCTATCCTCCATGGGGGGGCATCCCCTACTATTCTGAGCACTAGTTCCTCCTTGACTTCGCGATCGGTTTTCAAGAAGACTAACCTTAAGTCGACACCATACTGGTTGCCATTCAGCCGGCGGATATTTTCATACTTTATTCGGTCTACCTGCTGTAGCTCCAGCAGCAAAGGATTGATATCCATATCCGGATACATCAGCTGAGCCGCGATATTGTGTTCACGTTGGTCAATAGCGGTGAAGAAGAGAGCGATAACATCCTCAGGCGGCATCTCGATCACTTGTTGATCGACCCGGTTGGATGCTTTCCAAACCATCATCTGGTGAGCCAGATCAACTTTATGGCTGCCGTGGGTCTTGGAATCCCGGAAGTGGATGCAGAAATGGCCATCAAAATCGTTGTTGGCTATAGCTCCCTGTCCATGGGGCATGCCGGCCATCGAAGCCGCTATCTTTCTACCATCCGCAAGCTCTACCATAACTGCCCTCCGTTTCCAGGACCATTTCCCGTCATAGGCTCGCTTCATGGCGGCGGAGTCGGTTGCGGTCAGGGGCTGGGCATCGATATGACTGCTGCCCGCCCGGCGCTGTACCTGAAAGGATATGCCAGTGTCCAGATCGGTAATGGTAACCTTACTCCCCTGCGGCAATAGCCTGTCGACCTCGCTCCAGGGCATGAATTCACCGCAGATCGTGGTTTCTGACGGTACAGCTTGGGACAGCTGTTTTTGGTCGCCCGCGAAGATAAATTTAAGCATCAGAAGAATCATAAGCAGGATGAAAAAAGTGGCCCCGATAACAGCCACCATCATTCTATGGATACGTACGTTGATAATCAAAAGAAAACCTCCTTTTGAGCATTTATATTGGCTCAGGAGGTTTAATTATTCCGCTTATTTATTAGCAGTCATATCTTTTGTAGAGGATAAGCCGGGACTCTTCCGAGACCGATCATGCTGGCTGAAACTACCGGGAGACAGCCTGAAGTTCAGATCCCAAGGCCGCCCTGATAGCTTCCATCAGGTTGTTGGCTTCCGCTTCAGTGAGGGTTCTCTGGTCCGATTGGAAGCTCATCTTATAGGCCATGCTCTTATACCCGGCAGCCACCTGTTCACCTGTGTAGACGTCGAAGATGGAAACACTCCTTAGTAATTCTCCCCCCACCCGTTTGATAACAGCTTCTGCCTGGGCGGCCTTCACGTCCTCGCTGACGATGATGGCCAAGTCTCTTTCGACGGCTGGATAACGAGGAATCCCGGCAGTCATGACTTTTAACTGGGATAGAGCAAACATCTTGTGGACATCCAGCTCCAGCCCACAGGCCCGGGGCTTGATATCGAAGCTTTGTCTGACCAGAGGGTGTATCTCACCCAGTACTCCGATCTCTACCTCTCCGCAGAGCAGCCGGGCCGAACGGCCGGGGTGATAGCTCACATTATCACATTCAGTCCATTCGACCCCTTCGATCCCTAAATTTGTCAGAAGGCTCTCAACCACGCCTTTCAGGTAATAGAAATCCATCTCCGCACCGGACTTGAGCCAGTTGACCTCCGCCCGGCCGACTACCACCGCACCCAACTTTAACACCTCTTCGGGCTGGGACTGGGGTCGGGGGTAAAATACCGAACCCAACTCGAAGAAGGCCAGGTTACTGTTCTTGCGGGCCAGATTACGATTTACAGTGTCCAAAAGTCCAGGGAGCAGCAAGGTCCGCATGACCGCCTGTTCCTCGGACAGAGGGTTGGCGATGGCGACGACCTCGCGAAGCGGGCTGTCGGCTGGCAGCCTCAACATGTCGAAATAGCGGGTGGAAACAAAGCTATACGTGACCGCTTCATAAAACGATCCAGCCAGAAACCTGGTAAGACGGTCCCGGAATCTCTGCAGCGGAGTAAGCCCGCCCTGGGTAGTAATTCCGACAGGAAGCTGGGCGGGAATGTTGTCAAAGCCATGTAAACGTGCCACTTCTTCGATCAGGTCTACTTCCATGTCGATATCAGGACGATAGGAGGGTACGGTGACCAGCAAATCCCGATCATGAAGCTGATAAGGAAACCGCAGGTGGTCTATATATTTCCGGATCTGGGCATCTCTCAGTTCAGTACCCAGCAAGTAATTGACCCGCTCCGGTCTTAACAGAACTTGGTTAGGATTAATCGGATGGGGATAACAATCCGCCATTCCTCCAACAACTTCGGCTTCCCCCAATTCCTGCAGCAAGTAAGCCGCCCGATCAACTGCAAAAACCACCCCGTTTACATCGGTTCCCTTTTCGAAGCGGATGGATGAATCACTGCGCAGACCTACCAGCCGAGATGTCTTTCTTATACCGGTATTCTGAAAATAGGCTGATTCCAGCAGGACGTTAACCGTGTTCTCCCCGATCTCGGTGTTCTGCCCGCCCATTATGCCGGCCAGCGCAACCGGTCTGCCATTATCGGTTATAAGCAGGGAATCCTCATTTAACTCCCGTTCAACTCCATCCAGGGTGACGATTTTTTCCCCGCATGCAGCCCGACGAACCAGAATTGTTTTAGCCTCGCTGAGCAGATCATAATCGAAAGCGTGCAGGGGCTGATTGCACTCCAACATTACATAATTGGTCACGTCGACCACGTTGTTGATGGGGCGTACCCCGCAACTCTGCAGGCGGGCCTGCAGCCATGGCGGTGATGGTTTGATGCGGACATTCCTGACCAATCGGGCTGTGTACCGGGGACAAAGATCAGGGGCAGATATCTCCACTTTGATACGATCTCCGATAAATTCCTGGGTCTCATGGATATCGATGGCTGGCAAGGAGATTTCATTTCCGTTTAACGCCGCCACCTCACGGGCCAGATTGATGATCCCCAGGCAATCACCCCGGTTAGGAGTCAGGTCAAGACCCATTATACTGTCATCACCGATCTTTTCAACCTCTTCGATGGCGATTCCGGCCATCGTCAACCGATGGGCCAGTTCCTCCCCGGTCCAATCAAAATCCACATATTCTTTTAGCCAATTAATTGATGCATGCATATGGTCACCCCCTAAAATTGAGTCAGGAAACGCTTGTCGTTATCAAACAACAGGCGCATGTCGCTTATCTGGTACTTAAGCATGGCGATCCGTTCGATCCCCATCCCGAAGGCGAATCCGGTGTACTTCTCCGGATCGTAACCGCCATATTGCAGCACCCGCGGATTGACCATACCAGCTCCCAGAATTTCCAGCCAACCGGTCTGTTTACATACCCGGCAACCCTCCCCACCGCAATTGACACAGGAAATATCCATCTCCGCGCTGGGTTCGGTGAATGGGAAGAAACTGGGACGATAGCGCACCTTTACATCCTCGCCGAATACCTGGCGGGCAAACAACAACAACATGGCTTTGAGGTTGGCAAAAGTGATCCGTTCATCGATCAACAGCCCTTCCACCTGATGGAACATGGGTGAGTGGGTGGCATCGTCATCCTTACGATATACCCGTCCGGGAACGATTATCTTGACCGGTATCTCCGGGGCCATCTTCTCCATAGTACGCACCTGAACCGGTGATGTATGAGTTCGCAGCAACATCTCTTCGGTGATATAGAAGGTATCCTGCATATCACGGGCGGGATGGTCACGGGGGACATTGAGGGCCTCAAAATTATAGTAATCCATCTCTACTTCCGGTCCCTCCGCCACTGTAAAACCCAAACCAATAAAAAAAGCCTTGATCTCATCGGTAACCTGGCTGATGGGATGCAGAGCACCAGCGGGACCCGGAAGGCCGGGCAGGGTTATATCTATCCGCTCGCTCCGGAGCATCATTTCCAAAGCCCGGGCTTTCAACTGTTGTGTCTTGGTTTCGATAAGACCTTCCAATTCGCTCTTGATCTCATTGGCTATACGTCCCACTTCGACCCTTTGCTCACCATCGAGGTCCTTGAGACCTCTCAGCACCTGGGTGATCTCGCCCTTGCGCCCTAGTATCCTTACCCGAACCTGGTTTAGTGTCTCAAATTCCTCCGCCTGATCGATATCGATTTGGGTTTGGTTCTTGATTCGGTTCAACATTTCAATCATCGCAATACCCCCTTGTTCAAATGCCCTTATGGAAACACCGTTGGCTGTGTTGATCCTTCTGCCCGCTCGCGATCATCCAGAAAACAAAAAACACCTTCGTCCCCAGGGACGAAAGCATTTCCGTGGTACCACCCTTTTTAATCGGACCAAGCCGATTCACTCCTGGCCGTTAACGGCGGCATCCGGTCGAACCTACTGCTATTTCAGTCCGCAGCTCCCAGGTGAATTCGCCCGCTCTGCCCTTAACCGTACTTGCAGTCTCTGATACGGCCTCCCTGTAAGTTAGATCACGGGTTACTAGTCCTGATCATCGCCAGATTATTAATTTACAACCAATTTCTTGTATAGAAGATAATAAATGATGGCGCCGGATGTTTCAAAGAAGTACCATAAAAGATCAACTTGATCCTGCATAAGCGGTGAACCCTCCGAATAATTTGCCATGAACCATTCAGTTCATGCCAATCTCACTCTATACCTTCTTGATGCTGTTTCCGTGCTTCAGCCATAATTATAGCACATGCTGCCGCCACGTTCAAAGACTCAACCCCAGGCTCGATCGGTATATTTATGATTTGGGCGGATTCCTGTTTTAGTTCCTCACTTACCCCCTGACTTTCACTGCCTAAAATGATAAGCACTGCTCCCTTATAGTCCAGCTCATAGTATGCCCGCCCTTGCTCTACGTCAGTGCAAATGATGGAATAGCCTGCCTCACCTAAGTTCCTGACGGCATAACTGCTGACATCGGCAAAGACCGGCAGGTGGAGTATGGCACCCATGGTGGAGCGAACCACTTTAGGATTGAAGAGGTCGACACAACCGGGTGACATCAATACCCCTTTAACGCCGAAAGCCCAGCAACTCCGCAGGATACTGCCCAGATTACCCGGATCGGCAATCCGGTCCAGGTAGATCAGCAGTCCTCCGCCGCCGGTCACGTCAATCCACGACCAGGACGGCTTCTTGACTATTGCGGCGATGCCCTGGGGATTATCGGTGGTGCAAAAATGTCCCATCAATTTAGGTTCAACCTCAACAATCTTCCCCGCCGGCAACCCGTTGAGCAGGGATTTCTGTTCCCGGCTGGTACTTACCAGCAGCACCTCCAGCAATTCCGGCCGCTGCAATATTTCGTCCACTGAACGGGTGCCTTCCACCAGAAACAGGCCTTGGTCCTCCCGGTATTTCTTTACCTTGAGGCTAGAAGCCAGCTTTATGAACTTGTTATCAGCTGAACTGATCGGCTGCAATCCTACCACCTGCTTCTCATTCCACGTTATTGTTATGAAAAAAGTATGGTTCATCAACCATACTTTTTAATGGATAACTGAATTATGTTTTCTGGTTAGGATGATTTTTTGGCGACCTCAGCCAATTGGGAGAATCCCTGAGGATCGCTGATGGCCAGCTCCGCCAGCATCTTGCGGTTCACGTCCACTCCTGCCAGCTTCAGTCCATGTATCATACGGCTGTAAGTAGTCCCGTTGTTGCGGGCCGCAGCATTGATGCGGGCAATCCATAACTGCCGGAATTCTCTCTTCTTCAGTTTACGGTGGGCATAGGCGTAAGCCCCCGATTTCATTACTTGTTCGTTGGCTACCCGAAACAGTTTCGACTTGCTGCCAACATAACCTTTGGCCAGTTTCAATATCTTTTTATGTCTCCGGTGTGACGTTACTCCGCGCTTAATTCTCGGCATCTAAAAGTCCTCCCTTTTGAATTAATAAGGTAGCAGTTTGGAAATGTTCTTCTGTTCTACATCACTGACCAGACCGGCCTTGCGCAGATTCCTCTTCCGCTTGGGACTCTTGCCGCTGAGTAAGTGGCTGGCATAAGCTTTCGATCTTTTAATCATTCCGCTGCCGGTTTTCTTGAATCTCTTGGCGGCGCCGCGGTGGCTTTTCATTTTGGGCATAGTTAGTCCTCCTTCTTATCACTTTTGTCTTTGTCGGCTTTATCAGTATCCAACTTAGGCACCAATATCATTACCATGTTGCGCCCTTCCAGCTTGGGGTGCTTTTCGATGGCGGAAATATCGGACAATTCCTGGGCCAGCTTGATGCATAGCTTTTCTCCTAATTCCGGGTGGGTAACCTGCCGGCCTCTGAACATGATGGTAAATTTGAGCTTATCCCCAGCAGCCAAGAACTTTCTGGCGTTTTTGGCTTTAACCTGAAAATCATGTTCCTCTATGTTGGGTCTCATCTTGACTTCTTTTATGGAGATTATCTTCTGTTTCTTCCGGGATTCCTTTTCCCTCTTACTCTGCTCAAACTTGAATTTGCCGTAATCCATCAATCGGCATACCGGCGGTTTGGCCGAAGGGGCTACCTCTACCAGGTCGACGCTCTTTTCCTCAGCTATGGCCAAGGCCTCGCGGATAGGAACTATGCCCAGCTGTTCTCCGTCTTCACTGACCAGTCTGACCTCTTTGACCCGGATCTCGTCGTTGATTCTCCAATCCTTGCTGATAAGCAATTCACCTCCTGCAAATATGAAAAGCGGGCTTTTAAACCCGCTTCCAAATGCACTAACAGATCCATATTGCCTGTGAACAGCCACATGGGACCATATCTGTTGTCCATGACCTTACGAACCATCGGTAGTAAGGTGAGAAGCCAGGCTCCTGCTTTACAATTCCAACCAGTAGATTAACACATCCCAGACCGAGATGCAACTTCTATCTGATAACTTTATCCTGAATCTCCGCCCCCAGCATGGCTGCAAATTCATCCAGCCGCTGCTGGCCCAGGTCACCTTCCCTGCGATGGCGTACCGCTACCGAATCAGACTGGGCTTCTTTATCTCCCAATATCAGCAGGTAAGGTATCTTCTGCAGCTGCCCTTCCCGGATCTTGTAGCCGATTTTTTCACTGCGAAGATCGGCTTCAACCCTGATCCTTTCTGCCTTCAAACGCTCTATCACCTGCGCTGCATATTCATGCTGACGTTCGGTTATAGGCAGTACCCGCACTTGAACCGGTGCCAGCCAAGCCGGGAAGGCTCCCCCGAAATGCTCGGTAATGATACCGATAAACCTCTCCATACTGCCGTATATGACCCGGTGGATCATGACCGGGCGGTGTTTTTCACCGTCCTCGCCGATATAGGTGAGATCGAACTTCTCAGGCATCTGAAAATCAAGTTGGATGGTTCCGCATTGCCAGGTGCGGTCCAGCGAATCCCGCAGGTGGAAATCTATCTTGGGACCGTAGAAAGCGCCATCACCTTCGTTTATTCTGTAAGCCAGGCCGTTTTCCTCCAGGGCCTCTTTGAGCGCATCGGTGGCTGCATCCCACACTTCTTTGCTGCCCATGGATTTCTCCGGTTGGGTGGATAACTCCACATGATAAGAGAATCCAAACTGTTTGTAGAACAGATCGACCAGGTCCATGACCCCTTTTATCTCAGCGATTATCTGTTCCGGGAGCATGAATATATGGGCATCATCCTGGGTAAAGGCGCGCACCCGCATCAGGCCATGCAGCACCCCTGACATCTCGTGGCGATGAACCAATCCCATTTCACAGGTGCGCAAAGGCAGTTCCCGGTAGCTGTGCAGGTTTTGTTTGTACACCAGGATGCCGCCCGGGCAGTTCATCGGTTTGACCGCAAAGTCCTGCTCATCTATCTTGGTGAAATACATATTGTCTTTGTAATGGTCCCAATGACCGGATTGTTCCCATAATTCCCGGTTCAGGATTATCGGGGTGCGAATCTCCTGGTAGCCCGCTTTTTGATGGGCCTGCCGCCAGAAGCTCTCTAGTTCGTTTCTGATGACCATCCCTTTGGGCAGGAAAAAGGGAAAGCCCGGTCCCTCGTCCAGCAGCACAAACAAGCCCAATTCCTTGCCTAGCTTGCGGTGGTCACGCTTGCGGGCCTCTTCGAGTTTATGGAGGTAGTCGTCCAGCAGAGCCTGTTTGGGAAAAGAAGTGGCATATATCCGCTGCAACATCTTCTTGTTTTCGTCGCCGCGCCAATATGCTCCGGCCAGACTCATCAATTTGACCGCTTTCACCTTGCCGGTGCTGGGCAGGTGGGGACCGGCACAAAGATCGACGAACTCACCCTGCTGATATACGCTAATAATTGCGTCATCTGGGAGATCCTGGATCAGCTCTACCTTATAGTCCTCATTTCTCTCCGCGAAGAACCGTATCGCCTCATCCTTGGGCAACTCCCGCCGCACAATGGGATAGTCGCTCTTGATGATAGTGGTCATCTCTTTTTCTATCCGGGCGAAATCCTCCGGAGTGAAGGTATGGTCGGTATCGAAATCGTAATAGAATCCTTTGTCGATAGCCGGTCCGATGGCGAACTTGGTATCCGGCCACAACCGTTTCACGGCCTGAGCCATGATATGGGATGATGAGTGCCGGTATACGGAGCGGGCCTTCTCATCTTCGAAGTCAAGGAACTGGACTTTGCCATCACGGTATAGCGGGGTAGTCATATCGGTCAGTTTATCGTTAAAGACAGCCGCTACCGAATTCTTGGCCAATTTAGAGCTGATGTCCTCGGCTATCTGCAGCAGACTGGTCCCCTCCTGGTATTCCCTGTGCCGTCCATCCGGCATGCTGATATTTATCATATATGACACCTCCAAAGTGTATTAGCTGTGGACCGGTATGAATGATCGGACAACCGCCGATTGCAATGATTCTTATCTAAAAAGGATAGCAGATTCTTGTCTGGCCCGCAAACAAAATGGCGGCCATAAGCCACCATCCCATATGGAATCCCACTGCTATAAACCCGATCATAACTACCTGCAAATAGAGGCAGATGCTCAGGTCTCGACTGTAATTTGGAAATTGGGTTTTATGATCTCTTGTCGCTGGGGTAATTGTGAACCAGGATCTGGCCTGGGCGCTGCATATATTCCGGGCCCCGATTATCTCGGCACCGCTCGCATCCATCGCATACGATTATCCTGGAATCGAAGACTTTCTTGATCATCTGGACCGATTCATTGTCAACCTGCTGGTCTCTATTATGTAAAACAATACGGCGCGGGGCTACCGTGATCAGGATGCTGACCAATACATCGTCGAGATTGATCTCCCCGTGGGCGATGTCTTCCATATAATATTTTATCTGCTTCTCCTCGATACGGGTGCCATTTCCATCCCATAGCACAAATCCGCGTTCTTTGCCGGTCATTATGTTGACCTCCAGCATCAGCGGCGGTTGCGTATCCACAAAGTAGCGCAGCAGCTTGACGAATTCGTTGTATTCTTTTTCATCACGCAATTCCTCGCAGGCCAGATCGACCGCAAAGCGGATGTCGGTCAAAAAGTCCTGCATGCAGAAATTAATGAAACCCTCGATGACCAAGGTACTGTGACCGAACAAATAATCGAATATGCGGTGGGAGATCTTATTCTTACGACCATAATTCATCAACAGGTTAAGGCTCTCATTAGTGTGACAACGCTTTAGGAATTTGGTGGCTTTATCCATTACAGCTGGCCTGTCGTCGGAGATAATCGACCGTTTGGGCCTGTTTATCTCCCGCCAGGCCAATCTGCCTTCCCAATCCCGGATAACGTGTTCAGCCAGAAATTCGGCTAGTTGATGTTTAAAGATATATATATAATCCTCTTCTTTGTAATAAGGAGAGCATACCTTGCCCTGTAACAGGACATCAAATATGATACTGTCGGTGCGTTGGATGGGACAGCTATTCACTGACAAGCAACAACCGCGTTGTCTTAACCAGGAAAATTTTTGGGTGAACTCCTCCAGGAAAGATTCCTTGTCTGCAGCGGTCACTATCTGCAGCTCATAAACCATTTTGCGGCCTCCTTATTGGATGCTTACATTATTATATGTGGGGCAAATTTTCATTATTCAGTCAGCCGTAATCCAAAATTTGCAGGATCTTGGTCGTGCCCGCTCGGGCAGTATATACTGTGAGTTCGCCTGGAAAAAGGCCTGGCAGTCGATGGAATCGATAAATTTCCCCCCAACTGTTAACGTATATGATTGTCAATGAATGGGTAATATAAACGGAAAGCGGTAAAACCAAACAATAATTTTAGGAGGATCAGAGCAATGAGCAGCAGTAGTTTTAATGGTATGGGAATGGTGGAAGGGTCGATGAATCAGATGTGGGATATGGTGCGTTTTACCATGAACAGCATGTCCGTGGTACAGGATCAGATGGAAAACTCCATCAAGGCCCAGTTGGAACAGAATCGCCAGGCCCGGCAGCAATTCCAAACCCTGGTAAATGATTTGACCAACAAGGCATACCAAAACCAATCCCAGCTACAGGACGCGGTCGACACCTTTATGAATGAAACCGCCACCCAGACCTCCCGCGCTTCCTTCAAAGGCTAATCAAAATGAAAATACTGCCGAGGACGCGAATTCCCGGCAGTATTTTTTTGACCAAATATGCATTCTTTCGGTGCAAACTATGCAGGACATAACACGTTTATTGGCGAATATTATCTTGGTATCAGTTAACCAACCCAATCTTAAAAGTCAGTGGCCCACTTTATATATATGGGAGGTACCCAGGATGATATTTTTGTACCCATTTCTGGCATTGGCGCTGTTTCTCATCTATAGTCTGGTTCCCATCGGCTATTCGGGATTTATGAGCGTTTTTATTGAATGGCTGACCGGTCAGTGGGTTGAGGCCAATTATCTCTTGTTGATAATAGGGGCAGGCGTCTGCATTATCGGTTTTCTGGACATTTACAATTCCGGTCACCGGGTGAGTACATCGTACCTGCTGGTTGCTCTGACCGTGAACACGATATTATTTATTCTCAATCTTTTCTTCCTGCTGCAGCCGTTTTTCTCTTAGGGTTGTCCAGCCTCACTGCTGCGTTTTTCTATTATCCGATTCTCACCGATTCCCGCTGAAACAGAGACATTCCAGTGCACTCACCCGTACGTGTTCATTTCTGACCACTTATGGTACATTCCAATGCAATTCCCAAGCTGAGATTAACGGGCATTGTGGTTCACCGATCGGCTGTTATGATCAATGCTGCAGTATGTCATGCCATTCCTCATTCCCTCAACCATCATAATCATACATTTTGTTTTCTCCTTCAACATATTGCTGTTCAACTGAGCCAGAAGGATAGCGTACCGACAAGAATAATAGCCCTATTTTGGTCTTTTTGATCGGTTGAACCGGCCATCAACCGTGCTAAAATCAAAATGGGAGGTAAAGGGTTTTGGACCCCTTACTGCCCACAGACCCACCGCTTGCGTCGAACTATAACTTGTGTGATGGATGAGGGCCGACCAATGAATCTACAATCCATTCTCTCTCGACCCAGAGAAAAAACCAATTTCGCCAAACAACTGACAATAGAACCTGTCAGTGGCATCTATTCTGGATTTCAATTGGTATGCTTGCATGGAGGTGTATCCTCGGCCGGGTACTATACCACCGATGGCAGCGACCCTCGACACAGCCGGACCAGATTACCCATACATTATCACGAGCACCTTGTAGTATCGGCCCCGATTATCGTCAAGGCAGTTCGGTATTGCCGGGTAACCGGTGAATTCAGCCAGCCTGTCACGGCCAGATATAAAATAAGGCCGATACCAACACCGAGGTTCAACACAGTCTCGGCCGATACAGTAGTCCTGTCCAATTTACCGGAGGACTGCACCGCTTATTTCGCCGAAGACGGCAGCGATCCTGCCAGGAGTAAAAATGCAATCCCATGGGATGATAAAAACATTATTGTGGGTACTTCGGTGAAGGTGGCTTTTGCCAAGATATGTTACTGCAGCCTGGATGAAATGCAAAGTGAGCCTTTTAAAATTGTCTGGGGACCGCCAGCCCATCCTAATACGGCAGACTACCATCGGGGGCCAATGGGAAGAATACTCTATGATCGTACTAGTGAGAATTTATAGTGGCGTTTGGCCACAGGGGTCTCGATCCAAAGGGCAATTTAGTGGGCAATAGCTCTTTTCACACCAAGACACAAAAATACCGGGCCTTTCAAGCCCGGTATTGCTATGTTCATATGGTGGGTCGTACAAGATTCGAACTTGTGGCTTCTTCCGCGTCAAGGAAGCACTCTACCTCTGAGTTAACGACCCATGAATACTATGGAATTACTGCCCCGCACCTCGCAGCGACAAGTAATATTATAATGTAGTCTCCCCAATTAGTAAAGTACGCGTCTGCTTGTTTTCCCGGAGCAGTAAACCATGCCGCACAGGTATTTATGAGTCTTCCTCCCATCACACTGAGGCTTGGTGGAATTGGAATGATGGCAAGGATGCGGCCTCTTTACCAGCCATCTCAGTCGCGCAACTCCCCATCTCTCTCAACATTCTCGCAGCGAGCATATTCAGCATAATGCATCAATATATTGTAAAGGGGATCTTTCGCCTTCGGTTAAACTTTTGCTGGGGATGTCCCCATCTTGATGAGGGAGAATAAACGAATGATATTACTGCTGAAAAAACGCACCTTGGGCGTCATATTTACCGGAATATTCTTGTTCGGTATCGGTTCCTACCGACTTGCCTTGCACCCCAACATGAATCAATGGAAAGCCGAGAAAAAAGTGATAACCTCGGTTCAGACCAAGCAGAAGGTGGTCGCCCTGACTTTTGATGATGGTCCAGACGCCCAAACGACTCCGGCAGTTTTGGAGAGCCTCGCCAGCCACGATGTCAAGGCTACTTTCTTTGTAGTGGGCTACCGAGCCGAGAAACTCCCGAAACTCTTGCGGACGATGGCAGACCAAGGCCATGAAATCGCCAATCACAGCTACAGCCATAATTACAGCCAATTCAAGAAAAATGAAGTCGAAATATTTCGCAGCGAGATCGAGCGAACCAACACATTAATTAATCAGGCAACCGGCCAGATCCCCAGCTTATTCAGGCCCCCAGGTGGGTATCTTTCCGACCAGATGGTCGCATTCGTGACCAGCTACCCGATGACGATAGCCTACTGGACCTGGCAGCAGGATTCCAAGGATTGGAGGGTGGGGACGAAAGGAGAATCGATCGCCAACCATATAGTGTCCCACATCCAACCCGGCCAGATCATCATCCTTCATGATGGAGCCGGCAACGGTTTGGAGACGGCCCGGGCTGTGGATCTGCTGTTAACTCGATTGACTGCGGATGGCTATCGTTTTGTTACCATGAGCCAATTGATACAGATAGGAAATTCGGAATAAACCCCGATCATTCAAATAGATTTATTAAAAATAGGGATTAAGGAGGTAGATATGAAGATGCCGAGGATGTATGGATTTTATCAGCTCACTTCCCGTACCAAAATCGTATTGATAGCGCTTATAGCGTTGGTGTTTCTAACCACCGGGGCTGTCTACGTTCAGGCTAATCACAAACTGAAGCCGGTCTATGAGGTCAAGACCGACAAGAAAGTGGTGGCGCTTACCTTTGATATTAGTTGGGGTAACAACACCCCCATGCCGGTCATCGAAATCCTCAAACAAAACCAGATAAGATCGACCTTCTTCTTGTCCGGGCCTTGGGTGAAGCAGTATCCTGAGGTGCCGCAGAGGATTAAGCAGGACGGCCATGAAATAGCCAGCCATGGTCACCGTCATATAAACCTGAGTAATTTGAGCAAAGCTGAGATCAAGGAAGAAATTCTAAAGGCTCACAATAATATAAAGGAAGTGACCGGGGTCGAAGCCAATCTGATCCGTACCCCCAATGGCGATTATAACGATCAGGTGATTCAAGGCGCCCATGAAGTCAACTATGAGGTGATCCAGTGGAGTGTCGATTCCCTGGACTGGATGAATCCGGGAGTCAGCAGCATTATCGAAAGGGTCAGCAAGAAAGTGCACCCGGGGGCCATCATACTTATGCACGCCAGTGATACCTGCAAACAGACCACCGAAGCCTTGCCCAAGGTAATTGAAGCCCTCCGGAGCCAGGGATATGAATTCGTAACTGTTTCGGAGCTGCTGCAAATGACCGCTCAATAGATAAAAGCGGCGGAGCCATTTAAGTCAATCCTTAAATGGCTCCCAATTATTGTTGGTCGGTTTCCTCGTCTTCGATACGTTCCAGCCCAATCTCGCGCAAAATCTCATCAATTAACTTGTAGTCCACATCAATCCCCCTTCCATGAATGTTTTCTGACCCCGAGGTAATTCTACTCCCGGGCCGGAGTTTTTAGAACCGAAAACTCTATTTAATTATGGCGCGATACTGATTTGGTGACAAAATGAAAAAAAGGTCCGGAATCGCTCCGGACCTCGGGTAGTTTGTCTAATCCAGCTTCTCCATCATTTCCAAGATCATGTCGAAGAAGTAGTTCATATCCTCGGTATCATTGACGCCAGCTTTAAACCCAATCTCTGGGAACCTGCCCGGACCGTTTATCTTAACGTTGACCAGGTACATGGCCCGGTCCATCTCTTCTTCGACGCCATCCAAATCTATATTATCCCATTCCTGCTGGGAGCGCTCCTGTATATTCTCCCCGTCTTGGTCCCCATCCGTTTCATCATGGTTTTCGATTATCTGCGATACTATCCACATCACATCGGTAAGGCTCATGCCCAGTTCGTCAGTCAAGTGCATGATCTCATCGGCAACCGGCGTAATCTTCAGCAAATCCGAAAGATTTACCGGTTCACCTTTGCCCCATCTGTTTTTCATAAACGTCACCTCCACATCCCTCAGCCGCACAACTCATGCAAAAGTCGCGCCCAGTCACAGTTAATTCTACGTGTGTTATTAAGATTATATGTGAACCCTACCGGAAAAAACAGTTGATTATAATTCCACTTCACCCGCTGGTACCGGTATTGCTACAGCATGCTCGCTCTTTCAAATCGTTTTGAAGGGTGGCTACAGATTATAAACTATACCATGAATTGGCGGCCGTCGCAATCAGGTTACCAATTATTTAGGGGCATTGTACTTATTTGGCCGCAGTCATATACTTTAGAGAACTGGTTGGAAACGGAAGGAAGACCTGATGTCACACAGTTCCAAAGACTTTAAAGGATCAGTATATATACTGATCTCGGCATTGATGTACGCTACCCTGCCGGTGCTGGTAAAACTGGCTTATGCGCAAGGTCTGACCCCGGGGAACGCCCTTTTCCTGCGCTATCTCTTCTCATTTCTGCTTTTGGCGGTCTTGCTGAAAGGGATAAGAAGGAAACGGGTTTTAACTGTTTCGCCCCTGGTTGTGGCTCAAGGTATATTTCTAACCGCTGGAGGCCTGCTTTACTTCATGGCTCTGCAATTTCTGCCGGCAGGACTGACCACGGTCATATTCTTCGTCCATCCGGTGCTGGTAGCAATATTAAGTATCCTCATCTATAGAGAGCCATTCATACCTCGAGTTTTTCTTGGTCTGGCCCTGGCTTTGACCGGAGTCTATCTGCTGGCTGGATACAATGATTCTGCCCTGGCATCCTCCCCCGGCATCATATATGCTTTATTGTCCTGCCTGTGTTACGCCCTGTACAGCCTGATTGGCCAGAAGACGCTGGCCGACGGCGAACCGCTTTCCATCACCGCTACCCTATCGCTGGTAGCCGTGATCATGATTGCGCCCCTGTCCCCAAGTGATACGGGAATAATCCTGCACCTCACCTGGCAGCAGTTGTTGATAACGCTCATGATGGCTGGATTCAACACCCTGATGGCGGTATTGTTTTTCTTGAAGGGACTGCAGCAGATCGGAGCTACCCGGGCAACGTTGTTAAGTACGACCGAACCGGCCTTTTGTATTATCCTGGCCTATTTGGTACTGGGGGAAACCCTGGCGATGAGAGAAATCGCTGGTGCGATGCTGGTATTTGCCAGCATGTTTCTGGCGCTGCGGCATATGAGTGACGTGCCGGTCGACGTACCCGCCGACAGCTTGGAGCATCCGTAAATATTGAGCCCCAGTTTTTCTCTCAAGCTTCAGTGATTAACTGGTACAGATTATCTTTTATGGATCTGAGCAGGGCGAAATTCAATTGCCTATCCAGGTGAGGAACGGGGTTGTCGATGTGCCCCTTGATTCTGCCTGGGCTGGGGGTGAAAACAAATATATCCTCCCCAAGCAACAATGCCTCATCCAGGTCATGGGTGATGAAGAACACACTTCGCTTGTCGGTAAGCCAAACATTTATAAATGCGTGCATCAGAGCAGTTTTCAATTGCAGATCCAAGCCCTTGAAAGGTTCATCCATCAGCAGAATGTCGGAGGGGTAGGCAAACGCCCGGGCAATGGCCACCCTCTGTTTCATGCCCCCGCTCAATTGGTCGGGATAATAATGGCGGAACTCCTTAAGGCCCACCATCTCGATATAGCGGTTGATGGTCTCGACCCTTCGCTCCTTACTCAGATGGTCTTTGAGTACGAAGTCAATATTTTGCTCC
Source organism: uncultured Syntrophomonas sp. (assembly GCA_964494735.1). Lineage (GTDB taxonomy): Bacteria > Bacillota > Syntrophomonadia > Syntrophomonadales > Syntrophomonadaceae > PHAA01. The sequence goes on from CAZBSD010000011.1 coordinate 45,490, forward strand.
GCTGTCTTCCATCTCAACAACCGGGTATCTTGGAACAGATAACTGATGGTCTTACCTTCCAATCCCTGGATACTTCCTCGATCCGGCCGTAGTGTCCCCGACAACAGGTTGAGCACGGTCGTCTTGCCTGCGCCGGACGGTCCCAGGATACAGATGAGCCGGTGCTCATCCACAACCATATTGAGATCCTGTAATACCTGCAGATCCCCCAATTTCACATCTATATGGCTCAGAACAAAGGGCATACGCTCAACCCCATTTTCTAAACTTATTCTCCAGTGCGTCTAAGATATATTCCAAAACGAAACTGATGCCTATGGCAACTGCCGTCCAGGCAAAAACCCGGGCGGTCTCAAGGTCGATCTTGGCAATCATGAGGCTGGTTCCGATGGCAAAACGGGGCTGACTCAGTATTTCAGCAGCGATTATTACCTTCCAGGTGATCCCCATGGCGTTGGAGGCGCCCGCCAGCAGATAAGGCAGCACAGCTGGAAAATATAGTTCGGTAATGATCCGGCCAGCCTTGACCCGGTACATGTGGGCCATCTCCAGCAGATTCGCGTCTACATTTTTGATACCCGTCAGGACGTTGCTGTATATGATCGGAAATATCATCAGAAAGGTCACAAAGACAGGCACTATGTCGGTACGGAACCATATGATGGCCAGGATGATAACTGACATCACCGGGATAGTTCTGACCACCGTAACCCATGGCTGCAGCAGCCAAAACACGGCCGGACTGAAACCAGCAGCAAATCCAGCTACAACCCCTAGCAGACATGAAACCACAAACCCCAGCAACCCCCGCCCCAAAGTCAAACCAACCGAAGGCCAGAAATTTTCGGATTGGATGACCTGCCACATCGTCACTAAGGTGGTCTCCGGAGAAGGCATTATCAGCTCCTGGTTCCAGTATAAGGCCAACAGCTTCCACACCAGCAGAAGAACCAGTATGGAAGCTGTGGTGAGCAGGCTATTTTTGATAGTAGAATTTCGCATCCGGCAGTTTCCCTCCTATTGAATCAGGAGAAAAGTCCAGAAGTACCTGCAAATATTTTTCCACCGCTGGTTTGGCGTCGATAGCACTCATATAACGCAGGTTGCATCGGGGTATGGCAGCAGCTGCCACATCTGCAGGGATACCGATGTCCTGCTTCTTGATCATATCCCCGGCGGAGGCCGTATTTTTATTGACCCAATCGATGGATGCCGCATATTCTTCCAGGAATTTGGTCATCACCACTGGGTTCTTGGCGGCAAAATCGGCGTTCACCACCAGGCAGGTCTGGGCGAAAGGAACCTCGGCCCCGTTGATACGGGTCCATTCCTGCTGCATGTCCAGGGCAATCTTGAGGTCCTTATTCTTATTCAATACTGTGGAGACCCAGGGTTCGGGCAAGACAGTGATCTTGCTCTTGCCGGCAATAGCCAGCTGGGCTTGCTCAGCCGGTGTGGGCACATACTTGATGACAACATCCTTATTGGGATCGATGCCGTTTTTATTGAGCAAATACCTGAATACCACGTCAGTAGCGGCCCCTTGTCCAGTGTTATCGATTTCTTGGCCCTTTAAATCCGACCAACTCTTCACGATGTCGCCGTTGGTTACCACGTACAATACACCCCACGTATTCATAGCAGCCAGCTGATAATTTACCCCTTTGTTGTAGAGTTTGGCCGCCATGTTGGTGGGAATGGCTGCTATAGCCACCTCACCGGTCAGCAATTTAGCATTAAGGGTGTCTGGATTTTGTTCGATTACATATTCAGCCTTGACGTTCTCGCCCAGGCTCGGCTGAGCGTCCAACATCTTGACCATCCCCAATGCGGTGGGACCTCTCAGTACCGCCACTTTGAAGTTGATCGCCGCCGGCGCAGTGTTGCCGGAATTCTGGGGTGGTTTGCTCTGACAACCGCTCATCGCCAATACGAACAGCCCCAGGATCAACAGAGTTAGAATCCGTTTCTTCACCATCTCATCCTCCTTAATGCGCTTCTTCATTCTCCCTCGTTGGGATGTTTGTGATTTTTTTATTTAAATGATTATACTTCATCCATCGGGTCAAATAAACGGTTGCAGTGCTTTTGTTTTCATGCTTTTTTCGTTTATAATGATTACCTGTAATCAGTCTATATTTTACAACAAATCACTGGAAATGAGTGATGATGGATGGACCTGATCGTCAAACCCCTGTCTCCGGTGACCCGGTCAGTAGTGATTCCGGGTGATAAATCCATCTCCCACCGTTCGGTCTTGCTGGGGGCCATCGCCAACGGCAGCACCGATATCGAAAACTTCCTCCCCGGCCAGGACTGCTGGAGCACAGTACGATGTGTGCGGCAGCTGGGTGTGGAGGTACGTGAACTGAGTACGACTCATCTTGTGGTCCAGGGCCGCGGACTATCAGGTTTGACCGAGCCTGGTGATTACATGGATGTGGGTAATTCCGGCACCACCATGCGTTTGATAGCAGGGATACTTGCCGGTCAGGATTTCCTGTCGATCCTGACCGGGGACGATTCCATCCGCCGGCGCCCCATGGCCCGGATTGCGGAGCCGTTACGCCAGATGGGGGCGCAAGTTTGGGGGCGCGATAACGGTCGCTTGGCCCCGTTGGCGATAAAAGGCGGCAATCTCAAGGCTATCGATTATGTTACTCCTGTCGCCAGCGCTCAGATAAAATCGGCCCTCCTCCTGGCCGGTCTCTTCGCTCCCGGCATAACTACAGTCACCGAACCGGCCTTATCCAGAGATCACACTGAGAAGATGCTGGCTGCATTTGGAGCCAATATTCAGAGCCATGGAGTGACTACTTCTATTCAATCCAGTCCCCTGGCCGGTCAACCAGTGGTCGTTCCCGGGGATATCTCGTCAGCCGCCTTCTTTCTGGTGGCGGGGGCCATAATAACAGGTTCATGCCTAACTGTCTGCAACGTGGGACTCAATCCCACCCGTACCGGCATATTGGACGTCCTAAGCGAAATGGGAGCAAAAATAACCATTTCCAACCCAACCCAAAGTTCCGGTGAAATAATGGGAGACATCACCGTTACCGCCGGCGACAGATTGAAGGGAACGGCTATCAGCGGCAGTATCATCCCCCGCTTGATAGACGAGATCCCGGTTCTGGCCGTGGCGGCGGCCATGGCCGAAGGCACCACCATTATCAAGAATGCCACCGAGTTGAAGGTCAAGGAGAGCAACCGTCTGCAGGCTATTGCCACCGAGTTAAGACGTTTCGGCGTCGCTATAAGCGAAACGGATGACGGTCTGGCAATTGTAGGTTCCTCTGTTTTTAATGGAACGGTGTGTGAGTCATACCATGATCATCGCATCGCCATGGCTTGTGCACTGATGGGCTTGGCAGCCAACGGCCAGACAGTGGTGCACAACGCGGAGTGTATCGATATCTCATTTCCGGGATTCCAGGACACGCTGAAAATGCTCTATGAGTAGATCAAGGGGAGGACCGTTCTTGGAACCAAAGGATTATGGGGAAATAAATATGCGGGTTGAATTGGGCGATCGCAGTTATGAAATTCATATCGGCTACGACTGGCTGCCACAGCTGATACCTCTGCTGGATGCGGTTCCCAGGAGTTCCAGGATGGTAATCATTACTGATGCCAATGTTGCGTCAATCGCGGGGCAGGGTTTGCTGGAGCTGATGAAAGCAAGCGGCTTCGAGGCTGATCTGGTAGTTTTTCCTGGCGGGGAAGGACACAAGAACCTAACCACGATCACGGCATTGGCCGAGAAGATGGTCGAGCTGGGTTTGGACCGCAAATCGGTTGTAATAGCACTGGGAGGCGGCATCCCCGGTGATGTAGCCGGTTTCGCTGCCTCCATCTATATGCGTGGGATCCCCTACATCCAAATACCAACCACTTTATTGGCTCAAGTGGACAGCAGCGTGGGCGGCAAAACCGGCGTAAACCTGCCCCAGGGCAAGAACCTGGTGGGCACTTTCCATCAACCCCAATTGGTATTCATCGACGCCATTTATATCCAAAGCCTTCCCCAAAGAGAATACCTGACCGGCCTGGCCGAAGTCCTTAAGTACGGCATAATTTGGGACGGTAATTTCCTCTCCTATCTGGAGCAAAACCTGGGCGGCATAAGTCAGAGACAGCCTGGATGTCTCCTGCACATGATAACCCGGTGCTGCCAGATCAAGGCTGATATCGTCGCTCAGGATGAGACCGAAAATGGGGTGCGGGCATTGTTAAACCTGGGCCATACATTTGGGCACGCATTCGAAGCGCTGACAGATTACAGCCTCTATAATCACGGCGAGGCAGTGGCCATTGGCATGGCATGTGCCTCTCGGTTGGCCCATCAATTGGGGGTGCTGTCCGCGGAGGACAGAGACCGTATTATTAGCCTTATCCTAAGTTTGGGTCTGCCCACCACCTTTGAGCATATGGCCAGCGATCAAATAATCAGCCAAATGTACAGGGATAAGAAGAGTGTGGGTGGACAGCTGCAGTTGGTCCTGCCCACCGGAATCGGAACCAGCCAGATTGTTGCCAACATCAGCGAGACCGAAATAGCCCGGGTATTGTGCCCATAATGTCAAGTTCAGTCCTTGATTATTTATTATCGCCATGCTATACTGAACAGTAATTTCATCTGTTTAACGACTATGAAGGAGCAAAGTAAGTTAGACCCAGCTTTTCAGGGAGAAAGCGTCATTGACTGGAAGCGCTTTTAGAGCATGATTAACTGAAGTTCTCTCCGGAGTTGCAGGCTGAAATCCCCTTGGGGATGAGTAGGCTGAGCCGTAATCTTCCGACGTTAGAGGGAAGGAGGTATCGGAACAACAGTTCCCGCACCTTTGCAAAGAGCGGATCTGTCTTGGTGGGCAGGTCAACTTGGGTGGTAACGCGGTAAGCATGAGCTTTTCGTCCCTTGGGATGAAAGGTTTTTTTGTTTATCTGGGGATTGGCGATTTCCCGTACCTGGTATGAGAGGGTCCTTAATGGACCAATAAGGGTGGTACCACGGAAGCCCATAGCTTGCGTCCCTTTGGGAGCATAGGCTATGGGCATCATTATTTATAGGAGGAATCGCAATGGTAGTGGTTATGGAGATGAGTTCAAGCAATCAGCAGATCGAGGCAGTCAATCAGAAATTGGACCTTTTGGGATTCAGAACCCAGATGATCCGCGGCGTGAAACGCATAGTGATCGGTGCAGTGGGAGATCGGCACAGTGACGACATCTTGGACTTGCAGCTGATGCCGGGGGTGGAGAAAATTGTCCCGATAATGAAACCCTATAAACTGGTCAGTCGTGAAGCCAAAGAAGACAATACCGTCATCAAAGTAGGCAATGTTACCATTGGCGGAGAAGATCTGGCCATCATCGCCGGCCCCTGCGCGGTGGAGAGCCGCCAGCAGTTCCTCACCGCCGCCTATCAGGTCAAACATGCCGGGGGGCAGATAATCCGCGGCGGCGCTTTCAAACCCCGCACCTCCCCCTACAGCTTCCAGGGACTTGAAGAGGAAGGCCTCAAAATACTCAAGGAGGCCTCCCAGGCTACCGGGCTGCCGGTGGTTACCGAAGTCATTGATGTAGCCAGCCTGCAGATGGCCCTGAATTATGTAGATATGATCCAGGTAGGAGCGCGTAACATGCAAAACTTCCGTCTGCTGAAGGCAGTGGGCCAGACTGACAGACCAATCCTGCTGAAGAGGGGTATGTCAGCCACGATCGAAGAGTGGCTGATGGCGGCTGAGTATATAATCTCTGAGGGCAATGGGCGGGTCGTATTATGCGAGCGAGGCATCCGAACCTTCGAAACGGCTACCCGCAACACCCTGGACCTGAGTGCTGTGCCGCTGGTCAAGAGACTTAGCCACCTCCCAATCATCGTCGATCCCAGCCATGCCACCGGGGACCGGGGTCTGGTTCAGCCAATGTCCATGGCGGCTATAGCCGCGGGAGCGGATGGTTTGATCCTGGAGATGCATCCCGAGCCGGCCAAAGCGCTGTCCGATGGGCCCCAGTCGCTGACCCCCGAGGAACTCGAACAGGTGATGCAGCAGTTATGCTTGTTGATGCCAGCGGTGGGCAGGACCCTGCCGCTTGGTCATGAATGTCGGCAGAGCGCGTAGAAAGGTGTCTCAATATGAAAAGGAAAATAGCCTATCTGGGACCATCCGGCACCTACTGTGAAGAGGCGGCCCGAATCATCATTGCAGCCGATGACAGTTGGCAACTCACACCCTGTTCATCCATTGAAGGGGTCTTTGAGGCGGTAGAATCAGGGCTGGCGGCCCGTGGAGTAGTGCCCATAGAGAACTCCTGTGAGGGTTCGGTAAACATCACTCTGGACCTATTGGCCTATGAATACCGATTGCATATCACCGGAGAAGTCATCCTCCCGGTGAAACACAACCTGCTGGTCCGACCCGGTGTGAGGATCGAAGACATAACCGCCGTTTTGTCACATCCCCAGGCCCTGGCCCAGTGCCGCAAATACCTGGTCAGAAACCTTGCATCCGCAGACCCCATGGAAATTCCCAGCACCGCTGATGCCGCCTGTCGGGTGTCGGTGGCGGATATGCCCTGGGCGGCCATCGGGACCCAGGCTGCTGGGCGTTCTTATGGCTTGGAAATATTGGAGCAAGGGATTCAGGACCGCTGTGATAACGAGACCCGATTCATCAGCCTGGGCCAATCCGCAGCCAATTATTCGCTAGCCGGTGGCCCCCCATTAATTACAGATTCTTACAAGACCTCGATGATTATGGCAGTGGGCCACCACCCCGGTGCCTTGTTCAAAGCCCTGGAGCAATTCTACCTTTACGATATAAACATGAGCAAAATCGAATCCCGCCCGGCCAAAAAACGGATCGGCAACTATCTATTCTTTATCGATATCGATGGGCACCGAATGGAACCACGCATCAACCGGGCCATTGAAGGTTTGGCGGGTATAGTCGATGACCTGCGCTGGCTGGGGTCATATCCGACCGGTCTCCCGGGCGATTGTTCTTCAGATGCTCCAATCACCAGGCCGGTTGTTGATTCCCGGGCAGTTTGTCTATAATAACATCAACAGATAATCTGAGGGAGGAATCGATATGCCTATAATTAATATCAAGATGCTGGAAGGGCGCTCTCTTGAACAGAAGAGAGAACTGGCGGAAGTTTTGACCCGCGAAATGGTGCGCATACTCAACATCAAACCTGATGTGGTGGAGATGGTCATCGAGGAATATCCCCGCAACAATTGGGCTTCCGCCGGTCAACTTTACTCCGACCAGAAATAGGATGGCGGGGGGGCTGGACTCGACATCTGACAGCCATCATGGTTGAGCATTTAAATTACTCCATCAGGTACCATGCGCTGCCTTTTTCGTCGGGCTAAGAAACGCCTAAATATCCCAGTTATTGCACCCGTTCCCTAAATGTTTTTATGGCCACCAAGTATACAATATAATGATCTTGACACCTCTCTCTCCACCCCATAAACTGATTTTAGATTTTTGTGATGCACCAATTTTCACAAAAGATGGGAGAGGAGAAATCGTATGGTCAACATCAGTATCAACGGTATCAGTACTTCGGTACCGGCGGGATTTACGGTGATGCAAGCTGCCAAAGCGGCCGGATTCGAGATTGCATCGCTCTGCAGCCACCCCGATTTGAAAGTCAAGGACAACTGCAAGGTCTGTGTGGTTGACATTAACGGAGAATTGAAGACTGCCTGTACAGAAGCAGTAGCTCCGGAAATGGTTATTAAAACCTTCAGTCCAGAAATCATTGCAGCCAGACAAGAGAACCTTAAAAAAATATTGTCAGTCCATCCCAAAGATTGTCTGAATTGCGTCCGCAACCTCAATTGCGAACTGCAAAGCCTGGCTGACACCCTGCTCATCCGTCAATTCCCCAATCGCCCGCTGCAATTACCCAAGGACCGCTCCACCCCTTCACTGGTTCGGGACATGTCCAAGTGCACCTTATGCGGTCGCTGCGTAGAGGTGTGCAATGACGTTCAAACGGTTGGAGCTCTTGAGATTGTGGATGGCTTGGTGCAGACGGTGGACGGGTTGCCACTGGCCGAAACCAAATGTGTAGTCTGTGGCCAATGCGCCCTGGCCTGCCCGGTAGGGGCTATCGTCGAAAATGAAGAGATGGATAGATTCCTGGCCGCAGTTGCCGATCCCGATAAGATAGTCATCACCCAGATCGCTCCGGCGGTTAGGGTGGCGGTAGCGGAAGCAGTGGGCATGCCCACCGGATCCTTGGATATGCTCAAGTTCGTAGCTGGCCTGAGGAATATCGGTTTTGATTACATTTTCCATACCAACTTCACCGCTGACCTGACCATCATTGAGGAAGGCAACGAACTGCTCAAGAGATTGAAGACGGGTGGAACCCTGCCCATGATCACCTCCTGCAGCCCGGGTTGGATCAATTTCATCGAGACCTTCTATCCTGACAAGCTGGATCACCTGTCCAGCTGCAAATCACCCCAACAGATGTTCGGCGCTCTGGCCAAGACTTATTGGGCGGAGAAAACGGGTGTGGATCCCTCTAAAATCTTCTCAGTTTCGATCATGCCCTGCACCGCCAAGAAGTTTGAGGCGGCCCGACCCGAGATGAACTCCAGCGGATACCAGGATGTCGACCTGGTTTTGACCGTTCGTGAACTAGGCAAGCTCTTCCAGATGGAACCGATCGATTTTGAAAAACTCGCTCCCGCCAACTTCGATTCCCTGCTGGGTGCCTACACTGGTGCAGCAGTCATCTTCGGCGCTTCCGGCGGTGTCATGGAAGCTGCCTTGAGAACCGTGTACGAAGTTGTGACCGGCGAAACCCTGGAAGATGTCAATTTCACCGTTTGCCGTGGATTTGACGGGATGAAAGAAGCCGAAGTAGACTTGGCCGGTACCAAGGTCAGAGTAGCGGTAGCCAACTCACTCGGCAATGCCAGGAAGATCATGGACGAGATCGCTGCCGGTACATCTCCCTATCACTTCATAGAGGTAATGTGCTGCCCGGGAGGCTGCATCGGAGGCGGCGGTCAACCGATCCCCTCAACCATCGAGAAAAGAAAAGAGCGGATCGATGCCATCTATGCCGAGGATGCTGGATTGGCACTGCGCAAATCGCATGATAATCCTGAAGTCAAGTTCATATACGAAGATTTCCTGCATGAGCCGCTGGGCCATAAGTCCCATGAACTCCTGCATACCCATTACCATCCCCAGAAGCAATAATTTGGCGGTAATCGAGTTAAATACTTGGATCGAAAACCGGGCCGCGCGCCCGGTTTTCTATTTGCGCCGATAGCTTTATTACAGATGGTAATAAGCGAATTGGCAGGAATTTTGGCCATTATCGCGAAATATGCCAACATGGTCCCGTTTGATACGGACCTTCCATCCCGTTTAATGATCGGATGTCGTTGAAGATTGACGAGGAGGCTGGCGATGAATAAGCTGGAAGGGTTTTATGAGCTGAACAAAATGAAAATTCCTTCAATACCGTGGCAACCTTATACGGGTAACGAATATCTGAACCCCGAACTGCTCTGGACGATCAGGGTGGCGGTCCAATCCGGCAATGATTTCAACCTGCCCCGAGCGATCGGTGTCACCGCCGAGGAAGCAAAGATCAGGGGCCAGGAAATTCGGGCCCGCTTGACGGAAAACGACCTGATCATCTATTACCCGTACTTTGCCGCCCAAAAAAGCGGGGTTATAGACATTCAGGAGAACCGAACTATCATCGAAGCGGTTGACAAAGATCTATGGAACCTAACTACCCGTGGCCACAAGGACTTGACCATAATCTTCAACCACCTTGATGATGATCGCAGCGTCTATGGCAACAGTTCCTTTTTGGAGGATGCGGAGGTGGATGAGCTGCTCAAATATGCGGCCAAGATCAGGTCGATGCACCGGGATGCCATATTTGCCAATAGTTCGGTGCTGGTGGAATGGTGTTATGCATTCAACACCAATGTCCGGGCCGAGACAGTCGGTGAAAAGTACCTGGTGTTTATGGAATGTCGTACTGTGGATACCTAGGAATAATCATAGTAAAAAGAAAGCGATGGCGATAATGACATAGGCGGCTACCAGCAATGCCCCCTCGAACCAGTTGGACTCGCCGTCGATACTGATAAATTGTGAAATGATCACCGCCAAGGCTAAAACCACCAGTTCATAGTAATTGAACATAATTGTCATGGGAGTGCCGAAGGAGAAACTCAATAAAACCAAGATGGGTGTCACCAGCATGGCGATTTGGGTGCTGGAACCCACCGCAATTTCAAAAGATAGATTCATACGGTTTTTGACCGCCATCGTTATGGCAGTGAAGTGTTCGGCCGCATTACCGATGATGGGGATGATAATGATACCGATGAAGAACTGAGACCAGCCCAAATGTTCGGTCACACTCTCGATTCCTCCCACTAACAGTTCGCTTTCCAGAGCTATCAATAATGTACTGACGGCCAGCAATAGAGTTCCCTTGCGGATACTCCAATGAGCCGCCTCTGCTTCCACCTCGCAGATGTCCTGGGTAGGTCTTCCCATCGCAAACCGCAATCCGGCCAAATACAGCGCCAGCAGGATTATCGCTACTATTAGGCTGAATTCCTCCAGGGTATGGTGCTGCTGTTCAGTGCCAAAAAACACCGCCGGTATCACCAGCGCGATAATGGACAGGAACATTAGGCTGGTTTGATTGCTGAAATGGACGCGGTCAAATTTCTGCTCTCCGTTTTTTAATCCCCCAACCATGATAGCCAAGCCCAAGACCAACAGAATGTTACCTAGTATACTCCCGGCAATGGATGCCTTAACAACATCAAATAATCCCGCCTTAAGCGCAAAAATGGTTATCAACAGCTCAGTAGCGTTGCCGAAAGTGGCATTGAGAAGTCCCCCTATCCGCTCGCCGGTGTGGCAGGCCAGACTTTCGGTTGCCTCGCCCATCAGGCCAGCCAAGGGTATGATTGAAAGGCAAGCGGCAAAAAAGGTGACCAACTCATTGCCGGTATATCGGAAATAGATGCTGACCGGGATAGCCAGGAACAACACCCGCATATATTTACCTAACATCAAATCTCCTCCTATTTATCGGTTTCCGATGGCTCTGCTTCCCGTTGGCTAACACATCCACATCAGTTTCGCCAATCTGGCCGCCGCTCTGGCCTGCCCTTGCTTGACAACACTCCATATGTACATCCCACTGTTGAAGTGGTAATAATAAAGTTCCCATTATTGTACTATACCTACATCAATTACCGGAAACCTAATGTAGAAAGCGTTACATATATTGTTTAAATAGCGTCGCCCTGCAAATTCAAACCGTGTTATTTTCTCAGAAAGAACGAGGGCCTTGTTCAGACCCTCGTTCACAATGGGACTATCTTTGGGCTCCCCGGCTATTTTTGAATTCAGCATCCATCTTGGCATAATCCTCGTGAGGTTTGACCTCCGTTATGCCCGTGACTGCGCTGGGGTCTGGAGATTTCGCTTGAGCATGTTTGGATTGGGTTTTCGCCTTCTTCACCGCCCTCATCACCTCCCAAAAAAGTCCTAAGAGTATTGTGCCCGTCGAATCGGATTATCCTCATCCAGTTTTTCGTATTACGGCGGGAAGTAAAAGTGGCGTAGAATGGTCTTTGTTTTATTTCAGCGCGAAATATATCGGATGAGAGCCGCTGGACCCCCAGATCAGCAGCATATCGGTCTCCCCTTTGGGGACATAATAAACAGTTGAACCCATGTCTTCATCGCCAAGATGTAGCTCTTCTCTTAAAGTGCGGAATGAGCCCGCACTTTGCAAAGACATACTCTGATCATAAGAATTGAATATGGTATTTGAACTTCCTGTCAATTTGAAATCGGCATAGCTAATAAATACTGGATTGGCCGGATTCGATACATTTTTAACCGTAAGCGTTATCAACACATATTTCTTTTCTACATAAGGGGGCTTATTTGAACTGTTTTCTTCGAGTATACTCCAGGCTCCACCGTCCTGGAGCATCTGATTTACCGTAATTTGGATTCCCTGCGGGGTCAGGTAAGGCTTACCTTTGAGCACCGGATTCTCCTTACTCAGACCGATTAAGGAACTGTCCGATGTCGAAATCATAGTAATGGTGAACGTGGATGGGTCCCAGCTAACCGTTCCGCCGAAGGCTTCCCCAACAAATCGCAGCGGGGCCAGCGTGCGACCATTAATAATCTTGGCGGGAACGTCCAGGTGTTTGATTTGCCCATTTATTGTAGCTGCCTCTGCTCCTATCTTCAGAACGATGGTCTTATCTCCTTTAGAGGCAGTGGCCGTAGATGTTTGTTGATCCCACGTTACTTTGGCTCCAATGGCTTCAAAGATGGCCCTGAGTGGCACCAGGGTCCTACCATCTTCTATGATCGGAGGTACATCAAAAGTTAATCTCTTTCCATCCAGCTGTACCGATGGGGTGGCAGCCATGGCGGGCGACGGAATTACAAAGAATAGCGCCACCAGCAAAGGCAAAATCCATTTTGATCTTTTCAGCACATCGTTCATCCCTTTCACTAAAAATGAAATCATCCTAAAAGAAATATTACCATAATTTTTTGATAACAACTGCTCTTACTTTCCAACCAAAACCAGTTTACCCATATTCATTAAGCCAAATGATATAATGAGTCCGAGAGGTGGATCTTTACCAATTAATGAAGGAGTGGGTTCACATGAAAACCATCAGAAGGCGATTGGTGCTTCTCATTTTGTGCACAAGTATTGTTGGGGTATCATTATTATTCGGATTTGGCCACGTTGAAGCTTCAGACTATATTGATGTCAACGCCGGTTGGTGTTGGATCAAGGCGGGAGAAGTCAATCAGGTTCCCGGAGACATAACCATAGTATGGTCGGATCCGGGCGCCCAACATCCGTACGACATTGTAGCCTACCCGGAATCGCAAATGGAGGTCACAGTTACCATTCAGACCGAGGGAGTCGTTTTTTCCGATTCCGGTACCAGCGAACTAATCATTGCTTTACCCAGAGTCACCGACCCATTGCCAGTAGTGTTGAAAGGCCAGTATGATTCGGAAAATGGTTATGATCTCAGACTGGATATCGATGAGGATGTTACAGGCGATATCGACATCGAGGTGCAGGTCGTGTATGTAGCCGGCGGGCAATACCTCATAGATGAGACCGAATACCTGTACGGGAAAAACCAAGAACCGGGAGATTCTGGTAATATTGCGGAAGATATCGAGGCAAAGGAGGATTTAGAAGTCAAACGGCTAACTTCAAAATTCGTAATCGGTGCACCAACTTTCTCAATAGACACAATAACCCAAACATCGGTCACTCCTTCCTATTTGAGAAACGGACGCTCTTATATCGCTATTCGGGACTTGTGTGCAGCACTCGGCATTGTCCAGTCGAACTTGGATTGGGATCCTCTTGAAAAGACTGTAACCATTATCGATAAGGGCAAGAGTATTAAGATGCAGATAGGTAACAACTTGATCTTTGTGGATAACAACCAATTGGCGATCGGCGCGGCACCTGAAATCAGCAATGGTTGCACTATGATTCCGGTTGCGCTCATAGCTCCCTTTTTCGATGCCAAAACCATTTGGGACGCTGGCACAAATACGATAACCATCCAGTAAACAGCAGGAACACCGTGGTCAATTCAGTCACATCATAATAGGACCTGGTAGGTAAACAATCCACCAGGGAAGTTAAACCCAAGTGTCTGGTTCGATTCTGGCGGTGGTCAATACGAATGGTGGGGATTAAGAAATACTCCAATATGACGCCATGGTCAAATGTGGGTCAGGATCCAAACCATTAAATGTGTGGGGTCAAAAACGAAAATACCGAAGGCTATAAACCTCCGGTAAATCCTTGCTTGATATTGGTGCCCGAGGCCGGGGTCGAACCGGCACGGCCTTGCGGCCGCGGGATTTTAAGTCCCGTGCGTCTGCCTATTCCGCCACCCGGGCATGTTAAGCATCGTTGCATTAACAGTATTGGCAAGGTTATACTGAAATCGAGTATCCCCTTTCCAGGTCATTGCACGAAGTTTAGTTTACCAAATGAGGAGCCGTTTTGCAAGGAAAACCCCGTCATTAACACAGACAGGAGATGAGTTAAATGGAATGTATCAATACCATTATGACCCGCCGCAGTATCAGGAAATACAAAGCCGAACCGGTCGCCCAGCAGGATTTAATGACTATCTTGGAAGCCGGCCGCTGGGCCCCTTCCGCAGGCAACCTGCAGCCCTGTCACTTTGTAGTGGTCAGAGACCCCGCCCGCCTTAAGCAACTCCAGGAGGCGGCGATGGGCCAGGAAACGCTGGACACCGCTCCTATGGTTATCGTGGTCTGCGCTGACCCCAACCGTTGCGAAAAGTATGGCGAGAAAGGCATGAAACATTTCCTGTTGATGGATGGAGCTAATGCGTCTCAGAATATGCTGCTGGCCGCACGGGCCCTCGGCTATGGTTCCTGCTGGATGGGCGGATTCAGCGAAAAGGCAGTTAAGCAGGTGCTGGGATTGCCGGACCATTTCCGGGTAATCTCCCTGGTGCCGATCGGTAAAGCAGATGAAGATCCAGAACCAAGACCCCGCCGGCCGTTGGATGAGATAGTCCACTGGGATGGCTGGTCTCAGCAGGGTTAACAGAAAAAAAGAATCTCCCCAGTATCGCCGGGGAGATCGTTTTACTCATGGAGGGCGGGACCGGATTCGAACCGGTGAATGGTGATTTTGCAGACCACAGCGTTAGCCTCTTCGCCACCCGCC
>CAZBSD010000012.1:0-14298 GCA_964494735.1 uncultured Syntrophomonas sp.
TATCCTGCAATATCTTTACAATGAAAGCTCCTAAACCAGAGCCACTTCATCGCCCTGCCTCTGCAGATCATCTCTGGCAATACTCGGCAGATGCTATCATGGTTCACCAGTCCCCCTCATCTTGACAAGCTCGGTTATATCCCAGAAAAGCTCGATGCTCCCCGGCCGGGCTGACCATTAACCAATGTCAACCGCAGGGAGCATCACCATTTGCCTTTAATTCTCTTGCCTTGGCCGTTTTGCTTGGTTCTCTTACCTTAATCCTCGTGCCTTGGCCGTTTTGCCTTGGTTGTCATCCTGAGGAGCCGCAGGCGACGAAGGATCTCATCCATAATGTGGACTTTATGCACTGTCTATATGAAATTGGACTAGGCTTCAGTACGGCTGCAGCCGCCGCAGACAATCTGCCCGTCTATCGTCTGGCCGTAGGCCTCCATGAAGGATTCCCCGCAGCGGGCACATTTTACGAACGGGAATAGCCGGGGCTTGCCGGGTATCTGGCGGACTATTTTCTCCACCTCGAACAGCTCCTCATCGGACATGGCCATCAATTCCTGTCCCCGCTGCTCCCGTTCGGCCATGAACTGCCGCTTTTCCTCCGGGGTGGCGGTGCCTAACTTGACCTTCTCATGCCGCACCAGCGGATCGTTGCTCTTCCAGACCGGGACTTTGAGGAGCAGGCGGTAGCCCGCGCCGCTGTTCTTGTCCACCCAGCTGAAGGCGAACTTGCCTTGATTATCGATAATGAGGCTGTCATTGCCCAGGGTACAGCCGGTTATTACCTGTACCCCGTCCACGCCGCAGACATCGTTCTCCGCCACCGCATAATGACTGGCCCCGATATGCTGACCGGGCCGGCCCAACAGCTCCAGCACCAACATGCTGGCCCGCGACCCCACTACGATGCCCGGGCAGACATGCCCGTGCAGGGCAGCCGCCTGGGCCCATTTTTCCTGATCCATCATCCTGATGACCTCCTTATAATTGCTCCGCTTCGATATCAAACAACACCTCGTCGTCCAGTTCGGTAAATGACTCATTATCGATCTCCTGGCGGGCGGTAATGGTGAGACGGGTGCCTGCTTTTTCCCAGCTGCTGCGGAAGATGCCCTCATCCTCCCGGAATATGAATCGGGCCGGGTTGGCCAGACGAGCCCGGGTCAAGCCCTGCAGGGTATCAGCCAGGCAGGCTGGTCCGGTCACCGCCACCTTCAGCTCGGGGGTATTCAATTGGCCCAGCCGCCGTTCCGCCACCAGGGCCATCCGTACTCCCAGGTATAACCCGGGACAGGCTTCCTGGTGGTGGGCCAGGGCTTGTCCCAACAAGGTGTTGCGCTCCATCACCGGATCCAGGGCATAGATGTGCGGGGTCCGGGGCGAGAATATGATGTCCCCTTCATAGTAGGATTTGATATCCAGTACCGGGGTGCCATCCACCGCATCCAGGCCGCTCACAATCAGCCGGTTGCCCTCTACGCGTTCCAGGTGCACCAGGGTCAAGGCGATGGGATTGGGACGGTTGGGAGAACGCAAGCCGAAGACCCCGAATTCCGGTAGATTGGGATTGATCTTGCGGGGCACGGTGGACAGAACCCGCCGGTCGGACTGATGGAACCATAACAAAAGCCACAGGTTGGAATTTTCCTCGATCCTCAATAAAGCCTGGTGGTATTGCGGAAATATCTCTACCACCGCGCTTTGCCCCATCAGGGGCATCTCTTCGGTGTCGGCCACTGCCGATCTGACCACTCCGATCGGTTGGAGCGAGATGCTGATATTATCTTCCAATAGGATCACCTCATTTCACGTAGCATTTATTTGGGTCATTCGGATTGGCGCCGGTCCGCCCGTTTGCAGCATACAGCCACCCGCCCCCTCATTCCTGGTAGCGGCTGATAAATCTCTGCAGGGGATTGAAGACGATGGCCTCGATCAACATCACCATCAGTACCAGCAGCAGAGCCCAGGCAAACAGCTTGCTGGTCT
Source organism: uncultured Syntrophomonas sp. (assembly GCA_964494735.1). Classification (GTDB taxonomy): domain Bacteria; phylum Bacillota; class Syntrophomonadia; order Syntrophomonadales; family Syntrophomonadaceae; genus PHAA01. The sequence goes on from CAZBSD010000012.1 coordinate 1,987, forward strand.
CCAGGTAACCGCGGGCGATGAAGATAGCATTGCCTATCCCGTTCTGGGCGCCCAGCAGTTCGGCCATGATGGTTATCCGCAGCGAGGTGGCCACGCTCACTGAGAAGCCCGCCATAAATCCATAGAGCAGACCGGGCAGATATACCTTGCGCAGCTTGATCCGGGCCGGCACTCGATAAATCCGCACCATCTGCAGCAGGTCGGAGTCGATGGACTGGATGGCCTTGGCCGAATTCAGGTACATGATGGGCATCACCAACAGGGCGGTCACGAATATCACCTGGGTGCTGCCCTGGCCGAACCAGACCATGGCGATAACTACGAAGATCACGCTGGGGGTAGCCAATACGGCATTTATACCAGGCAGGAACATACTATCCAGGGGTTTCTTCAAACCGCCGAATATGCCAAAGATGGTACCGACCAGCACCCCCAGTGCCAGTCCCGCCAGCTGCCGCTGCAGGGTGATCAGCAGGTTGTCGGTCAACTCCCCGCTGGCCAGCATGGCGAAGATCGATTGAAAAGTACTGCCCGGAGAGGCCACTATCAGGGGGTGGGAGGCCCAGGCCAGGACCTGCCACCCCGCCAATATGATGAGGATGCCTAATATATAGTAGCGGCGGTCGCTAATTCCCTGCAAAATAGAAGCTGTCATCGGGCATCTTCCCGCCAATGGCGGCCGCTGGAGCGGTCTTCAGGTATTCGGTCAGGAAAGCGTTCACCTCGTCCTTGCATTGCGGGCTGCTGACCGGCTCCAGCCGGGCGAAGGGCAACGATTTCTCCACCGCGGCGGCCTTCATCTTGGGGAAATATTTCTCCACCAGCGGTCCGGCGGCGGCGGGGTTATCATTAATCCATTTGGCCTGAGCGTCGAATTGGGTCAGAACCTCTTTGACCAGGGCGGTGTTGGCGGCGTTGGCCCCCACTACCATGAGCCCTGCCTGTGGTATCCTGGCTTTGCTGCCGGTGGCCTTGCCCCATTCCGCTTGCAGGTCGATGGCCCGTTTCACGGTGACATTACCTTTGGCGGCATTAGCGATGGCTACCGAGGAATTGGGCTCGTTGGAGAGGGAGAGTTTGATCTCTCCGGTGGCCAGTTTGGTGGAGGACTCGGCCATATCCATGTTTAGGATGGTAAGGTCCTTGTCGGGATCGATATTGTTCTTTATCAGGATATGACGAAATACGGACCCGTGATACCCGGTACTGCCCCCGGTGACTGCTACCTGCTTGCCCTTCAGGTCGGCCAGGCTTTTTATGCTGTCATCGGCGCTCAAAATATACAGCATGCCCCAGACCGCCACGTTGGCTAGTTTGATGTCGGCGCCCTTGTTGTGCAGCATGATGGCGTTGGTAACCGGGGCCATGATAAACTGCACCTGGTTGGATGTAACCATGGCGGAAAGCTGTTCGCTGGTCACCCATGATTCGATGGTGGTCTTGTCCGCCACCGCCTGCAGAGCGTTGTTTTCGGCCAGCGGGGCCAGCGGGTAGCTGCCGGCGCCCTGGGAGGCAGCGATCTTCAACTCCGGTATCTTGGCCGCCGGTTTATCGGCAGGCTTTTGAGCGCACCCGCTCAGGCCCACCGCCAGGGCCATTATAATCATGATGGCCAGTAACTTTTTAATGTCTCTTCTCATAATTCTCCTCCTAATTCATAATTTCAAACCAGTCGTTCACTTATAGCCTGCATGTGTTGAAATATGTACTGCATATCTCTTTGGGCCGCAGGTCGGTCCAGAGCGTATTCCAGGGTGATCCGACAGGGCCGCTCCTTCAGGTAGATCAGCCGGTCCGCTAATCGGACCGCATCTTCCAGGGTATGGGTAACCATCACCGAGGTGCATGGTTTCAAGGCCAGCAATTGAATAAGATAGGAGCACATGGCCTCCCGCAGCTCCACATTCAGAGAACTAAACGGCTCATCCAGCAGCAGCAGATCCGGTTCCAAGGCAAAGGCCCGGGCCAGGGATACCCGCTGTTTCATGCCCCCACTGAGCTGGGCGGGATAATAGTCCAGGAAGCCCTCCAGTCCTACCCGGTGAGCCATCTTTTCCGCGATACGCCTCCGCTCGGCGGCGGCCTCCGGCATGGTGTGGAAAAGCCCCATCTCGATGTTCTCGACCACACTGCACCAGGGGATAAGACGAGGCTCCTGAAATACATAACCGACATTGGTACTGGCTCCTTCAACCATCCCCGCGTCCGGTTGCTGCAATCCCGCGATCAACTGCAGGATGGTGGTCTTGCCGATCCCCGACGGCCCACAGATACAAACGAATTCACCGGTGCGGAAGGTAAAGGAAAAATCGGCTATGACCTGCAGGTCACCGAAAATCTTGCTGATATGCTCCAACTTGACCATGCTGCTTCCCCCTTACCCGCCTTCCATCTTTCCCCTTCTCATTATGTCGCGTATCCCGGCCCATTACCATCTGCGGGGCCCCCCAAACGCACATCACCTCCGCCACATTCGTTCCTCATCACGCAAACAGCCCAGCACCAAAAGTGCCGGGCCATCCTGGATGGAACAACCACAGCCGGATAAGCGGAAGCCCGATAGCTCACGGCAATCAGTTCCCCGTCCGGTGAAGGGCTGCTCCTTTCCACAACGGGAGGCAGGTCAGTTTCCCGGCCCTGCCCTACAGGCCTGTACCCCTGGAAGATTTCACAGGCAGACAGGCTCGGAGCGCTTATTTACCATACCTGAAGGAAATGTTCGACATAAATTGCTTTATTTCCTGCCAAATGCAGCGAAACGTAGTAAACTTTTATAGAGAAAGACCGATGAAAACGCAAAGACGTGATGAGGAGGAGTAACTTTCGTGCATCAAGCGGAATCGAGAGCGGCCAGCTGGTTCTTCTGGCCATCCCGCCACCTGTCGCTGGCCATCTTCCTGGCTCTGGTGGTAGGCTTCGGATTGGGGCTGGGGTTGGATACCACACCCCTCAAGCAATGGCTGCTGCCCCTTGCCTTCATAATGATATACCCCTCCATGATCGGATTCAAAGCCAATGAGATCTTTGGCTGGACCCACGGCCGGATATTGCTGGCGGCTCTGCTGCTCAACTTCCTGATCATCCCTTTATTGGCGTATCTGCTGGGCCTCGGATTCCTGCTGAGCGCCCCGCAGCTCTTCGCCGGCCTGGCTATCGCGGCCCTGTTGCCTACCAGCAATATGACCATTTCCTTTACCATGCTGGGCGGCGGCAATGTCCCCGCCGCGGTCAAGATGACCGCCATCGGGCTGTTGTTGGGTGCCGTTCTGGCCCCCTGGTACCTCTACCTGATGGTGGGCAAATATATCCCGATCGATATCCTGGCCACTTTCAAGACGGTGGGGATAGTTATAGTGGTTCCGCTGACATTGGGCATGCTTACCTATCAGCAACTGTTAAAACGATATAGTCAGGAACAGTTTCAGAAACAAATAAAACCTATGCTGCCCGCGGTCAGTTCCTGGGGTATGCTATTGCTGATCATCATCAGTATCAGTATGAATTCCAAAGCCCTGGCCACCCGTCCCGACCTGCTGGCGACAGGGCTGGGGGTGCAGCTGGTCTTCTATGCCGTCAATTATGTTATCGCGGTCCTGGTGGGGCGGTCTTTCTTCGCCGCCAAGGACGGGTTGACCCTGGTATTCTCCACCGTACTGCGCAACCTGGGCTTATCCATTGGCCTGGCCGCTGCTGCTTTTGGTCCTGACGCGGCTATGATGGTCTCCCTGGCCATCCTCATCCAGGGTCAGGCCGCCGCCTGGTTTATCAAATTGAATAAGCGGTACGGATTTCTGCAGGGGCAACAGGTTGTGGTGGGCGATTAAGCCGATCGTGTCATCCTGAGCGGAGCCCTTTGTGTCATCCCGAGCGCAGCCCTTTGTGTCATCCTGAGCAACGCGAAGGATCTCATCCAAGTGCCGACTCTTCACTGCGTTCAGAGTGACAGTCTTACGTTGGACTCTTCACTGCGTTCAGAGTGACAGTCTTAGTGTCATCCTGAACGCAGCACCTTGTGTCATCCTGAGCGAAGCCCCTTGTGTCATCCTGAGCGAAGCGAAGGATCTCATCCCAACAGAGACTCTTCACTGCGTTCAGAGTGACATTTGCGTGTCATCCTGAGCCAAGCACCTTGTGTCATCCTGAGCAAAGCGAAGGATCTCACCCAAGTGCCGACTCTTCACTGCGTTCAGAGTGACAGTCTTAGTGTCATCCTGAGCGAAGCCCCTTGTGTCATCCTGAGCCAAGCGCCTCGTGTCATCCTGAGCCAAGCGCCTCGTGTCATCCTGAGCGGAGCGAAGGATCTCATCCCAGCAGAGACTCTTCACTGCGCTCTGAGTGACTGTCCCGCAAAGGCCCCTGGCTTCTCAGCTCTCCCCGTATTCCCGTACGATGTATTTGGGCCGGCGTTTGGTCTCCAGGTAGGTGCGGGAAAGGTACTGGCCCACTATCCCCATACAGAAGAGCTGGATCCCGGTTATGAAAAGCAGGATAGCCACCAGCACCGCCCAGGTGTTGGGGGTGGCAGCCCCGGCCAACTGTTGGATCAGCAGGCCGCCGCCCATGATCAGAGCGGCCAGGAAGAACACCCCGCCAATTATGGACGAGATGGCCAATGGAGTGGTGGAGAAGGCGATAATTCCGTCCAACGAATACAGGTAGAGTTTCCAGAACGACCACTTGGTACTGCCCGCCGCCCGCTCCTGGTTGTCGTACTCCAGCCATTGGGTCTTGAACCCCACCCATGCGAATATCCCTTTCGAAAAACGGTTGCACTCACACACCTGAAGGATGGAATCCACCATTTGCCGGCTCATCAGGCGAAAGTCCCGCTCCCCGTCCACCAATTTGACGTCGGAGATACGGTTGATAATGCGATAGAAACGGCGGGCGAAGAAAGAGCGGATGGGCGGCTCCCCGGCCCGGTTGGTACGGCGGGTGGCCACACAGTCATAACCGTCCTCGATGATGGTCCGGTACATATCTTTAATCAGCTGGGGCGGGTCCTGCAGGTCGGCATCGATGATGGCCACAAAATCCCCGCCCGACTTCTCCATTCCCGCGTAAATGGCCGATTCCTTGCCGAAATTACGCGAGAAAGAGTAATAGCGGACCCGGCTGTCCTGATGCTGCAGCTCCTTGAGTTTGTCCAGAGTGCGATCCCGTGAACCGTCATCCACAAATATGAACTCGAAAACCACCTGGCCCATATCATCGGCCAGCTTCACAACTTCCTGGTAAAACAGGCCCAAAACTTCCTGCTCGTTGTAACAGGGTACTACTATCGAAATCATGGTCATGGCATCACTACTCCCCGCTCACGGTCTTTGAAGACCCACTCTTTGGCGATCACATAATTCATGACGATCACCACCCCATTGGCAAATAACTTGACAGCCAAGTCGTCCAGCCCCAGCAACTCGATCATCAGGTACATCAGAGCAGTATCCACGGCTCCCGACAGCAGGCGGCTGCCGATGAAAGCTGAACCCTCCCGCCATATATGACTGAGTCCCCGCCCCTGGCTGCCGAACACCCAGATTCGGTTGGCGGCGTAGGCGAACAATACCGAGACTATCCAGGCACTCACATTGCTGACCAGGTAAGATACCCCCAGCCAGCGGGCCAATCCCAGGTACACAGCTATGTTGATCATGGTGGTCAGCCCGCCGAAGAACAGGTAGGCGATCACCGTCCGGTATCTGTCAAAAATCCTTGCCATCATACCTCCTGCCCCGCCAGGCTGATAGACAGATTGAACTTGTTATCATAATTTGGCCAATATCTGGAAAGAATATGCACTAAATGCGATAAGAGAGTCGAGATGCTTCGCTTACCGCTCAGCACGACACAGAGTCGAGATGCTTCGCTTACCGCTCAGCATGACACTTTACCTGTCATCCTGAGGAGCCGTCGGGCTATTGTCATCCTGAGGAGCCGTCAGGCGACGAAGGATCTCATCCCCAATGGGGACTTTATACCCTGGCGAGATGCTTCGCTGGCGCTCAGCATGACACAGAGTCGAGATGCTTCGCTTACCGCTCAGCACGACACACAGAGTCGAGACGCTTCGCTTACCGCTCAGCATGACACCAATAGCTGGCCCTTTGGGGCATATTACTTTGTGAAAGGGAGAGGGAAAAGCAAATTGAGAAATGAATCCAGAACGGTATATCCGCCCTGGCTGGGGTTGATTCTGGTATTGGTGGCCTTGAACATGGCGGCCTTCGTGCTGCTGCAGGAGCCCCGGCCGGGGGTGGCCGACCAGGGTGATTTCGACCGGGTGATGAATGTGTCCGGCCTGCAATTGCCGGCCCAATACGCAGATAACCCCGATTTTGTCCGCTTCATCGATTACCCGCTGACCGACTACCATATCGTGGCCGCCCATCCGCTCGAGGTGCTGTCCCGGCTTACCGCCACCAGTATTTCCTACCTGATCACTTCCATCGGTCTGGTTTGCCGGGGCATGGGCCTGGACACTTTTAAGACTTCCTACCTGGCCGCCGTCTATATATTTCTTTATCTGTTGGCCCTTTTTATAACCCTGAGATACCTGGACCCCGGCAGTCCCCTGAAGATGACCGGGCTGGCCTTGTTGGCCATGATGGTCCTATTGGACGGCAATTACCTGGTCTGGTTCAACAGCCTGTATGGGGAGCCGATGATGATCACCACCCTGCTTCTCTACATCGCCGCCTGGGTCTATTACATCCATTACCGCTGGGTCCGGCCGTCCCCTGGTAACCGCTTCACAGCCATATTGCCGATAATGGCCGCCGCCCATCTCTTCCTGGGTTCCAAGCTGCAGGTCATATCGGCCCTGCCGGTGGTCTTCATAATGCTGGTACTGCTCATCCGCGACAATTGGAGCCGCCTGACCCGTCCCCAGGCGGCCATCGCCCTGCTGCTCCTGTCGGCGCTGACCTACTATCCCCTCCAGCTGCAGGTCCATAACCGCGGAATCGGTGATCTGACCCGTTATAATTCCGTTTTCTACGGGATTCTTAAGGATTCCCCCCAGCCGGCTCAAGACCTCACCGCTCTGGGTTTGAACCCCGACCTGGCCCTGGACGCTGGTAAACATGCCTTCCTGGCCGAGACCGATTACGTGAAATATGCACCGGCTAGTGACCTCACCCGGCAGGAATTCCTCAGCCAGATCAGTAATCTGGATCTCATCCGATTCTATGTCACCCACCCTCTGCGGCTCCTGCAAGGCATGGAATATAGCGCCGGCCAGGCCTTTACTACCGCTACCTGGATGGGCAAATATTCACGCCAGGACAGCCAGAGTCCGGTGCGCCATTTCGACCGGCTTACCAGGTGGTCCGGGCTGCGCCAACAAATCCCCCACAGTCTGGCTTTCATCGCCCTCGTGTTCCTGGGAGTAACCGCGGTCTCGCTGCGCCAGCTCTTATTTGATCGCAGCCGCCCCGAGGTGCAGGCCCGCATCGCCCTGCTGTGGGCAGTTATGGCTATCGGCATCCTGCAGTTCCCCATGCCCTTCGTGGGTAATGGCTATGCCGATACCGGTAAACAGCTATTCCTGTTCAATTTCGTATTCGACCTGGTGATAGTGGCCTCAGTGGGTTGGTGCTTGAACCAGGCCCTCGAGTTGGTCTCGTCCCGGCAGGATTGGTGGCTGTGGCGGCGACTGGCCTATGCGGCCAAGCCGGGGCTGGCGGAGACATCAGACATGGATAGATAAGGCCGTATCCGGATATTGACAAATGACTGGGGGATTTTATACAATATGGGCAATCAATTTCTCTTAAGCAAACAGCCAACTTAATACTACTCTCAAAACTGAGCAGGCGATGAACCTTCGGGGTTCGTGGGGCTGGGCTGGAAACGGCAGCAGATAGGCATCTGTGGGACAGTAAAATGTTCCGCGGGTGCTTTTTTAGGTATTGGCACATATTTATGAGAAGAGGGGGCTTTGCGATGGGGTCGTGGGATAGGAAGACCAGGGTGGCGATGATATCGATAATATCCAACACCACCTTGATCATATTGAAGGTCGTGGCCGGAATCCTCAGCGGTTCGGTCAGTATAATCTCCGAAGCCATCCATTCCGGCATGGACCTGGTGGCCTCCTTCATAGCCTTTTTCTCAGTCCGCACCTCTTCTAAACCGGCCGACCGGGATCACCCCTATGGTCACGGTAAAATCGAAAATATCTCGGGAATGGCTGAGGGACTGCTGATCTTCGTGGCGGCTGGGCTCATTATTAAGGAAGCTATTGAAAAGATCCGCCACCCCGCCCCGATTGAAATGGCCTGGGTGGGTATCGCGGTGATGGTGGTGGCCGCGCTGGTAAACACCTTGGTGGCCCGCAAATTGTACCAGGTGTCTTGGGAGGAGGACTCGATGGCCTTGGAGGCCGATGCCCTGCACCTAAAAACTGACGTGTATACCTCTTTGGGAGTGGCATTGGGGTTACTGCTGATCAAGCTGACCGGGCTGGCCATCCTGGATCCCATCGTGGCTATACTGGTGGCCCTGCTGATCATCAAAGAGGCCTGGGAACTGTGCAGCCATGCCGGCAACTTTCTCCTCGATACCCGTCTGACCGACGCAGAGGAAGCTAAGATAGTCAGTATCATAGGAACTTTCAGTGATCATTTCAATGATTTCCACAAATTAAAGACCAGGAAATCAGGCAATATGAAACACATAGATTTTCACATCACCGTCGAGCCTCATCTTACCGTGGTCGAGGTCCATGATCTTATCGGCAAACTCAAAAAAGAAATGTGCGATGAGTTTAAACTTACCCGGGTAAGTATCCATGTCGATCCCTACCGGGAGATGGAAGTTGCCGATGAGTTGGCAGCGAGCCGGACATCGAGCCAGGAAACCCAGCAACCCAGCCCGATGTAGGTATCTTTGCGGCCCACCTATTTATCCGGGATGCTCAGGAAAAACTTGAGCGGGAAATTATAATCCAGGGTGCCGTCCTGCAGGTACTCTTCCAATTCCCGGACAAATGTCAGGGGGATACCGGCCACTTCGATTAATATATCGTTGTCGTCGTGTGACTCATCCAGAGTCACCACCAGCTCGGGCTTGCCGCTTCAGGTCAGGCCCGGTGAACTCACCCGCAATCGGGCGCTGTGTGAAATCTTCCCTTTCCCCTGACCGGCTTTGAACTTGTTCCAGGCCTTTTGGGTCACCGTTATCAATTTCCTCACCTGCCTTCTCATTTATCCTGTCTATACCTATTAATAATCTATTTTGTCGAAACTGGCAATAGCTAGTGAAGGTCGCATGTCATTCGCGCCGTAATTATGCGTCCGGTGACATAAATAATTATCGCACAGTCCATGTAATAACTTCATCTCGAGATGGTAATAGTACCAATATATCTTGCCGATCATAAATTAAGCCGAAACCTTATTACCCGGCAATTGCACGGTATTCGCCAACCAGGCTCTTATAGATTCAAGGACTCATCTTAATCACTGCTATAACCAATTATCCGGCTTTGAGTTGACGAATAAGTATGGAGGCTAAATGTTAAAATCTTTTTTCCACGGTTTAAAGGTGCCAGTCAAACTCTACTGGGATGCTCCGTTCACCAAGATTATAGAGGCCCAGGATACCCTGGGACGCCTCACCATCGATTATTGGCAGAACTATACTATATTTCGATGGTACTGGTGGTTCCTGGCGTTCTGGGCTGTTTTCCCGCTTTTCATTTGGTGGAAATTCACCGACCGGAAGCGTTTCTTGGAAGTCAGCTTCTTTGGAACAATAACCAGCATCAATGCAGGGATTCTGGATGCAACCGGTGTCAGTCTCGGACTATGGATCTATCCGTATAAGATATTGCCTTTCTTGCCGGCCTTTTTCCCTATCGATTACGTAATCGTCCCGGTAATCTTCATGCTCATTTATCAGAGATACCCTGCCTGGAAGCCATTCCTGATTGTTTCCACGACCATCTCCGCAATTTTATCCATGATATTGGATCCAATCATGGTGTGGATGAATATATACCAGCCGCTGCAATGGCAGTACCTCTACTCGATCCCCGTTTTTGTCTTTATGGTCAGTTTCTCTAAAGCGGTCACTAGTTTGGTGACCCGGCAGGACACCCGCTATGGAGGGCGGTTCGATGGACAATAAGCAGCCCCTCGCCATCCTCAGTAACGCCCTCCGATGGGTATGGTAACCATTCTGGTTACATCATTCGTCAAAATGGCATCGGAAAGCGTACAAAAAAAGTGGTCCCTTGCGGTCCGGTTTCATAATCGACCCTGGCATTATGGCGGAGGGCGATGCTGAAACATATCGCCAGACCCAGACCAGTTCCATTCTCTTTGGTGGAGTTAAAGGGGGTTCCAATTTTGTCCATAATAAGAGGAGATAATCCTGAGCCCTCATCCTTTATAAACAAGATTACTTCATTGCCATCCTGCCTGGTGCCGATAGTCATTGTTCCATGGGATGACATGGATTCTAGCGCATTGCGGCTCATATTCAATACCAACTGGCGAATCTCGTTTTCATCCAGCATGACCTCAGGTGGATTGCTCAAATCTAGCTTGACCCTCATTTCTCGCAAATTAGCCTCCGACTGAATTAGCGGATAAATCGTTTTGATTCCTCTGTCCAGCGAACGCGGCTGCAGGTTTACGATTTTGTTCCTGGCCATCCCCAGGTACTCGCTAATTATCTTATTAGCCCGATCCAATTCTTCTATCATTATGTCGAAATATCCTCGGTCATTCTGATACTCCGCTTTATCCCCCAGCATCTGCAGGAATCCCCGCACCGCCGTCATCGGGTTGCGTATCTCATGACCGATGCTGACTGCCATCTCGCCGATTAGATTAAGCCGGTCCAGTCTGATTATATTGGCTTCCATCTCCTTTTTTGCGGTTATATCTTGAGCAACCACTAGACGGCATTTCTTGCCATTGAGAGATACTATTTTCGAACTAGATAAAATAGTTAGTACATTGCCCGACCGGGTTGACATTAAGGTCTCAAAATCATTGAGTAAATTTTGCTCTTTCAGCTTACCCAGATTCAAGCTGGTATCCTCTTTATCTGCAAATATATTAAGTTCCCATATTGTGCGGCCGACAAGTTCTTCACGGCTATATTCAAACGTATCTAAAAAATTCTGATTGGCAGCAATAAACCGGTTATCATCCATACCTACAATCGACATCATCAGAGGGCTCATCTCGAAAGCTGTGAAAAACAAAACTTCTGATTGACGTAGGGCGTCTTCCGCCTGTACGCGCTCGGTGATATCAATATTCATCTCCAGGATAAGTGAGGATCCATCGGTGTCGGTAAAGGGAAAATCATAAGCATCAAGAATACTGCCATCAGAGGCATAATAAATCCAATGCAAAGATTGCCCGGTTTCAAGAGGAGTGAAAGATCGGCAGCCCTCACATGGTTCATCATACCCAAAGATGTAATCGTAGCAATGACGGCCGTTCGATTCTCCAAACCTTTCCCGAAAAGCTCGATTGGCAAAGGGCACTTTATATTCAGGAGTTAACAAACATATATTTACGGGCAGCGTTTCCAGCACATTAATAAGTCTCTCGCGTTCGTGAGCTAGTTGCCTGCTCCGCTCCTCTACCCGGACCTCCAAAAGTTGATAGGATTCTCTAAGCTCTTCTTCAGCCTGCTTACGCTCGGTGATGTCTTCTGCCGTAACCAGAATCCCGGTAACTTTTCCGGCTGCGTCCGTGATGGGCAGCCAGTTTTCGTTCCAATATTTATGGACTCCCGGTTCAGCCAGGGTTGTTCCGCCTATCTCCAGATTGAGCAATGGTTCACCGGTTTCTATTACCTTCATAAAAGCAATCTCTGCTTGTTCTGAGAGATCGGGGACGATTTCCCGGACTGTCCGGCCTATATGTTCAGCCGCCGCTACACCATTAATTGCCGCAAAAAAATTATTCACACCTGTATAGCGCAGTTGGTCATCAAACAGGCAAAGGCCTACAGGAGTCAAATCGAAAATATTCTCGAGCTGTTTAGCTCTTAATTCGGCGGCTTCCACGGATCGCTTTAATTCCGCGTTTTCCTGCCGCAGCCGGTTCAACTCACTAATAAGATCTTCATTTTCGATATGGTGATCGTCCACTCCCTCACCCCTCCAAGCTTATCTCCTTTGGTAGAACTGTAACATAACCATGAGTCGAATCTGGTCGAACTGCGCCACTACCCGTTTGACCCGGTCACAATTAGGCGCGCGCAACGGCTCCCCCAGGACTTTCAGCCGACAAATTTCAAGGCAAGCTAGGCACGCAAGGCAAAGGGACGGTTCTTTTGCCTCAC
>CAZBSD010000012.1:14308-21188 GCA_964494735.1 uncultured Syntrophomonas sp.
GAGACTCCGGGCCGACAGATTTTATCGAGTACAACAGGTATCGTATCTGCCCCAAACGACCAAAATAATCCTGTCGAGACAGAATTCATGCGAAGCAGGTGAAAAGATGGAATTGAGTGATATCGTAGCCAGACATGGCGGTAAACCCGGGGGCATTATCGAAGCCTATCATGAGATCGTAGATCGGAAAGGTTTCCTTTCCCAGGAAGCCATTATCGAGGCCGCCAACGGTTTCGGGGTGTCGGTGGCAGAAGCCTACGGGGTAGCCACCTTCTACTCCATGTTCAGTGTTAAACCCAAAGGCCGCCACGTGGTACGAGTGTGTCGCAGCGCCCCCTGCCACACCGCCGGCGCTGACGGTGTGGTAAATGCCGTACAGTCCCACCTGGGCATCAAGGCCGGCGAGACTACCCCCGATGGAGAATTCACCCTGGAGTACACCGAATGCGTAGGGCAATGCCAGGCTACTCCGGTCTTCACCATCGATGGTGAGCCTTATCCGGGTTTGGCTCCCAACGCTGTCGGGGCCGTTCTCGACCGCTGCCGCCACGATGGAGAAGGAAAGGAAGGGCGCTGAACATGGCCAAAGAGACCAGAATAATACTGAAAAACCTCGGCAAGATCGACCCCATGAAGATCGAGGACGCGGTTGCCCACGGCGGTTATCAGGGCCTGCTGAAGGCTCGGGGTATGACACCGGCGGACCTGATACAGGAAGTGAAGGATTCGGGCCTGCGGGGCCGAGGCGGAGCGGGTTTCAACTGCGGCCAGAAATGGGCCTTCGCCGTTGCTGCCCCGGGTGACGAGAAATACGTGGTCTGCAACGCTGACGAGGGCGAACCGGGCACCTTCAAGGACCGGATCATAATGGAGAACGACCCCCATCGGCTCATCGAGGGGATGGCCATCTGTGCCCACGCCATCGGCTCCCGCCAGGGTTACATCTACCTGCGGGGCGAGTACAGCTTCCTGAGTGGGATCCTGACCCATGCTATCGACCAGGCCCGCGAGGCTGGTTATCTGGGCGGCTTCGACATCACCGTCCGGCGCGGTGCCGGTGCCTACATCTGCGGTGAGGAGACGGCCTTGATCGAATCTCTGGAAGGCAAACGGGGCGAACCTCGCTATAAGCCGCCTTATCCCCCCACCCAGGGTTTGTGGCAGCGGCCTACCATCGTTAACAACGTGGAGACCCTGGCCAATCTGCCCTCCATTATCGACAGAGGCGCAGCCTGGTTTGCCTCCCTCGGGGCGCCCTCTTACCCCGGCACCAAGATATTCACTCTCACCGGTGACATAGTGAATCCCGGTTTCTACGAGGTACCCACCAACACTACCATCCGGGACATCGTATATGGATTTGGCGGCGGCATCCCCGGCGGTTCCGCCTTGCAAGCAGTGCAGATCGGCGGCACCTCCGGTGCCTTCATCCCCCCCGACCTTTTGGATACCCCGCTGGATTTCGACTCCATGCAGTATGCCGGGCTGAGCCTTGGTTCAGGCGCGGTATACGTTTTAGATGAGACCCGGGACATCCTGGAGGTGGTGACCCGCATCGAAGCCTTCTTCGAGCACGAATCCTGCGGCAAGTGCACCCCCTGCCGGGAGGGCACTCCCCGGTTGGTGGGGCTGTTGGAGAAGATCGCCCAGGGCCGGGGCAGTCAATTCGACCTGGACCTGGCTCAGAAGCTGGGGCGTAACATGACCATCACCAGCCTGTGCGGCCTGGGTATGGCCGCCCCGGTACCGATGCTGACCGCTATGCAGAATTTCCCGGGAGTATTCACGCAACAGGTCAGAGTCAAGACTTCGGAGGAGGGATCGCCATGGTAAACCTGACTATCGACGGCCTGCCGGTAAGCGTACCGGAAGGCACCACCATATTGGAAGCGGCCCGGGCGGTAGGGGTCCGTATCCCTAGCCTCTGTTTCCACCCCGACCAATCCATCAAGGCCAACTGCCGCATCTGCATGTGCAAAGTGGGCCAAAGCCGGGTCCTGCAGGCCGCCTGCGCTTCCCCGGTCTATGAGGGCATGACGGTGGACACCCGCTCCCCTGGGGTTATCGAAGCCCGCAAGCTCAACCTGCAGCTGCTGCTGGCCAACCATCCCCAGGATTGTCTCAACTGCATCCGCAACGGGGCCTGTCAGCTGCAGGACCTGGCCGCCGAGTTCTATGTGCGCGACAACCCCTTTGAGCTCAAGAGCCGCCACATGGAGAAGGACTTTTCCACCCCTTCGCTGTTCCGGGATCCGGACAAATGCATCCTGTGCCGCCGCTGTATCGAGGTTTGTTCAGTAGTGCAGACCGTCAACGCTTACGGTATGCAGGGCAGAGGTATCTCTTCCATAGTCGTCCCCACGATGGGCGAAAAGCAGATCGAGAGCACCTGTATCATGTGCGGACAGTGCATCCATGTCTGCCCGGTGGCAGCCATCAACGAGGTGGAGGAGATAGACAAGTTCATGGAGGCGGTGGCCGACCCTGATAAAATAATCGTTACCCAGATCGCTCCCTCGGTAAGGTTGGCGGTAGCCGAAGAGATCGGCCGGCGCACCGGCGATCTGCCCATGGAATCCTTCGTCAGCGCTCTTCGCCATGTAGGATTCGACCACGTCCTGTCCACCAACTATACCGCCGACCTGACCATAATGGAGGAAGGCAGCGAATTGCTTAAGCGGATCAAAGAGAATGACCGTTTACCGGTCATCACCTCCTGCAGCCCGGGCTGGATAAACTTCTGTGAGACCTTCTTCCCCGATATGCTGGACCACCTGTCCAGCTGCAAATCGCCCCAGCAGATGTTCGGAGCCCTGGTCAAGACTTACTGGGCCGAGAAGATGGGGGTCGATCCCGCCCGCATCTATTCGGTCTCCATCATGCCCTGCGTGGCCAAGAAGTATGAAGCTGCCCGTCCCGAGATGAACGCCAGCGGTTACCGGGACGTGGACCTGGTCCTGACCACCCGTGAGATAGGCCGCCTGTTCCGGCTCAACCGGCTTGATTTCAGCCGGCTGCCTCCCTCCCAGCTCGATTCCTGGATGGGCAATTTCACCGGCGCGGCGGTCATCTTCGGTACCAGCGGCGGGGTCACCGAAGCTGCCCTGCGTACCGCCTATGAGCTGGCTACCGGCGAACTGTTGGAGGATGTCGAGTTCCATGCAGTCCGAGGCCGGGAAAACATCCGCGAGGCGGAGATCGATATGAAGGGCACCAAGGTGAACGTGGCAGTGGGGCACAGCACCCGCGCGGCCCGGGAATTGATGGAGCAGGTGCGCTCAGGCCAATCCAAGTATCATTTCATCGAGATCATGGCCTGCCCGGGGGGCTGCATCGGGGGCGGCGGACAACCCCTGACCCGCAGCGACCAGCAGCGGGCGGAGCGCATCCAGGCCATCTACCTGGAAGATCAGGGCCAGCAGCTGCGCAAATCCCATGAGAATCCCCAGATCAAGACTCTCTACGATGATTATCTGGGTGCTCCCTTGAGTGAGAAGTCACACCAGCTGCTCCATACCCACTACCACCCCGCCAACAACCGTTACGCGGTGCCGGGCTACAATCCCCAGGCCACTAATTGGCCTGATTGAGTCGCCCCGATAGGTTATAATAAAGATGTGGGACAATGTCGACATTCATCTGATAAAGGAGGCAGGAGCGATGGCCGGGAAAATTTTCATCAGAGAGAGGCGTGAAGTCGCAGAAGGCGAGAAGAAACCACGTTTTGTGGTGGTAGGATCGGCAGGAACCGACCTTAAGGTTTTTACCAAGCATATTAGAAAGATGGAGATCGAGCAGATAGCGGAGGCGATCGGGGCCGAACTGATCATCCTCGAGGCAGGCAAGCACGAAGACGAGGGTGAGGACGCGGGCGGCGAATAGCTCCGGTATGGATTTCTTCATCAGCCACGAATCCATAAGCAAGATTTGACACCGTTGCAGGAATTTTCTTATCGATGTCGAATTGAACCCCATAGACAACGATAGCTATTACTCCGAGCCTTTTGACCTAAAGCATTTGCCAGGGTTGACCGGCCTTTAGGGTGTACCGGGAAACAGGTGCACCTCCCTAAGTGGAAAGGAGAAGCGGTATCCAGCCTTATAAAGGCGGACTGCTTTTCGCAGCCCGCCTTTTTTTACCACCAAACATGTTATGGGACTAATTAATCCACGTAGATCCAAATGCTTTTTCGTCACAGTTCGATAGTGTTTTATCACCATCGTTTGGCACGCCGATTTTCGGCCGTTATAATTTTAGTCAGTATATTGTATGCAATTAACTTGATATCTGAACGTACAGGAAGCTGTGAAGCTGGGGTTTAATTTGGACGCTTGGGACCCCAGACGAGCTAGTAGCGTAACCGGCCTTGGAGCCGGTTTTTATTTTGGTGGGCCAGCAGGACAGTCAATCCCATGCAGCCTCACAGCTCAATATTTTGAAACACCATATATTTGTTCCGAGTCTTTACTCCTGAAGCCGTCCCCGGTATGGACAAAGACCGATGGGCTAATTTGGAAACAGATTAACCTCCAGCTTGGAAAGGAACAGCCACAGGGATTTGTATCGCCTTTGCTGCTGGAATAGTTTTCTATTCCAGCTTGTTTTTTCTGACCGACCACTTTCCTGGTTATCGAGTAACACCGAGCTATCTTCTACCAAACGGGCAAATCGACAAAACATTGAGGGGGAATGGGAATTGACTGGAGATAAGAGGAACAGGGTAGTAATTCTGCTGGCCGCACTGCTGATATCTTTATCTTTGGTGGCCTGCGCGGGACCGGCCCAAGCCGCCACCACTCGCCTGACCATCACCAAACTGGCCAATGACGGCGATACCGTGATTAGCGAGGAGACGGTGGACTATGAATGGCTGGAGGAGAATCTGCCGGTAATGGGCGATGGAGATACCCATTATTACCACCAGGGACCCGTTTTTGTCGATGACCCCGACGAGGAGACCCAGGATGAACTGCGCTGGAATCCGGAAGAGGACACCAATGTTGATAAGGACATGGGGGCGGTGATGGGAACCAATCTGGCCGACCTCTGCGACCTGGTCGGCGGCATGTCTTCGGGGGACACCATCGAAATAGAAGCCAGCGACGGTTTCAGTAAGGAATTTGCCTATGAAAACGTCTATGAATACTCTGACAGCGAAGGTCCGATGGTGATCTGTTGGTACAAGGACGGAGACTACCCGGACAGCGGTTACAGTGACGGCATGCGCCTGGTCTGGTTCGCCGACGATTATATTTTCGGCAATTGGAACTGGCATGAGGCGGCTGACGAGGAATACTGGTATTTCTACCGCAGCGGGGGTGAGGAATATCCCACCACCACCGGACTTTCCGTTCAGAAAATATCGCAGTTGACCATATACAGCAGCGAGGACCCTCCCGAAGCTCCGGAAGCCGACTTCACAGCCGATAGACGCTCAGGGGTGGCCCCGCTCACGGTCCAATTTACCGACAAGTCCACGAATTATCCCACCGAATGGGAGTGGGACTTCGATGATGATGGCAATATCGACTCCGACGAGCAGGACCCTGAATACGAGTATAGCGAACCCGGTGTGTACACGGTGACCCTTACCGTTTCCAACAGTATGGGGGATGACCGCAAGGTCAGGAGTGATTATATCACCGTCAAGGAAGCGCCTGACACAGATGTAATTTTTAGCGGCAAGGTTAACCTGACCCCCGGCGAGATATTTACCGTCACCGCCTATAACTCGGGTGACGACTACTCTATCGACCAGGCCACCGGATTGGGAGCGCTGCATGCGGCCTCCATCGCCGGCAGCTTCGATTATGATGTCACCGACAAGAATTATGCCCAATCCGGGACTCTGCTGCTGGACAATATAGAGAGTTATGAGCGCAACGAGCCGGGACTCTGGTATGTCTATGTCGATGAATCTTATAAAGACAGCTACAGCAAGAAGAGTCACGCCTTGAATCTCCTCACCGTGTCGGATGGAGATAAGGTGGCGCTCTATTACGTTGAAGATGTATATGATCCCACCGACCTGGATGAGGTAGAAGCAACCGCTCTGGCCGAGATCAGGATCACAGTGGATATAACACCGGTAACCAAACCGGTGGCGGCCTTCCTAGCTAATCCGTTTTCCGGCAATGCCCCCCTGGCCGTGTCCTTCGTCAACCAATCCACCGGTTCAGGGACCTTAAAATATGCCTGGGACTTCGATAATAATGGCACCACCGACTCCACAGCTTTGAATCCGCTTCATTATTATGATCTCCCCGGGGTTTACTCGGTGAAACTGGCCGTCACCAACAGCGCCGGCAGCCATGAAACAGTCAAAACCAATTACATCCTGGTCAACCCCGCCAACCCGGTCCATTTCAACGATATAGCCACCCACTGGGCGCGGACCAATATCGAGAAACTGGTTGCCTGGGGGGCAGTCAGCGGCTACCCGGATGTGCGTTTCAAACCGGATGCGACCATAAACCGGGCCGAGTTTGCCACCATGCTGGTCAAAGCCTTCCGGTTCGATCCCCAGCCCGGCAAAACATTTGCCGACACCGCCAACCACTGGGCCAAGGACAATATCGCCACCGCCACGGCTTTGGGGATATTAAGCGGTTACAACGCGACCAGCTTCGGTCCCGATGACCCCATCACCCGCGAGCAGATGGCGGTGATGATAACCAAGGCGGCCGGTTTAACCCAGTCTGCGGCGGGAACCTCATTTGCCGACTCCAGCCAGATATCGGCCTGGGCTGCGGACGCCGTGGCCAAGGCGACAGAAGGCCGGCTCATGAGCGGCTACCCCGGTAATACCTTCCGGCCCCAGGGCAGAGCCACCCGGGCTGAAGCGGTTACGGTACTGATAAACGCCTTGAAGCTCTAGAT
>CAZBSD010000012.1:21288-47212 GCA_964494735.1 uncultured Syntrophomonas sp.
GAAAGGGGTGATAACCTTTATGCTTCTTCAGGCGGGGAGCCTGATTATTTGGAGAGGAGGAGACAAAAAAGTGAAACGATCTATTAAAACATGTTTGGGGATGCTGCTGCTGGCCTTGATGTTCCTGCTGCCGGCGGTCATATTCCCATCCGACGCCAGCGCCGCCGACCCCACCACCAGCCTCACCGTCAAGAAGCTGGCTGTCGACGCTAGCACCGTTATCGACGAGAGAACAGTGGACTATGAGTGGTTGGAGGATAATCTGCCGGTCTGGGGTGATGGGGTAACCCATTACTATCACCAGGGCCCGGTCTTTGTAAACAATGCGGACGACGCTACCGAACAGATGCTGCGCTGGAATTCTGCCGAGAATACCAACCTCGTGGATATGGGCGCAATCAAGGGAACCAATGTCAAAGATCTCTGCGACCTGGTCGGCGGAATGTCAGCCGGCGAAACGGTCAGATTCAATGCCTCAGACGGTTTGGGTATGACATTCGCTTATAAGAATGTATACGATTACTCGGACCGTGAAGGCCCCATGGCAATATGTTGGTACAAAGACGGCTCATATCCGGATAGCGGTTACACGGACGGAATGCGCCTGCACTGGTTCGCCGATGCCTCGGTTAATCCTTCGGGATTCCATGTATTCGGCAACTGGGATTGGCATGAAGCTGCGGAATTGCCGTACTGGTACTTTTACCAGAGCGGAACGGAGAGATACCCTACCACTACTGGGCTGTCAGTCAAGTATGTGTCCGAGATTATAATCTATAGTGATGATCCGGTACCGACCCCGCTAGCGCCTGTAGCTGCTTTCAGTGCCACCCCTACCAGCGGCACGGCCCCACTGACGGTAAGCTTCAGCGATGAGTCCACCAATACTCCTGCTTCGTGGGCCTGGGATTTCAACAATGATGACACGGTAGATTCCACCCTGCAGGATCCCAGCTACGAATACGCTGCAGCCGGGACCTATACGGTCAAGTTGAGCGTCAGTAACGATGTGGGCAATGATGAGGAGACCAAAACCGGCTATATCACGGTCAGTGCCGCTCCTACCATAGATGTGCTCTATGATGGAACGGTCGATTTAACACCAGATGATACCTTTGATGTGACCGCCTATAATTTGGGCGGCGGAACCTATGCGGTAGATGAAGCAACCCCCCTAGGAGCACTGCATGCAACCGGCTTGACCTACGACGTCACCGACAAAAATTACGGTACGTCCGGTGCTCTGCTCCTGGATAACATAGGAAGTTACCCATATGTGAAGGGTGGCGGCAACTGGCTGGCCTATGTTAACGATGTCTACAAGGATGGCTACAACAACGCAGCCGGTGCCCTCAACCTCATCCAACTGGTAGATGGGGATAAGGTTGAATTTTACTATGCTGCCGGCATAAGCGATAAGGCTGATTTGAATGCAGTCAAGGCAGCCGCTACCGCCGCGGTCAAGACAGTAGCGAACACTGAAGTACCACCTAATATGGACGTACTCTATGACGGAACCGTCAGTTTGATCCCAGATGATACCTTCGATGTGACCGCCTACAATTTGGGCGGCGGAACCTATGCGGTAGATGAAGCTACCCCCCTAGGAGCACTGCATGCAACCGGCTTGACCTACGACGTCACCGACAAAAATTACGGTACGTCCGGTGCTCTGCTCCTGGACAATGTAAGTACCTATCTCCGTGACAAAACCAACAATATATACTGGTACGCTTATGTAAATGACGTTTACAAAGACGGATACAACAATGCGGCCGGTGCACTTAACCTCATCGAGCTGGTGGACGGCGACAAGGTGGAATTCTACTATGCTGCGAACATAATTGATCCCACCGATTTTAATGCAGTTAAGGCAGCCGCCACTGCCGCCGTCAAAACGGTGGCTTCCACCGGCGTCACTCCCACCGATTGGACCTTGCAACTGACTGGAGCCAAGGATGAGTCGGTCAGCAAAGCCTTTTTCGAGGACGGCCTGGCCTGTCCCAACTCGGGGCATCAGGTATTCTGGACCGACGATAAAGGCACTCCCGAGGATGCCAGCGACGATGATGTTTGGGGTGGGGTACCTCTGTGGACGCTGGCTGGGATGGTCGACGATGATCCCGATGTCGGCCCCCTCCATTTTAACTTCAATGATGACCTGGCCGCCCAGAACTATGACATAACCGTAGTCGGCGGCGACGGCTGGTCGACTACCCTTGACAGCGCCGCCATAGCCCGCAGCGACGGCTATATCGTTGCCAATACCCTCAATGGACAACCATTGCCGCTGCAAACCGAGGGAGGCAAACCTTGCTGGCCGTTACACCTAAAAGGATCAATGATCTCCGGTGGCCAACAGGTGGGCAACATCGTCCGCATCGAGCTCTCCGGATTACCTGAACCACCTGCAGGATGGACCCTGGAGATGCTGGGCCAGGTAGGCGATACCGTAACCCAGGAAGAATTTGAAGCCGGTTTGGCCTGCACCGGTTCCGGCCATCTGGTGCAATGGACCGATGATAAAGCGACTCCCGATAGCGCTGATGATGACGTCTATTCCGGCGTACCCCTGTGGGTATTGCTGGGTGTCATCGACGACATCGAAATGGCCAACCACTGGACCTTCAATGAGCAAGTAGTGATCGATACTCCCTATACGGTAAAGGTTACCGCCAGTGACGATTTCAGCAGGACTTTCGATGGCTCCCTGGTTGCCAACAACAATAATTTCATCGTCGCCAACCATATGAATGGTGTTCCCCTGGTCAGTTCCTACCCGCTGCGCCTGGTAGGCGATGGCGTCACCAGGGCCGATGGGACCCTGGGCGGGTCAGCGGTCGGCAAAATTGCCAAGATCGAAATTCTTGAATTGCAGACCCCGGTTGCTCCGGCGGAAAGTTGGAACCTGGCCCTGACCGGCAAGATTACAGATGTAATGTCTGAATCCGAGTTCGAAGCTGCCCTGGCCTGCCCCACCGCTGGGCATAATGTCGAATGGACCGACATCGACGGCAATGTCTGGTCGGGTATGCCGCTGTGGTTCCTGACCGGGTGGGTGGATGACCGCCAGCCCCACGAATACAATACCACCCAGGCCTTGGCGGGCTATACGGTCCTGGTCAAAGCGGGTGATGGCTATAGCCGAGGCTTTGCCAGCGGTGACATAGCCTGGAGCGAAGATTACATCGTAGCCAACCAGATGAATGGAGAGCCGCTCGATACCTCTTGGCCGCTGCGCCTGGTGGGCCCTGGAGTGACCCGTACCGATGGCACCCTAAGCGGTTCCAGTGTTGGCAATATAGTAGAAATCGAGCTCACCGAATTCAACACGGTTATACCGGCGCCTGAGCTCCAGATCATTAAATACGATGCCGACCTAACCACCATATTGGACGAAGAGACTGTCGATTATTTATGGATGCAGTCCAACCTGGACGTGATCGGTGACGGCACCACCATATACCGATACGAAGGTCTTACCCTCCAGCCTGACAATCTGTGGGATCCTGAGGAAACCTATCCCGGCGGCTTTAAAATAGCCAACGCCATCAAAGGTACACGTATTCAGGATCTGTGCGAGCTGGTGGGGGGCATGGGGGCTGGAACCGAGATCGAACTCATAGCCAGTGATGGTTACCGGACAGTACTGCCCTACTCCTCCATCTATCCAGACCCAACCGTACAAGCCCGGCAGGGGGACGCTATTCTCGCCTGGTATGCCGATGGCAACTACGTTCCTGACTACGCGGATGGCATGCGGTTGTTCTTTACTCCCGATGACCTTGTTTATGGACAGTGGGATATGCACGAAACACTAGCCGATAACTACTGGCATTACAACTATCAGGATGGGGTCAACTATCCTTCCTGTGCCGGTTTATCCACCAAGAACATCACAACCATTAAGATTTATGCCGTCCCCGCCAGCGACTGGAAATTACAATTGGATGGTCAGGCTATCGGCGGTATGGATTATGAAGTGAGCAAGTCCTGGTTTGAAACCGCCCTCGGCTGCACCATGGGAGCCAACCACAAGGCCTCCTATACTGACGCTGACGGACATGTGTGGGAAGGAATGCCTCTCTGGTTCCTGGCTGGATACGTCGATGACGCCGACCAGCATTCGGATCTTGCTTTCAACGATGTACTGGCCCAGGCCGGATACCGGGTCGTGATAACTGCTGGCGACGGGTATTCGACTACCATCGACAGCCCTAATATTATCCGCAGCAACAATTACATCATCGCCAATACTCTGGATGGGGTTCCCCTGGCTGAAGATGGCAGTTACTGGCCTCTGAAGCTGGTAGGCTCGGCAGTAAGCAAAAAGGCGTCAGTGGGGCAGATCGCCAGCATCGAACTGCTGCCTGCGGCTGCTCCCGTAGCGGCTTTCGCTTCAGACCTGCAGACCGGTTTGGCACCCCTTACGGTTGTTTTCACCAACAGTTCCACCGGCACCGCTCCCCTGACCTATGCCTGGGACTTTGACAATGACGGTGATGTTGACTCGACTGACCAGAACCCCTCCTATGAATACAACCAGGCGGGAACCTACTCAGTCAAACTGACTGTCACCAATGACTCCGGCAGCGACGTAGAACTAAAGACCGACTACATTACTGTAACCCCAGTCGCGGTAGCTCCGGTGGCCGCTTTCAGCGCCACCCCCACCAGCGGCACGGCTCCGCTTACGGTAGCCTTCACCGATGAGTCCACCGGCACCGCTTCCCTGAGCTATGCCTGGGATTTCGACAACGACGGTGATGTTGACTCGACTGACCATAACCCGTCCTATGAATATACCCAGGCGGGAACCTACTCGGTCAAACTGACCGTCACCAATGACGCCGGCAGTGACGCAGAACTAAAGACTGATTTGATTGCGGTAGATGCAGTAACCGATGACGCTATTTCCCCTCAATGGCGTTCAGCCCGTTTGAAGGCCAGCGACATCACGGAAACCTCATTGATCCTTACTTGGACACCCGCCACCGACAACGTCGGAGTGACCGGATACAGGATATTTATCGATGGAGACCTGTGGGACACCGTTGCTGGGGATACCTCCAGCTGCCTGGTGGAGGATTTGTCGGCCGGGACCACCTACCGGTTCAAGGTGGAAGCTGGAGATGCAGCGGGTAACTGGACCACAAAGGGGCCGTCAGCACGGATCACCACTACCGACGAGCATGCTCCGGCGTGGACTGATGCCACCCTGTCCGCGCAGACTGGCCGCAACAAGATTAGCCTGACCTGGACCGCTGCAACCGACAATGTTCGGGTCACTGAGTACAGGATCTATTTTAACGGCAAACAGGTCAGCAAAGTCTCGGGCAATAGAACAACCTGTTCCATAAGCCAAGGCAAACTGGGTAGTCTCCACCGGTCAAGCCATGCCGACACTTTTGTCTTCACTGTGCAAGCCAGAGATGCCGATGGCAACTGGACCTCCGACGGCCCCAGTGTGACGGTGCCCTTCCACTAAACTAAAAACCGTATTCAATCCTAAACCGGAGGGGCCGATACGCTCGACCCCTCCGGTCTTTAATCCATCTGCCCGGGTTACACCTGAATATGATCAATGATTTATATGTGTATAAGGGAGCATTCCCGGTATACCATTCATGCTATATTGCCGGGTAGTACCTGGAGTGGAGAGGGGGAACAGAGAATTGGTCATCAACACACAGCACCAGTCATATCTCGTTATAGTACTGGCCCTGCTGGCTTTTGGTTGGTCTCTCCTGCTGCCAGTCCCGACCGCTACGGGCTCCCAAGACTCGCCAGGTGATAACCTGAATGCGATCGTTCAGCCTGCCTATACTCCCCTCTGGGGTCCGTACCTGACCGGGACCAGTGCCTCCGGAACAGTCATCAACCTCAAAACCCAGGATAATTCGAGCGTCACCATCCTTTACGCCGATGCAGCATACTACCACAACTACCAAACCTGGAATAAGAAGGCCAGCGACGGGGTTTCCGGAATGCTGCACCATATACCCCTCAATGATCTTGAAGTTGGCACGAGTTACTACTATCAGGTCCTCTGCGACGGTTCGGCCACCCCGGTATATAGTTTTTCCACCTTTCCCACCTCAGGCTCTTTCACCTTCGTCGTCTATGGCGATAACCAGGACGAACCGCCCAACTTCAGTCAAGCGGAGCGGCACCGCCTGGTAGCCGAGCGGATAGCCGCTGAGGAGGGGGTACTTTTCGTGCTCAATACCGGGGACCTGGTCAACGACGGTGATGACCCGGCTAACTGGGACCGCTATTTCGAAGCGGTCCGCAGCATGGCCGCCCGGTTGCCGGTCTATCCAGCCCGCGGCAACCATGACGGAGATACCCTCTACTATGATATTTTCGGAGTACCGCCCTACTACTCGTTTGATAGCGGCGATGCCCATTTCACCGTACTCGATACCATCGATGACCCCCCCGCCCAGGTCGAGTGGCTCCAGTCGGATCTGACCGTCGATAAACCGTGGAAGTTCGTAGTCTGCCATTACCCCCTCTATACCTCGGAAGCCAATCATTTCGGGGGCTGGGAGAATTTCAGGGAAGCCTGGGAGCCTATCTTCATCGCCAACCAGGTGGATGCGGTCTGGAATGGCCATATCCATGCCTATGAACGTTATCTGCAAAAAGGGGTCATGTACTCGGTGGTGGCTACCGGCGGCGGGCCCTACGATGTGCTGGCCGCGCCCCGGTATGAGGGCCATCAGTTCAGCCAGGAACGGACCCTGGGATATACTAGGGTGACGGTGCTCCCCGCCAAGGGTACGGCCACCGCCCAATTCATCCCGGTGGCGGAAGTCACCGTGGACGGCAAAGAGGTGGCCCTGCTCCCCCTGGGGACGATGATGGATACATATAGTCTGCAGTCTCCCCCCACCTCGGCTGATCCCGACCCCACACAAAGGGATGGCCTGCTGGTATGGCTGGGGAGGATTATCCATGGCTGGCTGACCAGGATTCTGCAGTGGATGAGTTGACCGACACGGAGCTGTTTCGCATATCATCGAACCAGGGATTGAAATGACATGCTGAACCTCACCGGCTTTCGTATCGAGACGAAGGGCCTGTCCTGATACTTAGTCGATGGCGCCCTCTCATCTTCTCGAAGTCAATAATGGGACTGTGGGCCTCGACGGAGTCGATGTGGCCGGTTCCATAAAAATATTTTAGATGGCCGCCCTTTCCGGTGAGAAACCGAGCCATCACGAAGGAGTCAAGCAAATGTCGAAAATCTTACGATTACGTTGGTACTTGATCATGGTGCTGGTGTTGGCGATCATGGTCCCCCTATGCCAGCCCGCCCAGGTCAAGGCAGCCGGGGCCACCACCACCCTGCACCTGGTTAAATACGCCGCCGACGGTTCCACCGTATTGGCGGAGAAGACCGTGGACTACAAGTGGATGGAGCAAAGCCTGCCCGTCTATGGGGATGGCCACACCCATTATTATCACCAGGGACCGATATTCGAAGGTGACCTGTGGGACCCGGCCGAAACCACCAATCTGAAAGACAAGGGCGCGGTCAAGGGTACCGCGGTCAAAGACCTGTGCGAGGTAGTCGGGGGGATGGCGCCCAACGATGAATTGATGCTAGTCTCCATCGACAAATGGCATACCGATTTCGCTTATGCGAACATCTATTCACCGACCGATGCCCAGGGCGTGATTACCCTGTGCTGGTTCAACGGGGAGGAGGCCGCCGAAGGTGAGCGCTATGGGTTAGGCTATCCAGCCAACAATGGTTACCGCACCGCCCTGCAGATGGTGTTCATGACCGCTCAGACCAACCGGGACGGCCAGCACGTCTTCGGCAATACCGACATGAAAACCGCCCTGCCCCAGGAGAAATACCAGCATTTCTTCGAGGGTCAATATCCCAGCACCAACGGCCTGTCCGGCAAGTGGATAAGCGAGCTGAGGATATATAACGGCGGAGTGCCTCAGAACGCGACCATCGAGTTGCCCGACCAATCCCATCCAGCCCCGGCCGAGGCCGGCATACCCTGGTTACCGATCGCCTTGGGAACTGGCGGGATAGTATTATTGGGAGTATATTTGTATTTAAGGAGAACACCACGATGAAGGATAAACGCTCGACACTGATCCTGTTGGCCGGAGTCCTGCTCATTCTGGCAGCGGTGTTGGTCTATATGCAACCCTGGGCGGGACAGCCGGATGCCGAGGCCAAGGCCTGGAGCCTCACCCTGGTTGGGCGTGACGGCACCGAAAAGGCCCTATCTTACCGAGATCTGATCTCGCTTCCTTCATATAAAGGTAATGGGGGATTCTTCTCCACGGTGGGCATTGTCTACGGCCCATACTCCGCCCAAGGGGTAACCCTGGAAGAATTATGCCGCCAAGTGGGCGGAATAAATCCTGGAGATGCGGTCATGATATCCGCCAGTGACGGCTATTCCACCGTCTTTGATTACGAACAGGTGATGGGGGAATTCATCACTTACGATACCGGCCTTAAGGAAGTGGCCCACGATGAATTGAAGACGGTGCTGATGTACCGCCAGGACGGCAAGCCCTTGTCAGACGACGACGGCAAACCGCTGCGCATAGCTATCATCGGCACCAAGAAGGGACTCCTGACCGAAGGCAACTACTGGGTGAAATGGGTAAACCGGATAGAAGTCCTCAAGACCCCTTAAAACACAAACTGAACGCTAAAGGTGGATGAGCCAATGAATTTCCGCAGATGGTTATGTTGTTGCCTCTTAATTTCAATATCGGCCCTCATTGCGGGATGTTCGCGGTCGACGGTAAAACCGGAGCCGGACCGGGTGGGACTGAAAGTAATCATCGCCGGCAGCCTGCTGGTACCGTTTCAGGCCCTGGAGAAGGAATTCGAGAGCCGCCATCCCGATATCGACGTGATGCTGGACGGGCACGGCAGCGTCCAGGTCATCCGCAGCGTCACCGAACTGGGCAATGTGGCAGACATCACCGCGGTGGCCGACGCCCAGTTGATCCCGCTGATGATGTATGCGACCCCGATGCCGGATAGTGACAAGTCCTATGCCGATTGGTCGCTACAGTTCTCCACCAACCGGCTGGGTATCGCTTATACGGATGAAAGTGCCTATGCCACCGAGATAAACGCCGACAACTGGCACCAGGTTCTCTCCCGTTCGGACGTGACCATCGGCCTGGCCGACCCCCGCATCGATGCCATGGGCTACCGTTCCCTGATGGCCATCCAATTGGCCGAGAAATATTACCGCGACGATACCATTTTCGAAAAGACTGTAGGGTCGGCTCTATCTCCGGCTATGCTGATTACCCGCCAGGGCGGCCTGGACACCATCACCGTTCCCGAGGTGGTCAAATCCACCCAGGCCCGGGTAAAACTGCGCAGCTACAGCATCCAGCTGATGGCCCTGCTGGAATCGGGCGACCTGGACTATTCCTTCGAATACGAGAGTGTAGCCAAACAAAGAGGGTTGAAGTTCCTCTCCCTGCCGGCTGCCATCGATCTCAGCGACCCGGCCAGCGAAGATGACTACCAGCAGGTAGAGGTCAAACTGGACTTCAAAAGGTTCGCATCGGTAGTGCCTAATTTCAAGGGCACCCAGATCGTTTACGGACTGACTATCCCCAATAATGCTCTCCACCCCCAAGAGGCGGCTCTCTTTATCGACTTCATACTGGGGCCGGAGGGACGGCAGATATTTCAACAGTCCTATCAACCACTGCTGACCAAGCCGCAGGGCGACAATAGCGAGGCTATGCCCGCCCAACTGCGCTCGTTGCTCCTATAGGAGAATATCATGGTTAGTCACGCCAAAACCGATACTAATGGTTCGAGATCCAA
Source organism: uncultured Syntrophomonas sp. (assembly GCA_964494735.1). GTDB lineage: Bacteria > Bacillota > Syntrophomonadia > Syntrophomonadales > Syntrophomonadaceae > PHAA01. Next base: position 31,130 of record CAZBSD010000012.1, read on the forward strand.
AGCCGGCCCGGCCATGCTCTGGTTATTCGCCAGCCTGGGCGCCTTGATACTGTTGTTCATCCTGGTGCCGCTGTTCAAGATGGTGTTTTTATCCAGCAAGGATGCCTTATGGCAGGCGCTGCTGGACAAAGAGACCTTGAGCGCAGTCTGGCTGACTGTCTATGCGGCCCTGATAGCTACCGGTATCGGTTTCGTCCTGGGTGTTCCGCTGGCCTATCTCTTCGCCCGCTACGAGTTTCCCGGTAAAAGCATCCTGGAGGGATTGATCGACCTGCCCATCGTGGTCCCCCATTCCGCCGCCGGTATCGCCCTGCTGTTCGTTTTCGGCAGCAATTTCCTGGTGGGCCGGGGGTTCAATATGGTGGGGATCCGCTTCATAGACTCGCTGGCCGGCATCGTCATCGCCATGCTCTTCGTAAGCGTGCCCATCCTGATAAATTCAGCCCGGGAAAGTTTCCGCAAGGTCGATGTCCGCCTGGAGAAGGTAGCGCGGACCCTGGGGGCCTCCCCCTGGCAGACATTTGCGCGGGTCACCTTTCCCCTGGCGTGGCGCAGCATCCTGGCCGGCAGTCTGATGATGTGGGCCCGGGGGATGAGCGAATTCGGGGCGGTGGTCATCCTGGCTTATCATCCCTCCATTGCCCCCATCCTGATATATCAACGGTTTGAGACCTACGGACTGGCCCAGGCCATCCCGGTGGCGGCCATTATGATCATCATCAGCGCAGTAGTATTCATCGGGGTGCAGGCATTGTTGCGCTGGAGGAGCCAAAATGATTAGGATAGAAAGACTGCGGGTGGAATTACCCGGTTTTGCCCTCCGGGATATCGAGCTCGAAATAGAAAAGAGAGATTACTTCATACTGGTAGGACCTTCTGCTTCCGGCAAGACGGTGCTGCTGGAGACCATCGCCGGGATGCATAAAGCAGCCGGCGGCCGCATCTGGTTGAATGACCGGGACATAACCGGGCAGGAACCGGAGAAACGCCGCATCGGTGTGGTGTACCAGGATAGCGCCCTTTTCCCCCATCTCACCGTAGCCCGCAATATAGCCTTCGGGCCGATGGTCCTGGGCAGGAAAATGGACCAACTGGCTCCCCAATTGAACCGCCTGGTGGATCTGCTGCAGATAGGCCACCTGCTGCCCCGCAAACCGGTTCACCTTAGCGGGGGGGAGAAACAGAAGGTGGCCCTGGCCCGGGCCTTGATCACCGACCCCGAAGTATTGCTGCTGGATGAACCTCTGGGAGCCTTGGATCCGCAGACCCGGGAGAATATAAGGCAGGAGATTATCAAACTACATACCGAACTGGGCATCACCATAATCCATGTCACCCATGACTTCGAAGAGGCGGTTACCATGGGGAAACACATGGCCGTGATTGGAGCCGGCACCATCCACCAGGTCGGACCGGCGGACGAGGTCTTTCGCCATCCCAATTCGGAATTCGTGGCCCGTTTTACCATGGCGGTCAATATCTTCGCCGGGATAGCCCAGCTGACCGGAGGAACTGCCACCTTCACCGTCGGTGATACCCTCTTGCTCACCGCTTCCCACCTGGAGGGCCCCTGTTGGGCAGCCATCCGGCCGGAAAATATCCTGCTTTCAAAGGTACCTTCGGCGGGCCACAGGAGTAATGTCTTCCCAGCGTTAATCGATAGCATCACCAACAAGGGTTCCATAATCGAAGTTAAAGTGAACCTGCCCCCTGCCATGACCTGCCTGATGACCAGGCATGGCTTCGATGAGATGAACCTGGACCTGGGCCAGCCGGTATACCTCACCGTGCCCCCAGCGGCGGTCCACCTGTTCAAGGGCTAGAGCCACCGACCGGGACCATCACGCTACTGATAAATGGCAGGAAAATCCCATAGGTATTAGCGGCGCAAGCTTGATTCTTAAGAAGTTTATGGCCAGTACACTTCCTAAGCAGGGAACCTATCATTTGCAAAGGAGGAAACAATTAATGCAACGAATCATGAAAACTTTCTTCACCCCACTGCTGCTGGCGCTGGTTTTCCTGCTGCCGGCGGCCATATTCGCAGCGGACGCCAGCGCCGCTCCCACCACCAGCGTCACCATCAAGAAACTGTCTGCCGATGGCAATTCCGTGCTGGCCCAGAAGACGCTCGACTACCGGTGGATGATGAACAACCTGCCGGTAATGGGCGACGGGGCCACCCATTATTATCATCAAGGGCCGGTCTTCGTGGATAATCCGGATGAAGCCCGGGAACAGACCCTGCGCTGGAATCAGGCCGAGGATACCAATGTCGACAGCAAGGATATGGGCGCCGTGAAGGGAACTAATCTCAAGGATCTGTGTGATCTGGTCGGAGGGATGGGACCAGGCGATACCCTTCGCATCAAAGCCAAAGACGGGCTCAGCAAAACCTTCGCCTACCAGAACGTATACCGCTACTCGCCCCGCGAGGGTCCGATGGTGCTATGCTGGTACCGGGACGGCCAATATCCTGACAGCGGGTATAGTGAAAGCCTGCGCCTGGTATGGTTGGCTGACACCTCCACCAATCCCTGGGGACTCCATGTGTTCGGCAACTGGGACTGGTATAAAGCCGCTGAACCTCGCTACTGGTATTTTTATCAGAGCGGGGGGGAGAAATATCCCACCACCACTGGTCTGTCGGTCCAGTATGTCTCCGAGTTGACCATCAACAGCTCCCAACCCGCCTCCGCTGATTCTGCCACGGGCAGCGCTCCGCTGGCGGCTTTCACTGCCGAGGTGGTATCGGGTCCGGCCCCGCTTACGGTAAGGTTTACTGATCAATCAACCAATTCGCCTACCGCATGGGCCTGGGACTTCGATAACAACGGGGCAATCGACAGCAATGAGGCCAACCCCACCTTCACCTATCAGAAAGAGGGAATCTACAGCGTAAAACTGTCCGTGCAGAACACCGCCGGCAGCGACGATGAGATTAAAGCTGATTACATCAAGACCGGTCCGGGTGCACCTTCTTCAATTCCGGCCGAAGGAACCACTGGTGAGCCGGCTGCTGGGGAGGCCAAACAGGCTGAAGTAGAACCGGGTCCATCATCATCCTCCTTGGTACCCCTGCTAGTGGCGGCATTAGTTATCCTGGGGGCAGGAACCGCCTATGTCATCACCACCCGCAAGAAGGACAAATAGTCTTCGGCATGCCAACCATCCCGGACCATAAAGAGAACGATGAACACTTCAGAAACGCTAGCTGAAAAACTTCACCTACGAGAACACGTTAACATATCACCCTGGGAAGGTCTGCTGGCGTTGGGCTGGTTTTAAAAACGGCAGCGGCCTTCCTGGTTGTCTTTGTAGTTCAATATCAATGCCGATTTTATGAGAACCGCAGAACCTTCATTGTACCCCAGCGCCCCCAGCACCGGGCCCCAGAATCCCCGCCATGCAAAACAATCGCCCTATAAAGCACCGCCGCGAGTTGTAATAATCGCGGCTGGTACTATAATAGATTATTGAACCGATTTCTTGATTTGGTCACTCCGAACGGGCTATATCAGAATGTCGCCTCAACATTAATCACCGGAAAGAGATGAAGATCTTGAATAGCAAACCGGATTGCAGGGAAGAGCGCAAAGTCCTGGGGCTGGATAGAAACGTCTTTTATATCGGCATCACCAGTTTTCTGACCGATACCACCACCAAAATGATATACGCCATCATGCCCTTGTTCCTCCTCACTCTGGGGGCGACCAAGACCGAGATATCACTGATAGAGGGGATAGCCGAGAGTACTGCTTCATTGATCAAGGCCTTGTCGGGTTGGTGGAGCGACAAGATCGGCCGCAACAAGCCCTTTATGATCATCGGCTATGGCTTTACGGCTTTATTGTCGCCCTTATTCGCTGCGGCTTATTCACCCCTCCAGGTGCTGATCATAAGGTTTACGGAGAGAGTGGGCAAGGGGATAAGGACTGCTCCCCGGGACAGCCTGATAGCCGGGTCATGCGCGGATGGAGACCGGGGCAAGGGGTACGGGTTCCATAAGGCTATGGATAACAGCGGGGCGATAGTCGGTCCTCTGCTGGCCGCCGGGGTCTTGCTGCTTTTCCCGGGGCAATACCGGACCGTATTCGTGATTGCGGCTATACCCGGGCTATTGGGCCTGGCCACGGTTATCGCTTTTGTCCGCGAATCCCAAGTGGAAAAGCCCGAACATCTGGGCAGAATCAGACTAAGCGACTTTCGCAAGAAATATTATGCCTTCCTGGCTATCGTTTTCATCTTCACCCTGGGAAACTCGACCGATGCCCTGCTCTTGATCAAGGCTTCCGATGTGGGGGTATCAGCCGCTTTCATCCCGATAATATACCTGATCTTCAACAGCGTCTCGGTATTCTTCGCGGTGCCGGCGGGTATCCTATCCGACCGGATTGGCCGGGAGAAGCTGATCATCTTCGGTTACCTGCTTTATTCGGCCATATACTGGGGCTTCGGACGGGCCGATTATTGGCTGACGGTGGTTTTGCTGTTCGCCCTCTATGGACTTTACAGTGCCACCACTGACGGGGTACAAAAAGCTCTGGTATCGGACTTGATAGACAAAAACAAACGGGGCACGGGATTGGGGATCTACAACTGTGTAGTAGGTATGACACTCCTGCCAGCCAGTTTGATGGCCGGTTATCTATACGATCACGTCAACAACCAGGCTCCCTTCTATCTGGGCTCGATATTGGCGCTGGTAGCGGCGGTGCTGATGGTGGTCTTTTATCATAAGGGCAAACCGGTGCCAGCCTCTGGGGAGTTGGGCTCATAAGGAGGCTCTTCATCTTCTCAACCAAACTACGGAGGTGCTCCTCGCAAGTGACCTCCCGTACGTTCTGATGTAGCATCCACACGTAACCGAAAAGGTCGGTGAATATGGCGTTTATGGCGCCGAATTCTCTCAGCTGGGTGACCGGCTTTATTTCACTGCAGCCAGCTTCAAGCGCCCTTGTGGATGGCCACCCAACTTATAAGGATGCTACTTAAGCAACGGGCAGGAACAGCGGTGGCAGCGGTCGTCATCGATGTCGTTGAGGCTGGCGCAGGCGTTGCAGAAGATGATTCTATCCCCGGATTTATCGTATTTCTCCAAGGAATTCAGACCTTGGTGGTGCCGCACCTTGTCCCCGATGCGGTAGTAATTGTACTGGGTGTCGTCATCGTCGGCGTTGACTTCATATGTCTTGCCGGAGTCGGTCTGGATAACCACGGTGTAGCGGGTGTAACTGATCCAGCGCTCGTCATTGCCGGATCTCTCCCGGCGCCTTTTTTTCTCGGTCTTTTTGTCTATCACCACCCCGTCCCAGGCGATGCTGCGGCTGCGGCCGATGGTCTGAAAAAGGGCGATGGCCAGGAACATACCCCCGATACCTAATCCTATATACAACGCCTGGGGATTATCCATCTCCGCGCTGGTTTCTCCATAGATATAGAATCCAACAACCGCTGCAAGAGCCAGGATGGCAGCGAAGCTGAAGGACCACACCACGGAATTGCGCCGGTAGCGGGCAAAGGCCGGGTCGCTGATCCGCTGGGAATAGCCGATCAGATTGCGCTTTTCTTCCCCCCGGCCATCAGTCATCCCCGGAGGGTCCGTGGGCGAAACTGCCGCCGTGACCAGGGCCGCACCGCATTCCGTACAGAAATTGATATTTTTAGCCGAATCCGTGCCGCATTGGGGGCAAATCATGGTTCTGTCCCTCCTGTCGTTTCAACGCTAGATTGTATATAGCGCCATCCGTCGCCTGCTGAGACTCCTTGCTGCGCTCTGAGTGACACCCTAAAAGTCACCCAGTCATGATCCTCGATAAATGTTGCCAGGGAGACCCGCCAAAGCGTCCCCCCTGCCCCACTTTTTAGCGGCCGCCATAACTGGAACCGCCCCCGCCACCGCCTCCGCCGCCGGAGAATCCGCCCCCGCCGCCGGAACCCGAGGATGACTTGCTGACTGCCTTTTCGGCGGTTGTGAAGGCCCGCTGGATGGAGTCCCCGATACTGTCAAAAGATCCATACAGGCTGTTCATCCCATTGGCGGTACCATAGGGCATCCAGCCATAGCCGAAACGATAGTCACCATCCTGGAGATTGGGAAAGACCACTTCCAGCTGTTTGATCACCTCTTTAGCCACTCCCAGGGTGACTGCATAAACCAGGTAATGCTCCCAGATTATGAGGCTGGGTATCTCATGCCGTTGCATCTCCGAAAAATGCTGCAGGAAACGTTTGAAAGCCTGCCAGCGTACGTAATCTTCCTGACCGGAGGCCGAGCGCCGCTTGAACAGCAGCGGAATAAAGAGCAACAGTGCTCCGGCTACCACTATAGATATGCCTAGCACCACGGATTGTCGCGTCAGAAAACCGCCCAGTCCGAAAAGGCCCACCCCGCCAAGGACTGTCAGCAGGGTCATATTGCCGCTGGTGTCAAAAAATCTGCTTCCTTCCCCCCGGGCGATCAGACCTGAGGTCCATTCCTTCCAGAAACCATAGAATTGGGTTGCCTTCTGCTTGGAAAACCTCTCGATATCGGTCAGATAAAGGCTCTCCCGGCCCTCTCCCACCTCATCACGGAGAAAATCCAGCAGCTGCCGCTCATGGGGCTGCAGGACGGCATCCTGACTTCTTCGGGCCGTGGCTGGATCGGGTGTGGGCAAAAAGGTGATCCGGTAGGTGGTTACCTCTTTGGAGCCCAGCAGCCGGCGCACCTCCACGTTCTCCTGATCCAGGCGGATGAAACGGCGCCGGGCCAAGTCCAGTATGGTGGCAGTCAGGTCCTGGGCCTGCATCTTCTTATAATTCCATAGCACGCTCAATTCCGCTGGGCTGTACGAGGCGGGCAGATCCCGATAGTAATCACCCTCGAAAACGGTTGGGTGCCGGCGCCCGAAACGCCGCCACAACAGCAACAGACCAGCCATAGTACCCCCGATCACGGCTGCTCCGCCGGCAAATTCCCACCGGGCTTGAAGCCGCTCCTTATTAGCCTTGTTGGCCCAGCCTTCTTCCTCGGCCAGGATGGGTGCCAGGGCGGTCTTGCCGGTCCGGGCTGAGGCCGGTGCCGTGCTGAACAGAGCGGTGGGCATCACCACCCGCCCCTCCACAAAAGTGTATGCGGGCAGGCTCTTCACCTTCCATACCACCTGGTCAGCCCCGGCGAAGTTGACCTCGCCGTTCAATGGCCCATGGCCCCAGATGCGGATATCCTCACCTTGCTTGTATTTCTCAGCCCCGCCGGGCAGCTTGAGGTTTACCTGCACCGTTGCTATCTGGTTGCCGTTGGCTTCGCCGATGAACTTGCGGTACAGTTCGGCCACATCCTGGTGTACCTTTACTGCATTCAGTACCCGGTAGGAGACGTCGAAGGTGCGTACCTCATCCCGGGCGGAGATACTCCAGTCGACAGTGAATTGGCTGCCTTCGTTTTTGACCAGGTAGGTCCCCGGCGGCCCGTATTCAGTGCTGGGATTGAAGGTATAAGCCTTACCCTTCTCCTGCACCGCCGCTTCTACGATCGGGGTGTCTCCCTGAGGGATCTTGATATAGAAACCGTTCCACTGCCCGGAAAATTTGATGGTCAGTCGCTCCTTGACCCGCATGGAGGCATCCGGCAGCACCTGGGCATCGACGACCACCTGCTCCATGCTCAGGGAGCGGGCCTCCGCCGCACCAGGGTTCGCGGCCAGAGCCAGCAGCAAACCTAGCAGTAAGCCCAGCCATAGGCCTTTATGTAAGTAAAAATGAATTCTTGTGTCCATTGGGAAAGCTCCTTTAAAAATTGACCTTGACGGTCTGCCGGGCTTCGGTCTCACCTTGCAGGGTAAAATAATCGGCCATCTGGAATCCCAGCATCCCGGCCACCATGTTGTTGGGGAAAACTTCGATCTTGGTGTTGAACTTCTGGACGGTGTCATTAAAGAACTGGCGGGCGAAAGCGATCTTGCTCTCGGTATCGCTAAGCTCGGCCTGCAGCTGCAGGAAGTTGGCGTTGGCTTTCAGGTCTGGATAAGCTTCGGCTACCGCGAACAGCGATTTCAAAGCCCCGCCCAACATATTCTCGGCCTGGGCCTGATCCTTGATATTGCTGGCGGCGATGGCCATATTGCGGGCCTGGGTAACCTTCTCCAGTGTCTCCCGCTCGTGCTGAGCATAACCCTTGACGGTATTGACCAGGTTGGGGATCAGGTCATAGCGGCGCTTTAATTGTACGTCCACCTGGGCCCAGGCATTCTGCACCCTCTGCCGCAATTGCACCAGGCCGTTGTAGATAACTACCAGAAACACTGCCAGGGCTATTACCAAGCCCCCAAGTACATACAAACCACCCATCTCATTACCTCCCTCATTATTGTTGTCATCAGTATATCACTCCGCTCCCCGCCCGGTTGACCATCCGGGGCGGGTTGACCGGCCTTAAGCAGCCCTACATGAATACCGAGAATCCTTCTATCTCCCGCGGCTGCTCGTTTATCTGTACCCCGGCGGCCTGGATGGCGGCCGGCACACGTTCGAAATTGTTGATGATGATCCCCCCCTTTTGATCGGTAAACCAGATATAACCGGGGCGGGCGTCCTGCGTGCAGATCTCCAGGCCCCCATAGGCAGCGGTGGCCGCCAGCAAGGCACTGCCCGCCGGTTGGGTGGATGTACGGCCCCCCATTAGGGCCAGGAAAGCGCTGCCCAGCATCAGTTTGCGGAACCAGCCCGGATTGCGCAGGGAAACGATATTGACCCCGGTCATATCCTGGAAGCGGCTCTCCTTGATGCCCCGGAAACTTATCTCCTGCACCCCCTCCGAGGTCAGTTGGATGTGATAGGAGGCGTACCAGGCATTGTAGTAGAGCATAATCAAACACAGGATGGCCAGCAGCCACATGAACAGGGTGATGGGCCACAGTCCGGTCAGGGCCTGCCGTGTGCCGCCATTGATCAGGAAGGGCAACCCGTAAAAGGGCAGCAGCAGGATCACAGCGGCCAGGTCACCGGCCAACATACTGCTGGTGGTGTAGGCAATATCCTGCTCGGATTTGCGGCGCCGGGGCAGGAATATGTATAGCAACAAGCCCACCGCCATCACTCCGATACCGATGTTACGGTAGGGATGGTAGAGCCACTTGGGCGCGGTCCGGTAGGGTTGAGACATGGCGGTCACGCTGGAGCTGTAATCCTGGTATTTAAGAGCCAGATGAACGGTCTGGCCGGCTACCGGGGCGCTTATGTAGACCTGGTCACCATCCAACGGCCGCAGTCCCCAGTGTTGCCAGGGGATCTCGTCTGGCTGGAAGAAGACCGCCACCGGACCGGAGGGAGTCCAGAAGGTGTCCCGGTCTTCCTCGCTGATCCGGCGGCTCAGAGGGGACGGGCCCGTCGGGGCCAGGCTGGCCTCCTGGACCTGGCCCATCCAGGTCTGCCACAAACGTTCATCTACAGCTATCAGCCGGCCGCCGGTGCGGGCCTGGATATAATCCTGCAGGGGCAGTTGATGGAGCCGTTTATCCTCCTGGGAGACTATCCCGCCGCGGGGCTTGACTTCATCGGCTTGCTCCTGCGCCCAGTCCATCGCGGTGACGCTGATCATCGCCGGAGCAACATAGCAAAACAGGGCCAGCCCCACGATGATGCCGAACATCAACGCCATCCGCCGCCACAACTCGTTCCTGCCTAAAGCGCTCGCCATAGTTCATCCTCCTTCTGTTGACTGGTGGGGTCGGTCCCCGACACGGTATCTGCCCTACTCCGGCAGCCATCGCCAGGGCATGGGAAGGGGGAATCCGGAGTGACTCCTTCGCCCCCGATGCTTAACTCTGGGTACGGTCATCCTTGATGATAGCATGGTTGGGTGACCATTTCTTGACCGTAGCCGCCGCCTGGGCCGCATCGATGCTGGTGATGGCGGTCATCTTGTAATAATCATCCTTGCCGCCCGGCGGTTTGACCGCCACGATGCCCCGGCCGGGGGCGTAATAGGTGAGGGCCTGGTATTGGACCGCCTGGTTGTCTTCATATACCACCAGGCAGTTGTCGAAGGCGGTGAAGCCCAGGTCCAGTCTCACCCCCATGTCCATCACAGTCCATTTGATCTGGCCGGAGGAATCCTGGTATTGCCAGGTCTGGCCCACGGTCAGGTTGTTCTTCAGCACTGGGAATATCTCGTCAGGGGTCTGGTCCAGGATATAGTAGGTGCCGTCGGGGCGCTCCACGTAATGGAAGCCGTAACCGAAGGTCTCCCCCTGGTCCACCCCGGTCTCCACTTCGCTGATGCGCACCGCTTCATGGGACACTAGCCGGGCGCTGGTGCGTTCCACCACCCCGGTGGTGCCGTCCGGATAGTTGACCAGGAAGGTGCACTTGAGTCCCGGCTGGGACAGATAAGTAGCTGCCCGACTCAGGTCTATAGTCGGGGCCGGTTGTGGGGCTTGATTGGCAGGAGTGGTCACCGAACTGCCAGGAGCCGGGGTGGCTCGATTGGCAGCTGGATCAGGTTGTTCGCCCCGAGAAAGCCACCAGAAGACTCCGCCCCCACCCAGAAACACTAACGCCAGCAGGGAGATCATTATAACCAAGGCATTCTTGTTGCCCCCACTGCCTCGTCCTAAATTGCCGGTACCCCCTCCGCCGGGGCCGACTCCCATGGAAGGACCGCTGCCCGCTCGACCCAGGCTGGGCTGGCTGGCAGGTGGCGCCGGGGGAGAGTATGCCGGACGGGCGGAATTGGCCCCTGAGGACAGGGGGGGCTGGACAGCGCCCGGAGGGGCCGACAGCTGGGAGGCCTGGGGCGCGTCCGCGCTCGAGGCCTTAGGCTCAGTTGGCGAGGGCGTTGCTGGGCTCGCGGCCTTAGGCGGCGGGATGGCTCCCGGGGCTGCCAGGGTCTGGGTATCGAAACCGCAATCACCGCAGAAACGGTCCCCGGGCACCAATCCCGCCCCGCACTCGGGACAAAACTTGAGTTCGCTCATCTTATTTCCCTGCCTCCTTATATGGGTGTACCGCAGGCGGTACAAAACTTCTTGCCGGGTCTCAGTTCAGCCCCACACTGGCCGCAGAAACGGCTGCCGCCGGGTTCAGTCTGAGCAGGCGAGGCGTTAACCTCACCTGCCCCCGCCGGGGCAGGACTGCCCCCGCTCAAGGCTGCCAGGATCTCTTCCATCCAGTGGAGCAGGGTGCCTTCCAGTTCGGGCCCGATCAGTGCCTGGTGCCGGAAACGGGTCCCCGCCGGTGTCTGGTTTTCGAAGGAGAATAGGTGATTGGTAAAGGCGGTGGTAGCCAGGAACACCCTGGATAGACTGCGTTCCTCCTCATCTATTAAGGCGGTGGCCTGGAAACCGACGCTGCCCATCCAGCTGGTGATGAATTCGGTGCCCATCAGCCGGGCTCGCTCACCCAGGGTCAACACTCCCTCAGCGCTGGTGGCAAACCCCAATTCCTGCAGCTGTTGGATATGGGCCGGCTGCAATGACAGCCGGATATTCTTCAAGCCCGGGGTCAATTCGAACAAGGTGGGCAGCAGCCAGCGCTTGTCCCGGCTGGCCAGGGCTTTCTTCAAGATCTGCACGAAATCCTGGCTGGAGAGAGATAATTCCACCCCGCTGCGATAGTCGAGCATGCTCTCCATATAGGAGCGGCGATAGATGTCAATACAGTGCAGGGCACTGACCAGCACCTCGGTCTCCCGGACCTCCGGAAAAACAGCCTGGTAGCTGCCCATCCCCGGGGAGGCATATATACTGGACCACCACTCCAGGTATGCTCTCCAGTTTTCGAACTGCAGCAGCAGCGGATATCCTTCCGCGTTCACGAACTGGGCGACCACAGCTGGGTCCTCCTTGGACAGCAGTACCTGGAACTGTTCCTCGGCAGCGCTGCCTCCCCCCCGGTTGAATTCGATCTTCAGATCCGGTTCCAGCACTTTCCGGGCTATGGAACCGAACTGGGGACTCTCGGCCAGGGTTTTGAATAACTCCGAGGGGCGGCTGGTGGCGGCTTGCTCCGGGTCATAGCGGTGAGCTGACAGGCGGTTGCCTTTCAGGCCCGAACGTCGGAACAGGTGGTCGATATCCCCCGATGCCAGTTTGAATACCTCGACATTGCCCAGCTGGTTAGCTTGATTTTCCATTCTTCTGCCTCCCTTATGGCCTGTGATCGCCATTTAATAGGTTTCCCCGGCCCAAACCCGGCCGCGCTCGATCCGCTGCAGGGCCCGGCATCCATCCAAGCCCAGATAGGGACACCCCTCGGTGCCGCTGCGCAAGGTGGCGCTTGGGTCTCCCGGAGGGATCCACAACAACTGCCCGCGCTCGATCCATGGCCCCAGGTCGAAATCATAGTCACTGAGGCTGATCATGCTTTCCCCCCAGCGCAGCATGTTGTGCTGGTCTACAAATCTATACTGGCCGGTGCCCCAGGTGTTTACCCTTTCCAAGCCCGCCGGGACATCCACCCCGAAATAGGCGATCGGGTAACCCTGGTGAGGACCGACGGGCACTGTCGAGATGACCGCTTTCATCCCCGCCGTGTTCAATAGGCGGGGCAGCACCCCCGGCACCCCGGCTCCGGGTTTACACAGGAAGGGGGCTGGGGCTATCGGTTGGCCCAGGCTCACTGCTCCGTCCAGGGCTAGATAGGTAGCCGGCAGATCCTCCCAGGGCCGCACCGGGGCGTCATAATTCCACCACAGGCCATCCAGCCCGTAGATATCGATGGATTGCTGCAGCACCTGGCCACTGAATGGACATCGGGCCAAGGGCCAGGATGGCAAGCGCTGGGCATAACTGTCTCGCATCTGGGCCAACTGCTGCTGCAGGTCATCCATTTCGGGGCCGCCCGGGCCGTTCATATCCTCCGCCAAGGCCAGGTCCAGCTCCCGCCAGCGTTCCAGCCGGGCGAAATAATCACGCAATAAAATATCTCTTTCTTCAGCCGTCATCGCTATCATTGCCTGACGCCTCCCTTCCAGTAGCTGGTGGTCCATCCGCCCTTGTCGCCGCGCAAGGGATCAAAGGTATTAAGCGGCTGTCCGCCCTCACCATGCCCGCCCAGGATCTTCTGGTCAATCCCTTCCGCGATCTGGCGGGGTGACTGGGCCCCGGGCAGAGAACCTTCCGGTATCTGATCGGAGAGCCCGGAGTAATCCCAGCCCACATGTTCCGGGTGCTGGGTAGCCCCCAGTGACTGCAGTTCATAGTTGATGCGCTGGTTGACCAGGGGCGAAACCGGTTCGCCGCTGACCGCATCCACAAAGGCGAAGGCATCGTGATCACCTGCATAGGGTTTCATGGTCTTGCCGTTATATATGATCCCGGTCTTCTTGTCCCAGAATATCTTGCCTTCCTGCTCCAGGTGGTTGAGTTTCTCCACCTGGTCAGTATACTCGGTCATCCGCTGCTTGTGCCGCTTCTGTAATTCCAGCCAGTGCTCACCGCTCATCTGGTCCGGCTTGGCAGCTGGCAGCGGATCGGGCTTCCGGCAGGCGACGGTGCCGCTGTATTCTTTGGGATAGCCCAGTTCCACATCATACTGGTTGATGGTCTTGGTCTTGAGCATCTCCGGTTTGGGATGAGCTTTGCCGGTTTCCAGCCAGACCCGGGACTCAGGATTGGTGGGCCGCATCTGGGCCTTGACTCCATACCGCTCGCTGACCGCCTGGATGGCCTTCTGGTCACGGCTGGGCATCCCCCGCAGGTCAGGGGGCTGGCCGGCTTCCTTGAAACTGTTGTTGTCGATTTTGAGCCCGGGAGGCTCGGCCTGGACCTTGGGGCCGGGGGTCGGACGGATCGCCTCTTCACCGGCGCCGCCAGCCTTGGTGCCCGCCGCGGTTGAACTGCCCGGCCCATCGGCGATGGGGGCCCGATCTGTTACACTCTTGCCGGTGCCACCCGGGCTAGCCCCGTCGGTACTGGCACCCTTGCTGCCCGCCGCGGCTGTGCGGCCCCCCTGGGCCAGGTCGTCAGCAGATCCGGAGACCGCCCGGCTGGTCTTCCCGGCCACGTCGCCGGCGCTGCCAGAGGCTGCTTTGCTCCCCCCTTTGATGGTTTTCTCCAGGGCTTCTTCGGCTGCGTCTCCGCCCACATCCACCAGCCGTTTATTGATCTGGTCGAGTGTCTCTTCGGCTGACTCCCGGCTCACCAGTCCCAAGGTGCGGCTGAGGATCTGATCCCCCTTCATGACCTTGAGCGCCCCTCTTTCGATCAGGTCGGCCGCCCGGTTGGTGAAAGCAGGGAATCGCTTCATCATCTCACCCATGAATTGCCCGCCGGCCCTGCCCGCTAACCAACCCATTTCTTCTCCCAGTACCACCAGCCCCACCGCTTTGGACACTGCCTGGAAATCGCTCTCCCCTTTATCTATCGAATCCTTGATCCGATACATGGCCTCCGCCACCGTCAAGGCTCCGTCCATTGCCCCTTGCCGGGTCAATTCCCCCGCCAGGGTGGTGACACTGGCCCCCCCGCCGGTAGCCGCGGTTATCATCACCCGGGCCAGCATCCCCAGCCAGGATGTGCTGCCATCGGCCTTCTCGCCGGTTATGACTTCCTTGGCGGTGGCGGCATTGGCCTCCAGCCCCCAGCCCAGGTTCTTGACCCAGTCTTCTTCCCAGCGTTCCCCACTGTCACCGGTGGTTTGGCCGGTTATGCGGTTGCCGATGATTTTGCGCAGCTGGTCCATCCGGTCCTGGTCCACTTCTTGGCCGGCCAGCATATCATCCTTAAGATCCTGGATAGCCTTGTCCATATCCCCCGGGCCGCCCGGCTGCCCGATATTATAGCGGTCGGCCGCCTGCTGCATCTGCTCCAGCTGCCGCCAATCGTCCAGGTTCTTGTCGATCGCCCGGCTGTTGGCATCCTGGCGCGCCGCCATCTTCTCCAGATCTATAGCCGCGCGGCGTCTATCCTCGGCCACATCCTGCTGCCAGGATTCAAATCTGCCGGGATCGAAATCATTACCGGTCGCGGTATTGACCCATTTGCCGGTGGCCGCATTGAATTCCACTTCATAGGACTGCCCGTCGCCGCTGCCCACCAGGATCTGTCGATCTCCATGACGGGGGCCGGTGTATCCGGGTTCATATTCGTAGGTGGAGGTCACCCCGGTCTCCGGATCAGTATAATCGAAGGTGCCGCCACCCGATTTCTCCGGCATTTGATCCCCGGGGAAACTCTCCTCTGGTTCAGCCCCCGGCCATCCACTTTGCGGAACCTCCTCTTCCGGGATCGGCAGGCTGTCCGCCGGTCCTTCAGGACCTGCCGGTACATCCTTATCAAGGCCATGCTGTTTTAGGGTATTCATCGGGTCTTCCGGTCCGATCACCCCGGTATCAGTCGGGTTCCCCACGGTCGGAGGAGTTGGAATACTCGGTTCCGGCGCAGCTGGCTCGTTTGTCCAGGGTTTGGCCCCGTATTTCTCCAGAGTCTTGGGATAGGGTTCACCCAGGGCCGGTTTGGTCGGCTTCCAGGAGCTGGCCAGGTCGATCTTGTTGCCGTAATTGTCCTGTTCGATAATCACCGGGCCGCCATCGAATGGGTTGCGATTGACCATTCCATTGCCTTCCACCGATACATTGAAGGGACTGTCACCCTCATAGGGATTCTCGCTCCAGTGCCGGCCCGCCCGGTTGTAGCCGTCCGCGTTATAACCGCTCCAATGATAACCATCCTTGCCATAACCCTGCTTATTGTAGCCCCAGGGGTCGTAGCCGGCACGATTATAGCCCTCATAATTAAAGCCTTCCCGATCGAAACCATCCTTGTCCACGCCGTTCTTATTGAAGCCATTCTGGTCATAGCCATCGGCATCATAGCCCTCGCGCTCCATCCCCTGCCGGTCGTAGCCCTCCCGATCATAACCCTCCCGGTCGAAGCCGGCCTTATCATAACCCTCCCGGTCAAAGCCTTGGGCATCGAAGCCTTCACGGTTAAATCCTTCCCGGTCCAGGCCCGCCTTGTTGAATCCCTGCTTGTCGAAGCCGGCGGAGTCATAACCCTGGGCATCAAACCCGCTGCGATTGAATCCCTTGGCATTGTAGCCATTGACGTCGTAGCCTTCCCGGTCGAAACCCTGACTATCGAAACCGTTGCGGCCATAACC
>CAZBSD010000012.1:47312-49045 GCA_964494735.1 uncultured Syntrophomonas sp.
GCAGGCTGGCCGGAAGTCCCTTCCAAAGCGCTGGTATCGACGATGATGCCGGTATCGTTAACGTCCACCAATATTCCGGGGTCCGGTTTGATCATGCCCGCTTCAGCCGGGGTCTCGATGATCAGACCAGAATCGGGTTTGACAAATAGGCCAGCTTCCTCGGCGGTGTCGATGATGATGCCAGGGTCGGCCCCGCTTCCCACTGCGGCGTGGGGATCTTCGATGATGATACCCTCCCGGGGCGTCACGAAAATCCCCGCCTCTTGGGCGGTATCTATGAAGGCCTCGTCCCCCTGGAGCTGGCCGCTGCCCCGGCTGCCTTCCAGCATCTCAGCCGTATCTATAGGGACTACCGGGTCCGGCTGAGCAAATATCCCTGCCTCATCTGCAGTGTCTATAATAGCGCCTTGACCGTCAGTCCTTCCCGCACCCGGCCCCTCGAACATATCCGTAGTATCGATCATAATCTCTTCTTTGCCCCGGCGCCCCATCTGGCTGGTAGCCTGGCCTAAGCCGCCCGGTCCCCGGCCATTGCCGCGTGTACCCCCTGGTTGCGGCTGGGACCCGCTCCCACCGCCTGGATATGCTGGAGTTCCACTAGCTGGTGGTACCAGTCCCCCGCCTCCGCCCAGGCCGCCCAAAGCTCCCAGAGCCGTTGCAATCAATCCGGGAACGACAACCCCTGCCACCGCTTCGGTGGTATTGGACGGTCCGGGGATGCTGCCGACGGAACCGACTCCCGCCGGACTGGCTCCCCCACTCCCCTCAACCCCGGCTGATCCGCTCGGTACTCCTGGGACCAGATCCTTGGCCTTGCCGCCGGTTACTTCAAAATGGGGAGTTGCCCGAACCTCTCCCATCCCCTTACCTCCTGACTGGGTATTCTGGGACCAGGTAGCCGGATCTGAATCGATAACGGTGTAAGTACCAGCCGGCACTACGATATTGGGTTCCACTTCCCAGTAGGCATTGGGCACTCCCCCCTGACCGGGGCGAGTTGTTACCGGCCAGGGTCCGTATACTTTTCCATCGCTGCTGCGCAGGGCTATAGTGCCGCCCGGCGTTCCCCGGGCGTTATTCCAGTGGTAGGTAGTTATGTAGGTGACCAGATGGGGGCTGCTGACGCTGAATGTGGTGGGAACTGTCGCTCCATTGTAAACCCCAGCGATATTCATGGTGTTGGCTACGGTGACCGGTTCAGCCAGGGGCTTGGCGGTCACGGCGGTCGGTTGCGCCGGTGTGGCCGGGGCGGTGCCAACCGCACTGGGGCTAACAGCCGGCGGCTGTGTAAGACCGGCTTTCTCCAGGCCGCCCTTCAACTGCAGGGCCAGGTTACGCCCGGTCTGCAGGTTGGCCGCTTTGTCGTAGCCGGTTTCATGGATATCCACTTGGATCACGTGGCGGGCCAGGATTATCCAGACCTCGATATCATCATTCGGCACTCCCAAAACATAATCATCATAAGTGATTTCGCGCATTTCATAACCGCTGGCGGCCACCACTTTCATATTGGCATCTTCATCCAACCCGGCCACCAGGTGCTCTATCACCCGGGCAATGGGTGTATTGCCAGCCGGTTCGATCACTTCGAACCAGGCTCCGGCCCATTCCTCGCCGGTGTTCAGATCCCCATGCACGTAGCTCCATTTCATGCTGCCGCCGGCTATGGGGCTTTCCGACGAGCCCATATCAACGCCCTCTTGCACATTCGAATTGGCCCGGGCCACCTGCTG
>CAZBSD010000012.1:49055-54627 GCA_964494735.1 uncultured Syntrophomonas sp.
CCACACTTACCGCCAGTACCATGCTGGGCGGAAAGGCGGCCAATAGCATCACCGAGAGAATACCTAAGACCGCAATTCCAGGGAGAATTCCAAGCCCCCGTCTCTTATTTAATATCATGGAAAGGATTGACAAGTTTTTCGCCCCCTTCGTCCTCATGGCATAATCCCCACCAGCAGCATCCAGGCGGTGGAGAGCACCAACGCTACCAAAGTCGGTATCATCACGTTCTTCATACCCTGGGCACCCCTCTTCATAACCTCGGTGCCGGCGGTGGCCGCAGCGGTCATTAGGGCCGCCGAGGCGAAGGGCATGATCCCGTTCCAGCCTAGTACGAATTGGGCCAGGACGGCCAGGACAGTGAAAGGGATCATGAATAACATCCCCGTACCCACTGCATCCCGGGCGAACTGGCTGTCCTCCTCCTGCAGGGGCCGGTTGGAAGCATTGAACAACATCACCAGCAGGTTTATCGCCAGGGCTGCGATAAGGGCTGCCGCCAGCATGGAGAGCAGCATCGTGGTGGCTTTCACCTCCGGTTTGGCAAAGGGTACGGTAGCCCCCAATATGATGAAGCACAGGTAAACCGGCCACAGCCGGACCCTGTCCCCGGTCCCGCTTTTGGCGGTACCGTCTTTATAACCCAGTCTCATCTCCACTTTTACCAGCCTCCTGCCTCATATTTATGATCCTTCTTATTCATCATCAGGCTCCGAACTTGCCCAGCAGCGACCAACCGGCCAGCAACATCGCCCCGCACAGGGTGGTCAGAGCGATACTGAAAGCCAGCCGGTCGCCGGCCATCTGGCGGATGGTAAACAAGGTGGGACGCAGGGCCCATAACACCCCGGTGACCCCAAAGGCCACCGCCGTCTTCCACCCGAAAGCCAGGGAAAATATCAAGCCGGTCAGGGCGTATACCAATGTAGCCGAATAACCTAACGCAAATGCCGATATGGCCCAGCCTATGGTGATCTCCCGCTCGCCGGCCTGAGCCAGAGCCCATACCATGACTGCTACCAGGGCCACCCCGGCGGTACCATAAAGCAGCCCCAGCATGGTCATCAGGACCACCCCTGAGGCTTCGATCTGTCCCGCCCGAAGCAGGTCAAGGCCGGTCTGCATAAAAAACAGGGTGAAGGATAATCCAGATACGGCCAGGGAATAGGGCCATGGGACCCTGCCCATCTGGGTCTTGACTACCTCACCCGGGTTGATGATCATGTTAAGAGCCGTTTTCCAGCGCGGTACCGCAACAGTTGCGGTGGTGTCCATATAATCTCCTCCCTCACCATTAACTTTCGATTGATACTGCATCCCAGTCCCGTCCGTGCCGATGGACCGATTAGCCCAGACCCCCTGGGTTATGATTGTCTGCATTTCATTTACACCGCTGGTCTTTTACATTCAAAATCCGTTGAATTGCATATTGAACCGCGAAGGGAATATCTGGGCCAGGATACGGGCCGCCTCTTCCATATCACCTGGAGCAGTAAAGCTGCCGACATAGGTCACCTCCCGGCTGACGATCTCCACGTCCCCTGCCTTTGAATTGTGCCGGATTATGCATATGGATTGCACTTCTTCCTGTCTCATCACCTGTCGGCGGTTCGGATCACCGTCTTGTGGGGTCATGGTCAGCTGCCCCGGTCTTAAAGTAAGATACCAGGATTCAGTTCTGAAAAAACCCAACTTGAGTTTGATTTCAAACGTCATATTGCATCTCCCTGCCTAGGATAAACATTTTGAACCAGCCAACCCAGGTTTTCCCCTTGTCGGCATGTAACGCATTGACCCTGTCCGCCAGATCCACAGAGGCATCGCGGATTTAATGCCCCATCCCTGAAGAGTTAAGTAATGGGGCGGGTCACTTTCCCAGTCTCTCAATATTTAATACGTTCCTAAGTTCTATGTAATCGACGGAAAAACGGTTGTATGACCACCTTGGCATTGCCAAATGCTTTGGCACGTTTTATGCCAAAGCACTGAAGAACCTGTTGAAAATATGTTATTATGAATTCGGAGAGGTGATTTTGTTGAAATTTGCCGATAAAATGGATTTGCTAATGAATGTTACCAAAACCTCCAACAGCCTGCTGGCACGTCAAACTGCCTTGGACGCCTCCTTTATAAGTCGTCTGCACCGGGGGCAACGCACTCCCCCCAGGGATGTAAATTACATAAAGACCATGAGTATCTATTTCGCACGCAGCTGCAAGGCCGACTACCAGAAGGCGGCAGTGCTGGGGGCTATCGCCGACAGCTCCCTTTTCATTCCCAACCCATCCTCGCCTTTGGCCGACATCATCGAACGATGGCTGCGCGAGGAGACTAGGGATGGAGAGCAGCGAGTCATTGGTGAATTCCTCGACGGGCTGGCCCATTTTCATCCAGACAGAAGTGTTAAAATGCCACTGTCCGGGGCGGAAGTCTTATCCCCAAGCTTGGCCCCAATTGAAACTTATTACGGTATCGAAGGCAAGCGGGCGGGTGTCCTCACCTTCCTGTCCCTGGTACTGCAAGGCCCCTCATCCCAGACCTTACTCCTGCACAGCGATGAAGACATGGATTGGATGACCGGCAACCCGGAATTTACATCCCAATGGGCAGCCTTGATGTTGCAAATATTAAGCCGGGGTAACCGCATCCGGATCATCCACAACGTGAATCGGGATTTGGATGAGATGATGGCTGGTATCAGGGGGTGGGTTCCGATATATATGAGCGGGGCGGTGGAGCCCTATTACTATCCCCGGACCCGGGACGGGCTCTTCCGGCGCACCTTGTTCATCGCCCCGGAAAGTGGGGTGCTTACCTCATCGTCCGTACGGGGAGGTTCACCCCATGCCCTTACCCTGCTTCTCACCACTCCGGAAACCGTCCGCGCTTTAGCCGGGGAGTATCATGATTTCCTGGCCTTGTGCCGCCCTTTGATGCGCATCTTTACCCATCACAACCAGGCTGATTACCTGCCTACCCTGAGCGAATTCGAGGGAGAATCCGGAGATACCATCATCAAATCCGACCGTCCCACCAGTTTAACCCTGCCTCCGGATGTTATCACCAGTCTGGCGGCGCGTGACCATGCCGCACCAGTTGGGCAGCTGCTGTCTTATCAACAGACCCGGATTGCAGGTTTTGAGCAGAGGCTGTTGGATCATCATTTTACCGAAATATTTCCCTTACCCTCTCTGGAGGACATATTAACCGGCCAAATCGCGGTCAACTTCTGCGATATACCCGACCACACACGGATTTTCTATACTCCTGGGGAATTCCACCGCCATCTGCTCAATATCATCCGCCTGCTGAAAACCTGTGGCAACTATCATGTTTACCTGGCCGAGGCCCTTAAACTCCACGGGAGCCTGGTATATGTCAAGGACACTGTTGGTGTGCTGGTGGGCAACATCGAGACTCCTCCAGTGGTCTTCGCCATCAACGAGGCCAATATGACCACTGCCTTCTGGGACTACCTGCAGGCAATTTTGCCGGACCCACGTACCGAGGCCGCCTGGCGCGCCCAAACCATCGCGGAGCTGGAGTCTTTGGCAGCGCGTCTGCCGGCGGTACCCGGACATATTGACGAACTCTGATTCCGGTTCCGAACTCTCAGGCAGAAAAAATGGAGCCGGCTGACATTTGTGCCAGCCGGCTTCATTGAGTTCATTTAGTCTATTTGAATTCGAAAGCCAGGATGTTATTGGGGTCTACTTTTTGGATAGCTGCCAGTTCCGCTTCGGTAGGCGGTTCCATCACCGGCACCTCGGTCTGTTCGATCTCCCAGCCGGTGTTCTCCTTGACCTCTTCCAGGGTGGTGTAGGGGAAGATATAGGCAACTTTCAGGTATTTCTCCCCGGCCGGCTTCTTGAAGATGCACAGGGGGGTGATGACCGTCATCTCCTTGTCCAGGGGCGGAGCGGTGGTGGCGAAATCTACCTGCGCGATAAAGGTCTTCTTGTCATGGACAGTCTTCCAGATGGTGGTCTTGGGGGTGACCGGAGTCAGGGTGGCGCTGCCGGCCCCGCCGGGTCCTCTCAGCTTCGGGCGTTCGTAGTCGCCGCCCAGGTAGGACATGGCGATGCGGCCCTCTTTGTCCATCTGCAAACAGGACAGGAAAGCGATGTCGCCCTTGCCGGAGCAGTACAGGTCAAAAATTTCGTCCAACCCGAAGGTGGCTACCGAACCGGTATAGGTATTTTCAGTGAGGGTCGAGGCTACATAGGGAGCACGGCTCCAGTCATGGTCGACCCCGTCGCTCAGGGTTAGATAGGTAAATTCCTTGCCCAGGGCCTTGGCCGCTTTCATGGCCACCATGGGAGTCGATGAGGCCAGGCCGTGGAATACGATGTCACCTTCTTCGATCTGGCGTATGATAGCCGCAGCCATCATTTCAGCTTTGCCATATTCCATCTTTATAGCCTCCCTTCCAGCATCATGTCGGCATATTTTTGAACTTCATCGGCTTTGACCGCTTTTTGATAAGCCTTGTGTTTATCCCACTCTACCCCCTGGTATTCCGGATAGCAGATCCCCGGTTTGGCACCGCCGGGCAGTTCCACCACTGCCTCCACCAGGAAATGGGGGATGGCAGTCAGCTTGGGTTCTTCCTGCATCCGGTAGGAACCTACGATTCTTTCGGTGGTAATGATGGTTTTTTTGGCGGCCCGAGCCATGAGGGCGTCCTGGTAGCTGGGCCCCAGGATGCGGCAGTTGCCGTAGATATCGGCTTCCTGGACGTGGATTATGGCATAATCAGGTACCAATGCTTTTACACATACGGTTTCAGTGTCATCGAAGGGACTCTTCATGATCTGGAAGAATTCGGGACGGATCGCGACCAGGTCGCTGCCCCACATTCCACCTACCGGCATGAATGGGATACCATAAGCTCCCGCACGGAGAGCATGGATCATGGCGGTTCAGGAGCCTTCGATGGCTCTGACCTTACCCTCCCCTTCCATGCCCTTGCGCATGCCAGGGGATAGTCCGGCCTCATTCTCCAGACCGGAGAATCCGAAATAGGAAGTGTCCGCCTGCATGCTGGCCAGCAGGATATCGGTGGCTAGCCCCGGGGCCGCTCCGCAAAGCTTCAGATTTTTGACCGGTTTCTTGGTCAGGGCCAGGGTGAAAAGACTGGGGGTGCGGTGCATGGCATTGCCGCCGATGGCCAACAGCATATTGTCTTTGATCAAGTCGGTGGCCTGGGACAATGACATCATTTTGTTCTTCATCTGCTAATCCTCCTTATACTAAGATTTGCTAACTTTAATTATACAACCTACTGGACTACTACCTTGTCCTGATGTTCCTTCTGAGTGGAGTAGAAGAGTAAGGCTGCGATCAGGGTAATCAGGCACAGTAAAAACGCGTTCTTAAAGCCTGAGGTGGCGATAACTTTGTTGGTGACCGGAGCGGCTTCCACGATAACCCCCATCACCTGCTGGTATATAGCGCCGCCGGCGAATACGAAGAAGTTCAAGAATCCGGTGGCGGTTCCCGACATGCGCAGATCGATATGCTCCTTCAGGTTGGCATACATGACCACGAACCAACCGGCGAAGAAACCGTAGA
>CAZBSD010000013.1:0-51502 GCA_964494735.1 uncultured Syntrophomonas sp.
GTCGGCCGCCTAATATTAAGTACACCGCTATTTTCACCAGAACTGTCAAATATTATGTGGAGTTTTATTTTTTTTACAGGGGCATGGCAAAAAGTGAATAAAAGGATATTTTGAGTTATATACTATCACTGAGAAATAAAACAACATTCTTCAAATAAATTGAAAAAAAGGAGGGACAGCTGAGGATGAAAGCAACAGGAATTGTTCGCCGCATCGATGACTTGGGTCGCGTCGTAATTCCCAAGGAAATCAGAAGAACGCTGCGCATACGCGAGGGAGATCCTTTGGAGATTTTTGTGGACCGTGAAGGCGAAGTTATTCTAAAAAAATACTCTCCTATTGCCGAGTTGGGTGATTTTGCCAAGGAATACGCAGAATCATTGCATGAGACTACCGGGCACATCTCGATGATTTCCGACCGTGATGTTATCATAGCGGTTGCCGGCGGTAACAAAAAGGAGTTCCTGAGCAAGCCGGTAGGCAAGCTGTTGGAGCGCGCCCTGGATGAACGCAATACCATCATGATAAATGAGCTCGAGAAGAGCGATGATGAGAACATGCATATTATCCAAAGTGACGATCGTGAGTATACGATTAAATCCCAAGTTGTTGCGCCGATCGTTACCCAGGGTGATCCTATCGGTGCGGTTATAATCGTGACCAAAGAAGTCGGATCCAAATTAGGAGAGATGGAGGTCAAGCTGGCCGAAACAGCCGCTGGATTTTTGGCTAAACAGATGGAGCAATAATAGATTGGTTGTCGCAAGGCGGTCTTATCTCCCATAAGATCGTCTTTTTTTATTGGGGCCGCTAGACCGGCACCGGCAGGATCGGAGCTGCCACCGTCGCTGCCGTAAAAAAGGGCCGTTGCCAGCAGACATTATGGTATAATTAACCTCGTTAAAATGGGGAGGATTGATATGGATAGAACGGGGAGTTTCCTGCGCGGGGCCGTTGTGTTAAGCGTAGCTGGGGCGCTGAGCAAAATTCTGGGGGCAATCTACCGGATTCCCCTGGCCCGTCTGCTAGGCGGAGAAGGCATGGGCCTCTACCAGATGGCCTACCCCATTTATACCACCATATTGGCCCTGGCTACCGCAGGCGTACCGGTGGCCATCAGTGTCCTGATATCCCGCAAGGAAACCCAGGGCTATACTGGAGACAGTAAGAAGATCTTGCGCCTCTCCGTGATCATCCTGCTGGTATTTGGACTGCTGCTAACCGTGTTGGTAATGAAGAGTGCGCGTTTTCTGGCCAACACCGTTTTGCATGAACCGAGGGCTTATTACCCCATCCTGGCGGTGGCCCCGGCTATCTTCTTCTCCGGTTTGATGTCCGTTTTCCGCGGATATTTCCAGGGCCATCAGTGGATGGTCCCGACTGCCGTCTCCCAAGTCCTGGAACAGCTCTTCCGGGTGACGGCGGTAATCATCTTCGCATTTATGCTCTTCCCCAAAGGACTGGAATACGCTGCCGCCGGAGCCACATTCGGTGCCGTGGTGGGCGGGGTGGTGTCGCTGATCGTGCTCAGCATCTTCTATCTGAAATTCAACAAGACCCAGGAGGCCAGACCTGGACAGCTTCTTTACAGCGGCGAGGGATCCTGGCAGATGGCCAAGGATCTGGTAAAGCTGGCGGTCCCGGTATCCTTCGGGGCGGTGGTCCTGCCTCTGGTACAGGTCCTCGACGCGATAATTGTGCCCGGGCGGCTGATGGCGATCCAGTATACTACCTCCCAGGCTACCGAGTTATACGGGCAATTGTCAGGCATGGCCGCTATCCTAATCAGTCTGCCGACTATCTTCACTATCAGCATCGCCACCAGCCTGGTTCCGGCCATAAGTGAGGCCCGGGCCCAAAACGATAAGCTTCTGCTCAACAACCGCATCAATTACAGCCTGCGGGCGGGTATGATAATCTCCTTCCCCTGCGCAGCCGGGTTGTACGTTTTGGCCTGGCAGATATGCGACCTGCTCTATGCGACACCGGAAGCCGGCATTCCCCTGGAAGTCCTGGCTTTCTCCACCATCGCCCTGGCTGCGTTTCAGCTCAGCAGTGCAGGGCTGCAGGGCATTGGGCGGCCTGAGATAGCCATGCGCCACCTGGTCCTGACCGGGGCTTTGAAGACTGTTTTTAACTATACTTTGACGGCCGTTCCCATGTTGAACATCCAGGGTGCGGCCTTAGGGACACTGGCTGCTTTTACAATCGGGTCATTAATGAATATCTACTCGCTAAAATCCCATACCGGGGTTCAATATGAAGTGGGGCGGCTCCTCAAACTGACATCTATAACTATCATCATGGGAATCAGTGTAAAGGTCGGCTACGGTTTCCTGGTAGCGGGAGGATTAACGTCCAACTGGGCTACCCTATTGGCAATAGTCATCGGCGTTTTGGTATATGGAGCGCTCTTATTCTTATTCAGGGAATTTGATCTGGAAATTATGAAGAAGGTAATGAAATAGGCAGAGGCAGGCCGGGTGGTGGCGAGACGGGGCCCCCATTTTTAGAAAACGACGTCAGGAGGAGTAGATGATGAGCAGACCAGCGGCGGCGTTAGAGGAACTGCTGCAAATACAGAAGAGACTGCTGGCTCCAGGTGGCTGCCCGTGGGACCGGGAGCAGAATCACCAGTCTTTGGTGCGTTATCTGATCGAAGAGACCTATGAGGTTATCGAAGCGATCGAACAAGGTGACATGCATAAACTGCAGGAGGAGTTGGGAGACTTATTATTGCAGGTGGTCTTTCATGCCGCGCTGGCGGAAGAAAACGGGGCTTTCGATTTTTCTGACCTGACCAGAACGGTCAGCCAGAAGATGATCAATCGTCACCCCCATGTTTTCGGTTCCATGTCGCTCAAGACCAGTGATGATGTCCTGGATAACTGGGAGACTTTCAAACGGCGGGAAGGAAAAAAGTATCTTCTCGATGGTATACCCAAATCCTTGCCAGCGTTGATGCGGGCGGAAAAGATTCAAGAGAAGTTAAGCCGGGTGGGATATGATTGGCCCGATGTCACAGGTGCTTTGGACAAGCTGCAGGAGGAAATCGGGGAATTGGCAGAAGCTGAAACGAGCCAAGCCATCACTGAAGAAATGGGTGACATCCTTTTTGCCATGGTCAATGTTGCCCGATTCAAAAAGGTGGAAGTGGAGCAGGCTCTGCAGTTCACCAATGACAAGGTAAGCAGGAGATTCAGATACATTGAGGATGTTGTGGCCGGGCGGGGGCAGAGCCTGGACCAAGTGACCCTGGAGGATATGGATGCTATTTGGGATGAATCCAAAGCCAAGGGCCTTTGATATTACAGAAAAAGGAATATAGACATAGAAATTTCCATTCCTAAAAAAGGAATAACGGTGAGGAGGGCGAATAGCCATATTATACTTACGAATATAAGGAGGGATAGCTTGAATAAGACGGAGTTGATTGGAGAAGTAGCGGGTAAAGCCAATATCACCAAAAGGGATGCCGAGAAAGTGTTCAACGCATTTCTGGAAACGGTAGAGGAGGTCCTCAAAGCTGGCGATAAGATTCAACTGGTAGGTTTCGGTACCTTTGAGGTTAGGACCCGTCAAGCGCGCAAAGGTAGAAATCCCCAGACCGGAGTTGAGATCGATATCCCTGCTGCTCAGGTACCGGCGTTCAAACCGGGCAAAACTCTAAAAGATGCCATAGAAGCATAGAATGCGTCTGGATAAGTTTCTAAAAGTAAGCAGGATCATCAAGAGGCGAACCGTCGCCAAGGATTTCGCTGAAAACGAAAGAGTAATGGTTAACGGCAAGATTGCCAAACCCTCAACGGAAGTAAAGGTTGGTGACGTCATCTCTCTGCGGGCAGGAGTACGTCAATCATCCTACCAGATCCTCAGGCTGGCTGACAATGTAAAGACGGCTGAAGCCAAGGATTTGTATAAAACCATCGAATAGTACGTCCTGTAGTCACAGGACGTTTTTTTTGTTTAGAGCGTGGTGAGCAGTCGATTAAGACTGCTTTTTTTTATGAGGTACCGATTGCTAAGGTAGGTAAGAATAGTCATAAAAACCGCTGCCTCACGCATACTCTGTAGAGATTAAATAATGCTTATGAAGGAGGATCATAAAATGACCGACCATTCTCTGACCATGGACAATCGGCACAACATGCAGCTAAGCGGTATTACTAAAGTGATAGCCTTTGACGAAGAAGAGATAGTGCTGGAAACCTCGCAAGGATATCTCACCATTAATGGTGCTGATATGCATATAACTATGCTGAACCTTGATCAGGGGCAGGTAGCTATACAAGGAAACATCAACAATTTGGGTTACAAGGCCCAAGGGACTGACCTGAAATCAAAGGGGAAAAACGTACTGAACCGTCTGCTTAAATAGGGAGGTTGCTGAGCTTGGGGCCACTTGCCCAAATCGAAGCTTTTGTGTTGACATCCATACTGGGTTTTGTTGCGGGGTTTATATTTGATTACTATCAGGCGATCATAAGAGGAATCAGGATAAAACGAGGCCCACAGTATTTGTTGGACTTCACAGTATGGATCTTTATGATCCTGATGGTAGGATTAGCCTTGCTGCTGATCAACCAGGGGGAGATCCGGGCTTATGTTTTCATCGCTCTGCTGGCGGGGGCAATAATTTACTTCAGGTATATGTCCCGATTTATACGTCAACCGGTGGATTTATTGGGCAAGGCTACCGCCCATTGGCTGCGGTTGCTGTGGCGAAGCGTTATTATACCCTTCCAACAGGTCCGGTCCTGGTTAAAAGCATGGTATCAGCAGAGACATGAGCAACCAGAAGAGAAGGAGCAATAGGTCAAGCCACCGATCCTTAATCTGATTGGATAACGATAAACCCTGCGCCCAAAAAGATGTATAATAATTTTGTCCACATATTGTGGAAAATATGTGGATAGTTTATAGTAAATACCATGCAGGTTGAGATAAGGGGAGCGGAGAGACTAAGTTTCAGGGAAAGACAAGTGGTGGTCCTCAAGGAGATGGGGAAGAGCAGTGCCGAGATCTGCCGGACCCTGAATATTACCGCCAGTACTGTCGCCACCCTGTACAATCGTGCCCGCAGCAAGGGTTACGAAGTCGTCATCGTGCTCCCCGGCGATACTCTGGGGATTTTCGGTGGAGAGGACGAGGATATTGCGGCTGAAACCGAATAAGCGCTTCCGGGTGGTGATGATCGGGGTATTGGGGGCGGTATTATTGTTTACGATCATACCCAGAGCGGTTACGATACACCAATTATCAACCCGAAAAAGAGAGCTGATCCTGGAGAAGCAAAAGCTGGCCCTTGCCAATGAAGAGTACCGACAATCTCTGGCGGAGGTCGAATCCCCCTTCGGTGTCGAACGGATAGCCAGGGAACAACTGGGTATGGTCAAAAATGGTGAGAGAACAGTCATAAGAGTAATCCCCGGCGAGTGATTGCGATTGCTGGTTGACTACTTCCTATCCATACAATAAAATAGGAATAGTACGATTTGAGGGGGATCTTAACATCTATGCCAACTGAACAAACTAATATCGCACCCGGTGATATTATAGAAGGAAAGGTCCAGGGTATAACCAACTTTGGGGCCTTTATCGAGTTGCCGGGGGGTCTGGTGGGTCTGGTCCACATCTCGGAGATTGCCGACACTTATGTAAAAGACGTTAAAGACTTTGTTAAAGAAGGCGACAGCGTCAAAGTCAAGGTGCTGAATGTGGCTGGGAAGAAAATAGGATTGTCTATCAAGCAAACCCTGCCACCCAAGGTAGTACCGCCGAGGGTAGGACGGCCGGAGGTCAAGCCGGAGACGTTCCGACGGGAAAGCAGAAGCAATTTTAGTCCCAAACGGAACGATACACCAGCTAGTTTGGATGATAAGATTGCCCGTTTTCTGAAGGAAAGTGATGAAAGGATGCAACCCCTCAAAAATAAGGTTGATACCAGGAAAAGGTCCAGGAACTATTGATAATTGCATAAAAGCACTTCTTCGGAAGTGCTTTATTTTTTATGAGGACAATTATGAACATGGTTCCGGGTCAGGTGGATTGAAGGGGTCGTGGCTGTGACCGCCGGTTATGATAAACAATACGGCCAAATTGAAATTAAGTAGGGATGCATATGTGTTATGGAGCCATCGACATCGGGACCAATTCCTGCCGCTTGCTCATCGCTGAACCAGGTCCGGCGTCCGGGCTTAATACCCTTGCCCGGGAACTCCAGACCACCCGCATCGGTTCGGGGGTGAATGTCAATAAAAAGATAAACCGGGACGCGATGGACAAGACCCTGGATTGCCTGGGCTGGTTTGCCAACCTGCTGAGAGATAATCAGGTGGAGTCATACCGGGTGGTAGCCACCAGTGCAGTAAGGGAGGCAAACAACCGCCAGGAATTTATCGAGCGGGTTCAAGCCGAGATAGGTATGGCGGTAGAGGTCATCAGCGGCGACCAGGAAGCAACGCTTGGCTATATGGGTGTAGAGAGGGGATTGCCCGATATCATCTCACCGCTGGTAGTTGACCTGGGGGGTGGGAGCTGTGAGTTTGTATGTATAGATGTAGGTTTGCAGTTGTCTTTGCCAATCGGTGCGGTGCGGGCATGGGAAGCCGACATGCCGGCTGCTCAGATCATTCAATCCCTGCAGTTATTGCCGAGTTGGCAGAACGGGATGAGTTGGGCCGGTCATCCCCTGGTATTTGCGGGGGGCACTGCCAGCAGTCTGGTCGCCATAAAAAAGGGCTTGCCCGAATACCGGACCGAATTGGTACATGGCGAGATGTTGACCCGGCAGGATGTATCTGATTTGTATAACCTTTTGGAAGCGTTGCCGCTGCAACTGCGCCGGCGGTTACCCGGTCTGCAGCCGGAGCGGGCCGACATAATCAATAAGGGGGCCCTGATCGTTAAGCTGGTCATGGAACTCATCGGTGCTGAACGCATGTTGGTGAGTGAAAGCGATATCCTGGATGGGATCATATGGAACCTAATTGAAGGATAATAATAATGATCAGTAAGAGCCACGGAGAAGCGCAATGTATCTCTGTGGCTCTTGCTATTTTAGGTATTTACTTGGTGGGATGGTGATCCAATCAGGGCAGGCGGCGGGCCCGGCCGGCGAAGCCTCCGATGTCCTTCTTGGCGCGGATTATCCCCGCGTCTTTCTCGCCGTTGACATTTACAGTATAGACCTTGCCGTAGCCTTCCCCGAATACATTGTGCAGATCAACGAACAAACCTATGATAGTCAGTTCTTGCTTTTGTACCAGTTCTCCAACATCGGTTTGGTTCAGTAATATTTCTACCTGGGTGTCGACATTCAGCTGGGACAATTGAGCCTGATCCCCGGCGGCTGCGGCCAGATCGACTTTGATTCCTTCGCAGGCCTTCTGCAAAGAGCCCTTCACGCCGTCCAGCTCTTTGACCAGGGCGGTAGGCTCGCCCGTATAATCAGAGGTGGCGGCCTTGATGGCTCCACAATCACTGTGACCGGCTACTAGCATCAGGGGGGTGCGAAGATGTAGCAGGCCGTATAATACTGATCCTTCGCTATTCTTGAACTGGTTGCCGATGTTTTCCACACAAAACACCCGGTTAAAGGTGTCGCCCAGCATACTCGGGGAAACCCGGGAATCGCAACAGGTAAGAAGGGTTGCGAAAGGGTGCTGCTGGTAATGGCCGCGGGCAAATTCCTCCAGCGGAAAACTGCTTTCGAATTCCGCCAGGTTGGGCTCCAACTCCTGAAATAGACTGTCAAGGTCAAACTTGACTGCTCCGTGAGACATGTACATTCCTCCTGCCTTATAATCTTTTCGACTGGGGTTAAGTCACCAATAATGCTTGAGTAAAACTGGTATCTTTCCGTCCGATAGAGGTAGACATATTTTAGCACCGACAGAATTTATTAACAACTACTGCGGTCCGTTGGGCCACCTTTGCCACGGCTCTCGCCGCTAAAAGGGGAGGCGGAAAAGACGCGCATGCCTCATTTTGGAGACGCCGCCGGTCCTTGACTCAGAATAATGACGAAGGTTGACTTAATGTATACAGCTATCACTTCTTCGCACGGATATTGCGAAAACAAAAACCCGCGGGCTTAATCGCTTGTGACAAAATTTACCACGTCAGCCTGCTATAATTGTAAAACGCACGAAACACGCGAGGAGGGGCGCTGGGGTGGATAAAACCGAGATATATCCGTTTCAAAGAGTAGATAGGAATTCGCGCAAACAGAAAAAGTTCAGGGAGTTCCCACGATATGGGATACCTGACTTCAAATTAACCCAGATGGGAGCCCGGGTCTGGCTGGGAATGGGGAAGTTATTTACACCAGCCAATGTTCTGGTGGCAGCCGGGGCAGTCATAATGGCGCGGGCTTTCATTCTCAGCGAATTACTTCCTTATATATATGCCCTTATAGCCGTTTTTGGATGGAAAAACCGGGAACGCTGCGCGGTGGCAGTGCTGTTTGCAGCCATAGGATTCGCTACCGTGCTGGCTGGTGTTCCCCTGTGGAGTAATCTAATTACGGTCTTGGTGCTGGCGGCCGTCATAAATTTTGTCAAAATACCTGCCGAGAAGACCTGGTGGGGCTTGCCAGTCCTGACCATGGCCGTCATATTCATCAGCAAAAGCACGTTGCTGGCGATGACCACCATTAGTTTCTACCAGGAAATGATTATCATTTTCGAAGCCCTGATAGCGGGGATAATTACTTTCGTGCTGATGATCAGCAGTGAGGTGCTGCGCAGCCGCAAACCACTCACTTTATTTAGCTTTGAAGAGATGGCGTCCTTTGTGATATTGGGTGTAGGCGTGGTTATGGGACTAAATGATGTCCACTTGTTGGGGCTGAGCGTAAGCAGTATCATCTGCCGGTTGGGTATCCTGATAGCCGCTTATCTGTGGGGCAGCGGTGCCGGGACCATGGTTGGGGTCATGTCGGGTATAATTCCTTCGATTACTTCCAGCATTTTTGCCCAGAGCCTGGGAATGTACGCCCTTTCCGGTCTTTTGGCCGGTCTCTTCAAGAACTTCGGCCGCATCGGGGTAATAATTGGATTCATGATGGGAAACCTGGCTATTTCGATGTTCATTGCCGCCAACGAAGCGGCTATGATGGGGATCTGGGAAACCGGGGCCGCCAGTCTGCTATTCTTTCTGCTGCCCGAAACGCTGAAGGAGAAGGTCACCCGTACCTCATTAGGCAGAAGTATATCCAACCAAAACGAGGCCGAGCCTATCGACTCGAGATTGCAACATAGCTTGGGAAATCGTATCCACCACCTGGCCAACGTATTCGATGAACTTAGCACTACCTTCACGGCGGCAGCACAAGCTGAGCATCATCCCCAGCCGGTGGCTTACCTCGATTATCTTTATGATGAATTGGCCCATGGTTTTTGTGATGGATGCAATCGTTACCAGCGATGTTGGAATGACGATGCCGGCCAAACCCCCGGTTTATTGTTGGAGATATTCACCGAGGCTGAAGCGGAGGGACAGGTCAACTACGACAAATGTCCGGCCCCATTCAAACAGAAATGCATACACGGACGCGAATTGATAAGCACCGTCAACTACCTTTTCGACAATCTGCGCATGAGTGAATACTGGTCAGGTAAGATCGATGAGTCAAGGGATCTGGTAGCCCGCCAGCTAAAAGGGGTCAGCCAGGTGGTAAAGAATCTGGCCGCGGAGATTGAGGTTGAAACCCAGGTGGATTACGAATTGCGCACCGCCCTGCTGCAGGCCTGCCGGCGCCAGGGCTTGTCACTTAAGGATATAACACCGACCCGCACCCAGGGAGAGGAGATCGTGATCGATGTGGTAGCTTCCGCCTGTGTGGATGGGTCGGAATGTGAGGCCAGGATAGCCCTTGCTATATCAGGCTTGATGGGGGAGAAGATGGAGGTCTGCTCCAAAAAATGTCCGTTGTTGAAAGGTCAAGGGACGTGTGAGTTTAGTCTGCGGCGTGCCTTCAATTACAGCGTGCTGAACGGGGTGGCCCAGGTTGCCCGCCAGGAGGTGTCCGGTGACAGTTACGTTATCACCACATTGAAGGAGGGCAAAGAACTGCTGGTCCTCAGCGACGGGATGGGAATAGGCGAACCAGCCTCGGTACAGAGTCAAACGGCGGTCAAACTGCTCAAAAACATGCTGAACAGCGGATTTGAAAAAGAAGTAGCCCTAAACACTATCAATTCGGTGCTGCTGCTGCGTTCGACCACCGAGACATTCACTACTTTGGACATGGTTTTGATAGACCGGTATACAGGCGAGGTTGATTTTATCAAAACAGCCAGTGCCCCCAGTTTTGTCAAACGCGGACAGCGGATAATGATGGTCAGTTCCAGTTCTCTTCCCATGGGGATACTGCATGACGTAGAGGTGGTCAGCGATAAGAGGTATCTGCACGAAGGGGACTTCATATTGATGATAAGTGATGGTATCCTCGAAGCTGCCATGAATTGGAACGGAGAGGAGTGGATAATCAAGCTGCTGGCCGAGCTCAATGAGAACGACCCCCAAGTAATTGCGGAACTGGTTATCAGTGAAGCCCTGCGGCTGGCCAATGGTAAACCCCGCGATGATATGAGCGCCATCTGCGTCCGAATCGACCGCAGCTGAACAGTTCTTAAATGACCGTCGGCCGACCCATACATCCACGATCATGTCATGATGAGACTCCATATCAAGGTCATAGACTCATCCCCGCACCCCGAGGCACATACAGTGCCCGGGGTTTACTATTGGTGTTTCTTTGGTTAGCATAAGAATAACATTTTGACGGAGAGAAGAAGCTAATGATTAACAGGGTTAAGATATTCATAGAGAGCAACAACCTTATTAAGGCGGGTGAACTTGTGATATTGGGAGTATCAGGCGGACCTGACTCCATGGCTCTCCTCCATATAATGTCTGAACTATCGGCCCGGATGGGGTTTCGCATCGCAGGGGCACATTTGAACCACGGTCTTCGCCCGGAGGCAAATGAGGAGGAAGCATTCGTACTTGAGACCTGTCAGGAGATGGGAATCGAATGCTTGGCCCGTAGGGTAATGATCGAACAACTGGCCCAGGAGAGGCAAAGTGGGCTGGAGGAGACCGGGCGTTATGTCCGCTACAATTTCTTTGAGGAAATACGGCAAGCCCAGGGCGGACACCGCATTGCTACCGCTCATCACAGCGATGATGCTGCCGAAAGCGTTTTGCTACATCTACTTAGAGGGACCGGCATAAAAGGACTGCGGGGAATAATGCCCCAGAATGGAGCGGTGATCAGGCCCCTGCTGCGGGTCAGCAAGGATGAGCTGTTAGGGTATCTGGATCTGCAAAAAATACGTTATTGCCACGACCAGACCAATGATGATCAATACTACCTGCGCAACCGCATCAGAATCAAGCTTATACCGCTTCTGCAACAAGAATTCAACCCACGTGTAGTGGATAAACTAAATCAATTGGCATCCATCGCTGGCGCCGAGAACCAGGCTATGGAGGAACAGACCGAGAGTCTTTGGCAGCGGGTCCTGGTGCGGAAAGAGGCGACCACGCTTATTCTGGATAACCAAGCGTTGTCCTGCCTGCCCCTCGCTTTCCGGCGCCGAATCGTTCAAAAGGCCCTGAGCTTGCTAACGGCGGCGGAATGGGGTATAGACGATGTGGATTATGTGCTGGCATTGAGTGCCAGGGATAATGTCGGTTCCGCCCAGGCTTTGCACCTAAAAAAGAAGGTTCGGGTCCTAAAGAGTTATGATAGAATGGTATTTACCATCCAGTCGGCCGCGAGGGCATGTTTTTTGCATGAACTGCCGATACCGGGAAGGGTCGTAATCCCTGACACGCAATGTTGTTATCAAGCCCATGTGGTGGACAGGCGCGATTATGTCCCCGGACCTGAAACGATCGGCTTGGATTATGAGTGTTTGTCCCCGCCGCTCTTTCTGCGGTCACGTCAGACCGGGGATTATTTCTTCCGACCTGGCCTGAATGGTCGCAAGAAGCTGAAGAAATACCTGATAGAGGCTCGTGTGCCGTACTACGACCGAGACCGCATAGTGTTGCTTACCGGTGCGGGGCAGGAAGTATATGCAGCTTGGGGGCTATTCGTTTCGAATAAAGCAGCCATCACCAGCCAAACCAGAACGGTCCTTCGCATCGAGACCAAACCGGTGCAAAAAAGCGGGCACAACAGTCATGACCGGTTTATTGAATAGCCAGGCCGGATATGCTAAAATATACCAGACTTTTTGCATGTTTGAACTGGTTTGTGGACAACCAGAGGAGGTAATTAATTGGACAGAGTCCTTAAGAATGTCGCCATTTATGTGCTGATCGTCGTACTGGCGTTATTTGCAGTGCGATTGACATCTACTCCGGATGTGAAGCCACAGCCGCTCACCTATTCGCAGTTCTATGCACATGTGGTGTCCGGAGAGGTTGTTTCTGCGCAAGCTGAAGTGGATGACCTGGTCTACAACATCACTGCCTACATGAAAAACGGGGCGGTGGTAACCGTCAGCGCTCCCAAGGAGAGCGATATTATCCAGGTAATGCAGGCCCACGCGGTGGAGTTGGATACGCCCGCAGTGCCCCCGCCCAAATGGTGGGTCAGCCTATTGACCACCCTGTTGCCGATCTTGATCTTGATCGTGCTGCTGCTGTTCATAATGAATCAGACCCAGGGTGGAGGCAACAAGGTTATGCAGTTCGGCCGCAGCAAAGCCCGGCTAATGAGCGGGGAAGAGGTCAAAACGACCTTCAAGGATGTGGCCGGGGCAGAAGAGGCCAAGGAAGAGATGACCGAGGTGGTCGAGTTCCTCAAAAATCCGCAGAAGTTTGTTAAAATCGGGGCCAAGATTCCCCGCGGGGTGCTGCTCTATGGGGCGCCGGGAACCGGCAAGACGCTGATGGCCAAGGCGGTAGCGGGTGAAGCAGGGGTCCCATTCTTCTCCATCAGCGGTTCGGATTTCGTCGAGATGTTCGTAGGCGTAGGAGCCGCCCGGGTAAGGGATCTGTTTGAGAACGCCAAGAAAAACTCACCCTGTATAGTGTTCATAGATGAAATCGATGCCGTAGGGCGCCAACGCGGAGCCGGCTTGGGCGGGGGCCATGACGAGAGAGAACAGACGCTTAACCAGCTTTTGGTGGAGATGGATGGTTTCAGCACCAATGAAGGCATAATCGTGATGGCATCTACCAACCGACCGGATATCCTGGACCCGGCTCTGCTGAGACCGGGAAGGTTCGACCGCCACATTCTGATCGACCGTCCGGATGTCAAAGGACGGGAGGCTATCCTGAAGGTGCACGTGGGCGAGAAACCCCTGGCTGACAACGTCAACCTGGAGATACTGGCCAAACGTACTCCTGGATTCACCGGAGCAGACCTGGCCAACATGGTCAATGAGGCCGCTCTCTTATCGGCGCGGCGGGACAAAGAGATCATTGGGATGGAGGAATTGGAGGAGTCCATCGAAAGGGTCCTGGCCGGTCCTGAGAAGAAAACCAGGGTCATTTCCGAAAAGGAAAAAAGGCTGGTGGCATATCACGAAGCCGGTCATGCGGTAGTAGCCTTCAATCTGCCCCATACCGATAAACTGCATAAGATATCGATAATTCCGCGGGGACGTGCGGGTGGTTACACACTGCTCTTGCCGGAGGAAGACCGCAACTATATAACCCGATCCTATATGCTGGATGAGGTAGCCACATTGTTGGGGGGAAGAGTCGCCGAAGCCATAGTGCTGCAGGACATCAGCACCGGGGCTCAGAACGATTTGGAGCGGGCCAGCAGCATCCTGCGCAAAATGATAACCGAGTATGGCATGAGTGAAGAATTGGGCCCGCTGACCTACGGCCACAAAAGTGAAGAAGTCTTTTTGGGCCGGGATATCAGCCGCGACCGCAACTATTCCGACGCGGTAGCCTATGCGATCGACAAAGAGGCCAAACAGTATATGGAAAACAGTTATAGGAAGGCTGAAACCATTTTAAGGACCAACATGGATCGGCTTGATCTGATTGCATCCATCCTGATGGAAAAGGAGACAATGGATGCAGACGAATTCGAAAAGATAATGAATACCACACCCTTGAATACCACCCCAGCGCAAGGCTAATAGCCTGTCCGCAGGCGCACCAACTACACGGTTTAACTGATAGATCTGACTTCTGGAATATTACTGTTGTAAAGAGGGTAAAAGATGAAGGGCCATTATGCGGTGCTGATATCCGATAAGCAGGAAGCCAGGCGTCTTATTCAGGAGATCGGGGCCAGTCCCGCCGGGGTCGGATTCATGGTTCCCAAAGGTGTCATGCGCTGTATCAAGTTAAGAAACATCTCCAACCGGGCGGCCAATATCATCAAACAGGAGATGCTGTCCAAGGGCGGAGAGGCCGTGGTGGCCAAAGAGGCCTTGAGCGGAGAAGGTGAACACGATGTTCTGGTCATGGGGACGGTACGCCAATTCGAGAGATTGATCGAGAAGATGCGGTTGCAGCCTTTCGGCTTAAGAGCGGTGGCGCAAGACATCGAAAGCATCCTGGCCAACTTGGAAGTGGATAGGTGGGTTTTACCGCTCCCCCACGGACGCAGCCTGGAACTCGGTCATGATACCAAGATCATGGGAATACTAAACATAACGCCTGACTCTTTTTCGGATGGAGGGCGTTTTTTTGATGCCGGCAGGGCGGTCGAACGCGGATTGGAGATGGCCGCGGAGGGCGCAGATATAATAGATATTGGCGGTGCTTCATCGCGTCCCGATTCGCACATGGTTGATGAGGATGAAGAACTGAGGCGGATACTGCCGGTTATCGAAAAGCTGTCTGCCCACAACATTATCCTTTCGGTGGATACATTTCGGGCCCGAGTGGCGGAAGCGGCCCTAAATGCCGGTGTGCATATCATCAATGACATCGGTGCTTTGCAGATGGATACCGGCCTTTTGGAGGTTGTGGTCCGGTGGCAAGCGGGCCTGGTGCTGATGCATAACCGCCTGCAGATTAAAGCTGACCGGGGCTATCATAATATGGTGGATGACATCATCATGGATTTGCAGCACACCATGGATGCAGCCCAGGCAGGCGGTTTGGGGTTGGATAGGATGATTATCGATCCAGGCTTCGGATTTGGCAAAACCTCAGCCCAGAACTTGACCTTGCTTAAACGCTTGAGGGATTTCAGCAGTATGGGCCGGCCTATACTGGTGGGGGCTTCCCGTAAGCGGTTCATAGGTCAGACCTTGAATCTGGAAGTAGATCAACGTTTGGAGGGAAGTCTGGCCGCCGCGGTCATGGCGGCCATGAATGGGGCCAGTATCATAAGAGCGCATGATGTTCGGGAAACCAAAACAGCAGTCTGCATGGCAAGCGCAGTGAGGTGGGCGGATGGATAGTATAATCGCCCGGGGCCTGACATTCAAAGGCTATCATGGGGTGTATCAATCAGAGCGGGAGCAGGGGCAGCGCTTTCGGGTAGATCTGGAGATATTCGTGGATCTGCACCAAGCCGGGTATAGTGATCAGGTAGGAGACACCATCGATTATGCCCAGGTGTTCAATCTGGTGGAGGAGATTGTGACCACCAGATGTTACCGCCTATTGGAAGCACTGGCGGAAAACATCGCCCAAACCCTGCTGCGATCTTTTCCAGCCATGGCGGCCATCGAGGTGACGGTTTATAAACCGGATGCTCCTATCGAAGGGGAATTTGAACATTTCGCCGTAAAAATCTTCCGATCGACAAAATAAAACCTTGCCCTTATAAAGGGGTTATGCTAGTTTATAGGTGAAAAAATGTATACCAAAGCGTATATCGGTCTGGGCTCCAATATAGGCGACAGGGAATCGAATCTGATACGGGCCCGTTTTATGATAGCGGGGCTCGAGGGTGTGGTAATCACCCGGGAGTCATCACTTTACCAGACAGCCCCCTGGGGTAAGACCGACCAGGAGGATTTTATCAACCAGGTCATTGAGTTGGATTCTTATCTATCGCCTCTGGAATTACTGCACCGATTGCAGGAAATTGAAATTAAATTGGGACGCCAGCGGGAAGTACACTGGGGTCCCCGGAAAATAGACCTGGATATTCTTCTGTACGGAAGGGAGAGTATCGACCTTAAAGAACTGCAGGTTCCTCACCCCTTTTTGATGCAAAGGTTGTTCGTCCTGGTCCCACTCGCGGAAATTGATTCTGAACTGGTTTTCCCCGATGGGTCAAAGATTGAGGAGGTATTGGCGAGGCTAACCAAAAGCGCTGACGTCAGCGACTTGCAAAAACTTTAGAAGCTTCGATTATCCTCGACGCCCCTGTTGAGGAGCTGCTTATATCTCATGGCGGGAACAAGACGGTGAATGACAGGGAGGGTCGAAGATTTTTTCGACCCTTTTTTTAAGGAGGGGTATCCTTGACCACTAAAATAAGTATCATTGGATCTGGAGTGGTGGGGACCGCGATCGGGGTGATTTTGGGCAGCCAGGGCTATGAAATAGCGGGAGTCTATGATGCCCGCCGGGAGGCCGTTGCCCAATTGGTTGAAAAGACCGGATGCAGGACTTTTTTGAATCCAGAAGAAGCCGCCCGGGCAGCGGACGTGATCTTTATTACATGCAATGACAGCGCCATAAGTGAAGTGGCAGACATCCTGGCCGACAAAGGATCGATTCACTGCGGCCAGACCGTAATCCACACCTCGGGGGCTCATTCAGCGGCCATATTGGATAGGGCCAAGGAGTGTGGAGCTAAGGTTGTGTCAGTGCATCCCCTACAGTCTTTTGCCAACCTGGACGCTGCCGTTGTCAATCTGCCCGGGTCAGTCTTCAGTATTGAAGGGGATCGGGAAGCTTACGATATCGCGGTTGAGCTAGTCAAGGCGTTGGGCGGCGAATATTTTTTCATAGACAGTGATGCCAAGCCTTTGTATCATGCCGGTGCCTGCGTGGTTTCCAACTACCTGGTTACCCTGATCGATCTGGGGGGGAGACTATTGGAAAAGGCTGGAATACCTGCCGAGCAGGCCCACCAGGCCTTGATGCCGCTGGTGCGGGGAACGCTCAATAATATTGAAAAAACAGGTATTCCGAGGGCGCTGACGGGTCCCATCGCTCGCGGCGACATCGCCACCGTAAGCAAACACCTGGCCTGCCTGGAATCAGTGGCGGAGGAGCAGAACGAACTGTATCGGCGGCTGGGTTACCATACTATTCCTATTGCCCGAGCCAAAGGCAGTATTAATGGAGACACGGTCAGGGAATTTCAAGAATTGTTGGATCCGCACAAGGATATGCAAAGATAGAAGTCCATTTTTTGTGAGGAGGTTAAAGATATGGCGAGAGTGACGACGGCAACCATACGGGAGAAAAAGCTGAGTAAGCAAAAGATAACCATGCTGACCGCCTACGACTTTGGTCTGGCGACACTGGTGGATCAGGCCGGAATAGATATGATCCTGGTAGGCGATTCCCTGGGAAATGTCCAGCTGGGGTATGAGAATACCCTTGCGGTCACAATGGATGATATGGTCCACCATACCAAAGCTGTGGTGCGGGGTTCAAAGAATGCGATGGTTGTAGCCGATATGCCCTTTCTATCCTACCATGTATCCATTGAAGAGGCTGTCCGCAACGCCGGTCGTCTCATCCAGGAGGGCGGGGCGCAAGCGGTAAAACTGGAGGGTGGCGAGGAGCGCCTGCCAGTCGTTAAAGCGATACTAAATGCCGAGATACCTATCGTCGCCCACATCGGCCTGACCCCTCAATCGGTCAACCAATTCGGGGGTTTCAAGGTGCAGGGTAAGGATTTGGAGACGGCCCGGAAGTTGCTGAGGGATGCCAAAGTGCTGGAAGAGGCGGGGGTCTTCGCCATGGTTCTGGAAGGCGTCCCTGGAGCGCTGGCAGCGAAAATAACCGAAGCCGCAGCCATTGCGACTATCGGAATCGGAGCCGGTAAGGACTGTGACGGTCAGGTATTGGTCATCAATGATATGTTGGGTATTTCCCAGGGGCATATCCCGAAATTCGTGAAACGGTTCGTGCATCTGGGACCCACCATAATGGAAGCGCTGCAGACATACAAAAATGAGGTAGAGGCGGGCACATTCCCTGGTCCTGAGCACAGTTACACCATCAAAGATGACGTACTGGAAAGATTGTACTAGGTACAGGAGGGGAAAGATGCAGTTATTTAATAATGTAACCGAGATGCAAGACTGGTGTGGGGAGAAAAAGCGGCAGGGCAAGACCATAGGGCTTGTACCCACTATGGGATACCTGCATGAGGGGCACCTATCCTTGGTCCGGGAAGCACGTTCCAACTGTGACCTTACGGTGGTCTCGATCTTTGTGAATCCAATCCAGTTTGGGGTGGGAGAGGATTTTGAGGATTACCCCCGCGATCTGGCCAGGGATAGCAGTTTATTGGAACAGGCAGGGGTCGACGCTCTTTTTGCTCCCACTATCCGGGAGATGTATCCGTCCGGTTACAACAGCTATGTGGAAGTCACCGGTGAAATAACCGAAAAATTATGCGGCCGTTCCCGCCCGGGACACTTCCGCGGAGTGACCACGGTGGTGAGCAAACTATTCAATATATGCCGGCCGGATGTGGCCTATTTTGGGCAAAAGGATGCCCAACAGGTAATGATAATCGAAAAGATGGTACAGGAATTAAATTTTCCCCTGCGGATAGTCAGAGTGGCTATCGTTAGAGAGGCGGATGGACTGGCCATGAGTTCCCGCAATGTCTACCTTAGCTCTGAATTGAGGAAGCAGGCTTTGGTCCTGAACCAGTCTTTGCAGCAAGCCCGCCAAAGAATACTGGCGGGAGAGAAGGATGCTGGTAAAATAAAGTCTTTGCTGTGCGAAACCATCAATACCAGTGCCGCAGCCAATATAGACTATACCGAGATATATGATGCCGTTGATCTGGCCGATGTTGAGGTGATCAAGGGCAGCGTATTGCTGGCTCTGGCGGTCAGGTTGGGAACCACCCGATTGATCGACAATATGATTGTGGAGGTGCAGTAACATGATGCGGTACATGCTTAAATCAAAGATTCACCGGGCGGTGGTCACGGATGCCGATCTCAATTACGTGGGCAGCATTACCATCGATGGGGACATCATGGATGCCGCCGATATTATAGAAAATGAAAAGGTGACCATCGTCAACAACAATAATGGTGCCCGTTTCGAGACATATGTTATTGAAGGTAAGCGGGGAAGTGGTATAATCTGTCTAAATGGAGCGGCGGCCCGGCTGGCTGTGCGGGGTGATGTAGTAATCATCCTGACCTATACCATCCTGAATGATGAGGATTGCCTTACCCATAAGCCCCGACTGGTGTTTATGGATGAGAATAACAACATCAGACGGAGTAGCCTGGGTAAGGGCGAATAACAGGGTTCCCGAGGGGAAGGGTTAAAGTCAGACCCGTGCCGTTAGGTCTTTAATCAACCAGCCGGAAGCGGCCCAGAGGGACCCCGCCAAGAGCTATTGGGCGATGAAGGGGAAATAATGATAACTACTAGATATATAGGGGAGTTGGAGCCAGACACTCCCCTATTCTTCACTGATTTTCTAATCATCGGCAGCGGGATCGCTGGTTTATTCACAGCCTTGAAAGCGTCTGAACACGGTCAGGTGGTAGTTTTGACCAAAAAGACCCTCAAGGACTCCAATACCGGCTTGGCCCAAGGTGGTATTGCGGCCGCGGTGCATGAAGAGGATTCTCCTTTCCTCCACCTGGAAGATACTTTGGAAGCGGGGGCCGGCTTGTGCGATATAGCTGCTGTCGATGTACTGGTCAGTGAAGGACCGGCCCGGGTCAGGGAACTCATCGACATCGGCGCTTCCTTCGACATGAAAGACGGCAACATATCTTTCACCCGCGAGGGCGCCCACGGAAGAGCGCGCATCCTGCACGCCGCGGATGCCACTGGTGAGGCCATCCGCGTGGCCCTGGTCAACAGGTGTATAGACAAAAGCAATATAGAGATCCGGGAATATCATTGCCTGATTGACCTGTTGGGAAATGACGAGCGAAGAATCTGCCATGGGGCCTTGGTCTATAATAGTATTACCGGTCAGCAGTCGGTCTACATTGCCCGCTGTACCATAATAGCCACCGGCGGGGCCGGGCAGCTTTACCAGAATACCACCAACCCGGACATAGCCACCGCCGATGGCATGGCCGCTGCCTTCCGGATGGGGGCCGAGCTGGCCGATATGGAGTTTATCCAATTCCATCCCACGGTGCTCTTCAGTTATGAGACCCAGCGTTTTCTCATCTCTGAATCGGTGCGCGGCGAAGGGGGAAAATTATATAACAATCATGGCGAGCGGTTTATGGGCAAGTACTCATCCATGCTGGAACTAGCTCCCCGGGATGTAGTTTCACGCGCTATTTTAAGTGAATGCACCGCTGCCGGCAGTGAGTATGTTTACCTTGATATGAGAGAAATCCCGGCCGCCAAAACCCGTTTTCCCAATATAGCCCGTACTTGTTGGGACCATGGTATCGATATAGAAAAAGATATGGTGCCGGTATCTCCGGGAGCACACTATACCATGGGCGGGGTAAAAACCAATACTCGCGGGGAGACCAGCATTACCGGCCTCTATGCCTGTGGTGAGGCGGCCTGTACCGGGGTGCATGGGGCTAACCGCCTGGCCAGCAACTCCC
This sequence comes from uncultured Syntrophomonas sp., assembly GCA_964494735.1. Classification (GTDB taxonomy): domain Bacteria; phylum Bacillota; class Syntrophomonadia; order Syntrophomonadales; family Syntrophomonadaceae; genus PHAA01. The sequence goes on from CAZBSD010000013.1 coordinate 20,691, forward strand.
TGTTGGAAGGCATCGTGTTTGGGGCCCGGATCGTGGATAATGCCGGGGAGATCCTTTATCACCGCCATATCAATAAGGAAGAGATATATCGAAACTTCGACCATAGTTGGGTACATACCCCCCCCTGTGAAGGCATCTGCCCGGCGGATGCCAAAAGAGAGATGCAGGCTGCCATGTGGAACAAAGTTGGCATCATCAGGGACCAAGATGGCTTAAAGGAAGCCGGTGCCAGGATAGAATCTCTCTACCGCAGTCTTACCCGGGGAGATGACCCGCTCGCCTACCTTGAGATGGTCAATATGCTGACTGTGGCCCGGGTGGTAATACAGGCGGCGCTTTGGCGGAGGGAAAGCCGGGGCGGGCATTTCCGCTCCGATCATCCGCAAAGAGACGATCTCAACTGGATAAAACATGTGAGCTTCGTTAACCTATAGAGCGAGGTTGGCAGCCAGGGATTATAGAACGTCAATTGCCAAGTCCACAGGCCATGATAGAGTGGGAAGTCTTGACTATCTTAGGAGGTATGATATGGAATATTCTGGTCTGCGGGACCTTATTAAAAGAGCCCTGGAGGAAGACATTGGTCCCGGTGATATTACCACCAACAGCCTTATCCCCGACCAACAAAGAGCGCGGGGCTTGTTCGTGGCCAAATCAGCCGGGGTAGTAGCAGGAATAAAGGTAAGCGGGGCTGTTTTCAGCTGCCTTGATAAAGATACCCAGTTTGAGATCCTGTTAGAGGATGGGACGGCAGTAGGTCCTGGGGACATTATAGCGGTAGTTAGAGGTAAAACCAGGACTTTGCTGACCGGCGAGCGCACCGCTCTCAATTTTCTGCAGAGATTGTCCGGCATTGCTACCAAAACCCGCCGAATTGTGGAGTTGATTCAAGACGGCTCGGCCCGGTTGGTCGATACCCGCAAGACTACTCCAGGGCTGCGGGTCCTGGAGAAATATGCGGTCCGTATCGGCGGAGGGCGCAACCACCGCTTCGGGCTTTTCGACGGAGTGATGATAAAGGATAACCACATCCAGGCAGTGGGCAGTATCACCGAGGCGGTAGCGACCGCCCGGCAGAAGGTCCCCCATACGATCAAGATTGAAGTGGAAGTGGAAGATCTGACTCAACTGAGGGAAGCCATGGAGTCAGGAGCGGATATAGTTATGCTGGACAATATGGATATTGACCAGATGACGGAAGCGGTAGGCATCGTGGGGGGCAGAGTGCTGCTGGAAGCCTCCGGGGGGATAAACGAGAGTAATATCGTCCGGGTAGCCAGTACCGGAGTCGACTTCATCTCGATGGGAGCACTGACCCATAGTGCCACCGGGCTTGATATTAGTTTCGATATAGTGGCGACCGACTGAACAAATTCTAAAATGGCGGAGGAGCGGCGATGATCACCGTATTTGACGTTGGCAATACCAATACCGTTATCGGAGTTTACGAAAAAGACAAATTACTGACCCATTGGCGCATTAGAACCGATTCGCAGAAAACCAGCGATGAGTATGGGATAATGATGTCTTCATTGTTTGGTTATGAAGGATTATCATTGCGGTCGGTTTCCGGGGTGGTCATTTCATCAGTAGTGCCGACATTGATGATGGAACTGGACGCCATGAGCCAACGGTATTTTGGCTGCCAGCCACTGGTGGTAGGACCGGGAGTCAAGAACGGATTGGCGATAAAGTATGATAATCCCCGCGAGGTAGGGGCTGACCGGGTCGTGAACGCGGTGGCGGCTTTCAGCAAATATGGGGGACCTTTGATAATTGTAGATTTCGGCACCGCCACTACCTTTTGTGTAGTCAGTACGGCGGGGGAATACCTGGGTGGTGCCATAGCACCGGGGATAAAGATCTCTACTGAAGCTCTGGTCAACCGCGCCTCCAAACTGCCGCGGGTAGAACTCAGCGTGCCCAAAAGTGTGATCGGCAAAAACACTGTAATGAGCATGCAGGTAGGCATTATGTATGGATTTGTGGGGCAAGTGGAAGGAATCATCAGCCGCATGAAGAGAGAGATCAATGGCCACCCCAAGGTTATTGCGACCGGGGGATTAGCCCTCCTCATTGCCGGGGAAACTGACCAGATAGACATTATCGATGAGTTCCTGACCCTGGAAGGACTGCGCATGATTTACGAATTGAACCGAGGGTAGCCAGTGTTCAGGATTGGACAGGTTGGGATTGCCAACCAGGTATTGGTGGCTCCCATGGCCGGGGTTACTGACAAGGCCTTTCGGGTTATAGCCAAATCATACGGCTGCGGATTGGTCTGCACCGAGATGATCAGCGACATGGGACTGGTATACGGGCAAAGCCGAACCCATCGAATAGCTGATACCAGTGGAGAAGAAAGGCCGGTCATGGTGCAGATATTCGGTTCGCAGCCTCTTACCATGGGCAAGGCGGCGGAGATCGCAGCCCTGCAAGGAGCCGATATTATAGATATCAACATGGGCTGTCCCACTCCCAAAATCGTCCGCAACGGGGAGGGGGCAGCTTTAATGCTGGACCTGGACCGGTGTCGGGAAATTTTTCGGGCAGTAGTCCGAGCGGCACCGGTGCCGGTGACCGTCAAGATGCGCAAAGGCTGGGACGAGTCTCGGCCGACTTGTCTGGAGTTGGCCCAGATAGCCGAGCAGGAAGGCATCGCTGCCATCACTCTGCATCCCCGCACGCGCATGCAGTTCTTCGCCGGAAAGTCAGATTGGTTCATGATAAAAGCGGTAAAAGAATTGGTTAAGATACCGGTGATCGGCAATGGCGACATCAACAGTGCGGTTGATGCTCGAAGGATGATGGCTCTTACCGGTTGCGATGCGGTGATGCTGGGGAGGGCTGTCTTGGGCAATCCATTTTTGATCCGGGAGACCGTAGAGTTATTAAGTCGGGGCCAATCGCTGCCACCACCCACCCAGGCGGAGAGAATCGAGACCGCCCTCCGCCATCTGGAACTGGCTATCGAATACAAAGGTGAATGGGTGGCAGTGCGGGAGATGCGCAAGCAGCTGGCCTGGTATATCAAAGGCCGTCCGGGGGCATCTGAACTGCGTTCGCGCTTAAACCAGGCATCCAGCCAGGAAGAGATCCAGGCTATTCTAGAATCCATACAGAAAGGGTAAAGGCTATGCCCAACCAACCAACCCTTCCCAATCCCAGGTATCCATGGTTGGGTGAGTGTACCAAAGGATTCGGATATTATCGCCGGTAAGATATAAATGGACCGATTATCTAAAAAACAAGGGCCCAGGCGAAAAATGAGACCGGGTAACTTAACGACTTTGGTCACTGATGGCGCCCTTGCCTGCCACATGTTTCAACCCCAAATCCTAATCTGCCAACAAACGACATCCTCCCCCTGTCAATACCGTCCGCACTTTGCTATAATTTTAGCCACAGTGTGCTCATGATTGTGCTCAAGGAGTGGACTTAATGGATTTCGTGCGCATCCAGGACAAAATAATCAGCCGGCAGAAGATCAACGATGCCATCGCCAAGATCCTTCAGCAGCGGGCGCTGGGTTATTCGCAACAGGAAGTAGCCGAACAGATGTCGGTCGACCGCACCTTCATCTCCCGTCTGGAAGGGATAGGAGAGATACGCAAAGGCAAGACTATTGCCTGCATAGGTTTTCCTATCAAAAACAAAGATGAGATCCAGACCATCCTCGAAAAAGAGGGGGTGGACTTCATCATGCTGATGACCGAAGGTGAACGGTTGGAATTCGTACGGCAGCGGTCCGGCCAGGAGATGCTCAACCTATTGATGGACTTGATAGCACAGATGCACGCCTTTGCAGTGGTTATCGCCATCGGCTCGGATAAACGTACCAAAATGATACAGGGCCTCCTGGATGGTGAGGTAATCAGTGTAGAGATCGGAGCCTCGCCACTGACTGAGGATAAATGGGTGGATCCGGATGAAATTGGAAATATATTGGGAGCCATCAAAGCGGCCCGTTAAGAGCGATCATATTTTAGAGGAGGCTTGGTTGTGAAGCATATAGTCAGTGTCAGCCTGGGGTCATCAAAGCGGGATCATGCTTTCGAAACTGAATTCATGGGGGAGAAGTTCCGGATCGAGAGGATCGGCACCGATGGTGACTGGGACCGAGCCATCCAAATGATCAAGGACCTGGATGGCAAGATTGACGCTTTTGGAATGGGCGGCCTGGATCTGTATGTTCAGCTAGCCGGCAAGCGCTATGTCATCCGGGATGCCAAGAAGTTTATGGCTGCGGCCAGGAAGACCCCGATGGTGGATGGCAGCGGGCTGAAAAACACCCTGGAACGCAAATGTATAATGGATATCCAGAAGGATGGGATTTATGACCTGCGGGGCAAGAATGTGCTGATGGTGAGCGGGGTGGACCGTTTCGGCATGGCCGAAGCTTTCGAAGACGTGGGAGCCAAATTGACGGTGGGAGATCTTATCTACACCATCGGGATTCCCATCCCGCTGCATTCCCTCAAGAGTCTGCGCCTGGTCGGGCGACTGGTAGCCCCGGTGGTGGTGCGGCTGCCCTTTGATATGCTGTATCCGACCGGTACCAAACAAGAAGTCATAATCCCCAAATTCTCAAAATACTATTATAATGCAGACGTTCTGGCGGGCGATTTCAACTATATAAAACGCTATCTGCCGGAGAAGGTGACCGGCAAGATCGTCATCACCAATACTACCACCCGGGATGACCTGGTGCTCCTTAAAAACAGGGGGATCAGTAAAGTAATAACTACTACCCCGGATATGGGCGGGCGTTCCTTTGGCACCAACGTGATCGAGGCGCTGATGGTGAGCTTGATGGGTAAACCGCTGGAGCAAATTAAACCAGAAGACTATTATGCCATGCTGAAGGAATTGAACCTCCGACCAGGAGTAACGGATTTGGAGAATTGGAGTGCTTGATCTAGATTTTGCCTTTTTCAATATGCTCAATAGTAACCGCCAGGGGCTAGCCAACCGGAAGACATTTCTGGACAAGTTAGCCCCTTTATTGTTTTCTCCCCGGGTGGAAAGACTCATATATTTTGGCCGCCTGGGCCTGAAGGGCTGCAATCTGATGCTGCCGCTGGGTGAGGGTAACTGGGGCATCTTGAACCAGGATAATCGAGGCTGGATGCTGGCCAGGATCACTGCCATCCTGGCAGAGTATGATCTGCCCCGAATGGGTGTGGACCGCCGTTTACGGGAGGTACTCAATACCCAGGAACACCAATTATCCCTATTATTCGGGGACCGGTTCATAAGTCTGCTGGCCTCGGTCCTGATCGACCAGGCGATTTCCCGGCATGACATCAATAAGGTGGTGTTGGTGGGGGATATACCTCACTTGTGGCCCCTGATCAGGACCGTAGCAATCCATAAGATACCGGTTTCCTTACAAAACTACTGTCCCAAAAGGTATGAAATGGTGGTCCATCGTCTACTATATGAAGAAGGCCTGGCGGTAAGCAACAGCTGCATTAATCCCCATAATTGGGCCAAGGGAGATCTGGTCCTGACGGTGGAGCCAGACCAGGGCCGGATTGCTTTGGCCTCACCGCAGGCATTCTATATCCGTCTTGATGATGAAAGGGCGGGGATGGCGCCGGAGCTGGAACAAGTTCTTCAAGGGGCGGGCTTGAACTCGCAGATGTACAATCTGGCGCCCATTCTGGAAAGTTGTCTGCTGGCCTTAGCAGGAAAACATGACCATAATGGAGAAAATACATATTTCGATACGGAAGTGATGTCGGTAGATATGTACCGGGAGATGATCGAGACCGGTTGCCGATTGGGCATGTGGGAGCCATTTCTTGACAAGGTAGGGTGATGTCTCTATAATTATGGCATTGCTTCAGGGCAGACGGTTTTTGCGACACTAAGCCGGAAGACGGGCCTTCTGCTGCGGGCTTGCTAAAAGAGACTCCTTAATGGTCATACATTGGCGTTATCTTTATGCCTGTAAAAGTGCCCTTCGGTTGGCTTTTACAGGACATTTATGTTAGGAGCGGTATTTATGGCGGAAAGAGAAGAGAGAGAGATAGTCTTAACCAAAGAAGGATTGGCCAAACTCGAGGCTGAGTTGGAAACATTAAAATCGGTCCGCCGGGAAGAAGTAGCCGAACGCATCAAACAGGCCATCGCGTTTGGTGATATAAGCGAAAATTCTGAATATGAAGATGCCAAGAATGAGCAGGCCTTCATCGAGGGCAAGATAATGTCCCTGGAACAGACTCTGAAGAAAGCCCGCCTGATGGAGGAGGGAGAGATCCGTACCGATATCGTGTCACTCGGTTCGCGGGTCAAACTCAAGGAGATGAAATCGGGACGGGAGATAAATGTCACCCTGGTATCTTCGGTGGAATCGAAGTTGAGGGACGGCAAGATTTCGGATGAATCGCCGGTCGGGAAAGCCATCATGGGCAAAACCGTCAAAAGCACGGTAGCGGTAGATGCTCCGGCCGGGACTATAAAATACAAGATACTCAAGGTAGAGAAATAGAGACCCTACTTTGATTAAGGAAGCGTTTAAATGTCAGATCAGGAACTAAGCGTAAGCGAACTAAAACAAGTGCGTTTGGACAAGCTCCAGGAGTTGCGGGACCTGAACATAGACCCTTTTGGCAGTCGTTTTGAAAGGGACAGCAGCGCCCTGGAGATCGTCGATAATTTCGATGCCATGGATGGAAAAAGAGTCAAACTGGCCGGACGAATAATGTCCAAGCGCCGCCACGGTAAAGCCGGTTTTGCCAATCTGCGCGACCTTTCCGGAGATATACAGTTATATTTCCGCAAGGATGATGTGGGCGAAGCCAGTTATGAGTTGTTCAAGAAGCTGGATATAGGCGATATCTTGGGAATTGAGGGTTTCGTCTTCCGCACCCAGAAGGGCGAGATCAGCGTCCACATCGAGAGTTTTACATATCTGAGCAAGTCCCTGAGCCCACTGCCGGAGAAATGGCATGGCCTGAAAGATATCGAACTGCGTTATCGGCAGAGATACGTGGACCTTATCGTAAATCCGGAGGTCAGAACGGTATTTATCAAACGAAGCCAGATCATCAAGGAGATCCGCAAATACCTGGATCAACAGGGCTTCCTGGAAGTGGAGACCCCTATGATGCAGCCCATCGCCGGGGGAGCCACAGCCCGCCCGTTTATCACTTATCATAATACCCTGGAGATGGACTTGTACCTGCGCATCGCCCCTGAATTATACCTGAAGAGGCTCTTGGTCGGGGGGATGGAGAAGGTCTACGAGATTAACCGCAGCTTTAGGAACGAAGGTATATCGACCCGACATAACCCGGAGTTTACGATGCTGGAATTGTACCAGGCTTATACTGATTATGAGGGCATGATGACCTTGACCGAGGAATTGATAACTTCAGTGGTCAACAAGGTGTTTGGAACCATGGTAGTGGAATTTGAGGACCAGGAGATAGACTTTACCCCGCCGTGGCCCAGGATAACCATGCTCGAGGCTATCCGGAAATGTACCGGGGTGGATTTCGAGTCGATAAGCAGTGATCAGGAGGCGCGGCAGGTGGCTGAGGGACTGGGGCTGGAGGTCAATCCCCGCCAGACCCGGGGGGAAGTAATCAATGAAGTATTCGAAACCTTTGTGGAGAAGACCCTTGTCCAGCCGGTTTTCGTTTATGGTCACCCGGTGGAACTGTCACCATTGGCCAAACGCAACCCATCAGATCCCCGCTTCACCGACCGCTTCGAATTATACATAATGCAGCGGGAGATCGCCAATGCCTTTTCCGAGCTTAATGATCCCCTGGACCAGCGGAACCGTTTCCAGCAGCAGGTGGAGAAGAGAGCCAGCGGCGACGCGGAAGCGCACATGATGGACGAGGACTATATCAATGCCCTGGAATATGGCATGCCCCCGGCGGGAGGACTGGGAATCGGTATCGATCGCCTGGTGATGCTGTTAACCGACTCGTCCTCCATTCGCGATGTCATCTTCTTCCCAACCCTGCGCAAGCGTGATTAGCCTGGGATTTAGCTTATAAAAAGGTCAGTCGCCAGCTTCATACTATGTCAAACTAAAAAGCGCCGTCAGCGGCGCTTTTCGTTCGGTAACCCGCGGGTATCGTGGCGGGATTGTTATCAATCAGTCACCAATCTGGCGTAGACCCATTCGCCAGCCTTTATGACCACCAGAGCTCCTATGCCCACCAACAGACCAGTCAACAGGCCGGCAAATGTACGGTTGACCGATACCGTCACCGCGGTGAAGACATGGCAGAATGAATTTACCATGGATATACTGCCCATCATTACCCCAAATCCCAGTACCAGCAGGATAATATCTTGCTGGTATTTTTTGTACCAGTAGATCATGACCATCAGGGTTGGATAGCCGATCAGCAGTTCTTTAAAGCGCGGCCGGGCCAGGAAGATGCTCTCCAAAACCTCGCGCATCCTGATCTCCAAGCCTGACACCGAAACCATGGCGTTGCCGCTGCGGCCGATGTAGTAATATCCGGCCGCACCACCCACCATGAGCAAGACCAGCACCAGGTAGTTGGGTTTATTGAGCAGAAAGCGGATGGCTTTGTCCTTGAAATTACTGAAACCAACCATGACGCTGACATAGTTGAGCGGGAACAATAGCAATGGAGCCAGGAAGGATAGTTTCACCCCGCTGAAAATGAGGACGTTCATTATATAGCGGATATCGGCCAGGCTGGTAACCGCCGTGTACATACCCAATCCGTTTATGCCCAGGATTATGGCCAGGCCGGCCAGTAATTGGAGCAGGTAGGGCTGGGCCCGGTTGGCCTTCAGGTATATCAACAGCATCAGACTGGACAGGGCGGGATACAAGATAGCTGCGGCCAGCGCATATAGTTTGGATAAATCAGCCTGCAGAAGCATGTTCAAGCCCAGGCAGGCTAAACCGCCTATGATCAACCAGGCTGCCAGCCAGGCCGCCTGGAGTCGGGGGCCGAACAGATAGAGCAGGTAGATGGTTCCGCCCAGAAGCAGGCTTAGAGATACCATCAGGCGGTTAACCGGGCTGGGCATTTGGCTGGACAGATCATTCAAAGGCTTATCGACAATGAAGCCCTTATCTTTTATAGTGGCATGAAAGCGGCCGATTGTATCTATGGTGTTGTCCAGGTTTTGGGAGAAACTCAACTTGGTATCTTTGAAGGGCACTACATACATGATCCGGATCCCGCGGTCGATTACTCCCCGCACCCAGCGGTAGTAACGTTCCTCCACCGAGGTCACGAATTCATCATTGGTGGTGGAATAAGCACGGTTTATCGGATAATCGGTGGCTTCCATGATCGTTTCCAGTCCGGCCTGCCGATAGTATTGCAGTTGGTTGGAAGCTTCGATGATACCGATGGTAAGATGGTTTGTATCCACCCACTCACCGATCCAATCGATGTTTTTGGCTGTTCCGTAAAGGTCATTACCGCTGAATATTATATATTTGACCCCATAATCAGAGACCACCCGGTCGTATTCGGCCTGGTAATGGATATTGCTGCCCATGTTGCTGCCTGGACGCAGGATAATTTCGAAACCCTGGTTTTTTAGGCTGGCCAGTAATGTTTCATCAAATCCGAGGCGGGCATCAAGATCTCTGCTTACAGGTTTATTCTTATCGACTGGGCTGGGCTCTGCGTAGATGGTGCCTAATTCTGTATTGATGATGAAGTAATGGTTGTCGCCCCGGCCAAAGGCTATGAGCTCATTGGGCAGAAAACGCACGGTCAGTCTCTGCTGCAAGAAGTCACTTATGGCCGGGTCGCTGGTAACCACTACCAGATTGGAGGGACTGATGTGCCTTGAGCCGATGGCCTGTTCCGCCTCCTGCCATACCGGTGGGGAAACGGTTGCGGTCAGTGAAGAGAAATCTCCAAATGAGGAAACCATGATATCACCGCTGTAAGCCAGATCGCGCAGTGTGACCTCACTGACGGCGACCGAACGTACCCCGTTTTCACGCAGGCGCCGCAAGACTTCGGTCATATCAAGATTAGCCGAGTTGGCTGATCTTAAGAATTCCCGGTAGTCGACGGTGGTAATGACGTGCTTATTTGATGCTTCGTTATTAGTCCGCAGTTGCAGTGCTCCATAAGACAAGAGCAAGGCAATCGCCAGCAAAAGCCATAGACTTACGATAATTTTGCTTTTCAGCCGATCAAGCATTTTGTAATAGCCTCCTTAATCCACATACCGCCCCAATTATACACCAAACCAGCCAGAGCGATGGCCGATAGTCAGAAGGGAGATCAGTTCTCTTTTAGTCCCAGGATAGTAGAACGAATTGGGGTGATATAGGCGACCCCAACATAAACCAGCCCGCTTATGGTAAGGGGCAGGATGAATTTTAAACCGTCGCAATTGAGCCATTGGCCTAAGAGGATTACGGCTATCATGGCAGATACCGGCATAAGCAGATACATAAGGAAGCTCCCCAGGGCCTTGCCTAAAAAGCTGCCGATCTCCCGGCTCAATAACGACCCGATGATGATCGCGTATATCAACATTACCAGCGAGGTGGAAATCGAAATGCCTATGATACCGTGAGTTCTATACAATAGCAGATCCAGTCCCACTTTCAGCGCTACGCAGAAGAGGCTGGCTTTCATGGGGATATGGAATTTTTTTAGTGCATAATAGACCCGGTTGAAAATCTCCTGGCAGGCATAACCAGCCACCCCCAGGCTGTAACCCAGGAAAGCCAAAGAGGTGATCGAGGTTGATTCACCGGTAAAAGCCCCCCGTTGATAAACCAGCGCGATCAGTTCCCGATTATAAAACAAAACCAGAATCAGGTAGGGCACCAGGATGAAAAGCAGGATTTGGAAGATATTTCTCAATAATCCCCTAATACGCTCAGTTTCCCCATCCAGGCAATACTGAGACAAGCGTGGAAAAACCACGGTGGCCATGGCCACAATGAAAACGCTGGTTACTGTAACAAACAGATTGCTGCCGAAACCTACCGCAGCAGTTGTGCCAACTGGTAGATGGGTGGCGAATCTGCGGTCAATGATAAGGCACAGTTGCAGCAGGGAGTTACCTAATAGAATGGGCAGCAGCTGCTTGAACAGCAGTCTTGTATGTTCATTTCTGAAATTGATCTTTCCCCAAAAATGATACTTTTCTTTAAACAAAACCGGAACCTGGATGAGGAATTGGAGCAGCCAGCCCAGGGTGGTCACGTAGCCCAGTATTATCAGATCGTTGCCCTTTATAAACAAGGATGCTATGACGAGTATGTTGAAGGGGATGCTGATAGATGCCGACAATAAAAAATGGCCATGAACCTGCAGTACACCGGCGGCTACGTAAGTGAGGCTGACAAAAAGCAGGGTAGGCAGCATGATACGGGTGAGGAGCACCGCCAGATCAGTTACATCATTGCTGAGACCCGGAGCAATCAAACCAGTGAGAGCAGGGGCAAATACGATGCCGATAAGTACCAATGCAGTCGCAATCAATGTTATCTGGGCAAAGAGATTGGACAAATATTCGTTGCGTTCCTGGCGGGTACGGTTGTTTATATAATAGGTGAGGTCGGGGATGTTCACCGAGGAAAGGGCGTTGCCGACACTGGCAAACAGATAGCCGGGAAAGCTGAAAATCAACTGGAACAGGTCAGCCAGAATGGTGGTTCCGAAAAAGGATGCAAAGACAATATCCCGGGCAAACCCAATTATTTTGGAGATGAATATAACCGCTGATACGCCAATAAATGCCCGGCCGGTTTTCTGAGTCCCATTAGTCATGTTTTAACCTCAAATCTGTGCTGAGCCGATGCTCCTGATCAAAATAAACTTTTACTGGTGCCGCTGCTTGACTAACGCCAGCGCTAGCCGGGCGTTTTGAACTGCCTTGGTGCGCATGTCTTCTGCTTTGGAGCGTATACGAGCCTGAAGATCGCCGTCTTCCAGCAAGGTGTCTACCTGCTCCTGCATACCTTGCGGTTCTTGGGGCAGGGGGACCAGATCGAACGATTGCAGAAAGGCTTCTACCTTTGGGTCGTATGAGATACCCGCAAAGGGAATACCGCGATTGGCGGCAAATATGAGCGCGTGCAATCTCATCGCGATCATCAGCTGCAAGTGATCGATAAGAGCCAGGTGTTCCTGGCTGCTCATGTGTTGGTCCATAACCACCGCATTATACCGCATTAATCCGGCTACCCGCTGTGATTCCGCGATGTCTTCCGGATAGGACATGGGCACAAAAATTACCCGGTAGCCCCTGCCGACCAATTCATCCAGGAGTTGGGCCAAACGGTGCTGGTATCCCTCCAGGGCTGGCCATCTGCGCACCGCTACCCCGATCAGGGGCTGGTCTACGATACCGTACGAGGCCAACAGGGCCTTTACCCGGGTTTCATCTTCTTCTTCGGGCTGTAATGAGAACACTGGGTCTGCTGTGACCATCAGGGGGGGATGATTGACTCCCATCTCAAACAAAAAGCGACTGGAGGCCGAATCCCTAAGGGTGATCAGGTCAACCCGGTTGGCTACGAGGCGCATTAGAAACTTACTGAAGGGGCGGTTGATAGGTCCGACCCCCTGGGCATAAAATACTACCGGCTTGCCTAACAGCTTGGCCAGGGCTACCACGCTTATATAATAAGGAAGGGACAGGGAGCTGGTGATATCCTGGAATATACTGCCGCCGCCGCTGATAAGGAGATCGGCATCTTGCAGCCCGCGGATTACCGCCAGGGGATTCTTGTGATAGATGGCGTGAAATCCATGCAGGGACGAGGTTCTGCCAGGGTTGCCGGAGAAAACCATAAAATCGGCATCAGGCTGCAGTCTTTTTATTGAAGAAGTGATTGCGGCCAGGAGAGCCTCATCACCAGCGTTGTCGAAGCCATAATATCCCGAGAGGGCAATCTTCATTACGGTTGTTCACTCCCAGTAATTTTAAAAACCCTAGTTTACACCAATTGATTATAACACTACCATGACCTCTTTCAAAAACATAACTACCCCAGTTTCGATAGCTACATTGGGTAGTGTGCCATATGTAATCCTTGAAAACGACCAAATATTTGGTATATGGACAACTTTCCGGGCTGGTGTTAGAATAATCCTAGATTCCTAGGGGAGGAGACGTATCATTATGCCCGTATTTAAACTAGCCTTCTTGATGGCAGCGGCTAGTGGGATAGCATATTTTTCAATGCCATACATCATGAGACTGGCCCACCGGTTGGGGGCGGTCGACCAACCCGACCAACGCAAAGTTCATAACCGTATCATGCCAAGGCTGGGCGGCCTGGGTATTTTTTCGGCATTTTTTATTATATTACTGTTTGGAGTGCAAGTATCTGAGCCGGTTCTCGGTATTATGATTGGAGGGCTGGTCGTATTCCTGGTAGGCATGTTGGATGACATGCTCCAACTGCCGGCAGTTGTCAAGTTGCTGGGTCAGTGCCTGGCGGCATCTATCGCCATCCATTACGGGGTGGTGGTCAGCTTCGTCACCAACCCTTTCAACGGCCCGATAGATCTGGGCTACTTTGGTCTCCCACTGACCTTCGTGTGGATAGTGGGAATAACCAACGCCATCAATCTGATCGATGGATTGGATGGGCTGGCGGCAGGAGTTGCAGCCATTGCCGCAGCGACAATGGGCTATGTGGCCTATACCCAGGGACAGCAAACCGTCTTTGTGGCCTCTTTCATCCTGGTTGCTGCTATTATGGGATTTTTGCCTTATAACTTCCATCCCGCCCGTACCTTTATGGGGGATGGGGGGTCCAACTTCCTGGGATTTATCCTGGGATGTCTGGCGATAATGGGCTTGACCAAGAGTACCGCGGTAATATCGTTGTTTGTACCTATAGTAATTCTGGGGATTCCGATCTTCGATACCTTTTTCGCGATCATCAGGAGGATTAACAACAAGGCGCCCATATTTATGCCGGACAAGTCACACCTGCACCATCGCCTGATGGCCATCGGCTATGGGCACCGGCGAACAGTGCTGATAATATATGCCATCAGCGGATTTTTCGGCATGGTAGCCATCTGGCTGAATACCATCAACCGACCGGGAGCCACCTTTGTCCTGGCAGTATTACTCCTGATTGTGGTCGCCGGGGCGGAGAAAATCGGGATGAGGACCGGCGGGCACAGTATCGAACTACCAAAACAGAGCAGAACGGCTCCAACATCATCGCATATATAATCCGGGGGAAACTGGAGGAGAATATGAAATCTTTTATAAAAAAGACATTCCTGGTGGCCATCGTATTCGGTCTTTTTTTCGGGATCGGCTGCGGTATAGTAGGGTTGTTTGCCCCTTCGGCAACAACCGTTGCTACCGATGCTTCTGAACCGACCGTTATTGTGGATGACAGCAAGAGAACCAATATCCTCCTGCTGGGCATCGATGCCCGCGGCGGTGAGAAGATCAGCCGCTCGGATACCATAATCCTGGCCTCAATCGATCCCAAACTGAACAAGGCAGCTTTGGTGTCCATCCCCCGTGACACTAAAATCAGCGGCAGCGCGGCGGGGGGAATGGACAAAATCAATGCCGCCAATGTTGCTGGCGGGCCGGAGTATGTGGTGGAAAAAGTCGAAGAACTAATGAACGAAAAGATCGATTATTATGTGGAAATCGACTTTAAGGGGTTCAAGAATATTATTGATGCCTTAGGCGGCGTTACTATCGATGTTGACCAGAGGATGTACAAGCCTTCTGAGGATATTAATCTTAAACCCGGGGTACAGACCCTGGATGGTTATGGGGCGTTGGCTTTTGTGCGTTATCGCGACTATCCGATGGGCGATATCGAACGCACCGAGCACCAACAGACCTTTTTGAAAGCGTTGGGGGAGGAGGTACTTAAGCCATCCACCATCGTAAAATTGCCGACCTTGGTCCGGGAAGTCAAGGCCAATGTCAAAACCAACCTTGGTTTGAAAGACATGCTCAAGATGGCGGCATGGGCGCCGGGATTCAGCGGTGAGTCCATTGTAGCCCAGACACTGCCCGGCTCCTTCTACGACCAGCGTAATTCCCAGGGCGTGTTGACGGCCAGCTATTGGATAGCCGACAAAACCAAGACCCCTACGCTGCTGGACACAATGTTGAATGGCCAAACGGTGGCAGTGGTGCAGGGCGGCTCGACGACGGTCACCAAACCAGCCACCAACAGCACCAACAAAACACCGGCCACAACACCGCCGACTACTGCCGACCCTGGTAAAAGTACGGCCAGCAATGGCGATAAAACCGGGATCCAGAAGGATAGCGCCACCAGCAAGAATCAGACCGATACCGCCGGCAAGACTGGTAAAACCCAGACCGAGACGACCGGCAAAACGGGTAAGACGCAGACCAGCAGCAAGATTAACTCCGGGAGTCAGACCAACAGTAACAGGACCGGCACGAATATCTAGTCACAACGGCACCAGGATCGAGTTATAAGCTATTATTCCAAAGAGGAGGGGCAAGGCCCCTCTTTTGTCATTTATGGGATAATGATCAGCACCGGATGAAGATCGTGCCAATGTCCCTCCAACTGGCTGATAATCAGCAATTGCTCCCCACAAAGGTATAGTAAAGTAAAGCAGCGGTCTGCTATAATTAATTCAACAATATGGTAACGTTAGCATTGTTAGTTAAGGGCAAACCTTCCGAGAGGTGGGGACGCAAAGCCACGGGCCTTGTGATAAGGCAGCCGAGCTGCCAAAGTGCCAACCTGACTTGCTGCCCGCCTGAGTAATCATTGTAAGCGGGTTTTTTCATTTTATTATGACTGATTACTTAACAGAAGAGCTTTTCATAGAATATTTCGGCTTCACAATATTTGTGAGAAAAGCTTCGTATTAATAGTAAAGGTTTAAGACCAAACAATTGTGAATTACCACTGACTAGTGCGGCGATACGATCTGGTTTATCGCCGAATTTGCGATTAAAGGACGGTACGGAAAATTGTATAAGCTATCACAGCGAATATTGTTTATGTTGACGGTTGATGCAATCCTGGTGATTGTGGCCATGACGTTTGCCCTTCTTTTTAGATTTGACGGTACTGTGCCAACTACCTGCTTATTCGCACTAGCGTATTTATTGCCGTTGATTATTATCATTAATCTAGGGTTTCTTCTAAAATTCAAGCTTTACGGTCGAGTATGGGAATACGCCAGTTGGGGAGAATTATTCTCCATTATCAAGGCAACAACCTGCAGCTATACATTCTCGGTAGCTATTATCGAGGTTTTTCGGTTACCAGGTTTGCCCCGCTCGGTCTATGTTTTAGGTTGGTTGTTTACCATTGTCTTAATAATCATTTCACGCCTATGGTGGAAGGCCAACCGTGACTACTTCCACCAACGCGGGCAACAGGGCGCCAGGGTCCTCATTGTAGGTGCGGGGAACGCGGGAGCGGTTTTGTGTAAGGAGATTCAATCCAATCCCCAACTCGGGATGAAAGCAGTTGCGTTCGTAGACGACAGTCCTAAAAAACAGGGCCGGATCATGTTAGGTCTGCCGATAATGGGCACACGCTATGACATCCCGGAACTAGTAAAGAATCTTAATATAGAAGAAATAATAATTGCCATGCCTTCGATCAAGGGGCCGCCCATGAGGGGAATCATCAACATATGTGAGGATACCTCCGCGCGGCTAAAAATAATACCTCACGTATATCAGAACAGCGAGGGTTCGCTATTATCAAAGATTCGCAAGGTAAATATGGAGGATCTGCTGAGTAGGCATCCGGTGCAGATTGACCTACAGCAGGTTTCAGGGTATCTGCAGAACAAGACGGTTCTAGTCACTGGCGGAGGTGGTTCAATCGGTTCAGAATTATGCCGGCAGATTTTGAAGTTTCACCCTCACCAGTTAGTAATCATAGACTCCAGCGAAAACAGTCTTTTTGAGATTGAGATGGAACTGAAAGCGGCTGGGTGGCTAAACCTTGATGCCAAATTGGTGGACATAAAGCAACGCGACGCTTTGGAGGCGGTATTTCAAGAATTTCGCCCCCAGGTAGTATTTCATGCGGCTGCATTTAAACACGTGCCCATGATGGAAAGACATCCAGAAGCGGCAATACATAATAACGTATTGGGAACCCACATCGTTGCCAGTTTGGCAGACAAATACCATGCTGAGACTTTCATTCAGAACTCTACTGATAAAGCTGTAAATCCAACTTCAGTGATGGGTGCCAGCAAAAGGCTGGCAGAATTGATTATTAAGGATCTAAGCAGAAAGTCCAAAACTACATTTGCCACCGTCCGGTTCGGTAATGTGTTGGGAAGCCGTGGCAGTGTCATACCTACTTTTGAGAAACAGATTGAAGCGGGCGGCCCAATTACGGTTACCCATCCAGACATGACCCGGTACTTCATGACTATACCAGAGGCAGTCGAATTGGTTATCCAGGCAGGGGCCATGGCTAAAGGCGGCGAGATCTTTGTATTAGACATGGGAGAACCGGTTAAAATTGTCGATTTGGCCTGCGATTTGATCCGCCTGTACGGACTTGAACCATGGAAAGACATTGATATAGTCTTTACCGGGATGCGTCCGGGCGAAAAACTATTTGAGGAATTATTCTCTAATGCAGAGGATATGGGGTCTACTTACAATGAACGGATATACATATCCCACAAGGAGATAGACCAAGAATATGTTGATATAAACGCCAATATCGAGGGTTGGGTCCGGGAAACATATAATAACAGAGAAGCCATATTAAGATTAATTGCAAACCTAATCCCAGAGTATCGCAATTCAGAATACCAGAAAAACCGACCCGCAAAAGTTATACTGATAAGGGCAAGTAATATCTAAATTAACGCGTCCGGCGGAACCATTATATACAGAACCTTATTTTCGGAATTTAAGCATGTATCAATGATTAGAATGGTATGTTGGAGGTACTCAATGCTATCCACTGATAAACAAAAGGCACTCAAAGTATCAGAGAAAGCTCTCATCACCCATTTAAATCCCAAATCGTCTGTATCTGAAGCATATCGGGCACTGAGAACAAATCTATACTTTGCGGGGATCGAGAAACCTTTCCGTTCCATAGTGATTACCAGTGCCAACTCCAATGAGGGCAAATCGACTACAACAGCTAACTTGGCAGTTGTATTGGCTCAAGCTGGGCACAAGGTCATCGTAGTAGATTGCGACCTGAGAAAGCCGACTCAGCATTTAATATTCTCAATATCCAACAATCAGGGATTCACCAATTGTCTTATGCAGAATTTGGATCCCCAACAAATAGCCCATACGGGCTTTGAGAAATATCTTTCAGTTCTCACCAGTGGACCCCTGCCGCCCAATCCTGCTGAGATACTGGCTTCTGATAGGAATCGCGAATTCTTGGATAATCTCCAATCAAAATTTGACTATGTTTTAATAGACACTCCTCCAATGGCAGTTGTGACCGACGCTGCTGTTCTGGCCAACCGTGTTGATGGTGTAATATTGGTTATCAATTCTGGCGTAACACGAACAGACAGTGCCACCAATGTAAAACAACAGTTGGACCGTGCCAAAGCAAGGGTAATTGGGGTTGTGCTTAATCAAGTCAAACTAGCATCTTCAGACTATTATCATTATTATGGATAATCTGATCCCGTAAGTTTCTTCTGTTCCCAAAGGATATTAGAAGGCAGGGAGGCCCCTTATGTTTATTGATTTGCATACCCACATACTAGCGGGCATGGATGACGGCGCGAAAGACCTTTTGGAGTCGATTCACATGGCTGAGATAGCAATGAACGATGGTATAAATATAGTTGCTGCAACGCCCCACGTCAGAACCCAAGTATTTGAGAACCGCAAAGAAGACATTTTAATTAAGGTTGCTGCTCTGAATAAGGAGCTCAAAAAGAATCTAGTGGATGTTACTGTATTGCCAGGGGCTGAGTATCGATTAGAATATGATCTATTCCAACAATTGGAGAATGGAGAGATTTTGACGATAAATGATACTGGGAAATACCTATTGGTGGAACTTCCCCCCAACTTGATCCCCCCGAGGACGGAGGACATGATATATGAAATTCAGATACGGGGGATTACGCCCATTATTGCTCACCCGGAAAGAAACGATTATTTTGCAAGAAATACCGGTGCATTACAAAGCTACGTTGATCGGGGTGTTCTTACCCAGATTACTTCAACCAGTGTTACTGGATTGTTTGGGTCCAAGGCCCAGAAGGCAGCTTGGAAGTTCATGGAGAATGGGATGGTGCATATACTGGCTTCCGATGGACATTCCCATAAGAACCGTTCCCCAGTGCTTTCGAAAGCATGGATGCAGATTCAAAACCGTTGGGGTCCCGAATACGCTAATCTTTTAGCTTATGAAAACCCGCTCGCGATTATCAACGCGCAGCAGGTTAGGTACAGCGCGCGTCCCCGAAGACAACGGAATATTATCGGGCGAATGGGCTTATTGAAATAATTTATGATTCGTGGTGGAACACCAACCTTCGAAATGATTAAGAATATAACTCAGATTGCGATCAAAGGGGGGCCAGACTTGACTAGTTGGGTCAGGGGAAATGCTGAAACGGAAATCCGGCCTAGTGAGATTGATTTGCAGACCTTCATTCAAGTCCTAAAGAAATGGCGGGTTTTGATTGTGGCAGTCACTCTTGCCACCATTGTTCTAGTAGGTTTGGTTACTCACTATATGATCAAACCTGTATACCAGGCCAAGACGTTGCTCATGGTTACTGTCGCCTCGGAGAAATTACAGGTTTCATCGAGTACAGTCAATAGAACTGACCCAACCACCGGGACTACCGCGCTAATGCCCGTACTTACCATGAACACCTATTTGGGGCAACTAAAAAGTGAAGCAACCATGAAAAGGGTGGTGGCGTCTCTTGGACTGCCAGAGACCAGTATTGGCAGTATTTCCAAGCGAATTGAAGCCACAATAGTAAAGGATTCCAACCTTATTGAGGTGAAGGTGAGTCACACAAATCCTGAAATGGCTCTAAATATCGCCAATGCTGTTTCTGTACAATATCTTGAATTGATGAGAGAGTTTATGTTTTCCTCAGTAGTGGTAATATCGCCAGCCAACTTACCTGTCGCACCGGTATATCCTAGTATAAAGCTTAATCTGATTGTGGCCCTCATGCTTGGTTTGATGCTTTCCATATTGCTGGCATTTATATTAGACTTCCTCGACAATACCATCAAGACAGTTGATGACGTAAATCGGGTGTTGGATCTGCCTGTTCTAGGGTTGATTCCCTCTAAGAATGGGCAAAAATTATAACAGTAAAATATCAGAGATCAGTGAGGAAACAAATAAGGACCAAAGGGATCGATAGAAAGTGTAGAGTAGTGACATTTGGGTTTTATACGTGCTGCAAAATAGTGCTTGAAATTACCTGAGTATTCCCGCACCGCCAAATAGAGCAGAGGTTCATAATTATGACGAAAAAAACGAAAGTGTTATTGGTAGTGCCGTCACTAGTAGCAGGTGGTCAGGAAAGGGTAGCGGTTAATACTGCAAATATTTTGGCCCAAGATTATGATATTACTCTGGCGGTGTTCACAAAGAACAATGCCGTTTTTCATCCGAATTGCAGAGTATTAGATTTACATATCCCCTCTAGCAAGGGCTACTGGCAGAAAATTATTAACGTATTCAGGCGGATTATAGCCCTGAAAAAACTCAAGCACAAATTGAATATAGATATATCAATTTCGTTCGGAAATACGGCAAACATGGCCAATGTTCTTTCAAAGACAGAAGATCGGGCGATAATATCTATTCGCGGCTATTATTCACTCCGTTTTAAGACTCCTCTATTCAAAATCGTTGATAGAGTCATATATAATATGGCGGATAAGATTATCTGCGTTTCTGAGAAAATGGCTAGTGACATGATTTCCCTCTACCATATTCCCAAAGATAAAGTATTTACTCTGTATAACCCTTATGATATTGATAGTTTATCCAAACAGGCTATCCAACCGATTACTACGGCTTTTGGACACCCGGCTATCGTGGCGATGGGCAGTCTTGAAAAGGTTAAAGGTTATAATCATCTATTAAGTGCTTTTGCTCATGTGCAGAGAGAAATCCCTGAGGCTAACCTAGTATTCATTGGTGATGGACGCGCAAGAGACGCACTTAAGAAGAGGGTAGATAAATTAGGCCTGTCAAACAGCATTACTTTTCTCGGCTTCCAATCCAATCCTTTCTGCTATTTGGCAAGATGTGATATGTTTGTTCTTCCTTCCATTAACGAAGGCTTTCCCAATGCCCTTGTTGAAGCTATGGCGTGCGGATTACCTGTAATCGCTACGGATTGTAAAACTGGGCCTCGTGAAATCTTGACAGAGACATTCCTTGACGAGGTAGTGTCGGGTATTAAACAAGTTGAATATGGCCTTTTGGTTACTCCATTCACCGACGACGATAGTGATGAACCAGAGCTCGACCGAAATTTGGCCGATGCTATGCTGCGGTTTCTGAGAGACGATCAGATTCGAAGGTATTATCGGGAGAGGTCATTACAACGAGCACGCCATTTTTCAGTTGATACTTATAGGAATAATATTAGTGCGATTATGGGACACAAACTATAAATTGCTCCGGCAAGTTTTAATAAACCGGTAGGAGAACTTGGGGTACCCGATTTTAAGGCCCTGGGTATAAAGTGTGTGATGAAAATCATGTTTTATTATCATTCTGTTAATAATGTTGGGGGTGCTGAACGGGTTATAACATACCTGGCCAATGATTTTGTGGAGCGGGATGATGAGGTTTCCATTATGGTTACCGACCACCTGCCACCGTGGCATCCTTTGGATAAACGGGTGCAGTTGATCAATTTGAATACCGAATCGTCCAGCCAAGGTCTGGTTGATGCTGTTATCACTAATCTGTACCGTGTGCAGTTAACCCGGAAACACCTTCGGTCGGTAAAGCCTCACGTGGTAGTGTGCTTTGGGATCAGCCACTTGACGGCAGCTTATTTGGCAAGACCGTTCCTGGGTATTAAGCTTATCGGCTCAGAGAGAAATAATCCGAGATACAGTGATTATGGTGTTTGGAAACATCTTAAACGATTGATTCCTCAATTGGTTGATGGATTTGTTTTTCAAACCAATAAGGCGCAAATGCTTTATCCGATTACGGTACAAAAGAAAAGTATTGTGATAACGAATGGAATTTCTATTGAAGACCATGCCATTGGTACTCTGCAGCTAAATCAAAGAATCCCTGGCAGTATGTGTGGGGTAGGCAGGCTTAGCGAGCAAAAAGGATTTGACACCCTGATAAATGCTTTTGCCCGGTTTGAACGCCAATATCCATCTTACATTTTGACCATCTATGGTGAAGGCAATGAGAGGAATAACCTCGAGAAGCTGATTTCTGAATTGAATATGGAAGGGAAGGTAATTTTAGCGGGAAAGATCAATAATGTGCTGGAAGAAATTTCGAAACAGCAGGTTTTCATTTTATCCAGCAATTATGAAGGGATGCCTAATGCACTCATAGAAGCAATGGCATGTGGCTGCGCATGTGTGTCCACAGATTGTGACTATGGGCCATCGGAATTAATTACGGATGGTGAAAACGGGTTGCTTGTGCCCGTGGGTGACATTGAAGCTTTAGCTAATGCTATGGAACGCATCGCAAATGATATAGCTTTTGCTGATAAACTGGCAAAGAATGCGAAAAGGATACGTGATACAAATTCCATTCATAATATTGCGGATAGATATCATGAATATATTACGAGGGTTGCTAAGAAATATAACCGATAATTGAGTATTTGAGCCACAGAAAGGGCACTATGCGGATCGTTAATAGTATTACAAACAGAATGTCGGGAATACAAGCAGCTTTTTTTTTGCACTGTCTGGCGATAATAGTCATATTATTGGTTCGTGATGTCACTGGAATTTATATATCCAAGTGGTTGATTCTCGCAGCATGTATCATGCCTTATATGATATTCGACCTTAATTCTGCCATGGCCTTTACTATATTTCTTCTTCCATTTTCCGAAGGGCTGCCTTTTAATTATATTTGCCTATTTAGTGTAATAATACTAATTGCTAAATACATAAATAAAATCGCATTGAATAGTTATATTCTTGTTATGGTATTAATATTTATCGTTGAATTGTCCAGCGTTTTTTACGGACGTTTTTCATTAGCGGATTATATACGGTTTACTGGTCCATTTCTGCTGATATCCTTGTTGATTTATAAAAGTGACGATGAGGAAATTAGTTATGTTACTATGCTTGGCTATTTTCTATTTGGAGCTATAGGAAGTGAACTATCTATTATACTGCAAACTATTAATACCCTCGGAATTGACACCATATTAGCAGCAGGCATACGACTGGGTGAAACCAGCGGAATAAACAGTAATCAAGGAATGAGATTATCTTATAATCCCAACGTATTAGGTCGTATATGTGCGTATTCCATAGGAGCTTCACTAGTTTTATTAAATAGGAGCAAATTTCCCAAAGCAGTACTCATGATTATTATGGTTTCGCAGATGATTGTAGGCAGTCTTACGTTATCACGTTATTTTTTATTATTGATTGCGGTTATAGTACTGTTCTACTTGGCATCCCTGGCGCAGTCAGTTAATCAATTTTTTAAGGGGTTGGCAGTGTTATGTATAGTTGCGGTTGGAATTTATTTTTCTGCCAGCTATTTCACCCCCAATGTTGTTGAAGGCTATTTGGCCAGAGGAGTAACGCAAGAAGATCTTTCAAATGGGAGATTAGAAATTGGAAATGAATATTTTGAGTCAGTAATTCAAAATCCCGAAAGGTTGTTTTTTGGAGTGGGATTACAGAATTATGAGGAGAAGGTGGGCATGTATGTATCATGTCATAATGGAGTTCAAGAGGTATTAATAACTTGGGGAGTAACAGGACTGATTTTGGTGGCACTTTACATATGGGGACTATATAGACATGGTTGGCGCGGGGTACCTCAGTACAAGCGAAAGATTATCTATTTATTGCCCCTGATCGTATTTGTGATTGGCATTCAGTCGGGGCAGTTCTTTTCGACCTATACCCACCTATGGTTGCTATTGCCGTATGCAACCATGCGTCTGGCTAAAGATAATGATGGGCAGATAGTTAACTGATATGGTTGACTTAATAGGATAACCAGGAGACAAACTTAAAAGCACCTCGTCAGTTCGTATTTTCCGATAAAGGAATTAATCTAGGCATTTATGCCTGCGACGAACATGAATTCGCAATAGCAACAGATGGAGCTGAATCTGCCGGGGCTAACCATTTGACTCGGAAACTGAAACCAAGAAATCACTGATAATAATTTTGAATGGGAATCACATCGAGAACTATTTACTGCGGGTTGGAGAGAAGGGGCTAGATAATTGCCGGTTTGCTACCTGAGTTGCTGAGTTGAATAAAGGAATGATTGTTTGAATAGCAGGGAATTGCTTGACAAGGTAGGCGTTGCAACTAAGTGGTCTGCCTTAACAGAACTGACTTCAAAACTAATTTCGCCTATTACTACAATGATCCTGGCCAGGCTTTTAGCCCCAGAAGCATTTGGCGTAGTTGCAACCGTAACAATGATCGTCAGTTTTACTGATATGTTCACAGATGCTGGTTTTCAAAAATATCTGGTTCAGCATAATTTTAGGGATGATGATCATAGAGCTGACAGTACCACGGTTGCTTTCTGGACAAATCTGGGAATATCTATATTCTTGTGGGCGCTGGTGGTGGTTTTCCGTGACCAGATTGCAGCCATGGTAGGTAATCCAGGATTAGGCTTGGTTGTAGCCGTTGCCTGTGTTCAACTGCCTATTTCATCCTTCTCCAGTATTCAGATGGCTTGGTATCGTAGGGATTTTGATTACAGGACCCTATTTTTAATAAGGATCATTACTATTTGTATTCCGTTTGTGGTTACGATTCCATTGGCTCTTTTGGGTTGGGGTTATTGGGCACTTATAATAGGTACACTCTGTGGGGCATTTGTTAATGCAATAATACTTACTGTCAAATCGCAATGGCGTCCGCATTTCTATTATAGTTTTTCTTTGTTAAAAGAAATGTTTTCCTTCAGTTTCTGGACTATGATCGAGACAATCTCTATCTGGTTTACTGGCTGGCTAGATATTCTAATAATAGGAAGTGCCTTGAGTCTATATTACCTGGGTCTATATCGGACATCGCTTACCATGGTAAATAGTATTTTGAGCCTCATTACAGCTGCCACAACTCCAATTTTATTCGCTTCCCTGTCCAGACTGCAGAACGATAAAGTCGCCTTCAATGCATTCTTCTTGAGAATTCAAAGACTAGTGGCTTTTTTTATCTTTCCAATCGGTGCTGGAATTTTTCTATACAGTGATATAGCTACCCAAATTTTTTTGGGCAGCCAATGGGCCCAAGCGAGTCAAATTATTGGGATCTGGGCCTTGACATCAACCCTGATGATTGTATTGGGTCATTATTCCAGTGAATTATATCGGGCCCAGGGTTATCCACGCCTGTCGTTTTTAGCCCAAGTCCTGCACTTAATATTTTTGGTCCCTACTTGCATCATAACCCTTAGATACGGATTCTGGGTTTTAATATATGCTAGAGCATTAATACGGCTGCAGTTAATTGTGGTACACATGCTCATTATGAAATATTTAATTAAATTCCCGGTTGGTAATATATTCAGCAATGTTTCTCAACCATTCTTATTCACTATTGCGATGGGTCTAGTGGCCTTTGGCCTCAAGAGTATTTCGGCTGATTTGGTTTGGAGTCTGATATCTATTGGGATTTGTGCAATTTTATATTTGGTTCTGGTGAAAATTTTCGCTTCCGATGATTTCGGTGCCATAGTGAATTTGTTTTCAAGAAAAAGACGGGAGCAGACCACCTATCAAGGTTAATCTGATCGGCTTCGGATTACGGAATAATTATCATATTGGGTGACGAAAATGGAATAAATGCAATATGAATCATAATTGACAAATAAAGCCGTAATAAATAGAATTAGCAGTACACAACGAGAAAGGCAAACCTGTCGAAAGGCGGGGACGCAAAGCTACGGGCCTAAAGTCATATGACTATGGTCGCCGGGTTGCCGAATATGTGGAGCCATATGCACCAAGCTTTTTACAGTATATTGGCCCCTATTCCGCAACCGTGGAATAGGGGCTTTTATGTTTTTGATCCTAAGTTCGACTAAATTACTTTATTCCTTACCCCTTCAAATAGATCTGGTTGTCCGTATATAAAGTATGGGATTTAAGTGACTACAACCCTTGGGACATAACAATGCATTGACCGGTTCCAATAAAAAGAGGTTTAACATAAACCATCCAAAAAAATAGCCAGGAAAAATGATAAAGGCAAACCTGCCGAAAGACAGGGACGCAAAGCCACGGGCCTAAAGCCAAATTGACTACGGCCGCCGGGTTGCCAAAATTCTGAACCTGTATATTCCTTAGTGGAAGTATGCTGGTCCCTGATTTCGCAACTCGGAATCAGGGATTTTATTTTGGAGTCCCCTGTCGGTCAGATAATTATTATTTAACTTCAAATTCATGTTGAGCTGTGATGCAAGAAAAGGAGGAGAAAATGATTAGGAAGAAACTACGGATACTGATAACACTCTTTACCATGACCGCACTACTGTTAACAACCTGCAGCGGGGTAATTTCAGCGGCGCCCAAAGCAAAACAAAATAGTACCAATAAATCAGCCCTGTCCAGTGCCATTACAGCCGCCAATGCAAATGCAGCCTCAGTGGAAATAAGCTCCGATGGATCAAACGTACCAGAAACAGACCAGTGGGTTACATCGGCAGTAATGAGCACTTATCAGCGTGCAATAAATGCCGCCCGGACAGTAGCAAATAACCGAACTGCATCCCAAAATGCAATCAATAATGCCATAACAGCTTTGGTCTCAGCTACCTCGACCTTCAATGCTGCCAAACAATATGGGACCATGGTGGCGGTGGATAAGACCAGCTTGACCAGTGCAATTAAGGCCGCCAATGCCAATGCAGCTTCAGTGAAAATAAGTACTGATGGCACCGATGTATTGCCAACTGACCAATGGGTGACATCAACAGTCAAGACCACTTACACGAAGGCGATAGCCGCCGCCCAAACAGTAGCCAATAATGCCGCCGCCACTCAGACCATAGTAGATAATGCCGTGACAACTCTGGCGGAAGCTACCTCGACCTTCAATGCTGCCAAACAATATGGAACCATGGTGGCGGTGGATAAGGCCAGCTTGACCAGTGCAATTAAGGTTGCCAATGCCAATGCCGCTTCAGTAATAATAAGTACGGATGGCACCGATGTATTGCCAACTGACCAATGGGTAACATCAGCGGTTAAGACTACATATACCACAGCGATCGCCACTGCTCAAAAAGTGGTAGACAATAGCTCAGCTACTCAGACCATGGTAAACGATGCAGTGTCTGCATTAGCTTTAGCTACCTCAAGCTTCAATGCTGCCAAACAATATGGGACCATGGTGGCTGTGGATAAGACCAGCTTGACCAGTGCAATTAAGGCCGCCAATGCCAATGCCGCTTCAGTGAAAATAAGTACTGATGGCACCGATGTATTGCCAACTGACCAATGGGTGACATCAGCGGTTAAGACTACATATACCACAGCGATCGCCGATGCTCAAAATGTGGTAGACAATAGCTCAGCTACTCAGAAGATGGTAAATGATGCAGTGACTGCATTGGCATCAGCCACGTCAAGCTTCAACGCGGCCAAGAAAGCTGGAAAAAAGGTAAATGGCATCAATGTTAAAGACTATGGCGCTAAAGGTGATGGGGTGACTGATGATACAGCGGCCATTCAAAAAGCGATCAACGCATGCCCCAGTGGTGGAACAGTATATGTACCGGACGGAACGTACCTTATTGATGCGGTAACTGCAATACGCATGAAGAGTAATACAACCTTGAACTTGTCAGATGATGCCACTTTGAAGGCCAAGCCAACTTCGAATGGAACGTATGCAGTTATCAAGATGTATAATGTCAGTAATGTTAACGTTGCAGGGGGAAGGATCGTTGGTGAGAAAGATCAACATATAGGTACTGCAGGTCAATGGGGTATGGGTATAAAAGTGTACGGTTGCACCAATATTCATATTTCAGATATTTCAGTCTCAAATTGCTGGGGAGATGGGATACACATAGATTATGCTGATGCCATCGGTGTTCCCTACAGTCAAAATGTAACGGTTGAACGGTTTGAGATTGACAATTGTTTAAGGTCTGGAATTTGTATTAGTTCTGCTAAAGACGTATACATAAAAAATGGAACAATATCCAATAGTCACAACAATTTGAATATGGATAATATGCTGGGGATCGGGATAAACCTGGAAACCGACGAATACGAACAAATATTACAGAACATAAATATTATTAATCTGCACACTAAAGAAAATGGTGGATGGGGGTTTAACTTCTGCATAAGACCGAGTGCAGGGTCAATGAATCCATTTAGCGTGATAATCAGTAATTATAGTGATACTGATAGTGCCAGTGGTGGTCTGGCGATAGACAAATTCAAAAATTATATAAAACAACCGTCTCTATATGATGTTACTGTGACGGTAGACAAAGTCAGGCTCTAGTTATTCATTCGCTAGTACCAGGTAATGGAGGGCGTTTGATCGATTTCGATCAAACGCCTCTCTTTTATTCGGAGGGTAAAACAAAAAATAATTTATAATAATCATAGAGTGGGTTTTCATTTTAAAAAGGAAAGGCGTACCCTGCTAGTGAGAAAAGTAGTAGTTATAATCCTAATCATTCTGATTTCGGTCTATACGGGCTATTGTCTATATTGTCGGGTTACCAAAATCAATGTAAAGGATTTCGGTGCCAAAGGCGACGGCATCACTAATGATACTGCCGCCATCCAACGCGCGGTAAATGCCTGTGCCCGTGGCGGAACCGTTTACATTCCTGACGGGACATATAAGATCAGTGCCGAAGATTCAATACACATGAAGAGTAATGTAACCTTGAATCTGTCTGGTAATGCCACCTTACAAGCCCAACCTACTTCAGCAGCAAGTTACTCAGTTGTGTATGTAGGAAATGTCAGCAGGGTCAAAATAGTAGGCGGCAAAATCTGCGGCGAGAAAGATAAACATATAGGTACTGAAGGTCAATGGGGTATGGGCATTAAGATTTATGGCAGTAAGGATGTACATGTTAGCGATATCTTTATCTCAAACTGTTGGGGTGATGGGATACATATTGACTACTCAAATATGCATCCTACATTCAGTCAAAATGTTACAATAGAAAGATTTAAAATAACTGATTGCTTGAGGTCGGGTATATGTATCAGTTCCGCGAAGGACATTTTTATCAATGATGGATTAATAACTGACTGTAAAAACGATCTGGGTATGTCAAACATGTTAGGGATAGGGATAAACCTGGAAACTGATGAGTACGAGCAAATTTTGCAAAATATAAATATTAACAATGTGCACACCGAAGATAATGGCGGATGGGGAATGAACTTCTGCATAAGACCAAGTGCAGGTTCAATGAAGCCATTTAGCGTCAATATCAATAATTATCGTGATACAGGTAGTGCCAGTGGTGGTCTGGCAATATCAAAATTTAAAGAGTATATTGGTAAACCGAATCTCTATAATGTAAGCATAATGCTAAACGGGCAAAGACTATAAACGGTTTGGCCAAAAGGACAGTAGATAATCTTGGATTTCCCGCAATGCAACCCATCGCGTCAATCTTAATATGCTTTACGAGGCATTAGTGTTGGGATATCATTAGTTTGAGGTGTTCGTAAGTACTGGTACCGGTAGGAGGTAGTACCTGGTGTTAATAAAAAGA
This sequence comes from uncultured Syntrophomonas sp., assembly GCA_964494735.1. GTDB lineage: Bacteria > Bacillota > Syntrophomonadia > Syntrophomonadales > Syntrophomonadaceae > PHAA01. The sequence goes on from CAZBSD010000013.1 coordinate 50,581, forward strand.
GTTATGTTACTTATTTGCGCCGTTGTGATAATAGTTGGGACAGGGGTGACAACCTCTGCTGCATCAGCGAGTACGATAAGCGGAAATTCTAATTCCGAGATAATAGTCAGCAGTTTGGAAAACAGTGGACCTCTACTGTGGGCGGCGATCAATGTCAAAGACTACGGCGCTAAAGGTGATGGGGTGACTGATGATACAGCGGCCATTCAAAAAGCGATCAACGCATGCCCCAGTGGTGGAACAGTATATGTACCGGACGGAACGTACCTTATTGATGCGGTAACTGCAATACGCATGAAGAGTAATACAACCTTGAACTTGTCAGATGATGCCACTTTGAAGGCCAAGCCAACTTCGAATGGAACGTATGCAGTTATCAAGATGTATAATGTCAGTAATGTTAACGTTGCAGGGGGAAGGATCGTTGGTGAGAAAGATCAACATATAGGTACTGCAGGTCAATGGGGTATGGGTATAAAAGTGTACGGTTGCACCAATATTCATATTTCAGATATTTCAGTCTCAAATTGCTGGGGAGATGGGATACACATAGATTATGCTGATGCCATCGGTGTTCCCTACAGTCAAAATGTAACGGTTGAACGGTTTGAGATTGACAATTGTTTAAGGTCTGGAATTTGTATTAGTTCTGCTAAAGACGTATACATAAAAAATGGAACAATATCCAATAGTCACAACAATTTGAATATGGATAATATGCTGGGGATCGGGATAAACCTGGAAACCGACGAATACGAACAAATATTACAGAACATAAATATTATTAATCTGCACACTAAAGAAAATGGTGGATGGGGGTTTAACTTCTGCATAAGACCGAGTGCAGGGTCAATGAATCCATTTAGCGTGATAATCAGTAATTATAGTGATACTGATAGTGCCAGTGGTGGTCTGGCGATAG
>CAZBSD010000014.1:0-49368 GCA_964494735.1 uncultured Syntrophomonas sp.
AATGGGTGGTACGGAGCGCGGCTCCGTACTGGACTCATTCTCGCGGAATAATCAGTTTTATCCCCCAGACAAGTTATAACCACTGAATGATAGGGAATTTAGTGCGGACAGAGCCGGAAGGAACGCTCTATCTGTCGGCAATCCGAGACTATGCGGCTACTTTATCGTAGCGCACAAGACGGCGAAGCGGCAGGACTACTTTTTTTCCTTTACCTAATGAAAAGAGCGGTCAACCGACCGCCCCATTCGTATAAGCCAAACCTTGTAAGCTGCTCAGGTCGCTCCTCAGCGTTGCCCTATCCTGCATACAAGTAAAAGCATTATGATTATTGCCGATTTTACAATATTTATGCGGGGTGTGCAAAATAACTGTCCGTCGCGCGGGGTTCGGTGCCAGACCAGGGGTGTGCAATTTTAAATATCACAAACTCTTTTTTTACTCCAACAAAGCTAGGCACCAATTTTATTGTTGGAGATAATGAAGTCTTGCTTCCACCACTTTACTGCATTAATCGCGTAAGCCGAAAGGGAACTAGTTTAGCAGAAGGTTTCTGCTGCATTTACTTTTAGAATCCTTTCGGAAGCTACGACGAGACAGAATTCAAGTACCACTTTGAGTATAAGATTCAATTCCAAAGTGATAAGATCAGCAGCCAGTAACTGTATAGGCGCTACAGTAAAACCTTCAATCTGAAGATCATGCTTCTGCACAATATCACCCGGCTGTGCTCCCGGGCAGTCTATAACAGCCTGGAACGGAATTTCAAGCAATTGAATGACTACCAAATTGTCGACCAGTAACCGGACAGGAACAACACCCTGATTAATTACCTTGCCGGGTAAGACAGTAAGGTTTCGAATCTGGGGAGTTCCTGCACGCTCCAGAGTTATTTTTACATTCAGCAGCCCGGTGGTCACATCAAGAATTATACCTGGAGGGGCCGGGATTGTAATATCTCCATATTCCTGCACGAATTTTTGACATAGAACCCGGTTGACTTTGATTCTTTGGTCAAAGAAGCGGTCGTTGATAAAATCGAGTTGATTTGGCATAAAATTCTCCTTTCTTATTATTTAGTTAAACGATACAGGAAAGTATAATTGCCAGTTTTGTGGTTTTTTCTCTTATATCGCTTAACTATAATATGAATATTTGTCTGCAAAAAGTTACAGAAACTATTAATAAGATGGTTTAATCGGTGGCAGGAAAATTGGGAAAATGATCCATAGATTAACCGGCGGCAAACGGCTGGCCTTAAGTTTCAAAGTATGGTTCGATATTTGAATTAAGTGGATAGATTGGCCTACTTGGTTCATCAGGCGACAGGTGGGGTCTCTGGATCTCATTTCTCTTCGAAATTGTCCTACTCGTAAGGAGCGCGTCAACGGCAGGTAGATCTTTTTTAAATCAGCAATAAATATTTTGCTATTTATTATCACACTTTCCAATATAGGAAATATTATATAGAACAAACAAAAAAGGAGGTTTTCTAAATGGCTTTTGTTAATCAAAGTAGTGCAGTGAATTTTACCCCACAGAAAATCAAGGTACTAAAGGTTCTTTGCCAGGAATGTTTTCAGGAAATCGGTACAACACCCTTAGCAATTACTTTAGCTGCGGCTATCACTCCAGCTGATCTTGCGCTCCTTGAAATTACAGCGACTCCCGGTACTCCAACAGTTACTAACTTTACAGTCCTGCCAGGCAAAGTGTTGAACACCATAGCCGTTCCTTTAACAGTAACAGTTGTACTTTTGGGTATTACACTTATTACGGTCGCTTTACCAGGCGTAGGTGCCCTTATAACAGGCGAAATAAACTGCCCCAGCGTAGTACCCGACGGTACTGTCAATGTTCAAAAGCATGACCTAGAGGTATTGCAACCAATTACTCCGATTATAGTTTCTTTAGATGTAACTGGTCTCATCTTAACCTTATCAATTCCTATAGTAGTTGAAGGCTGTGCCGTTATTAGCAAGGAAGAAATTCTCAAGGTTAATGCCGCTAGCTTGTTCTGCAGCTGTTAACACCGAATCCCGTTTTAAAACCGTTTGAATATTTCGGATGGTAAAATAAAGCTGTATTTTCGGGGTCAGTTGATTCGAGATAATCAGCTGGCCCCTTTAAAATTGCATTGTACCTTAATTACCACTTTCGGTCCCTTCTTCTCCTAGGCCATTTCCGGAAGAGTACTGACGATTCTTTGGGCAATTCTTGTACTCCCACCACATCATTGATTTTGATTCCACCGCTCTCTAATATTTAGGCAGCTTTTTCAGTTGTTCTCTTCTTTCAGTGGCGTTTCTTCTTTTCGCCATAATAAAACCTCCAATTGGTGCAATTATTCTACGTCTCTTGGAGGTTCACACAAATATTGAAACGGTATCTGACGAACAATTTGTGACCAAACAGTTTAGTAATCTTTCCAGATGTCAGAATCGTCTTCTTGATTGGAACAGTAATCAACTGAAACAGTAACTATTTCTTCTCTCGCTATTATTATCTTAACATCAAGTATAACCTTAAGAATAAGCTTTACTTTCGTCCCTGCAAAGCCGGATTGAAGTTTGTCAGGAAAAGCAAAGACCGAGAGTGATTTAATTTTTGCAAATTCCTGTATATGATCGCCTGGACAGATTCCCTTGATTTCAATAACCCTCTGAATAGGAATATATATTTCCTTTGTTAAACCTTTTCTTACATCTGGACACGGTTCCGGATCATTATCTTCAACTATCAGCTTGGCACGGACGAATCCTTCATTTATTAATTTATCATGTATGATTTTCGGCTTTAAAACTGGTTCTCCGATAGCTTCGAGACGAACTGGAACAGTTAAATCGCCTGTGGTTTTGTCAATTCCTACACCTATAGGAGCAGTAATTGTCAGGTCTCCAATTTTTTGAACACTCCGTTCGGCAATAATTGCTAATGTTTTTATCTTCTTTTTGTGCGAATGCTTATCACATTTTGGTTCGCAATACCAATGACTTGACGCCGAGATCTTCCGATCGCGCTTGCGATTTATCTTATTCATTTTATCACCTTCCTTGTTATACATTGCTATATGTAGCCATTTATAGCTATATATTATGTTAATTTTTCCGATTTTGTGTGCCTATTAGATGGTGTTATTCAAAATATATGAGTCCTAAAGTAACCTTTACATTGCACCGGCTTTTCAGGGCAAAATAAAACCACCCACTGACAAAATTCTTTTTATCAATAGATGGTAGATAATCATGGTGGAGGCGGGGGGAGTCGAACCCCCGTCCGAAAGAAAGACCAGAAGAGCATCTCCGAGCGCAGTCCGTGATTTGAGCTTCGCCATCCGGACGCCCACGAACAGGCTTCCTTAGGCTATCCCCGATTGGTTTCCCCATAAAGCCCCTCGAGAAAGAAGGCTTAAGGGTACCCTAACTAAGTGACGCCCTGCACCAGGCCGCTAGGAAACCTGGCCGGACGAGCGGCTTAAGCCGCTAGTGCGAAGTTATCTTCGGCAGTTGTAAATTTTTCACCTTTTTAACGAGTTGGCGACAACTCGGCTCGCTTCTCAACCCATCTTATCCCCCGTCGAAACCATTGCGCCCCCTTAATAAGAGGTACAATAATGGCTGCCGAAATGGATTTTTATAAAAGAACTTCATGGTGTCATACACCAACAATAGTATATCACATTTTCACTTTTTGTGCATCAGGCTAAGGGGCATCCCCTTTCTACTCGCCCCGCCCTCTGTCCTTCATGGCCCGTTCGATATCCCGCCGGGCTGAGCGTTCAGCTATATCCTGGCGTTTATCGTAAAGCTTCTTGCCAACCGCTACCGCCAGGTCCATCTTGGCCTTGCCCTGCTTGAAAAATATCTTAAGCGGAATGAGGGTATAGCCTTTTTCCCTCTGCATGGCCAACAGCCGGCGGATCTCACTCTTGTGCAGAAGCAGTTTTTTGGGCCGCTTGGGATCATGGTTGAACTGATTGCCCTGTTCGTAGGGGCTGATATGAAAATTGTGGACCCAGACCTCGCCGTCCTTAACTGCCGCGTAGGCATCCTGCAGATTGCCCTTGCCGGACCGCAACGATTTGACTTCCGTTCCGACCAGTACCAGTCCGGCCTCATAGACATCTTCAATATGATATTCATGCCTGGCTTTCCGGTTTTCAACTACCGCCGGCAGACCCTTTTTCTTCTTCATCTGTAATCCCCAACTGATTTAGCTCGGCATAATGCGATAAATAAACCCTCGCCCCGGAACGATCGAACGTCCAGGCCAGGGTTTGTTAAGCAGTGTTCTCTATTATATAGGAGCGGTGCCCCCTCAGTCAACGCGAAACCAACTGTTCCGAGCAGGTCATATCACTTCACTGACCTCTATTGAGCCAACTCAAAATCGATCTTCACATCATCGACATCAACTCGGACCAGTACCACCCGCACCTCATCACCGATCGCATAGGTCTTGCCGCTATAGTTGCCGGTCAAGGTGTAATTGCGGTCGTTGAAATGGTAATAGTCATCATGGATGCTGGAAATATGGACCAGCCCTTCGACGGTATTAGGCAGTTCTACGAAAAAGCCGAAGGCCATCACCGACGATATGGTGGCCTCAAATTCTTCGCCCATAAACTGTTGCATGTACTGGCACTTCTTGATGGCTACCAGGTCACGCTCCGCTTCCTCCGCTTTGATTTCCATGAGAGTGGAGTGTTCACTGTAGTATCCAATCCGCTTTTCGAGCTGAGCTTTCCTGGAACTGTTCATCTCCCCAGCCAACAACAGCTTCAAAGCCCGGTGTATGATCAAATCCGGATACCTGCGGATGGGGCTGGTAAAATGGCAATAGAACTGTGATGCCAGGCCGAAATGTCCCAGCTCCTGGGGCGCATAGCGGGCATGTTTCATGGATCGCAGCAACATCAGGGAGATAGTCTTTTCTCCCGGACTGCCCTTGATCTCGGACAAAATCTTCTGGAATGCTTTGGGATTGATCCTGTTCTCCGGCAGTTTATGGCCAAATACGCCCAGCACATTATTAAGGCGGGTCAGTGAATCACCCTCGGGTTTTTCGTGAACCCGGTAAAGAGCGGGAGCTTCATTCTTGAGAAGGTGTTCGGCTACCACCTCGTTGGCTTTGATCATGAAGTCCTCTATCAATAGCTCGCCCGGCCCGCTGTCCCGCACTTTAATATCTACCGGGAATCCTTTGTCGTCTACTAACACTTTGGGTTCGGGGAAATCAAAATCCAAAGCACCCCTTTTTATTCTCTCACCGCGAAGAATGTCGGCCAATTCCTTCATCAGCCGGAAGTCCTCCACAAGATCCTTGAAAGTCTCTATGGCCTCGGCATCGTTCTTGTCCAGGATCAGGTTGACCGCGGTATAGGTCATACGCTGTTGGACGTGGATAACCGAGGGAACTATTTCATACTTGCGCACCTTGCCGGATGAATCAATATCCATAATGCAGCTCATGGCCAAACGGTCCTCGCCCGCGTTCAAGCTGCAGATGCCATTGGAGAGTTCTGGCGGCAACATGGGCAGCACTGTGTCGACCAGGTAAACACTGGTTCCCCGCTCGCAAGCCTCTTTGTCGAGCTTGCTATCTTCTCTTACATAATGGGAGACGTCGGCAATGTGAACACCCAGGCGGTAGCCGCCCTTTGTCCTCTCCACCGACACCGCATCATCAAGATCTTTGGCGTCCTCCCCATCGATGGTAACCATCCGCAGGCCGCGCAGATCCCGCCGGCCGGTCACATCTGCCTCTGCCAGGGGGTGGGCCGCTTTGCGGGCTTCCTCCAGTACCGCCGCCGGGAAATGCTCACGAAGGCCATGCTTCTTGATAACTATCTGGATATCCACCCCCGGCTGTCCCTTTCGGCCCAGGACCTCAACGATCTGACCCTCGGGGTAACGGTTTTTGTCTGGCCAAGTATTTATCCTTACCAGAACCTTATCCCCGTTGCGGACCTTGGTCTTGTCATCGATCTTCACGTAAACAGGATAGATCTGGCGGGAGTCATCGGGGATGACATGGGCTGTATTGCGGCGTTTCTCAAACGTACCCACCAGCTCTCTATGAGCCCGGGTCAGGGCCCTTATGACCTCCCCTTCGGGCCGTTGACCGCCTCCGCCCCGTTCGTTTATCCGTACCAGAACCCGGTCTTCGTGCATGGCTCCGTTCAGATTGCGACCAAAAATAAAGACCTCTCCCATATCCGAATCTTCAGCTGTAAATACCCCATGACCTCGCTGACTCAGCTTGATGACACCGCGGTAGGTATTCATCTTCTCAGGCAGCCCATATCTGTCTTTACGGGTCTTGAGTATCTCGCCGTCCTTCTGCAGGCGGCCTATTATCTTGGCGAAGTGAACCTGGTCCTTCTCTCCTACCCGGAAGGTATCGATGAGATCCTGGTAGGATAACGGCCGGTAACTATCCTTTTGCATATGGGTAAGTATTTCCTCACGGGTAAGCAATATTCCACCTCTTCCATCGTCTGCTGCACCTTGCCAATAGTATACCCGCCGCCGCGGGTTTCTAACGGTTTCTTAAGTGCACTGCCCTGACTTTATAGCCCGATCTGATCTGCTATCTTTTTCATGCTCTCCAGGGCAATGTTGAGAAAATCATCTCTTTCCAGGCCCAGTTCAGAACAGGTGTCCATCTGCTCACGGCTGGCCCCCCGGGCGAACGCTGTCTCTTTAAATCTTTTGCGCAGGGATTTTATCTGTACTTCAGCCAGCTTTTTATCTGGCCGCACCAAAGCCGCGGCGGTTATGAATCCACTGACCGGGTCGGCGGCATAGAGCGTTTTATCGAGGATACTCTTGCGTTGCAGCCCATGGATTTCGTTGTGTACCTTCACAGCATAAATTATGTCCTCAGGTATTCCTTCTTTCTCCAGCATCTCGGCTGCCACCAGAGAGTGCCGGTGGAAGTCCTCCCCAGTCTGGTCGTAATCGATATCATGCAGAAGCCCAGCCAGACCGAATTTCTCGATGTCCTGGTTCATGTGCCGGGCCAATCCCCGCATTATGGCTTCTACCGCCAGGGAGTGATTGATCAGGTTCTCATTGTGCAGGTTCTCCTTCAATAGCCTCAGGGCTGTTTCTCTATCCAATTTAGATTTCCTCCTCTATCGATATCGGGATAATTCCTGTGTACTCACGATTGGCTGCTCCTTATGTTGCCTAACCAAGCTGCGGGGTAACAAACTGGGTTATCTCTGCAGCGATTATGCCGGTATCAGGTCCCATGGTGGCGATGTGTCCGGAATTCTCCAGTTCTACCAGCTTAACCGGAGCTCGATGTGCCCTATCCTTTATGAATCGGGCGCTACGTAAATCCACCGTCTCGTCCCAACGTGACTGCATCAGCAGAATGGGCAATTCCAGACTCGGCAATTCCTTAATGACCCGGTCCCGCAGCAGATGCATGCTGCGCAAGGCTTTCAAAGGCATCACGTCGTAGGCAAACCGCCCCTGCCGGGCTAGTTCCACCAGATGGTCTCCCTGATTCTTGGGATAACAGGGTCTGAAATAGCGCATCAACGGCACCAGGCTCATAAGTCGCGGCGAGGTAGTGTATATGGGGGTATTGATAGCAACAACTCCGTCAATATCATTGGCCGCACTGGCTGAATGAAGGCTTAACAGGCCGCCCATTGACAATCCGATTACAAAGATCCGGTCATGCCGCTTCTTCAAATAGCTGATTTCCTGGTCGACCCGTTCATACCAATCCTCCCAGCAGGTCTGGTTCATTTCCTGGGGAGAGCATCCGTGACCGGGCAAAAGCGGGCCGCTCACGGTGTACCCGGTTTTGGCGTTTACCAGTTGGGCTACTGGGTATACTTCGGAAGGCGAGGCCGTAAATCCATGTATGAAAAGGCACGCGGTTTCAGCTGAGCCAGTCAACAGGAAGGATGCTGCCTGAGAGTTTATTAATCCCATAATCTTTCTCCTCTATGGTCAGAACAAACGGCCGCTGCTCCTCAACATTTCGCTGAGGGAGGTAACAGTTCCATCTGAACAAGTCAGGGGATGGACCATATAGTCACTATAGCCTAGCACCTCCCCTATATCAAGGGCTTTAATCCCCACGATGCCATAAGGCTGCGGCAACCGAATCTGATGGGAGGATTAAAACCCAAGTCCTATATTGCATGAATATGGCTGGATTTGGGGGTGAGTCGCTGGAGACCTATCACAGTGCCAGCCGGAATTGATTTTCTCTTATATGTAAAAACTACATCCTACTGGTTAACAGAGGAGTGAGGCCATGACCAGCGCCATCAGCACTTTGCAGGAGCTTATCGCCACCCAGAAGTTGATCCCCTTCATCGGAGCCGGATTCTCCGAAAATGCCGGACTACCCTCGACAAAGGCCCTTACCCGCCAGCTGCAGGAGCATTTTAAATCGGACGATGATGTACCGTACCCAGAGGATGCCGAACTGCTGCATTTGACCCAATACTTGAAGATCATCCACAATGGTTCGATGGCTCCGGTACTCAACCGGCTGCGTCACTGCTTGGATGATGAAAATGTTGATCTGCCGCAGTGCCATGTGCTGCTGGCCAGTTTGGGTACTCCTATTATATACACCACCAATTTCGACCGGCTGTTGGAAAGAACATTCGCCCAGCTCTCGCTGCCCTATAAATCCATAGTTACTACCGCCGATATCATCCAGACCACCGGCTGCAGTGAAACCCAAATCGTTAAATTTCATGGTTCTCTGGAGGCCGATGACTCTCTGGTGTTGACTGAGTCCGACTACTACGAGCGGCTGGAATTCGTCACCCCTATCGACATCAAGCTGCGCGCCGACAGTTTGGGCAAAAGCCTGCTGTTCATAGGTTACAGCTTTACCGACTTCAATATCCGCTACCTGTGGTTCAAGCTGCGCCGGATGATGCATGGATTGGAGTCACAGGATATCCCTGACTCCTACATCCTCCTTTTCCATCCCGACACCATCACCTCCGTATTACTGCAACGGATGGGCATAAACACTATAGACCTGGCGGAAATTAAAGGCCGGGACCGTAACGAGAAACTAGTAAGTTTTCTCACTTCCCTGCTTGCTCATCCATGATGATTTTGACATAGAAAGGCCTCGCAACCATGTGGTTGTGAGGCCCAGGGTGATCAACAAGTTACATTCAGGCAGACCGAGCAAAAAAGGCTTAGAGCAAGGCACTCGGGAGCCCCGTGATTAAGGCGTACATGAGGTGCGTCGATTGAACGGGACTCCGTATTAACTCAGCTATGGGCCTTTTTGGGCGGTCTAAGCCTCACAACCATGTGGTTGTGAGGCCGATAAGATCTTACTAGTCTTTGGCTGGAATCCTCATTCCGTAGAAGGTGCGCCATACAAAGAATAGTGCCACCACCAGGAAGGCGATGCCTACCATGGGGGCGACGTCGCGGAATGCCTCTGAAATCGCAATCTCCATGGCCAGCAAACCAAACAGGGTGGTGAACTTGATGATCGGGTTCAAGGCCACGGAAGAGGTATCCTTGAACGGGTCGCCGACAGTATCGCCGACTACCGTCGCTTCATGCAAGGGGGTGCCTTTTTCCTTAAGGTCCACTTCTACCACCTTTTTAGCATTGTCCCAGCAGCCGCCGGCATTGGCCATGAATACCGCCTGGAATAATCCGAAAACTGCTATAGAAATCAGGTAAGCCACGAAGAAGGATACCCGCTCTGAATTGCCACCCGAGGGAGCTGCCAAACAGGCAAAGGCCATGGCGAAGGAAAACAGGGCAATAAAGATATTGAACATTCCGTTTTGGGCATATTGGGTACAGATCTTGACGACCTCTTTGGACTTGGAGGTATTGGCTTTGACGTTGGCTGCTTCTTCCAGGTTGATGTTGTTCTTGATATATTCCACCGCCCGGTAGGCTCCGGTGGTAACCGCCTGGGTGGATGCTCCGGTAAACCAGTAGATGACTGATCCGCCGCACAGAAGACCCAGTATGGTATAAGGGTTCAGCAGGGTCAATATGGTAGCCGGGTCGACGCCCAGAACAGTCTCGATAACCAGGATCAGGGAGAAGATCATGGTGGTGGCGCCGACTACCGCGGTTCCGATAAGCACTGGTTTGGCGGTGGCCTTAAAGGTGTTGCCAGCGCCGTCATTGGCTTCCAGGTAGTATTTGCCTTTGTCGAAGTCAGGTTTGAATCCAAAGTCCTTTTTGATTTCTTTGTCTATATCCTTGATCTCTTCGATCAGCGACAATTCATAGATGGACTGGGCGTTATCGGTGACCGGGCCGTAGCTGTCCACGGCAATGGTGACCGGGCCCATACCCAGCATTCCGAAGGCGATCAAACCGAATGCGAATACGGAATGGTAGCCCATGATATCTGATGTCAGGGGCAAGCTGGCATAGTACCCGCCGAACATGATGAATACGAAGATCATGCCGATCCAGAAGGCACTGAAGTTACCGGCAACCAGCCCGGACAGGATATTTAGGGAAGGTCCGCCTTCGCGGGAGGCCTTGACCACTTCAGCCACGTGTTTGGAGTTGGGACTGGTGAATATCTTGACCGCTTCTGGAATCAGGGCGGCGGACAGAGTACCAAAACTCATTATGGTAGCCAGGGTAGTCCATAGCGGAGTAAGGGCGGTCGCAACGCTGGAACCGGGTCCGATCAGATAGTAGGTCAGGCCGTAGGTAACAGCTATGGAGACTATGGACGTGATCCAGACCAGGCTGGTCAAGGGGGCTTCGAAGTCAAAATCGCTCAGGCCGCCGAATCTGGACTGGCTGACCGCGCGGTTGATGTAGAAGGAGACAATGGAACTGATGACCATCAGTACCCGAATGGCAAATATCCAGGTCAGGAGGGTGGTCTGCAGGGCGGGAGCCACTGCCAGGACGATGAACGTTACCATGGCCACCCCGGTTACTCCGTAGGTTTCAAAACCATCGGCAGTGGGGCCTACGCTGTCACCGGCGTTGTCACCGGTACAGTCGGCGATAACACCGGGATTGCGGGGATCGTCTTCTTTGATGCCGAATACGATCTTCATCAAATCGGCTCCTATATCGGCTATCTTGGTAAATATACCACCGGCGATACGCAGGGCGCTGGCGCCCAATGATTCACCGATGGCAAAGCCGATGAAGGAAGCTCCGGCCAGTTCCCGCGGTACGAAGAGCAGTATGATCAGCATCATGATCAGCTCCACGCACACCAGCAGAACGCCTATGCTCATCCCTGCATCCAGGGCTATGTTCAACATCTTGAGGGGTTTTCTCTCCAGTGAGTTGAAGGCCACCCGGCTGTTGGCCAGGGTGTTCATGCGGATGCCATACCAGGCTACGCTGTAGGAGCCAAGGATTCCGATCACGGTCCACATCAGGATGAACAGAACCGAACCCAAGTGCATCTGCGACAGGTACCCGTAGTAGAAGGCCACACACGCGCCGATGAATATGAACAGTATGGCGATGAATTTCCCCTGCTGGATCAGATAGGTCTTACAAGTTTCGTAAATGGTCTGGGCCACATCCAGCATGGACTGATGGGCCGACAATTTGGTCACCCGGGTGAATTGGTAATAACCGAAGAACATTCCCAATATACAAACGATGATGCCCATATACAGCAAACTGTTCTGGGCGGCGCTCAATTCGGGAATGACCAGGTTGGCCTCGCCGGCTGCGGCCAGTGATGGATTCAATAGCACCATGGCCAGTGCGGCGATGAATCCTACCAACAGTCGGTTAGCTTGGTTGAGCTGTAGCTTCATTAACGATTTCACTTCCTTAATTATTATGTTTTCTTGATCGATTCGTTTTCCCCAGCATCATAATAGTATGAATGCTACCTAAAATAGCTTTCATACTATTACCTCAGACGCCAGTGGGATTCTCTGCTATATGTAGCCTTACGGCCTACCGGTGTTCCACCGGGGTTGATAAGAATAGCTTGGATTTCGGCTTTTGCAGTCTGTCCCGGATAGCATTTAGATAATATGAGGTTTCTACCCACCGAATGCCCTTTTCCCTCTAGCTGAGCAGGGCCACAACCAAGGTGAATATTAAAAATAAGGCGGCCAGATAAGCTGTTATCTTGGCGAACAGTTCATCCACACCCTTTTTCTTACCGAAGATCATATCTGCTCCACCGGCAATGCTTCCTGACAGTCCGGCGCTCTTGCCTTCCTGCATCAGGACGGTGAAGATCAAGCCCAGAGCCGTTATGAACTGCAGAACAAGAAATATCGTTTTAACCACCTTTTGAACCTCCTTTCGTCATCTTCCCTAAAGCCGCATCATATTGTAACACAATATAAACATGTTGTTCAAGATTAACCTAGCGCCCCAAGTTATAGAAAGTCTTGCGACCGGGGTATACAGCAAAGACGTCCAATTCTTCCTCGATCCGCAGCAGACGGTTGTATTTGGCGATCCGGTCGGTCCGAGCCGGAGCTCCGGTTTTGATCTGGCCGGCATTTACAGCCACCGCTACATCAGCCATGGTAGAATCCTCTGTTTCGCCGGAACGATGTGAGATCACACAAGTGTATCCACTCCGCCGGGCTAATTCGATGGTGTCAAGGGTCTCGGTCAAGGTGCCGATCTGGTTTAGCTTGATAAGGATGCTGTTACATACCCCGGACTCGATCCCCTGTGCCAGACGCTGGCTATTGGTAACAAATAGATCATCCCCCACCAACTGCACCCGTTGGCCGAGTCGATCGGTGAGCTTTTTCCAGCCCGCCCAGTCATCCTCGGCCAGCCCGTCCTCGATCGAGATGAGTGGATACTGCTGGGTCAATTTTTCGTAGAAATCAACCATCTCATCCGAGCTCAGCACCATGTTGTTGCCAGCCAGGTGATACTTGCCATCTATGAGTAATTCGGTAGCGGCTACGTCAACGGCCAGGCAGATGTCGGTACCAGCGGTATAACCAGCCTTGTCGATGGCCTCCATGATAACGTCCAGAGCGGCTTCGTTGGAGGGAAGATTGGGTGCAAATCCGCCTTCATCCCCTACCGACGTAGCCAGTCCTCTTGCCGACAGTACCTGCTTGAGAGAATGGTATACCTCCACTCCCATCCGCAATCCTTCCGCAAAACTGGGCGCTCCGCAGGGGACAACCATGAATTCCTGGATATCGACATTATTGTCGGCATGTTTGCCTCCATTAAGGATATTCATCATTGGTACCGGCAATTGTTTGGCATTGACTCCGCCAATGTACTGGTATAAAGGCAGATTTAGATAGGCCGCGGCAGCCCGGGCAGCAGCCAGGGATACCCCCAGGATGGCATTGGCACCCAGCTTGCCTTTGTTGGCGGTTCCGTCCAGGTCTATCATCATGGTATCGATATCGATCTGGTGCAAGGCCTCCATACCGATCACTTCCGGGGCGATAATATCATTCACATTCCTGACTGCTTGAAGAACCCCTTTTCCGCCATAACGGCGGGCATCGCCATCCCTCAACTCCACTGCCTCATGGGCTCCGGTGGACGCCCCCGATGGCACCATAGCGGTTCCGATGGTACCGTCCTCAAGTACCACCTCCACCTCAACGGTGGGATTACCCCTGGAATCGAGGACCTCCCGGGCAAACACATCAACAATAGTACTCATCTTATTTTACTCCTTCCAAATCCGTTATTCGTGAGCCTCTATATCTGCATCAAGGGCTTGCCTGTCATTTCGATCGGTATCTCCAAACCCAGCAAACTAAGCATAGTGGGGGCGATGTCCCGCAGGGCTCCCCCCTCCCTTAAAGATAAGCCTGAATGTGCCGCCGACACCAAGATGAAGGGTACTTTACTAGTGGTATGGGCGGTAAATGGAGTGCCGTGGTCACCTTCCATCATCTCGGCATTCCCATGGTCGGCAGTTATCAGCAGGATACCGCCCTGGCTTAGTACCCTGTCCGCTACCTGGGCCAGGCATTCATCCAGCACCCGGATCGATTGCACCGCTGCCGCCAAGATCCCGGTATGGCCGACCATATCGGCATTGGCATAGTTCATGAAGACCACATCATAGTAATCACGATCCAGTTCAGCCAGAGTGCGCTTGGTTATCTCCCGGGCACTCATCGCCGGCTGAAGATTATAGGTAGCCACTTGGGGCGAAGGGATCAGTATCCTGTCTTCCCCTGGCTCGGCTTCCTCCACACCTCCATTGAAGAAAAAGGTCAGGTGGGCGTATTTCTCTGTTTCAGCTATCCGCAGTTGTTTAAGGCCGTGCTGGGATAATACCTCCCCTAAGGTATTGGTGAGGTTTTGAGGTTGGAAGGCGACCGGGGCTTCCAAGTCCGCATCGTATTGGGTCATACAGGTATAATGTATGGCTGGCCGCAGTCGGCGCTCGAACCGCTCCATATGCTCATCGACCAGAGCGTGACTTATCTGCCGCGCCCGGTCAGCGCGAAAATTGAAGAAAATCACGCTGTCTCCGTCCATTATGGTAGCTATCGGTTGGCCGCGATGATCTACTATCACTACCGGCTCCATAAATTCATCCGTTACCCGCTCTTCATAGCTGGCGGTTATGGCTGCCTGGGCCGAAGGTGCTTTGACCCCTTCTCCCATCACCATGGCATCATAGGCCTTTTGGATCCTTTCCCAGCGGTTATCGCGGTCCATCCCGTAGAAGCGACCGCCAATGGTGGCTATCTGGCCGATGCCCAGTTCGGTCATCTTCTCTTCCAGGGCATTTATGTAACCCATGGCACTCTGGGGAGCCACATCCCGGCCGTCCAGAAATGCATGTATATAAACCTGGTCTGCGCCTTCGCTTTTGCAGAGCTCCAATAAAGCGAACAGGTGGCTTAAGTCACTGTGCACTCCTCCATCCGAAACCAATCCCATCAGATGGATGCGGCCGCCAGTTCGGCGGGCGTAATCAAGGGCCTGTAACAGTTGTGGATTTCTAAAAAATGATCCGTCCTCGATAGCCTGGCATATCCGGGTTATCTCCTGGTAGACGATCCGGCCGGCGCCGATGTTGAGATGGCCAACCTCGGAGTTGCCCATCTGCCCGCGGGGCAAACCTACATCATATCCCGAACACTCCAACAAGGTGTGTGGATATTTGGCCTGCAACTCATAGAAACTGGCCGGGTGGGCACAGGATATGGCGTTGTCGGCGCAGGAACAGCGTTCACCCCAGCCGTCCAGTATCATCAAAACCATCGGTCGTTTATCCATCCCCTTTTAACCTCGCGATTTCGG
This sequence comes from uncultured Syntrophomonas sp., assembly GCA_964494735.1. Taxonomy (GTDB): domain Bacteria; phylum Bacillota; class Syntrophomonadia; order Syntrophomonadales; family Syntrophomonadaceae; genus PHAA01. Next base: position 15,232 of record CAZBSD010000014.1, read on the forward strand.
CAAATTGTTCCGGATCCAGGCTGGCGCCGCCCACCAAGGCTCCGTCTATATCCGGCTGCTCCGTGAAACTGGCAATGTTCTTGACGGTCACGCTGCCCCCATATAGGACAGGAATTTTAGCGGCCCAATCTTGGCTTCTGAACTCAGCCATCCAATTGCGGATAGAGCCACACACCTCCTGGGCGTCGGCGGGGCTGGCATTGAGACCGGTGCCTATGGCCCACACCGGTTCGTAGGCGATAACCAGCTCCTCGATCTCGAGTCCTGCCAGATCTTGCTCCAATTGCTGCCGGACCACCGAGTGGGCCCGCCCTTTCTCCCTCTCCGGCAAAGTCTCGCCCACGCACAAGATGGGGATCAACCCGCAACTACTGGCCGCTTTAAGTTTGCGATTGATGTCGTGATCGTTTTCACCCAATAAATGGCGCCGCTCCGAATGTCCGATGATCACGTAGCGGCACCCCATGTCTCCCAGCATGGCCGCGGATATCTCTCCTGTGAAGGCGCCCTGGGATTCCCAGAACACATCCTGGGCTCCCAGTGCAATGCCGGTATTTGCCAATGCCCCATTAAGGTAGGCCAGGCAGGTAAAAGCCGGGCATATGACTACCTCCGTCTGCTCCCATCCGGCCATTCTTGGTAAAAATTCGTCTATGTACCTGGCGGCCTCTCCTACTGTCTTGTTCATCTTCCAGTTGGCTGCAATCAGAACTCTTTTCATCGTCAACCTTCCCTTATTCGCAGGTCTTGACCCCCGGCAGCTCTATCCCCTCCAGGAATTCCAGGGTAGCTCCCCCTCCGGTGGAAATATGGGTGATTTCCTTTTCCAATCCCAACTTCTGGATTGCAGCCGCCGAGTCTCCTCCGCCGATGACGCTCACCGCCTGGGAGGCGGCGATGGCTTTGGCTATCGCTTCAGTGCCGTTGGCAAATTGGGGGTACTCATAGACACCCACCGGGCCGTTCCAGATGATGGTCTTGGCCTTGCTGATAGCCATGGCAAAACCCTTGACGCTCTTGGGACCAATATCCGCAATCATCATGTCCTCGGGGATTGCGTCGATATCTACGATACGGCTGCGGGCGTCCGCCGCTATTTTGTCGGCCACAACTACATCAGCCGGCATCAAAATATGCTTGCGTCTCTTATCCGCCATCTCCAATATGTCACGACATTCATCCAGAAACTCCGGTTCGCACAGCGACTGCCCGACCTTCATGCCCCGGGCCGCCAGGAAAGTATTCCCGATCCCTCCAGCCACCAGCAGTACGTCGAATTTATTCAAAAGATTTTTAATCAAACCCAGTTTGTCTTTTACCTTGGCTCCCCCTAAAATAGCCATGCGGGGCGGCTGCGGGAAATCCAACACCTTACGCAGTATGTTGACTTCCGCCTCCAGCAAAAAGCCGGCATAGGCGGGCAGGTAGTCGGCCACTCCCACGGTGGAAGAATGGGCCCGATGAGCCGTACCAAAAGCATCATTGACGAAAACATCCCCCAACCGGGCCAGCTGCCGGGAAAATTCCGGATCGTTCTGTTCCTCCCCAGCGTGGAATCTTACGTTTTCCAGCATCAGTACCTGTCCGAGGGCCAATTGGTCCCCCATCTTCTCAACTTCGGGCCCGACACAGTCATCAGCTATACGGACCTCTTTCTTTAGCAACTCACCTAAACGAGCGGCCACCGGTTTAAGGCTGAACTCCGGGTCTGGTTTGGCTTTGGGTCGGCCCAGGTGACTCATCAATACCAGGCGGGATCCGTGCTCAAGCAGATATTCGATAGTCGGCAGGGCTGCTGTCATCTTGGTATCGTCTATAATTTGGCCCTCATCATCCATGGGTACGTTAAAATCGACTCTCATCAATACCCGTTTGTTGTTAAGGTCGATGTCTCTGATGCTTCTCAATTCAATATCCTCCTCTGGTCTAGGTTGAATCTAATCCCGCTGCAGCCATCGGGCTTCACGGGCCATAAGCGTATATAGACAATTCTGACATTGTTTCTTACCCGGACCATTAATAGTCTAGAGGCCGCGGGAGGCGACATAAGCGGCCAGATCCAACACCCTAAGTGAATAAGCCCATTCATTATCGTACCAGGCTATCACTTTGGCCATCTTATCCCCCATGGTCATGGTCAGTAACCCATCGACCACAGCCGAGTGTTCCTCATCATTATAGTCATGTGACACCAGGGGAACTTCGGTATACTTCAATATCCCCTTGAGATAGGTGGCGGCCGCCTTTTTGTACGCCTCGTTGATGGCCGCTGGTGCAGCGCTTCTCTCCAACTCAACGGTCAGGTCCAGCAGTGATACATTGGGAGTCGGCACCCTGATCGAGAGGCCATCCAGCTTGCCTTCCAATTCCGGTATGACTAACCCGATGGCGCTGGCCGCCCCAGTGGTGGTAGGTATCATCGACAGGGCAGCGGCACGAGCCCGTCTCAGGTCATCATGTTCCAAATCCAGCACCCGCTGGTCGTTGGTATAGGAATGGATGGTGTTCATCATGCCTCTTACTATTCCGAATTCCTGCAAAAGAACTTTGGCCACCGGTGCCAGGCAGTTGGTCGTGCAGGAGGCATTGGACAAGATGTGGTGTTTGCCCGGATCATATTGGTCGTTATTGACCCCCATCACTGCGGTCAGATCAACATCCTGCCCTGGTGCGGTTATGATCACTTTGGCGGCTCCCGCCTGCAGATGCTTGCCTGCCTTGGGGCGGCTGCGGAATCGGCCGGTGCCTTCCACTACGATCTGTACCCCAAGATCTCGCCAGGGCAGTTTTTCCGGCTCTTTCTCAGATAAGTAGCGGAAACTCTTGCCGGCAGCAGAAATGGTGTCGCCCTCCACGGTTACATCTCCGGGAAATATACCGTGGATCGAATCATATTTGAATAAATGCGCCCCACCACGGGGATCCCCCAGGTCGTTTACAGCTACCAGTTGCAGATCGTCCCTGACCATGGCGGCCCGGGCTACCAGTCGGCCTATGCGGCCAAAGCCATTGATTGCAAATTTGACTGCCATTAATAATCATCCTTTCCGTTGATTATTTGCTGGGCTGCGCCCTCGTCGGTAATAAGCACCTTCTCGATGCCGTTTTTCAGAACCGCTTTGATGGCTTGGGCTTTGTTGCTGCCCCCAGCCACGGCTACTATAAGTGGTATATGACTTAAATCCTCACGTTCAAGACCAATGCCGGGAATCTCAAATATTATTCTGCCCCGCCGGTCGTAATAATATCGAAGCGCTTCACCCATCGCTTCGTTATTTTGCAGATAATGTACTTCTGATTGGGATAATTCACGCTTACGGGCCATATCCAGAGCCGGACCGATCCCATGCATCAGTATGTCAGCGGATTTTATTGTCTTGACCACTTCACTGATATGAATGTCCTTCTTCAATGCCGCCGCGGTACTCTGCTCCAGGATATCCGGTATATGCAAAAGGCGGTATTGCCCCCCGATACGATCGGCGATCTTGGCGGCGATGTTACCGGCCTGCTGCTCAACCTTTTCACCCAGCCCTCCTCGGGCCGGGACCACGCACACTTGCGAGAGGTTCGGCCCCGCCCGCATATTTTCGGCCACCTGAGCCAGGGTAGTCCCTCCGGTGACCGCCAGAATGGATGGCGAGCGCAGTTTCCTGAGCAGATACTCCGCACCGGCCCGTCCCAGATCATGTTTGATGAATTCATTTTGGAAGGAGTCCCCCGGCACGATAATGACGTCCTCCAGGCGAAAGCGCTCTTTGAGCCTTTCCGCCAGAGTCTGGATGTTAAGAAGCCAGGGCACATATTCATCTATTTCCCGCAACATCTCTTCCCCGTATGCGGTCAGGATAATTCCAGCAGGGGTGATCTGCAGAGCCCCCCGGGATTTGAGAAGATCTATCTCGGTGCGAACCATCCTCTCGCTTTGGCCCACGTTCAGCCCCAGTTGACGGCGCCCGATGGGTTGGTTATATAGAACCTGCCTCAGGATCTTATAACGGTCCGCCAGTATTTCCATTACTTCGGGGGCAAATCTTTCTATCAGCGAAAATAATTTATCCATCCAAAAAACTCCGGGACTTAAATTAAAATAGAGGGACATTTTTGTCCCATCTATAATACACTTCTACACAGAAACTTATTCATCCCAAAATTATTATAGCACAATTGCTAAAATGTGCTAATATCTCTTGCGGGCGGAGGTCGATGATATACCCATCTCCTGCCGGTACTTAGCTACCGTACGCCGCGATATATCTATCCCCTTCTCCTGCAACTGTTCAACTATGGCCTGGTCACTGGTGGGATGAGCTGAATCCTCTCCGGTTATAATCTCCTCCAGCATCCGCTTTATACTTTTGGCCGACACCCGCTCACTGCCGGTGTTGGAGCCCACCCCGCTGCCAAAGAAGAACTTGAGTTCAAACAACCCCTGCGGGGTTTGGATATACTTCTTGGAGGTGGCACGACTGACGGTGGACTCATGCACATCAACCAGATCGGCAACCTGTTTCAAGGTAAGCGGTTTCATATATTTTATGCCATGGTCCAGGAATTCGGTTTGGATATCGACGATACAGCGAATAACCTTGTCCAGGGTGCGGCGCCGCTGCTCAATACTGCGGATAAGCCAGATAGCAGAACTCATCTTGTCGTCAAGATATTTCTTGGCTTCCTGGTTGAATTGGCCCGGGCTGCGCATCATACTCTCATAGAGTTGGTTGACCACCAATCGCGGCGAGGCACTGTCGTTGAGAACCACAACGTACTCACCTTCTATCTTTTCGACTATGGCATCCGGGATAATATACTTGATCTCATCCGAGGAACTGTATTGTAATCCCGGTTTGGGATCAAGGGTGCGGATTATGTCGCAGGCTTTTTGGACTTGCTGCACCGAAGCGCCCAATGATTGGGCTATCTTGGCCATTTTCCCCAGAGCCAGGTCATCCAGGTATTGGTTGATTATCCTTTCTGCCAGTGGATCTTCTTTGCCAAAATAGTGGAGCTGGATCAAAAGGGACTCCTGCAGGGTGGAAGCACCTACCCCGTGGGGATGCAGTGACTGCACCAAACCCAGCACCCTTTCCACCCGTTCCATGTCAGATCCTGTCTGGGATGCAATTTCCTCTTTATCCACGCACAGGTAGCCATTGCCATCTATATTGCCGATTATATAGAGACCTACTCCCCAGTCCTGAGTATCTTTGCAGGCCAAGCGCAGCTGAAACTGGAGATGTTCGTACAGGGTAGGCCGTTTGGTGAGGAAGTTATCATACGATTTAGCCTCACTTTCCCCACTCGATATCCCGATATCCCGATCATGGTAATAATCGGCCCATTCCTCCATACTGGTAGCCGGTTCCGGTTCCTTTTCCTTTTCCGCTTCAGCAGTTTCGGCAGTATTGGCTCCGCTGGCTTCCTCAACCTCTTGGACTTCCAGCAGCGGGTTCTCCTCCAGTTCCTTCTGGGTGAACTCCTCCAACTCCATGGTCGACATCTGCAGGATGGCAATAGCCAAACGCAGTTCTGGGGTCATGACCAATTTCTGTTGTTGCTCCAGGAAGATTTCGTTGGTGATCCGCATATTGTCCCTCAGTCTTCTTTTTGGTCGATCATATCTGCAAGACTTTCCAGTTTTGACATCCGGTAAGCGACTCCTGATTTGGTGAGAGGCGGCTCCAACAGCATGCCCAATTCTTTCAAGGTGTTGTCGGGATGGTCGATTCTTAACAAGGCCAGTTCCCGCAGGTTGATCGGGATGCCTTTTACCCCCACCTGGGCCAGGAGCCTTTCGATCATCTCCACTTGCCGGACCGAAGCATGTACGGTTTTGGCCAGGTTGGCAGTCTCACAATTGACCTGCCGGTTAACCTGATTGCGCATGGATTTGATGATCCTGACATTTTCGAAATCGAGAAGAGCTTTGCTGGCTTCGACCACGCGCAGAAAATCCACGATGGTCTCACTCTCCTTGACATATATCAAGGGATTGTTCTTGCGTTCGGTCAAGCGCGCGTCCAACCCTAACTTGTGCATGATCCTTAAAACATCAGCGGCCAGCCGGGATTCGTTCAGGACTATCTCCAGATGATAATTCCCTTCCGGGCGGTTGATAAAACCGTTACTGACAAATACTCCCCGTATAAACGCGCGTTTGCAGCAATTTTTTTTGATGGCTGGCCAGCTGACCTGCCTTTTGATAGCCGTTCCTGATTGGTATATATCTCGCCACAGGTTCTCCCCTTCCAGACTGTCGAGCCGGGTCTCCACCAGGTATATCCTGGATTTCTTGAATCTCCTTTTTTGCAGGATATGAACCGCGGAAGATAATCCGAAGGTCTCTTTCAGCAGTGTATAAACCTTCCGGGCTTGTACTGCGTTCTCAACCGTAGTGAACAGGGTCGGTATACCGTCCTTGTTGGGCTTGATTTCGCCCCTCAGTGCCAGCCAGGCAGTCAGCTCAGCCTTCTGGCAGCATTTTTTGTCTGGTATGACCCGAGCCAGCTCATTTCTTACCTCATTGGCAAAACTCATCCGGCGTCCTTCTTATAACGGGCCAAATCCCGGTGCCTGACCATGACATTATAGCCCTGTTTATTCAGTTGTTTGCCGATATACTCTGCCAGTACCACCGAGCGGTGTTGTCCGCCGGTACAACCGATCGAGATAGCCAGATTGGTCTTGCCCTCCTGGATATAATGGGGGATCAGATATTTGAGGATATTCATAAACCGCCGGGCAAAAGATTTAGTGATGGGTGATTGCATGACATAGTCGATGACCTCATCATCCATCCCGGTCTGGGTGGTCATCTCGGGATCATAAAAGGGGTTGGGCAGGAACCGGACATCCATCATGATGTCACAATCCAGGGGGATGCCCATCTTGTATCCAAACGATACCACGTGGATGGAAAAGTTGCCGCTCTGCCGCTCACTGTACAATTCGTTCAGTTTCTCCTTCAGCTGGCGGGGAGTAGTGTCGGAAGTGTCCAGGATGACATTGGCCTTCCCCCGGAGCTCCTGCAATATGTTGCGCTCCATACGGATGGCATCCAGCAGCCGGTCCTGGGGCGCGAGGGGATGACGGCGTCGCGATTCCTTGAACCGCCGTACCAGGACTTCATCGGAGGCCTCCAGGAAAAGTATCTCATAAGCGATGTGGCTTTCTTCCAGCTCGTTCAAGGACTGGGACAGGTTATGGAAGAAATCTCCGCCCCGGACATCTATGACCAGTGCTACTTTATCGATCTTGCCTTCTGATTGCATGCTCAATTCGATAAATTTAATCAGCAGGGCGGGAGGCATGTTATCAACGCAGTAGTATTCCATATCTTCCAGGCAGTTGATAGTCTGAGTCTTACCCGCGCCCGATAATCCGGTTATTATGAGTACCTGGAGAGTCTGTTTCTCTTCGGTCACTGCGCAATCCTCCCTTTCCCCTGCCGTCATCGACGATGATGAGCAACCGGTGATCCATGCAAATGGATTTCCACACTCATTATAGCAGATATATCGGTCATGATAGACTATCGGCAGGCAATTCCCGGCTTAATTCATTTTTGAGAAAGTCGATTATCTCTACTGGGGTCGGATTGATCCCATATTCTTCGGCCAGATAAAAGCTCACGTAGTCACCCATATAAGCCAGGGAATAAAATTTAGCCAGGAATCCTTGCCCTTGGCTGTCCACTTCCAAGACCTCGGCTACCTTCTCTTGTATTATCTGTTTGCTGATGTTCATGCGCCGCTGCACCCTTTGGTGGTCGCTGGGGTCACGCAGAATGACCACTGCCGTGTGGGCCAGAATTTCGGCTGGTACTTCAAAACCTACTATCTCATTATGATTCAATTCCGGAAAGGTATTACAAAAAACCGGGCATTTGGCATTTTCGTTGATCTGGGTCTTCCAGCGCAGGGCAGCGATCTCTGAACGGCCGCTGCTGCCCCAGATTATTGGCAGCCGCCCCTTCAAAAGCCTCGCTATCTGGCGGGCGCGGTTGTGTTCCATCCCCACGCCCGGGTTTATCTCTTGGCGCATCAACCGCAGTACTTGGATAACCTCCCGTAGGTCATCTCTCACCCCGTTTATGATGCCCAGTTCCTCCAAGATCAAGGCCAGCGGAGTGAACAGATGCCCGGTCGCGGCCCGGGGCGATAATCCGCCCGGGATGGTAACTACCGCGGCAGCGTCGGAATAGGCCAGGTCAGCCAGTTGGCCGCCGCTGGTTACCGTTATTACGGCCGCACCCCTTTGCCGGGCATGGCGGTAGGCGCTTAACGTCTCCTCGGTATTGCCCGAGTAACTGGCGGCCAGGACCAGACTGTCACCACCAATAAAGGCGGGCACATCATAATCCCGATTGACCAGAACAGGGATATTCACCCGGTTTTGAGCGTATGTGCGCAGTATATCGCCGCCGATAGCTGAACCGCCTAATCCGGTGATCAGGATGTTACGGTATTCCCTTTTATATTTCGGGGGCAGGCTGATGGTTCGGTCCAGTCCGGCCTCGAATTGTTCCGGCAAACCCCACAAATATGAGGCCATCTTCTCAACAGTCACGCTTTGGTACCGCCTTTCCTTAGTGGTAATCTTCAGGGTTGGGCAACTTGTTGGGGAGTCAATGGGAGGACTGCACTCTTCCCCAATCGTGGATATATAGCGCTATGTAAGCGAGGCTAGATCTGCTTCAGTTCATAATCCAGTCTCCCCAGCCCCAGTTTTTCCGCATGCTGCAACTGGACCAGGGGATCTATGCCGGGATGAACCATTTGAAATTTATCTTCCCCCGTTGGGCATCCTTCTATAACCGAACCCGCCAGTGCCGGCTGGGCATTTACCAAATCGTAGCAAGCCTTATCGAGGGCAACCGGATCCAACGAGGACAAAATGCCGATATCCTGGACGATAGGATGATCATTATGGCCAAAACAATCGCAGTCCGGGCTGACATTCATAACAAAGGATATGTATATGACTTTGCCGTTCTTGCCCTGCACCGCTCCCAATGCGTACTCGGCCATTTTTTCCTGGACGGCTTCAGGGGTGGTACGCCAGCTGACCCTTATCGCGTCAAAAAGGCAGGTTACCGCGCACTCACCACATCCCCAGCATTTATTATCAAGAATATATGCCTTTTGGCCTTTTTTATTACCCTCCCAAGGCTTCATATCGATGGCATCAGCGGGGCACCACTCCTTGCATTTGGCGCAGCCGGTACATTTATCGGCTTTGACCTGGGGCAGGACGTCGGAATGCATCTGTTGCTTGCCGCTGCGCGAACCCAACCCCATCCCCATATTTTTTATGGCCCCACCGAACCCGGTAAGCTCATGACACTTAAAATGGCTCATGACTACCATGGCATCGGCGTGGTAGGCACTACTGCCGATATTTACTTCCTGAAAGTGCTCTCCCGGGATGGATACCTTGATATAATCCTTACCGGTCAGTCCGTCGGCGATTATGAGGGGGGCGCCCACTACCGCATAGTCAAATCCGTTGCGGATGGCGGTCTCCAAGTGATCCACCGAGTTGGCCCGGGTTCCCACATAGAGGGTATTGGCGTCGGTCAGAAATGGCCTTCCGCCCTGCTCTTTGACCATCTCCACCGCCCGGCGTACGTATGGCGGCCGGATGTAGGCCATATTCCCGGTTTCCCCGAAATGCAGCTTTATGGCCACCAGGTCCTTGGGCGCGATGATCTTCTCCATTCCCGTCCTTTTCAAGAGTCGGGCCACCTTGTCCAGCAGACTGATATTGCCGGAACGCAGATTGGTATACCAAACCACAGCCCCCATCGTTTTCCCCCTTCATCAAGAAACCGGGCCAACCAGCCCGGTTTCGTATATTCCTCTTATGTTTATCTCCCCAGATCGATCAGCTTGTCTTCTACGAAGTAGCTTATCACAAAGCTGAAGAAGCTTAAAACTATAGCGCTCAAGATGGCCCAGCCAAACCCATGGATATCGAAACCCTTAACAGTCACCGCGGTCAGCCATAACATCAGACCATTGACCACGAAGGTAAACAAGCCCAGGGTGAGCAAGTTCAGGGGCAGGGTCAATATCAGCAACAGGGGTCTGATCACAGCATTGATTATACCCAATACTATTGACCCTACGATGGCCCCCCAAACACTGACTTCAAAGCCGGACAATAGGGCCGCTGTAAGCATGATGGCGAGAATATTCAAGATCCACCGCAAAACCCAACCTGGCATCGACACCGCTCCTTTCTGTCTTGTTGACTAGCATCCCCATGGAATCTATTTAGTATTATAATAAGCAATTGCGCTCTGAAATCCTACCAATTTCAGCCCCGATTTCGATTTTATTTCCCGGGAAATATTATTTTTCATTGTATTTCCAGAAAAACAGCCAAGCTATTCTGGCTCGGCGGGCTGGTCAGTCATTGTGGAAATGAGTATATATCCGCTCCACAGTAGGCTGGGTAAGGCCCGGTACCCGAGACAGTTCTTCCCGGGAGGCGGTCCTGATGCGAGCCACAGAACCGAAATGAATCAACAAAGCCTGTTTGCGTTTCGGTCCCACTCCTTCGATCTCATCCAGGGCGGAGCGGGTCACTTTGCTCCCCCGCCGCTGGCGGTTGTATTGCACCGCAAACCGGTGGGCTTCATCACGCAATCGCTGCAGCATCTGCAACCCCTCATCCCGGCGCGATAAACGCAGGGGTTCCCGGCGGCCCGGCCAGAAAAGAACTTCCTCCCGCTTGGCCAATCCCAATACCGGGATGTCGGCTCCCAACTCATCCAGGACCATCCGGGCGGCATTCACCTGCCCCAAGCCCCCATCGATCAATAACAGATCGGGTTCAGGCAGAAAGGCGGGGTTATTTTGCATGGCCTCCTGGAAACGGCGGCGCAGCGCCTCGCTCATAGATGCGACATCATTATTCTGCTCTGTCCTGATTTTGAAACGCCGATAAGCTTTTTTATCGGGACGGCCCATGGTGGCCACCACCATCGAGGCCACCGTTTCTTCACCGCCCAAATGAGAGACATCGAAACATTCGATCCGCTGGGGCACCACTTCCAGGCCCAGGGTGCGGGCCAGGTCCTCCAGGATGCGAACGTTTCTGCTCTCGTCCAACATCCTCTCTTCCCACAGCAGCCGGGCGTTTTCCATGACCATCTCCACCAAACCGCGTTTTTCCCCACGCTCCGGCTTCCAGATCCGGCTGCGCAGTTGATGCACCTCTTTCAGCCAATCCTGGATCAGTTCCGGATCGGGGGGAAGCAGACTGACCAGTATCTCCGGGGGGACATCGCCGTTGTCGGCGTAAAACTGTTTCAGGAAGAACTCCAGCACCTCGTCATCGGCCTCATCGACCGCTGTTTTCAGCCAGAAGGTTTCTTTGGCTATTATCTTGCCCGCCCTGATTTTGAATACCAACAGCAGCTTGTGCTGTTCGCCGCCCATCATCCCAACCACATCCAGGTCATACGGTCTGTCCAGGCTGACCTTCTGCCGCTCTCCCAATACCTTAAGGGCACTGGCCTGGTCCCGCAGCCGGGCCGCTTTTTCGAATTCCAGGTTGGCGGCGGCCTGCTTCATCTCCTCAGTTATCTGCTCCGTCAGTTGCTGTCCGTTGCCTTCCAGGTATAATACTATGCCATCCACCATGAGTTGGTATTGTTCCGCTGCGATCGCACCAGTGCAGGGTGCCAGGCATTTGCCCAGATCGCGGTTCAGACAGGGCCGGTTGTTGCTCATGCTCTTGCAGGTGCGCAGCGGGAAGATGGTGGTGATGAGTTTAATGGTCTCCCGCAGGAGTCCCACCTCCGCATAAGGGCCATAATAACGCGAAACCTGGTCCTTCTTTTCCCTGACAATACAGAGGCGGGGAAATTCTTCGGCGGTGATCTTGAGGTAGGGATAGCTCTTGTCGTCACGCAAGGCTATATTGTAACGAGGCTGGTAAGCCTTGATCAGGTTCCCCTCCAGGATCAAAGCCTCTACTTCGGTTCCGGTCACTATATAATCGAAATCCCCGACCCGGGCCATCATGGCCCGGACCTTGGGATGCAGGCCAGCTGGGTTTTGGAAATAGGAACGCATACGGCTGCGCAGCACCCGGGCTTTACCCACATAGATAACCCGGCCTTCTTTATCTCGGTACATGTATACCCCCGGCTGCTGGGGAACATTTTTCAAACGGTCCTTCACGCTGTAAATACCCTCTTATTCAACCGATGCTAGATCTCATACTTATTGAATCTTACCAGAGCCGGATCAGTCAGCACCGGTGCCACAAATAGTGGGGCTGCCGGCGGAATCACCAGTTGGGCTTTACCTTCCTGGTCAGCCATGTCTGGAGCCATCCCGGTGGAGCGCTGCCAGATTTCGTTGTCGAGAACCGAGCTGCGGGCTTGCTGCAGCTGCTGCTCTCCCAAGTTGAGATCGACAGCTTTGATGACCTCTGCCAGTATAGCTTCCGTCCCCTTCCCTGCTGGCGGGGAAGCGACCTTCTTCAGTACCGCCCAACGGCCATCTGAAGATATATAGGTGCCACTGGTCTCCAACGGTGTCGCTGCGGGCAGGACCACGTCAGCCTGGACAGCGGTGGCGGTCACAAAAGGAGTCAGGACCACCAGCATGTCCAGGGCAGCGCTGTCTTCGATGCTGAGCACCCCTGCTCCGATGGGATCCTCACCGATTATGAGCGCCCTTCTGATCTCACCGGACCTAATCGATTGCACTATCTCCGATCCCTCGCCAGCAAACCCGGCATACCCTGTTCCGATGGTGTTGGCGCCTGGATTGACGACCACTATGCCGTTACCTGGTCCCCCTGTCTTTCCGGCCACTACCGCCAAGTCCGCCAACAGGGCCGCTCCACCGGACGAGACGGTGAAACCGTCGCAGATTATCATCGCCTTGTCGGCTGAACCGTATATTTGGGCTGCCTGTCGGGCTTCATCGCCAGGGGTCATGGTTTCCAGCTGCTGGCGTAAAGTGGCCCATCCCCGAGCGGATTCTTCGTTAAGCGCTGGGTCAATTAAATCCTCATCGATGAGAGCCGCCATTATTTGCTCGATTATCCCGGTACTGTTATCCGAGGTTATCCTTAAGGCGGCCATATTATCCAGCAAGGTCGGCTCATCACTCAGTATTATCAATTGGGCGCCGTTTTTTACTGCCTGCCGTACCCGGACTGGCAGCACCTGATTCTGGTTGAACGACCCCACCATCAAAATTACCTCGGCCTGCTCCAGCTCCGCCAGGCGATTGGGGGAAAGACCGCCGCCCAGTACCATCTGCACACCCCGGCCGGGATTGTTGCTGAAGCTGGCCAGTGCGGCACCACCCAGGGCCGATCCCAACAAGGCTCCCAGTCCGGCTTCTTCACAGGTCAGGTTGGGTGATGCAGTAATTGCGGCCGATTCTCGGTTGGTCTTGGCAAGTCCGGCTGCGGCCCGGGCAATCGCCTCGTCCCAGGAACTCTCCCGCAAGCGGCCATCTTTCCTGACCAGCGGGCGGGTCAAACGATCCCGGCCATATTCACCGAAAGCAAACCTGCCTTTGGCGCATAGTATATCATCCCCATCCGGCAGTATCCTGATCACCATGTCCCCACAGCTTTCCACTTCTCCCCGGCAGCCCAGGCCGCAGAAAGAGCACACGGTCTTGGTGCGCCGCGCCTGGACGGGGACATTTTTGGGCTGCGGATAACGTTCCAGCAGAGCCCCGGTCGGACATACCGCTACACATTGGCCACAGCTGATACAGGAACTATCTTTGAGCGGCAGTCCGAACTCGGGTTCGACCACCGTCTCAAAACCGCGTTCCACCAAACCCAGGGCATTGATCCCCATATATTCGTCACAGAAACGGACACAGAGCCCGCACAAAATACATTTGGCGGCGTCCCGTTCGATGAAGGGATGGGCATCAGGCTCTAGCCGGCGGTGCTTCTCACCCTGTAAGTAGCTGGGATCCACCTGGTACTGGTTGGCATAGTCGATCAACTTACATTCAAACCAATCCCGGCAGCCGCATTCCAGACACTTGCTGCCTTCCCGGCGGGCTGCCTCGGCACTCATCCGTCCAGCCACCTCGTTAAAGTCGGTGCGGCGCAGGGCGGGTTCCCGGGGCTCGATTGTCACTCTCTCCACCGGTTCCACCTGGGCAAAGTCTTCTCGGGTCAGTCCGGTTTTCTCCACCAGGAAAGGAGCCCGAAAGGGTTGGAGCGACCCGGCCAGGCAGCTGTTCATGACCGTGGCTGCCTTTTTGCCCTGACCAATGGCGGCGATGGCAATACCAGGTCCGGTTACCCCGTCCCCGCCGGCAAATACGCCCGGCAGATTGGTCATAAAACTGTTATCGTCGATATTGATGCTGCGCCAGCGGCTGGCTTCCACCCCGTCGCAGCCGCTCATGTCCACCTGCTGGCCGATGGCGGCGATAATGGTGTCTACCGCGATGGTCTCCTCGGCCCCTTCGATGGGCACCGGGGAACGGCGCCCGGATGAATCGGGGTCGCCCAACTTCATCTTCTGCATCCTTATGGCAGCGGCCCGCCCATTGTCAGCCAGTATTTCGATGGGTGCCATCAGGTAATGGAAGTCAACACCTTCCTCCATGGCTTCGTGAATCTCGAGATCCTCGGCCGGCATCTCTTCACGGGTGCGCCGGTAAAGTACCATGACTTCCTTGGCGCCCAGCCTCACTGCCGTCCGGCAGGCATCCATGGCGGTATTGCCGCCGCCGATGACCGCCACCCGGTCACCCAGGTCAATGGGATCACCCATGGCCGCATACCGTAAAAAGTCGATCCCCCCGATGACCCCCGGCAGATCCTCTCCCGGGCACCTTATCTTCGAATACTGCCAGGCTCCAATCCCCAGGAAAACGACGTCATTACTATTGCGTAACTCTTCCAGGCTGATATCAGTCCCCAGTCTGGTGTTGGTTATGATAGCTACCCCCATCGACCGGATAATGTCGATCTCCTGGTCCAGTATCCGTTTGGGCAAACGGTACTCGGGTATGCCATAGCGGAGCATCCCCCCCGGCTGGGGCATGGCTTCATAAACGGTTATTTCATGACCCTCGGCAGCCAGGAAGTATGCGGCCGTCAGTCCGGCCGGACCGGAACCTACTATGGCCACCTTTTTACCGGAGGGGGCTTTTATCTCCGGCACGAATGGATTACCGCCGTAAAGATCGAACTCGCCGGCAAATACCTTCAGGGCGGCTATGGCCACCGGGGCTTCCACCAGTTGGCGCCGGCAAGCGGTTTCACAGGGATGGGGACAGACCAACCCTATGCTGGTGGGCAGGGGGAGTTGTTCCTTGATAACCTTCAAGGCCTCTTCATACTCACCATTGGCTATCAATCCGACATAGCCCTGGCAATCGGTTTCACCGGGGCAAGCCTTGACGCATGGAGGGCGGCAATCCCCCACGTGGTCGGACAGCATCAGTTCCAGGCTTACCTTGCGGGCGGCTCTGATCCTGGCATTGTCGGTACTGATTTTCATTCCGGGGGCGATCTCGGTGGCACAAGCCCGCTGCAGTTTGGGCATGCCTTCTATCTCCACCATGCATATACCGCAGCCCCCATAGATCTTGACCCGCTCATCGAAGCACAGGGTGGGGATGTCTATGTTATTGTCCCGGGCGGCCTGCAAAATGGTTTGCCCGGCTGTGGCTTGTATTTCTTTGTCATCTATATTTATGGTAATCATGACGCTCCCCCTACTCTACACTTACTGCCGCCCATTTGGCGGGGCAGACTTCCAGACAGGTACCGCATTTGGTACACAGGCTGTGGTCGATGATGTGAACCTTTTTGGCCTCCCCGCTGATACATTGGACCGGGCATTTCTTGGCACAGAGGGTGCAGCCTTTGCATTTATCAGCGTCTATATGGTAGGTGATCAGGGCCTTGCACTGTTTGGCCGGGCATCTCTTGTCATGGATATGAGCTTCATATTCATGACGAAAGTATTTGATGGTGGTCAGAACCGGATTGGGGGCGCTGTTGCCCAAGCCGCACAGGGAGCCGTCCACTATCTGCTGCCCGAGGGTCTCCAGCAATTCTATGTCGCCTGGTTGGCCCTGACCGGCACAGAGCCGTTCCATAATCTCCAGCATGCGCTTGGTACCGATGCGGCAGGGCACGCACTTGCCGCATGATTCGTCCTGGGTAAAATTCAAGAAATACCTGGCCAGGTCTACCATGCAGGTAGTCTCGTCCATTACGATCATTCCGCCCGAACCCATTATGGCCCCGGTGTTCTTGATGGATTGGTAATCGACCGGGGTATCCAACAGGCTTTCGGGCATGCAGCCCCCCGAAGGTCCCCCCAGCTGCACTGCTTTAAACCGCTTGTCTTCCTTGATGCCGCCTCCGGGTCCGTAGATGATCTCCCGCAGAGGCGTGCCCATGGGTACTTCTACCAATCCGCCCCGTTTGATTCTTCCGGCCAGGGCGAAGACCTTGGTCCCTTTGCTGTCTTCAGTACCCATGGATGAAAAAGCTGCTCCGCCATTGGCGATTATCCAGGGCACATTGGCAAATGTCTCCACGTTGTTGATATTGCTGGGTTTATCCCAATACCCTTTTTGGGAGGGGAAAGGCGGCTTCAGCCGCGGCATACCCCGCTCTCCTTCCAGGGAGGCGATAAGGGCGGTCTCTTCCCCGCAGACAAAGGCTCCCGCTCCTTGCTTTATGGATATATCAAATGAAAACCCGCTGTCCATTATGTCCTGCCCCAGCATGCCGGCCTGGCGGGCCTGTTCCAGGGCATTGTCCAGTCTCTTGATGGCCAGGGGGTATTCGGCCCGGGCGTAGACTATACCGGTGCTGCACCCGGTGGCATAACCGGCAATGATCATGCCCTCCAAGACCCCATGGGGATCTCCTTCCAACAGGCTGCGGTCCATAAAGGCGCCCGGATCTCCCTCGTCCGCATTGCATATCAGATATTTGATTTCGCCCCGCTCCTGGCGGGTGGCATCCCACTTGAACCAGGTCGGGAAGCCGGCGCCTCCCCGCCCGCGTAAGCCAGAGGTTTTTATCTCTTCGATGACCTGTTCGGGGGACATTGATGTTACTGCCTTTTTGAGCGCGCCATAACCGCCGCTATTCATATAGTCATCGATCGATTCAGGATTGATGGACCCGCAATTACGCAGGGCCACTCTTATCTGGCCGGTCATACAATCATGGGGTTCACAGTGGGTGGCTATCCGGTATTTCTCCGCTGCCATCCCGTTGGCTTCCGACTCGATTATCTCCTTGGCCATTTGTGTAGTTACATTGCCATAGGTGTTTATACTGCCATCAGCATGGATAAAATCTACCAGCGGCTCGGAGTGGCACATGCCAATACAGCCCGTTTGGCGCATTTCCCAATCCAGATTGTGGTGCCCGATTTCCGTTTCTATGGCCTCCCATACGGGCAGACCGCCGGCAGCGATGCCGCAGCTGCTCAAACCTATCCTTACGATCATGCTCCCACCTCTTCCCGGCTCAATTCTTCCTGTTTGTATATGGCCCGGATCACGTTGCGGGCTTTGTCCGGGGTCAACGGCCCATAGGCCTGCCCATCGATCATCATCACCGGGGCCAGGCTGCAGCATCCCAGACAGGCGGCTTCATTGAGGGTGAACAAACGATCCTCGGTAGTCCCGCCCATCTCCACCTGGAGTTCGTCGCATAATGCCGTCTCTATTTTGTCAGCTCCATTGACATGACAGGCGGTCCCCTGGCACAACAGGATCAGGTGTTTCCCCACCGGGGTAAAGCGGAATTGAGCGTAAAAGGTAGCCACCCCGTAGATCTTGGCTTTTTTTATTCCCAGTCGGTCGGATATATGCTCCAGCACCGGCAGCGGCAGGTAGCCGTATAGTTGTTGAATATTCTGTAAAATTGAGATCAGACTGCCATCTACACCGGTATATTTATTTATAACCTCCTGTAAAGAGGCTATCTGAGCTTCAGTGCTAACGCTCTGGAGTGCTGTTGGCTCCCCCAATTGGCTGCAGCAGGACATGAAAACACACCTTTCCCCAGTTTTATTAGTCATTATACAAGATTTGTGGTAAGTCGGAAGGGGTGAAAATAATGGGAGGCCAGCCGAGGGAATACGGCAAGCCTCCAGGCAGGCGCCATCATAGCGATAGCAGCATCTGATCCAGATGAAGTCAGTCAAGTATGAATACAGTACTTTTCTTGGTTTTCAGGACGTATGACGCTGGCTTGGGGAGGCAGGCTGGGCCAGAATCGCCCGCAGGTATTGGCCCGTGTAGGAACTCTCACACCCGGCAACATCTTCGGGGGTGCCCTCGGCGATTATACTGCCCCCTTCCTGGCCGCCTTCCGGGCCCAGGTCTATGATATGGTCGGCAGATTTGATGACGTCCAGGTTATGTTCGATAACGATAACCGAATTGCCCGCATCCACCAACCTCTCCAACACCATCAGCAGGTGCCGGACATCTTCCCGGTGCAGTCCAGTGGTAGGTTCATCGAGTATATACAGGTTTCTTCCCAGCGATCGTTTGGACAGCTCAGTGGAAAGTTTTACCCGCTGGGCCTCACCCCCGGACAGAGTGGTGGCCGGCTGACCTAGCTGCATATAGCCCAGGCCTACGTCCTGCAGCACTTTCAGTTTGCGTTCGATCCTGGGGATGCTGGCAAAGAACTCGACCCCCTCGTCGATGGTCATAGCCAGGACGTCGGCAATGGTCTTGCCTTTATACTTGACTTCCAATGTCTCCCGGTTATACCGTTTGCCTTTGCATACCTCGCAGGGGATGTATACATCGGGGAGAAAGTGCATCTCTATCTTGATTATGCCGTCGCCGGAACACGCTTCGCAACGCCCTCCCCGCACATTGAAGCTGAAACGGCCCGGTTTGTACCCTCTCATGCGGGCCTCGGCAGTTTCGGAGAACAACTCTCTGATAATATCGAAGGTGCCGGTATAGGTAGCCGGATTGGAACGCGGGGTGCGGCCGATCGGTGATTGGTCGATATTTATTACCTTATCCAGGTTCTTGAGCCCCTCGATGGAATCGTGAGCACCCACCCTATAACGGCTGTGGTGAAGGCTTTTCATCAGGGCCGGGTAGAGGATATCCTCTACCAGGGTGCTCTTACCGGAACCCGACACCCCGGTGATGACGACCATCTCGCCGAGGGGGATGGTTACGGTCAGATCCTTGAGATTATGCTCCCGGGCACCTTTGATCACCAACTGCTGTCCGCTGCCGCTGCGCCTTCTTTCCGGTGTGGAGATGGTGCGGATGCCGGCCAGGTACTGACCGGTGATGGAATTGCTGGCCTGCATTATCTCTTCTACCGACCCGCAGGCCACCACCTGTCCGCCGTGTACCCCCGCTCCCGGGCCGATGTCTACCACATAGTCGGCGTTGTGGATGGTCTCCTCGTCATGTTCCACCACGATCACCGTATTGCCCAGGTCACGCAGCCTTTTCAGGGTGCCCAGCAGACGGTTGTTGTCGCGGGGATGCAGGCCGATGCTGGGTTCATCCAATACATACAGGACGCCCACCAGACTGGAGCCCACCTGGGTGGCCAGCCGGATACGCTGGGCTTCGCCGCCGGACAGGCTGCCTGCCGGCCGGTCCAGGGTCAGGTAGTTCAGCCCCACATCGATCAGAAACCTTAAGCGCTCGTTTATCTCCTTTATCACCTGGCGTCCGATGATAGCCTCTCTTTTATCCAGGTCCAGCCCAGCCATGAAATCCAGAGTCTCATAAACGGCCAGGGCGGTTACCTCGGCAATGGTTTTCCCCCCCAGCAACACCGCCAATATCTCCCGACGCAGCCTCTTGCCCTGGCAAGAGGGACACAGAGTGGTGGTCATGAACTTTTCCAGCTCTTCCCGGGCCACTTCGGATTTGGTTTCCCGGTGACGGCGCTTCAAGGTGTTCATAACCCCTTCGAAGCGGGTGTAGAAGGTCCCCGTCTCCCCAGCCGAGTTGGTGTAGTTGATCTTGAATTGCTCGCCCTTGTTGCCGTACAGGATGATGTCCATCTGGGCGGGGCTCATATTCTTGAGCGGCTGATCCATGGGGATACCATATTTCTCACTCATCCCCAGCACCAATTGGCGATAATAATTATGGGAACTGAGCGACCAGGGGATGATAGCCCCTTCCGCCAGAGACAGATCCAGATCCAGGATCAGCTCCGGGTCCATCTCCATCTTCTCCCCCAATCCATCACATTCCGGGCAAGCCCCGAAGGGACTGTTGAATGAAAACATACGGGGGCTCAATTCCGGTAAACTGAAGCCACAATCCGGGCAGGCAAATTCACGGCTGAAGAGCATATCCCGTTCCTCCCCGCCATCCTGCAGGAGTTTGATGACCACCAGGCCCTCGGCCAATTCGAAGGCTAATTCCAGCGATTCGGCCAATCGGCTACGGATACCTTCCTTAACCACCAGGCGGTCTATCACCGCGCTTATATCGTGTTTCTTGTTCTTTTCCAACTCGATCGTCTCATCAGCGGTATATTCGAAGCCATCAGCAATCACCCGCGTGAATCCGTCCTTGAAGAGGTTCTGGATGGTCTTGCGGTGCTCCCCCTTCTGGCCCTTGACGATGGGAGCCAGGACCTTGATGCGGCTGCCATCCTGCAAAGCCTGCACTGCATCCACCACCTCGTCCAGAGTCTGACGGCGGATGGGTTTACGGCAGTGGGGACAATGGGGCCGCCCTACCCGAGCAAAAAGCAGGCGGATATAATCATAGATCTCGGTGACCGTTCCTACCGTAGAGCGGGGATTATGGGAGGTGGTCTTCTGGTCAATGGATATAGATGGGGAAAGCCCTTCGATGTAATCAACATCCGGCTTGTCCATCTGCCCCAGAAATTGACGCGCGTAGGTGGACAGGGATTCAACATATCGCCGCTGCCCTTCGCTATATATGGTATCGAAGGCCAGGCTTGACTTGCCCGAACCGGATATACCGGTAAAAACCACCAGCTTATCCCTGGGTATGGTGACATCGATATCTTTCAGGTTGTGCTCACGCGCACCCTTAACAAAAATGTATTCTTTCATCTTTCACTCACTTACCATGTTCAGCGCTTTTTACGCTTCTTTTTGGGGGTCAGGTTCAGTTCCTTGATCATATCCCGCAGTTGGGCTGCCCTTTCGAATTCCAGCGATTCGGCCGCTTGGCGCATCTCGATCTCGATCTCGGCCGCCAGGCGGACTCTCTCCTCCTTGCTCAATCCCTCCGCCAGGGACCGCTGGTACAGGGCCTGATCTTCCTGTACGGTAGCTTCGATGGCTGCAAATACGGCTTTTTTGATCGACTCCGGGGTTATATTGTGGGCCAGGTTATGGGCGGTCTGTTTTTCCCGGCGTCTGTCGGTCTCATCTATAGCTTGTTGCATTGAGGGGGTGATGCGGTCGGCATACATGACCACTTTGCCTTCCACATTCCGGGCGGCTCGGCCGGCGGTTTGGATCAGAGAACGTCCTGAACGCAAGAATCCTTCTTTGTCTGCGTCCAAGATGGCCACCAGGGAGACTTCGGGCAAATCCAGTCCTTCCCGCAGCAGATTGATACCTACCAGCACATCGAAGGTCCCGCTGCGCAGCTCCCGCAGTATTTCCATCCTCTCCAGGGCTTCCACGTCCGAGTGCAGGTATCTGACCCTTATTCCGGCGTCTCCTAAGTAGTCGCACAGGTCCTCCGCCATACGCTTGGTAAGGGTGGTCACCAGCACCCGGAACCCCTTCTCCACCTGCACCTGGATCTCGGCCATCAAATCGTCGATCTGGTTGAGGGTGGGACGCACATCGATCTCCGGATCGAGCAGTCCGGTGGGCCTGATGACCTGGTCAGCCACCACTTGGCTCTTCTCCAGTTCGTAGTCACCGGGGGTAGCGCTGACATAAACGACCTGGTTTATCTTGCTGTCAAATTCCTGGAAGGTGAGCGGGCGGTTGTCCAGGGCGGAGGGAAGACGGAATCCGTAGTTGACCAGGTTCTCCTTGCGGGAACGGTCGCCGGCATACATCCCCCGCACCTGCGGCACCGAGATATGGGACTCATCCATAAACAGCAGAAAATCCTCCGGGAAAAAGTCTATCAAAGTATAGGGCGGTTCTCCGGACTGGCGCCCGGTGATATAACGCGAATAATTTTCTATCCCCTTGCAGTAGCCTATCTCTTTGATCATCTCCAGATCATACCTAGTCCTTTGGCCGATCCGCTGGGCCTCCAGCAATTTGCCCTCCTTCTGGAACTTCTCCAGCTGGTGCGCTAATTCCGCCTCTATCTCCTCAGCCGCGGTCAGCATCTTGTCACGGGTGGTGACGAAGTGGGAGGCTGGGAAAACCATGGCGTGCATCTGTTTGCCCAAAACCTCCCCGGTCATCGGTTTATACTCCAGGATGCGCTCGATCTCGTCGCCGAAAAACTCCACCCGCAGAGCCTTGTCCCAGGAAGAAGCGGGGAAAATCTCCACCACATCGCCCCGGGCCCGGAAATTGCCCCTGAAAAAGGTGGTTTCATTACGCTCGTAATGGTTTTCCACCAACTGTTGCAGCAGCCGGTCCCGTTCCAACTGGGCTCCCGGACGGAGGGAGATGGCCAGCTGATAATAGTCTTCCGGTGCTCCCAAGCCATATATACAGGAAACACTGGCGATGATGATGACATCCTTTCTCTCCAGCAGTGATGCGGTGGCGGAGTGGCGAAATTTGTCTATCTCATCGTTTATGGATGAATCCTTCTCTATATAGGTATCGGTATGGGGCACATAGGCTTCCGGTTGGTAATAATCATAGTAACTGATGAAATATTCCACCGCGTTATCAGGAAAGAACTGCTTGAACTCTGAGAACAGCTGCCCGGCCAAGGTCTTGTTGGGAGCCATAACCAGGGCGGGACGCTGCAGCTCCTGGATGACCTGGGCCATGGTAAAGGTCTTGCCGGAACCGGTCACCCCCAGCAGGGTCATGTCGCGGTGCCCCCGCCTGAGTCCCGCCACCAGCTGTCTTATGGCCTCGGGCTGATCACCAGTGGGGATATATTCGGAATTAATTCTAAACTCTTGCATAACAACTCCCTGGTCTTATTTATGAATGAGGTATCCTTCTATTATACTATAGGCTTAACAAAAAAACCGCTGCCCCTGAGGCATCACATACAAACCTTAGACGTTAATCGTTTTGGTGTATGCTGTGCCAGTCGGGATTGCGGTCATATTCCATTTTATCACCTGATTCATTTCCCCCATGGCAGCCACGAACAGGTGTCTGGCGGGAGCCCGTGCGATTGGCTTTCACCGTTTAGGGCATGAGACTCTATCTTTTGTCAGTGGGGGCAATTATCGCTTTTATGACTTCCCGGCGCTTCTCATCCAGGCGCTCAAATTGCATCGATTCCAAGTAATACTTCTTGACCGCCCTGGTTTGCCTCTGGACATCGGCCAGTTCCTGCTGAGCCTGTAGGAGCAGTCTCTCATAATGCCGCAGAGTCTCGCTGTTCTCAGCGCAGCTGGGGTCGCTCAGATCAGTATCCAAATACCTCTGCATATCGAGTACTGTGTCGCCCTGGCGGGGCTCGGCATCTACCTGGTCGGTTTCGATGAGAGCTACCTGCAGATTTCGGATTATTACCATCACCAGACGGTCAGCCTCCAGACCGCAATGGTAATAGTCCATGGCATAACCCTTCTGGCGGGCCCGGCGGATCAACTCCTCCATGACCAGGTCGCCGCCGCTGCCGGCCGGTCCCCTGAAGATATATCTCAGCCGGCAGTCACGGCTTAAGTCATCGATGTAATCAGCCATACCATCAGGTGTCAGGACGCGGGCAAAATAATGTTTCTCAGCCGGCTGGTAATCCAATGTCTGCTCGGATATGTGGTCGATCAGCCCCTGTATGGCGTCCATATCCAAGCGGCTATGATTGAGCCGCCGCAGTTCCTCTTTGACCCCGGTGCTCTTTCCAATGGTGGTAACTGCCTGCTTCTGCAAATGCCTTATACAATCAAGCAGTTCGGTGACCGCCCGGAAATCCTCCACCGCGATACCGCCGCCGCTGTATTCGCCCAGGTTTATCAGTGTCTCCCGCACTTGGGGGTATTGGGGGTCCACCGGTATAGTGAGGCTGCCGTTTATAACCGCGCTACTCAGCTGGGGAATGCAGACCCCGTCCGGTCCAACCGGGTCAAGGGATGAGACCCAATACTCAATATCGTATCCCTGCTGCGAAAGGGCTTCCCCCACCAGGCGGATAAATGTCGATTTGCCGGTTCCGGGTGCTCCTTTTAATATAAAAACCTTCCTTACACCGTTCATCAGCTCCGGGATAAAGGTTCGGAATCCCATACCGGTAAAACTGCTGGCAAAACTATAGCGGGTCTGGCCCCGATTACCCAAGATAGCCACCTCATCACCACTTTTCTTTCAATATATTCAAAATGTAGTCATGAGGTGAACAGTTTATACCTGATCCGTCTCCAGAAACCGGCAGCCCAATTGAAGATACCATCGTCGGCCAAACACAGGTACCGGGTCGCACCTTCCTCCGGCACCGGAACGATGCCGGTCGGCCGGTTTCTGGTGTGTAAATGCCGCTGGAACTTCTGCTCACCGCGGGCCACCTCGACCAGCAGGGAATTGGCCCCCTGAGCGGTCAGATCCCGAATCTGCTGGTACGTATTCACCGGTACTGCGCCCACCCTCAGGATTATGTCATGCGAACGCAATCCCTGGCTGTGAGCCGCTGAACCGGGCAAGACATCCAAGACCATAACCCCTTCCCGGGGTGGGGTGTAAAGCGGTGCCCGGTTTTCAGCCCTCATACCCAGCCATATCACCAGTTCATGCCCCAGCGGGCTGTATAGGGCAGCCAAGGGCAGGAGCAGGCTGTAGCGGGAGGCCATCACCGCCAACAAGATGAGTCCGCTGCTGTATACCAGCAGATGCCAGGATGATTTACGAACTGCCTGAGCTGGTGTCTTGGTAGTGGTTATCTCCCCATAGCCGAGCATGGCCAGCACCGGAATCAAAATATAGGTGTGGCCGTGAGCCAGGGCCGCCTCTCCTCTCAGCAGCGGCCACCAATCAGGGGGGATGATCGCTCCCCGCGGTTCTATTACCCCCACTGTCATAAGTGCCACCAGGGGGATAGGCCAGAACTGCTGCAGGTTGAATCCGCCCCGTACCTTGCCGTTCTTGCTTATATAAACCGGCCAGGGGCTGAATGAGCCGCTGATGTAGATAAGCAGACTCTCCACCAGATGCAGTACTCCTACCAGACCCATCAATTGCGGTATGTTCACGGCTGGATACCCGGTCAGCAGGCTGGTGACGCTCAACAGCCCGGCCCCATAGGCGAAGCACAGGAACCGCGGCTTGATGAGCATCAGCAATACTGCCACCAGCCATAATAGACCCACCGCCGTCCCCGTAAGGTCGACCCCCAACATAATCAACACTATGCTTCCCATTACACCACCCACCAGACCTAACACGGTGGAGACCAGGGCCGCCCTCACATAGATGTTTTTGCTGCACTGCAACATCGATTCGGAAGTGGTCTGCAATTTTCGGTACTGCAGGGCTACCAATCCAAACAGGAGCAGGTATAAAAATAAAAAAGAGGGCGATGTCAGATTATTTACCAACACCCGCCCCAGTTCTTTCAGGATGGCGCCGAAGAATTCCACCGCCACACCCCCCAGCTGCTAGAAATCACGAGGTCTTCTGTTTGAAGTATTCGATGGCTCTCTCCAACTGCAGATCGACCTCACCTGTATCAGCATTTTGTACAACAATGTCAGGATTTATCCCGATCTCATTGATGTCGGTTCCATCCGGGGTAAAATACTTTTGAGTGGTTAACTTGAGGGCCCCTCCGTCCGCCAAGGGATAAACGGTTTGGACCAGCCCTTTCCCAAAGGTCTTCTCGCCCACCAAAACCGCCCGCTCATTGTCCTGCAGAGCACCGGCCAGGATCTCCGACGCACTGGCACTGTTCTTATTAACCAGGACGATCATGGGTATGGCAGTTGCTCCCGCGTAAGCCTTGTGCACCGTCTCGCGTTGTTGGGCATCCTTGATGCTGACCACTTCGCTGTCACCCAGGAACAAGTCGGCGATCTTCACCGACGCATCGAAATCTCCGCCGCCATTATCACGCAGATCAAGGATCACGCCTTTCACCTGCTGCCCTTCCATCTTGTTGACACTGGCGGCCATTTCCTGGGCGGAACGGGCATGGAACTGGTTCAACTTGATGTATCCCAACAAAGGATTCTGACTGACGATCTTATCCTCCACCGAGGGGACATTTATTATTTCCCGGATAATTTTGAAATCTATCTCCTTGGATTGCTCGGGACGAAAGACCACGATATCCAGCTGGGTGCCCGGGTCGCCGCGCATCTGGTGTACCGCGTCATCCTGGCTCATACCATAGGTACTGATCCCATTTATCTGGGTCACGATGTCGCCGTTCTTGAGGCCCGCCCGCTCAGCCGGGGTTCCCTTGATCGGAGATACGATGGTCAATTTCTTATCCTCCGTCTCCACCACATAGACCCCGATACCGCCGAATTCTGCATTCAGCTGCAACTGCAGCTCCTCCCACTGGCTCTTCTCCAGGTAGCGCGAATACGGATCCTGCAAAGAAGCCACGATCCCCGCTGTGGCACCTTCCAACATCTTATCTGTGGGTGGCTCATTGAGGGAGGCTGCTTCGATCAGGCTCATTACGCTGAAAAGGGTGCTCCAACCGCTCCAATTGGTCCCTAACGCATAGCCCGTCAGCAGGACTACCCCTAAGCCTATCACCGCCAACATGCCAGCTATAAATCTTAATGTCTTATTTATCAACACAACACCACCATGTTCCAGTCTATTATGGAATACTCCTTTTTATGTTACATGAATCTATGTTACTCCAATCCGATCCGTAAAACAATTAACCGCCCGCGGCGGTTATCAACGCAATAACGTCTATCCTTCGACAAACGAAAAGGGAGGCTGCGCCTCCCTATCTTTATGCATTTTAAATATATGATCTGGGATTGACCGGGCTCCCATTCTTCCTTACCTCAAAATGGAGGTGGGCCCCGGTACTCCAGCCGGTACTGCCAACCTTGCCAATGGTCTGCCCCTTGCTGACCTTGGCACCCACGCCCACCAGGCGGGCGGATTGATGCCCGTAAAGAGTCGAAATGCCGGCTCCGTGATCGATTATGATGGCGTTGCCATAGGCACCCATCCACCCCGAATATATGACCGTACCGCTGTCAGCCGCCACGATCTTGGCACCACTTGGTGCGCCGATGTCGATCCCGGTATGCAGCTTGTTGACCTTAAGAATAGGATGATATCTCATTCCATAATTGGAGGTGATATTGCGATAGCCTGGGGTGGGCCAGGTATAGGATCCGGTCCCAATGCTGCCGCCCTTGCCCTGCAGTCTGAGGATCATGGCTTCGGCTTCGGCCGAGGCACGCTCCAGTTCCTCCATCGCCTGGGCATACTTGTTTTTCTCCTGCTGGACACTGGTGAGCACTGCCTTCTTCTGCTTCATTTGCTCAGCCAGGCGGCTTTTCTTCTCCACCAGGGTCACGCGCGCCGACTCCAGTTCCCGCTGCTGTACATCCAGATCGGCTTTCTTATTATCAAGGTCTCTTTTGCGCAGGTTGATATCTGCTATCAGCTCTTTGTCTTGTCCGATTATGGTGCTCAGCATATCTACCCGGGTGATCAAATCCTTGATATCGGTCGCTCCCAGCAAGACCTCCAGGTAAGAGGTGTCTCCCTGTTCATAGATCACCACCAGCCTTTCACCCAGGATGGCCAATTGCTTGTCCAATTCGTCCTGGTGGACCTTTATCTCTTTGTTCAAGGTAGCGATGCGGCCTTGCAGACGGGCGATCTTGTCGGTCAGTTTATCAATGTCTGCCTGGGTTTCTTCTGTGTCCTCCTCAATGCCCTGGACTTCGCCGAGGATGGTCTTTTCCGCCCGCGAAGCTTGATTCAAGCTTTTCTGGGTAGTCTGCATCCTCTGGTTCAGGCTGTCCAGCAGTTTCTGCTGGTCGCTGAGCTGGTCAGCATTTACGGGTAAAATCATGACCACCATCATAACCACGGCTATAAACATAATATGTATTCGGTGCCTGCTCATTATGGAGTCTACTCCCCCTCTCCCAATCACAATCCCCAACAACTATCAGACTGCCGGGTGGCCAGGACTGAACTGTCCCCGGTCAGCACCGCCTTTATCATAGAATACGTATTGCCAACATGTGTCGTGTCTTCTAAACATTTAAGAAGCGGTTCAAGGATATATATGTACCCATCGTTCCCAGCAAAGCCCCCACTGCCGCCAGCGACAGGTACACCTGGACCAGGAAACTCTGCTGGCTGACCAGCGGGACAAAGAACAAGGCGGTCTGCGCGTTCTTAATCAAAGATGAATATCCCCCGGATAACAATCCTATGGCTATCAATGCCCCTACCACACCCATCAACACGCCTTCGATGAAAAAGGGCCAGCGTACAAACCAATCGGTAGCCCCGATCAGCTTCATCAGGTAGATCTCCTTGCGGCGGGCGAAGATGGCTAACCTGATAGTGGTAGCGATCAGGAATATCGCCCCCATGGCCAGGATGACCATGAATACCATACTGATTATCCGCACCCATTTGGTGACCTGGAATAGTCTCTCTACCACACCCTGTCCGTAATTGACCTTATATACCCCGGGAATCTCACCGATTACCTGAGCTACCTGGCCTACCTCCTGTGGATTTGCAGCCTTGACCTCATAGCTGTCCGGCAGCGGATTCTTGCTCAGGGTCTTCTGGAGATCGTAATCCTCTTCCGAGAATTTTAACTGCAGCCTCTGCAGGGCCTCATCCTTCGAAACAAAGGTCACCTCTTGGACCCCCGCCGTCTCCCTGATGGTTGACTCGATCTCCTTCACCTGCCCGGCGGTCAGGGGATCGTCCAGATAAGCGATTATCTGGATATCGGACTCCAGTTGGTTCATGAAATTGCCGGCATTGATGGTCAGCAAGACGGCCACGCCCAGAAACAATATGCAGACCACCATGGTAGATATGGTCGCCAAACTCAAAACCCGGTTGCGTGATAAAGAGATCAATGCTTCCTTGAAGAAATAGCCGAAATTTTTTAAATTCATTGTTACGACTCCAGGGCACACAGGTCGGAAATAACCCGACCGGCTTCCAGGGTAATTATGCGTTTACCCGCGTTCTTGACCAGTTCCCGGGCATGGGTAGCCATAACCACCGTTGTGCCTTTGCGGTTTATGTTGTAGAGCAGATCCATTATCTCGTTGGCGGTATCCATGTCCAGATTGCCGGAGGGTTCATCCGCTATGAGCAAGAGGGGTCGATTGGCTATGGCCCTGGCTATGCCCACTCGCTGTTGCTCCCCGCCCGAGAGTTGTCCCGGAAAAGAGTCCTCCTTGCCCTTCAAGCCCACCAGGCTGATGACCTCGGCGGTGCGGGCAGTTATTTCCCGGTTGCCGGCGCCCACCACTTTCATGGCGAAAGCGATATTCTCGGTGACGGTCTTGTTCTCCAACAGTTTGAAGTCCTGGAATACGACCCCCATACTGCGCCGCAAATGGGGAACCTCACTGCGCTTCATACGCACGATACTGCGTGCAGATATGAATATCTGTCCCTGGGTAGGAACTTCCTCCCGGAACAGCATCTTGATAAAAGTCGATTTGCCAGCCCCGCTGGGTCCCATCAGAAAGATAAATTCACCCCGGTCTATTTTCAGGGAAACGTCGTTGAGCGCTTTCACTCCGTTGCGATAAACTTTGGTGACATTATAAAATTGAACCAGCATTGCTTCCTCCGGAACGTGACTACGCTTAAACACCTGTCGCTGCGCTCCATCGCCGGAGCCGGCCAGATGTCTATCATTTTAATAATAATACAAAAAAACCACCATTAATAGGTGGTTTCTGCAAAAGGGTGCTATATTTTTAAAGGATTCTACTTATTCGACACCAATATTCGGGTGTTGGCGACAATTGCACCGACCGTAAGGCCATAATACTCCAGCAGTTCATCCGGGCTCCCTGATTGACCAAACCGGTCGTTTATGCCCATCCTTTGAACCGGCACTGGGAATTTCTCACATACTGCCTCGCATACCGCTCCTCCCAGGCCCCCCAGGATGCTATGTTCTTCGACGGTCAGGATGGCCCCCGTTTCCCGAGCCTTGCGTTCTATCAAATCCTGGTCGATCGGTTTTATGGTGTGCATATCGACCACCGCCACGTCGATCCCCTGTTCCTGCAAGCGGTCAGCGGCTTCCAGGCATAGGGCGACCATTATCCCACAGCCTATCAGGGTGGCGTCTTTCCCGCCCCGCAGTTCGATCCCCTTACCGATCTGGAAATCCATACTTTCATCATATAATAGCGGTACCGCCGGGCGGCCCAGGCGCAGATAGACAGGTCCGGGACGGTGGTAGATGGCCTCCACCGCTTTGCGGGTGCTGGTACCATCGGCCGGCACCACCACTGAGATATTGGGAATAGAGCGCATGATGGCGATATCCTCGACCGACTGGTGTGACCCTCCATCTTCGCCGACGGTCAATCCGGCATGGGTAGCGCAGATCTTTACATTCAGATTGGCATAGGCCAGGGAATTACGAACTATCTCAAACGCCCGGCCGGCAGCGAATATAGCAAACGAACTGGCGAACGGCACCTTCCCCGAAGCAGCCAATCCTGCCGCCATACCCATCATATTCTGTTCGGCGATGCCGGCGTTTATAAATCTGTGCGGGAATGCCTTGGCAAAATCAGCCGTCTTGGTAGACTTGGACAGATCAGCGTCCAAGACTACTACCTCTCCATATCTGTGACCCAGCTCTACCAAAGCCTTCCCATAAGCATCCCGGGTGGCTTGCTTCTCCAAATCAGCACCTCCTAAAACGATGACGATTGCTTCCAACCAATTAATAAAAAGGATTGGGTACCCGGTTAGGCCAGAGCTCCCAATTCCTCCAAAGCCTGGGCGGTCTGCTCCCGGTTGGGGGCGGTACCATGCCACTCGGCCTTGTTTTCCATGAAGGAGCAGCCTTTGCCTTTGATGGTATCGGCGATTATTGCCGTTGGCCGGCCCTTGGTACTGCGGGCCACATCCAATGCCTGCATTATCTGGCGGACATCATGGCCGTCGATAACCAGCGTTTCCCAGCCAAAAGCCCTGAACTTGTCGGCCACCGGTTCGGGGGACATCACCTCGGTGATCAGGCCATCGATCTGGAGCCGGTTATGATCAAGGAATGCGGTCAGATTATCCAATTTGTAATGGGCGGCGGCCATCAGTGCTTCCCACACCAAGCCTTCCTCTATCTCACCATCACCGAGAAGGGCGTACACCCGATGTTGATCGGTGTTATCCATCTTGCCGGCCAGGGCCATACCTACCGCCCAAGATATTCCCTGCCCCAGTGAGCCGGTGGACGCCTCCACCCCGGGTACTTTACGCATATCGGGGTGGCCCTGCAGGGGACTGCCCAGTTTACGGAGGTTGCCGAGTTCGGAGATCGGGAAAAACCCTTTTTCCGCCAGGGCCGCATATAGAACCGGAGCAGCGTGACCCTTACTGAGCACGAAACGATCCCGGTCCGGTCTGTGGGGCTGGGACGGCTCCACCTCCATCTCCCAGAAATATAGAACGGACAATATGTCCGCAGCCGAAAGCGAACCCCCCGTATGCCCGGAACCCGCCTGCCCCAGCATACTTATGATATGGCGGCGGATAGACAAGGCTTTGGCTTCCACAGCTTGGATCGAACTCTCGGTTATCTCTCTCACATTTACCTCCCGTTACTATTCTCTCTTCATGCGCAGGCACGCATTTATCAAACCATCCAGGTCGCCATCCAACACGGCCTGGACATTACCCACCTCCATGTTGCTACGGTGGTCTTTGACCAAGGAGAAAGGATTCATGGTATAGGTTCGGATCTGGCTGCCCCAAGATATTTCTTTGTATTCTCCCTTTATCTTCTGCAGGTTATCCTCGCGTTCCTTCTGTTTGAGTTCGTAGAGTCGGGCGGTCAATATCTTCATGGCCGCCAAACGGTTGCTGTACTGGGAGCGTTCATTTTGGCACTGGGCCACGACTCCGGTGGGGAGATGGGTTATACGCACCGCCGAATCTGTCTTGTTGACATGCTGACCGCCGGCGCCGCCGGAGCGGTAGGTGTCTATCCGTAAGTCTTCTGGATTTATGTCGACGGCTATGGAGTCGGTCACCTCGGGCAGAACTGCCACCGAGGCAAAGGATGTATGGCGGCGGCCGGAGGAATCGAAGGGGGAGATGCGGATGAGGCGGTGCACACCCTCCTCGCACTTTAACTTACCGTATGCATACAAGCCGGATACCATGAAGGTTACGCTCTTCACCCCGGCTTCATCCCCGTCCAGCAGATCCATGATCTCCACTCTGTACCCGCAATCCTCAGCCCAACGGGTATACATGCGCAGCAGAATCTCCACCCAATCCTGGGCCTCAGTACCCCCAGCCCCGGCATGCATGGAAACTATGGCATTGCCGCTATCGTTCTCGCCTGAGAAAAGTATCACCAGTTCATATTCATCAAACCTCTTGGCTAAACTCTCCAGGTCGCGGACCGTATCCCGGTAAATTTCGTCTTCGCCTTCTGATTCGGTCATATCCAACATTTCCCGGATATATTGGGCTTCATCCCAAAACCCTTTGAACCTGTCCACCGTATTCTGGGCATCACTGATCCGTTTCAGCACCGTCTGGGCTTCCATATTGTCATCCCAGAAGTCTTCCGTCTGGGTCGACTTGTGCAATTTGTCTATCTCAGACTCCAGGTTGGCTATGTCAAAGAGAAACCCTCATCTCATCAAGACTGGTTATGATGGCAGCGATAGTCCCCTGCGGATCCTCAATCATAATAATCACCCCTTGTGCTTGTTCTAAAAACGATAGTTAACTGGCGCTGCGGCCGCAGCATTTTTTATACTTCTTGCCGCTCCCGCATGGACAGGGATCATTGCGGCCTATCTTCTTTTCCACGTGAACCGGTTTCTTCTCCGCCGATTCACCCTGATTGGTAACCATCTTCTTTTCTTCCGGCTTGGCTACCACCCTTACCCGCAGCACGTAACGGACCACGTCTTCCTTGATGCTGTGGACCATCTCCTGGAAGGCTTCATAAGCCTCGAATTTGTATTCTACCAGGGGATCGCGCTGGGCATAAGCCCGTAAATTGATGCCGTTGCGGAGCTGGTCCATGGCGTCGATGTGGTCCATCCACTTATTATCTATGATGCGCAGCATGATCGCCTTCTCAATATCCCGCATCATCTCACTGCCCAGTTCTTGCTCCCGGGCTTCATACAACTCGTGGGTCTTCTCCCCGATCAGTTCCTTGACTTCATCTTTGGTCATACCTACCAAATCATCCGGTTTGAACTCCGCTCCCGGCAGTACATTCTGGTCGATGTAGGCTATCAGGCCCTCAAGGTCCCATTCATCCGAATATTTAAAGTCCCCGGCGAAGCTATCCACCAACTTGTCGATGACGTCATCGATCATGGCCGTTACCGTCTCTTTTAAATCCTCACCAAAGAGCACCTTCTTGCGGTCCTTATATATGACCATGCGTTGATTGTTGATGACGTCGTCATATTCCAGAACATTCTTGCGGATACCAAAGTTGCGCGATTCTACCTTTTTCTGGGCGTTTTCGATGCCTTTGCTGACCATCTTGTTCTCGATCGGAATGGTATCGTCCATGCCCAGGCGGTCCATCAAACCCTCAATATTGCCCGACCCGAACAACCGCATCAGATCGTCTTCCAGGGATACATAAAACCGCGATTCGCCCGGATCTCCCTGGCGCCCGGAGCGCCCCCGCAGCTGGTTGTCGATGCGCCGCGATTCGTGCCGCTCCGTACCCAGCACATACAGACCGCCCATCGACTGCACCCCTTCACCCAGGACGATATCGGTACCGCGGCCCGCCATATTGGTAGCGATAGTGACCGTACCCGGCTGTCCGGCCTGGGCGATTATCTGGGCTTCCTTCTCATGATGCTTGGCGT